>JASFYI010000001.1:0-600000 GCA_030055515.1 Methanolinea sp. | reverse complement strand
AGGCGACCGATCCCCTTGAACGTTCCCCTCGTGCTCCCTGGTGACATGGGGGGGATTAGTGCCGGGAACCAGAAGGCTATTCTATCCACCCCGCGAATAATGGAAGGATACCTTCCTGCCCGTTTCCCCGTTTCAGGGGGAAGAAGGGTCGAAGCCCTGGGTAAACCCGGGTGGAGGGGGAAAACCCGAGAGTGAGCGGTGTGAAGATGGTCACGGTCTCCCGTCCCCTCGCGTTCGCGTGCATATTCCTGATGGTCATTGCCGGCGTCGCATCGGCGTACGAATTGAGCATCTACGCACCCCCGACCGTCCAGAAAGGAAAGCCACTCGTCGTGAACGGGACATCGAATATTCCCGCGGGTATATCCGTCGACATCGTCCTCTCCCGCTCGGAGTACACGACCGAGGAGATCGAGAGGAAGACGGTCACGATCCAGTCCGACAAGGAATTTTCCGTGGTATTCGACACGAAAGACCTTCGGAAGGGCCAGTACAAGGTGGAGGTTCCGAGCATCCAGGGATACGCGTTCCTCGGGGGTTCCGTCACGCTCCGCGTCGTGCAGGTCATCGACAGGTCGGACGAGGTGACGATCCGGTCACCGCGCACGCAGGAGCTGGACGGACCGCTCGTGATCGCGGGAACGATCCAGAAGAACCGTGGGACGGGCGTGCAGATGGAGGTCATAGGACCCGGGAACGAAGTCGTCTTCGGCCCCCTGTACATCCCCACGTCGTCTGACGGGTCCTTCTCGCAGAGCGTGCAGGTCCGCGAGCCGGGCACGTACGAGGTGAGCTTCACGGACAACAAGGGCTACATAGGGACATACACGTTCAATGTGACGAGGAAGGCAGAGGCTCCCGCAACGCCGGCAACCCCCGCCCCCACCGAGCTCCCCCTCTCCGCGACCGCGGCAGCAAGCGGGGAGAATCCCGCGTACTTCACCGTCACGGGCATAAAAGGGAGGGTGAAGGTCGCGACCTCCCCGGGCATAGACTGGGTCGTCGAGTACGCGGGGGAGGGTGGAGCCGTGCAGAAGGTCAATTCGCGGGGGCAGCTCGAACCGGAGGAAGTGACGGTGGAGTCGCCGGGGAACGTCGTGTACCTGAAGGTTTACCCGTACCTCCTCTCAGACAGGGGCGAAGTGACGGTCTTCGTCGAGGGCGCAGAGAAGATCGGCGTGGCAAGGGAAATCCCCCCGGTCTTTGCACCCACGAAGACACCCACGCAGAAGTCCCCGTTCCCCCTCGCCGCCCTGCTCACTGCTCTTCTCCTGTTCCCCCTGCGGAAAGTGACCCGGTAATACCTATTTTTGGAGTGACTACCGAGAATCCCGCGAAGTCCCCCCTCCTCTGCAGCTGCACCCGGGACGCGTGAACGCATCCTTTTTTGCACGCGGGATTGGGGCCAGGTTTTTTTACACGACAGAACCCAATAATGGTACGTATGCCGGGGTAGTCTAGTCCGGAAAGGCGGTGGCCTTGAAAGCCACTGGTGCTCGGCACCTCAAGAGTTCAAATCTCTTCCCCGGCGCTCTTGGTCGCCATTCCCTCCACTTTCTCCCGTGCAGCCTGTTGCTCCGCGTGCAACCCGTGGGATATCCCCCGCATATTCCCGTAACCTTCCTTTCGGGATGCGGAATCCCGGTGGTGCGGAGAATTCTCAGGATGGCCACCATTTATCATGAATCGGAGACAATGTACCGGGAGGGTCACTGCTCATGTGCATCGCAGTTCCTGCTGAGGTAATCGAGATCCGCGACGGGAATATCGGGGTGGTTGACTACGGGGATCTCAAGCAGGAGATCCGCCTCGACCTCGTGGACGCAAAGGTGGGAGACTTCGTCCTCGTGCACGTGGGGTTTGCAATCCAGAAATTGTCGCGTGAGGAAGGCCTCGAGACGCGCGAGATCTTTCGCCAGGTTTACGCCGCGCTCGAGGACGCGGAGTGCGCGGAAAAACAGGACCAGTAACCGGGTTCCTTTCACCACCTTTTTGGTTTTTTTTGAACCACGCCGGTACCCGCGGGAATCCGCCGCGGAATGTTGCGGGATCGCGGGAGATTCCGCGCGGGGAATCGGTTCCGGGAAACGTGGTCTAGGGGAGGCCGGGAAGGGGACAGGGGAGCGGGGGACCCCGTTTCCCCAACACTCCCCCGAAACCCGGGGGGTTGCAGAGGGTTCACAAAGACAGGTGAAACCCGGGTCGGCTCCACGGCCCCCGGCGATGCGAGGGGAATATGCTTATCTCCTTCCACCGTGAAAATTTCCTGTACAAAGGAGAGGACGTGTGGAAAATGGATAAAACTGGCATCGCAAGTCTCATTGCGGGAATTGTCCTCCTGATTCTCGGAGTATATGGCGTGTGGGTGTTTCTCCCTGACGTCATCCTGTTTTTGAAGGGTGTGGTGGGAATACTCGCGATTCTATTCGGGCTCTTCCTCGTCGTGTTCGGGATCATCCTCATCAAGGATTGAACCTTTTTTTCCCGAAAAGGGGTTTCCCATTCAAAAATCATTTACCGCGTCGCGTGGAATTGATCCCGGGACACTTGAAACCGTGAAAAACCGGGGGAGTACCCACACTCCCGGCGAGACGATCCAACCCCGGCGGGCAGGTACATGGACAGGACGAAATTACTGGTAATCCTCCTCGCGATCTCCCTGTGCGGAAACGTTTTCTTCCTCCTTGCAGGGGGAAGCGATCCCTACAGGGAAGATATCAGGCGTGCTCTCCTCTACGCGTACCACCAGGCATTCCCGCCACCCGGAAACGTGACTCCCCTCCTGGAGGAAGGAGAGACCCTGCCGGGAGGAAACGCGACCGCACCCCTCCCCGACGCGGGTCATAACGAGACCACGAGTGGGACAGCCCCTCCTGAAACGGAGAGGAGCGGGGAATTCACCGCCGACGAGATCGCGCGGGCCCTCGAGGAGAGCGGAGTATCGAACGAAACGCTCCCGGTCGGACTCCTCACGGACGATCTCGGGGAGGTCCCGCAGGGCGAGGAGGCGGGAGAGACGGGGGGAGATGCCGTCTCCGCTCCCCCCGAACCCGGCGGGGCTGCATGGAAGACCTACGAGAACGCGAAGTGGCGGTTCTCGCTCCAGTATCCCCCGAACTGGACGCTGAAGGAGGGTGCATCCCCCGCGTCGGTGACGGTCATCACCGCGCCGGTCGAGACTTCGTGCAGCCCCGAGACCCTCCAGTGCTACGAGTACACCGCGACGGTCACGGTCTCGGTCGATACCAACGTGGGCACGGGGGGCCTCGAGGAGTACTTCACGAGGAAAATCGCGGCACTCCAACAGCAGCTCGGGATCACCGCGACGAGCAAGAGCGCGCAGACGGTCCTCTCGGGCGAGAAGGCCTACTGGATAGAGTACTACACGAGGGACTCGAGGGGGAACCCGTCGAAGCGGTTCATGCAGTACTACGCGCTCCTCGACAGGAAAGTGTACATCATCACCTACTCGGGCCCTTACTCGACGAAGGAGAACGTGTACTCCCGCAACAAGGCCGACGCGCAGAGGATAATCGAGAGTTTCTCTGTCAAGAGGGAGTACGTCGTCGTGTGAACGAGCGCAGGGAATTTCTCCACGCTCCCGTGCTCCCACGGGGGAGAAAACTATCTATAACGGCAGGAGATCCTGCGGGTTCCGCGGGGAACCGCGGATGGAAAAATAATTTTTGGAGTCGACCTCTAGAATTTCTCCACGTCCTCGGCCCGAATCGTCTTCCTGCCCTCGGACGCGGCTGCGTCGACGGCTTTCCGGGCAATACTCGCGATGTATTTCTCTGTTTTCTCGACTATTGCCCTCGTGCCGCCTGAACTTATCCTCTCGGCACCGGTGCTCTTCGCGATCCTCACCACGGGTGCGATGGGGAGATCAAACGTCTTGCTCCGAGGGGCCTTTGCCTTCTTCTTTGCTGGTGCTTTCTTGGCAGTCTTTGGCATATACACGTGCCTCAAAAAACCATAGGGATGGAAGTATATAAATTGATTGATAGGGAGGGTTCAAAACTCCCGTATTTGCACCCGGAGGAAGATCCCGCGTATACAGGGCGGAATTGGAACGGCCGGCCGGTGCTTTTCCGGCACAACGTCACCGGGACATCGCGGGACACCGTCGACTCCAGTCCGGCGCGGGAATCCCCCACGCGTGCATCAGCTGATTCCCACGACCACGTGGTGCAGGATGTCCACGGTCGCCCGGAGTGCCCTCCCCGCGTCCCGCATGTGGTGGTACACCTCTCTCTTTCGGAGGGCATTCATGGGATCACCTTCCCGGAACAGGCGTGCCATGCTCTCGATGTAGGTATCGTCGAGTGCGTGGATGGACTGCCTCGCGGACCTTATCATCGCCTCGATGGATTTCCGGTCGGAGCCGATCAGGGCGACGCCGGATGCCACGAAGCGCGTTCCCCGCAGGAGTTCCCGGGCCATCCCCACCATCGCGCTGTCCGGTTCCACCCCGAACGCGCACATCTCGCGTGCGGTCTCGAAGGAATAGTTCACGATGTAGTCCATCTGCCGCGAGAGGCTGTAGATGTCCTGCCGGTCAAATGGCGTGGAGAAAGATTCCATGAGCTTCTCCTCCATGTCGTAGCGCATCGCGTCCACCATCCGTGCCAGTTCCCCTAGTTCACGGGGGTGCACGCCCCCGCCAGCCTCCAGCCAATGGACAAATTTCTCCACGCACTCGACCGTCTTTTCCGCCTGTTCCGAGAGCATCGCGCAAAAGTCATGCTCCACGGGGAATATGAACTCGAATATCCCCTTGTTTTTCCTCTTCCCTGCACCTCTCCTCGTCTCCATGCACTCACCCCGCGAGGGTAATGAATACGGTCGTGACGGCAAATGAAAGGACGATCGTCGCGGGAATCGTCAGCGCCATCACCGCGATGATATCCCCGCACACTGTCCACCTCACTTTCCTTGGGTTCTCCGCCGCTCCCACGCCGACAACGGACATGGATATGACGTGGTTGGAGGAGACGGGGGCACCGAGGAACGTGGACAGGGCGAGTATCGCCCCCGAGGATACCTGTGAATCGAGCGAGTGGACGGGCTCGATCCGGAAGATTCTCTGCCCGATAGTCTTCATGATGCGCCACCCGCCAAGGAGCGTCCCCCCGCCGATGAGGAGCGCGCAGGAAATCCGCGCCCACGGTGGAACGGAGAGGACGGGGGAGATGCCCGAGAAGAAGAGGACGAGGGCTATGATTCCCATCTGTTTCTGCGTGTCGTTCGCACCGTTCGCAAACGACATGACGGCCGCGGCGCACCAGTTCGCGCGGACTATTGCCCGGTTGACATCCCGCCTCGCGTTCCTGAGGGCCAGGCGACTGGCCGAACGGGAAGAATAACCCCCCGCGAAACCGAGGAGGACCGAGCCGAAGAGGAAGAGAATGACCATGCACACGCCAGAGAGACGCGGGGACGGGGAGAAAAGGTCACAAGTCCCCCAGTTGATGGAGCCCGGCCCACCGCTCGCAAGGCCCGCCCCGATGAGGCCCCCGATGAGGCCGTGTGTCGAGGAAGAAGGGAGCCCGTGCCACCATGTCACGACGTTCCACAGGGTCGCCGAGAGGACACCGGAGAATATGACGAGGACCATCCCCTGGCCCTCGCGCGGCGAGAGGATGCCGGATACCGTGAGCGCGACGGCGCTCCCCCCGAGGAGCGCCCCGGCAACGTTGCACAGCGCGACGAACACGATTCCCTGCCGCGGCGTTGCCGACCGGGAGGCGATGAACGTCGCTGCGATGGTACTTGCATCCTGGAAACCGTTCGTCGCGCAGAAGACGAGGGATATGAGGACTGTGAGAAGGACGAACTCGTGCATGCTCGGTTTCCCCTCCCGGTTCGACCGCGGGTGGAACGGTCCTTTTCGGGAAAGAACGTGGAACCGTGACTACCGGGACAGGGGCGCTCCGTGCGCTCGTCCCTGCCCGGCGGGCAGGCCGGTCTTCCCCGGACGATATAACATCACGGTAGCCCGAGATATTCTTTCCCGGGAGCCTCACGCCGGGACACTTAATCCCCGGGTGTGCAATCAGCGCCGCGGGGGACAGGGTGACCTGGAGATGGCCAAGTGGCAGTTTTCCTCCACCAGAGTGATTTCCCTGCCCCACCTGGTTTTATGTGGGCGTGGTGCATTACTTGTACATCCATGGAAATCAGGGAATCGCGCGTGCCTCTCCTTCCCGCGACGTTCCTCCTCGCCGGCCTCGTCATCGCAGCGGGGTGCACCAACACCCCCGTTCCCGGCCCGGCGGAACGAAACCCCTTCGTGGGCACGTGGCAGCATTTCGGGGTGATAGGCACGGAAAAGGTTGCCATGCGGTTCGTCTTCCTCGAGAACGGGACAGGCCAGTTCGACCTCGTCGCACCGTCGCTCGACCCCCCTTACGCGACGTCGATGGCATTCTCGTGGGAATCGAGGAATGACAGGTTATGGATAGGGTCGTCGGCCGAGAGGGAACACCTCGACGTGCGCTACAACGCGTCCGCGGACACTCTCGAAGTGACGGCAGACAGCGAGTCGGGCATCTTCGTCGGCAGTGATTTCGTCCCCGGTCCGTTCCGTTGGGAATTTTCCCGGGCAAGCGGGACGGGAGTGCCGTGAAGCCCGTTTCCAGCGTGCTCGCGTGGATGACCGGCACGTGGAAAAAACGATCGACGTGAAAATTGAAGTCGCCATGCTGCTATGGGGATTTGAACCCCAGTCGCGGGCGTGAGAGGCCCGCATGATTGGCCGGACTACACTATAGCAGCAACTGCCAAATACATGGGTTTTTTGGACACATAAAATTGTTGCTGGGGGCCAGAGGGCAGAGCACGGGAATCTCCCACCATCCTCTCGTCCAGGTCTTGCCGCGCGAATCGTTCCGCCGGTGTCATTTCGCGGGTGGAGGGAACCACAATTATATTCCTGCCGCGGGGTCACTGATATAGGAATGGTGGATGAGCGGGCTTGAGGACCAGATAAGGGAACTCGAGGAAGAACTGAAGAGGACGCCCTACAACAAGGCAACCTCAAAGCACATCGGGAGGCTGAAGGCCAAGATCGCCCGCCTCAAGGACGAGGCAGTCTCCCGCGCGATGCGTGCAGGTGGCGGGGGCGAAGGGTACTCGGTGAAGAAGTCGGGGGATGCGACAGTCGTCCTCGTGGGGTTCCCCTCGACGGGGAAGAGTACCCTCCTCAATGCCCTGACCGGCGCGAAGAGCGAGGTGGGGGCCTACGCGTTCACCACGGTCTCGGTCATCCCCGGCGCACTCGAACACCGCGGCGCACGCATCCAGATCCTCGATATCCCCGGGCTGATCGCGGGTGCGGCGATGGGCAAGGGGAGGGGGAAGGAGGTGATCGGGGTCGTGAGGAGCGCGGACCTCATCGTGATCCTCCTCGACATCTACAACGCCTCCCACGTCGACGTCCTCCTCTCGGAGCTGTACGACGCGGGGATACGCATCAACCGCGAGAGACCCGACATCACCATCAAGAAGACCGCGCACGGCGGGATAAGGATGAACCACGTCGGTGCACTGGACCTCGACATCGAGGAGATCCGGGCAATCCTCCAGGAGAACAGGATCGTGAATGCCGATGTCCTCATCCGGGGGAACGCGACACAGGAGGACATCATCGACGCGATGCTCGGGAACAGGGTGTACATCCCCGCGTTCGTGGCGGTCAACAAGGTGGACCTCGTCGACGAGGCGACACGCAGGGCCATCAGTCAAGAGATCACGCGAAAGTTCGGCTCGCCCCCCCTCCTCATCTCCGCCCAGACGGGATACCACATGGAGGAGCTCAAGGACATGATATTCGACACGCTGGGGTTCATCAGGGTCTTCCTCAAGCCCCAGAACGAGGCAGCCGACCTCGAGGAACCCCTCATCGTCAGGAAGGGGAGCACCGTCGCAGACGTGTGCCGCCGTCTCCACCGTGACTTCGTGGACAGGTTCAGGTACGCGCGGGTCTGGGGGAGTTCCGTGAAACATCCTGGCCAGAGGGTCGGGCTCTCCCACACGCTGAAGGAAGGAGACCTGCTCTCCATCATCATCGAGCACTGAAAATACCCGGCCTGTTTTCCCGGCACGGAGAGCCCCGGGGTTTTCCATCGGTGCCTTTTGCTTGCCGCGACGTGCCCGTGCCGCGTGCAGGAACGCCCGTGCAAAAGGCGAACGCTTTCCGGGAGAAAAACCGAGAGGCCGTCCACTTCGGCGATATCCAACCCGTGCAACGGAAAAAGAGGAAGTTCAGGCTAGCCCTTCAGGGCGCGGACGATTGCAGCGGCGAACTCACCCGCGGCGGCAGGCCCGTTTGCCGTGATGACATTCCCGTCGGTGACCACCGCGTCGCCCGAGAGGTTGACGCCGCCCTTTCGCATCTCCTTCGTGGAGAGGGGAGTATCGTAGCATGTTGCCCTCTTCCCCTGCAGGACCCCGGCGCGGGCCAACACGACGGGCGAGAGGCATATCGCGGCAACCAGCCTGCTGTTCTTTGCGAAGTATTTCACGAGCTGGGCGAGCATCTCGTTGTCCCAGAGGTGGACCGGCGATCCCGTCCCGCCGACGATGACGATCCCCGCGTACGCAGAGGGATCGACCTCCTCGAGCGTGAGCGTCGCCCTCGCGCGGGCGCCGAGCATGCCCTTGCACTCGCCCCTCCTCGTGGAGGCGATATCGTATTGGATCTTTTCCTTTTCGAAAAGTTCGACTGGTCTCGCGAGTTCCTCGTCGCGGAAATTCTCCGGGGGGATCACGAGAAGGACTTTCATAAATGTAAGAGATTCCCCGGCCCGATATAATGGTATTGTTGCGCCACGCGACCCCTAACCCGTGCGGGCATCGGGACCGGTCCCTTTCCCGGGACCCCCCGCATCGCCGCCGCGGTCACTCCCTGTGCCGCCCGGCAATGGCCTCGCGGATGGCCGGGAGGGGGGCATCCGTCTTGAGTGCTGTCCCGCTGAAGTGAGCCCGCGAGGCACTGTAGCCCCTTCTCCTGAGGGAGTCCATGACCTCTCCGATGGGGGGCGGCGAGACGCGGAAGTGGCGGGCGAGGTGGTGGTACTCGTAGTGGAACGGGATATCGATCTCTCCCGCGCACGTCGCGGCGAGCGCCTGGAGTTCCCGGGCGAGCCTGTACCCGCTCCCGGCAATTGCCGCGCGGAACGAGTCGAGAACCTCCCCGTCGTGGAGGGGCCCGGTCCAGAGGGGCCCGACGGGAACGAGGGGGACCCTGCAGGAGGGGCACTCCCCCGGTGGCGGGAGAACCCCGCTTTCGTGCGTGCGAAAGATGCAGCGGGGACACTGCATGACGTACCCCACCATCCCGCAGGACTTGTCGGCCTGCTTTGTACCCCGGAGCAGGCGCACGTGGACGCGGAAATGGTGTTCCCGCGAGTAGCAGAAGAGGGGGTGGATCCCGCGGTCGTACCGTGCCGCCTCCCTCGCGATGAATCCCACGAGTATCCGCAAACCCGCCTCGGCGTGATACTCGGTGTTCCTCCCCAACGCGAAGTAACGGCGGATCCCGGCGTTCCTGTGCGCCCCGCAGAGGGGGGCCGTGTCCGTCGCGGTCACGAAGAGGAACCTGCCGCAACCCCTCACGGCGGAATCGAGGAAGGGCGCGGGACTCCCGAAAGGGTCGAGGTCGACCGTCTCGAACGTCCTCGAGGCGAGGAGCGCGTGCGCGTCGGACTGGGTGACCTCGGCGGGTAACCCGAGGAGATCCCTGTTCATCCTGATGAGGGAGACTGCCTCGGGGTCCCGGTCGTTGATCGTGACCGGTATCCCGCACTCCCTCGCGACGCGGAGTCCCCGGATCCCGGTCGCACCCATGAGGTCGAGGTACCGGGTGACGGGGAGGACCTTGCAGAGGAGGACCGTCGCGTCTCGGGAGAATTCCATACGCGGGTTGTAGAAGACGGGAGCCGATGCCGGTGGGAAGGAGTGGCGGGGATCGGTGACAGGTATCAAAAATTTCAGATTTCCCTCTTCTGCCCACGTAAATTCCATATCGGGTGATCGTGGCGGTTCGACACCCTTATACCTTCCCATCGGCAATGAGTATTGGCAGGGCGTGTGGCCTAGTCAGGACAGGGCGGCAGCCTCCTAAGCTGTAGGTCGGGGGTTCAAATCCCCCCACGCCCGCTCCCTCCATTCCCGTGGTCATCCACGCGGGAAGATTATCCTTTTCCCTCGGGGGACGAAACGAATGGTAAAGGAGGAGATTCTATCCACTTGCTCCCGGGTTACGTGAGGCTCGTCCGCCCGCTCAATGCCGTGGTCGCGGGCATTGCCGGGATAATCGGGTACATCATTGCGACCGGCTCGCTCGAGCCCACCAACATCTGGATCTTCCTCGTCGTCTTCCTCGTCACCGCGGGGGGCAACGCGATCAACGACTACTGCGACGTGGAGATCGACAGGATAAACCGGCCGGACCGCCCGATTCCATCCGGGGAAGTGAACAGGGCCTCGGTCCCGGTGTACTCCGCGGCCCTCTTCCTCTCGGGGATCGCCGCGTCATTCGCGATGAATTACCTTTGCGTGGCAATCGCTGCGCTGAATTCCGCCCTGCTCGTCTGGTACGCGGTCAGCCTGAAGAGGACTGCCGGCGCGGGAAATGCTGCGATATCGTACCTCACCGCATCGATCTTCGTCTTCGGGGCAGCCAGCGCGGGCGCGGGGGCCGTCGTCCGGGTTATCCCCCTCGCGGTCGTGACGTTCCTCGCTATGCTCGCGCGGGAACTCTGGAAGGACGCCGAGGACCTCGAGGGAGACGCGGCTGCCGGTGCCTCCACGCTCCCCGTGAGGATGGGCATAAAGCCCGTCGTGCGGCTCGGGTTTGCGTTCCTCGCCGGGGCGATAGCCGCGAGCCTCCTGCCCGCGCTCTGGTGGGGGTTGCCTTACCTTGCCGGGATCGCGGCCGTCGATACCGCCATCCTCTGGGCGGCACTCCGTGCCCTCCCCTGCGGGACGCCCGGTTGCATCAGGCAATCCAATGCAACGGCACTCGTGAAGTACGCGATGTTCGCCTCACTCGCGGTCTTCACCGCCTCTGCCCTTTTCCTTTGACACCGAGAGCGAGAAGAGCGCCTCCCTCACCTCGGGGGGTACTTTCCCGGGATCGATCCCGAGCATCGCGACCTCCATGACCTTGTCCCAGTCCACGCTCGTCTCCACGCACCCGTCCTTCTGCGTGACGACACCCATGGAGGTAAGACCCATCTTGTCGGACATCTCGAGCCCGTCCTTGACTTCCATGAGGCACCCGACGCCGATGATGGCCCGCGGGCGGTATGCCCTGACCATCCTCTTGATGAACGACGATCCCGGCACGATGAACACGCGGTAACCCAGCGCGGAGAGGATTTTCTTCCAGTAACCGATGCTGCACGCGCCGCAGCTCCGGCAGGAGAGACCTTCCGGCGAGAGGTGCGCGGGACAGCGGGAGGACCGGAGGCACTGGGGGAGGAATATCGCCCTCTCCTCGGGGGGGATCTCCGCGAAATTCTTCTTCTGCATGTTGTTGTGCAGCGAGATGAAGAACGTGAGGATCTCGCTGTCCTCGAGGCCGAAGAGACGGAAGAGGGCCTTTGCGAGCCCCTCGACGAGGGCCATCCCCGCCTTCACGAAACGGGGGAATATGAGTTTGCCGGTGTTGATGGAGATGATGGATATCCAGACGAGGACGAGGGAGAGGACGAAGATGCCGAAGAGGATGACGAGCGTGATCTCCCCCACGAGGAAGACGATGCCCTCCAGCGTCACGCGTGCGACGTTCATTCCCGCGCGGTCCCTCTCGCCGTGGCCCTTGCCCTCGCGATCTTTCCCCAGTCAAGGGGAGGTTCGAGTATCCCGATGTCGGTGATGAACGCGGTGACGAGGTCGTGCGGGGTTCGATCGAACGCGTAGTTCCTCACCGCGGCGCCATCGGGGACGGTGACCTTCCCCCCGCACGTCGACACCTCTTGCCGCGGCCTCTCCTCGATGGTCACCTCCCGAAAAGACCTCTCCGGGTCGAACGTGGAGACCGGAGCGGCGACGTAAAATGGGATCCCGTGGAACCGGGCGCAGATGGCGTGCATGTACGTGCCCACCTTGTTGAAGACGGCATCGCGGGTGATCCTGTCTGCCCCCACGACGACGAGGTCGACCTCGCCGCGCTGCATCATGAGCGCGGCCGCCGAGTCGGGAATCACGGTCACGGGAATCCCGTCCGACACGAGTTCCCAGGCAGTCAGGCGGGCTCCCTGCAGGAGCGGGCGGGTCTCGCACGCGATCACGGAGACTCTCTTTTTTTGGGCGACCGCTGACCGGACGACACCGAGGGCGGTCCCCCACTCCCCGCACGCGAGCGCGCCCGCGTTGCAGTGCGTGAGGAGCGAGCAATCGTCCGGGACGAGCGGTGCCCCGTGGTCCCCGATCAGGTGGCAGGCGCGGCTCTCCGATTCCGCGAACGCGTCCGCGGCGGCGAGAGTCCGCTCCCTTGCCTCCCGCACCGAACCAGACTGCAGGGCGGCCTCCATGGCCACGCTCACCCCCACCGAGAGGTTCACGGCGGTGGGTCTCGACGCCGCTATCCGCTCGGCCTCGCGGCCAAGCTCCCGCAGGAAGGGACCGAGGTCCGGAAGCCGGATGCGCCGTGCCGCGAGGGCGACTCCATAGGCCCCCGCGATCCCGAGGGCAGGAGCACCGCGGACCTCGAGGTTCTCGATCGCGGACACGAGACGGTCGACGGTCCTGCACCTCACGACCCGGCAGTGGCCCGGGAGCTTTGTCTGGTCGATCAGGGCGATGGCGCCGGTGGTAGCGTCCCACCAGAGTGCCTTCACGGTTCTCATCGGGACGTCCTGTCTCTCACCGCGTCGATGAATGCACGCATGGCAGCGGCCCCCGACTGCGCGACGCAGTCCGGGATGTCCCGCGGGGCCGTGACGGTCCCGGCGAGGTAGATGCCCGGCCGGACGGTTGCCACGGTGTCGACCTTCTCGTCGAGCGGCTTGAAAAACCCTGTCGGTTCCCTCGGCAGCCCGAGCATTTCCCCGATCGCGCCGGAATCCGCCGCGGGCTCAAGGCCCGTCGAGAGGACGACGAGTTCCGGCCGGAGATCCTCTATCTCCCCCGTCTCGGTGTTCTCCACGCGGAGGAGGAGTTCTTCGCCCTCCCCGAGGATCTCGCCGGGCATCCCGCGGATGAATCTCACGCCGGCCTCAATCGCCCGCTGGTAGTACTCCTCGTACCCTTTCCCATAGGCCCTGATGTCCATGTAGAGGATGGTCACGTCGGTCCCGGGATACTTCTCCTTCAGGAGGATCGCGTTCTTTATCGCGTACATGCAGCATATCCCCGAGCAGTAGGGCCTGCCTACCGAAATGTCCCTCGACCCGACGCACTGGACGAAGACGACCGACCGCGGCACTTTCCCCGTCGAGAGGCGTCTTATCTCCCCTCCCGTCGGGCCGCTCGCGTTCATCATCCTCTCGAACTCGAGGGCCGTGACCACATCCGGGAGTTCGAGGTACCTGTACTGTTCCTTCCTCCTCGCGTCGAAGAGGTCGTACCCGCACGCGACGATGATGCTCCCCGCTTCGACGGTGACGTCCTCCTCGCGGTCCTCTTTCAGGATCGCGTCCCTGCCGCAGACGTCGTAGCAGAGCCCGCACTCGATGCAGTGGGCGGTATCCCTCACGACGATGTCCGGCACGGACTGGCTGTGCGGCTTGTAGATCGCCTTCCGGACACCGATGCCCGCGTCGAACCTGTTGTAGACCTCGACGGGGCATACCGCGATGCAGTCCCCGCACCCGTTGCACTTCTCCGCGTCGACGTAGCGGGGCATCTTCCTTATCGTGACTTTGTAATGGCCGGGTTCCCCGCTGACCGAGATCACCCTCGCGCATGTCATGAGGCGTATCCGGGGGTGGCGGGCGACGTCCATCATCTTGGGGGAGAGGATGCACATCGAGCAGTCATTCGTCGGGAAGGTCTTGTCGAGCATCGCCATGTGACCTCCGATGGACGGTTCCTTCTCCACGAGGCAGACATCGATGCCGTGGCCCGCGAGGTCCAGTGCGGCCTGGATACCTGCCACGCCGCCGCCGATGACGACAACCTCAGGCATTCCGGTACATCCCCGCGAGTTCCCAATATGTCGCGGCGTTCTGGACGATCAGCCTCTTCTGTTCCTCGGTGACCTGCTTGATGACCTTCCCCGGCACGCCCACGACGACCGATCCCGGCGGGATCGACGCCCCCTCGGTGACGACGGCTCCCGCACCGATGAGTGTATCTTCGCCGACGACCGCCCCGTTAAGGACGATCGCGCCCATGCCCACGAGGACCCTGTCACTTATCGTGCACCCGTGGAGGATGGCGCCGTGTCCCACCGAGACTTCCCTCCCGATGCGGACAGGGTATCCCGCACTCGTGTGGATGACGGCGTTGTCCTGGATATTGGAGAGATCACCGATGGAGATCCTGTCGCGGTCGCCGCGGACGACAGCGCCGAACCAGATCCCGACGCATTCCCCTATCTCCACGTCGCCGAGAACCGTCGCGGTCGGCGCGATGAACTTCCCGCCTTTCCCGGCCCCACCAACAGCCATAATAACATTAAAAGTTCACAATCCCCGACAATGAAGGTTATGGTCGGGGGCACCTTTGACCCCCTCCACGACGGCCACAAGAGGCTCCTCACCCGGTCTTTCGAACTCGCGGGGCGTGACGGGGTGGTCGTCATCGGGCTGACGACCGATGCCTTCGCGTCGCGGAAGGCACACCCCGTCCGCCCGTACGAGGAGCGGAAGGATGCCCTCGAGAATTTCATCCGCACGAGCGGGTTCTCCACGCCGTACTCCATCGAGCCGCTGAATGACCGGTACGGATCGGCGCTCGATGCCGACTTCGACGCGCTCGTCGTGAGCGAGGAGACACTCCCCGTCGCCCGGGAGATCAACGTGCTCCGGCACGAGAGGGGGCTCCCGAAAGTCGATATCCACCAGATCACCTGTGTCCTTGCCGAGGACGGGAAGTGGATATCCAGCACGCGTATTTACAGGGGAGAGATCGACGAGCACGGCAGGTTGCTCCGGGGGAAGGAGGATCGCGCATGAACCGGATTCCCCGCGGGGTGCATTGAACCCCGACCATCATACAATTTTATAAGCAGGTCCGGAGTATGGATTACCGATACTCTCAGCATCACTTCTGGTGCGCGCGGGTACATCCCGTGTGCACCCCGCCCTGTCACGGGAGAATGCGCGGCCTCATTGCCCGATCGTGACTGGCCTTCTCCGTAGGGATTCCCCCGGGAACGACGGGATGAGAAGGTCCACCGCGTGGAGAAAGTGGCAAATGAAAAGATGTATTGGGGAGCGACGCGTCCTGCCTCTACCGTGCCACGCGGGCGAGGAGTACCGCGGCAACCATCGCGAGGAGAACCGCGGCGACATGGAGCGGTGCGGCTTGCGAGGGGGTCGGTGGTGCCGGGGGAGTGGTAACCGGCGTTCCCACGAGGAACATCGCCATCTGCATCGCCTCTTCTGCTTCCTTCGTCCTCCCGAGGCCCGAGAGGGCTGTCGCCCTGTCTATCCAGGCCTCGGAGTGCCGCGGGTCGAGTTCGATGGCCCTGTTGGCCGCCTCGAGACCTTCCTCGAGTCGTCCCAGCGCGATGAGCGCACTCGCCCTGTTGGTCCACGCATCGGCCTGGTTTTCGTCGAGTGCGAGTGCCCTCCCCGATGCCTCGAGTGACTCGTTGAACTCTCCTTTCACGTTCAGTATCCCGGATTTCGTGATCCACGCGAGGGTGAAGTTCGGTTCGATCGAGAGTGCCCGGTCGATGGATGCGAGGGCCTCGTCGAATTTCCCTTCCATCGCGAGGTCGACACCGCTGTTGTAGGCAGATATCGCGTCGAGGGGCGGGGCTGCACACGCGAGGGCGGTGAGTGCACAGAGGATGCAGAGCGCGAGAACAAGGACAGGTAGTCTCGTCATGAAATCCCTTCTTTTATCCAGATTGACGATGAATGCAAAAAATACTTTCTTTTCCCGGCGGGAGGGGAATTACCGTTCTGCCGCGGGGAGAAAGGTGGAAGCGTCCCGCGGCGGGCAGTAATTTTTATCGAGGATGTACCCCCAATATCCCTTGGGGGACTTGATTTCTGCGTGCGGAATCCAGGCCGGGGGATACCCTTCTCCGGTCTTTTCTCGAGACCAGAATAAAAGAGACGTTCTTTTTTTGCATTTTCTTCGTGTACATCCTCTTCTTGCTGGATATCGCAACGACGACGGTAATCCTCTCGCTCGGGGGACACGAGATCAACATGGTGATGGCACCTTTCGTGGGAAATTACTACCTCCACCTCTTCCTCAAGGGGCTCGTGCTCGTGCTCGCGGGGACTGCGGGGATGTGGGCCGAGGGGAAGATCCCCGGTTCGGGTCTCACGATGCTCCTCGTCATCATCGGCTGGTACTCGATCGTCATCCTCCACAATACCTCGGTCCTCCTCGAGCTCTGCACAGTCCCGTGCCCGTAGTCGCCCTCGATACCAGCCCGGGGCATGGGCCGCCGCGCACCCTCAAGGGGAAGGTAACCATTCACCAGTATTCTTCCTCCGGTACCTGTGCCGTCTGTTGCGGCGCCGTAGGTTTCCGAATGATCCCGTAGGGAACGGCTTTTTCCGCCGCGACGCCCTCGCGGAGGACGATGGTGAGGGTGGTCTGGTAGCCGTAGATGTTGACGTGGTACTCCCCTGCCTCCCTGATTGCGATCCTCTTCTCCGGCTCGGAGCTGTATTCCCCGTTGTACCCTTCTTCCGCGACGATTTCCCCGGTCTGGTTGTTCCGGACCGTCACGACTGCCCGGGCATCGTAAGGGTTCTTCGTTTCGGCCTCGAATGCCATCTCGATCACGAACGGGGGTTCGGAAGGCCGGGCGAGTATCCCCACGTTCTCCCAGTTCAACCGGTAAGTACTCGTGAAAAACGGCGCGGTGGGATAGGCGAACGGGCGCGGGAAGAAATCGGGGTAAGAGGGGAGCGGGCGGAAACTGAAATTCGTGGCGATCCTCGGGGGGATCGGGTCCGTGTAGACCGCCATGCCCGCGCCGGCGGCGGTCTGTTGCGGTGTTGCCGCGGGGAGAGGAGGCGCAGGGGCAAAACCGGGATTCCCGGGGACTGGGGGAGCCGCGGGTGTGGGTGGCATCCATCCCCCCGGGGATTGGGGTGCAGCGGGTGGCTGGCTCTCATCTCCGACTGTCCCGACCTCGATGCAGCAGCAGATGGCCGCGAAGGCAAAAAGTGCGAGGAAAATTGCGATCGCCCCGCGGCACCCTGCCCCTCCCACTGTCATATTCCCTGTACCCCCATTTCCCGGGGCTGGTAATATTTTTTTCATTTTTTGTATTCACACTTCCCCGGTGCGAGGCAAGGTATTTGGAATTTCAAAAAAAGGGACACAGCAGGGGAAAACACGACCGGGACTTTCGCGCTGCGATGGAGCCGCTTCACAGCGTGATCTCCACGGGGCCTCTCATTTTCTGCTCGTAGGCGGCGAGTGCGAGGGGGACACCCCTCTTCACGCCCTCCACGAGGCCCCTCCCGAGAGGGGTCACGATCCCCGCGTAATTGTGGACGGGCTGCCCCTCGCACGCCACGATCACCGCGTCGGTCGGGGTCGCGATGAAGTCCCGCCCCGAACGGAGGAGCGCGGCGGTCTTCGCGCTGCTGATCGTCGCGATGGATTCGAGGAGCGCATGTTCTGCCATCCCCCCGCGGGACACGACGATGATGTTGATCGTGTCTCCCGAGGTTCCCGCCGTGACGAAGAGGTCGAGGAGACCTGACCGGCACACGACGAGCCTCTCCATCGGGACCGCGGTGAGGAGACCAAAGAACGGCCCCCTTATACCCTCCGCCGCAGCGACCCTCATGACGAAAGAGAGGGGGTCCGGGTCGTCCCAGTCCCGCGGGACGGTCCGGTTGAAGAGCGCGGAGACCCTTGAAATCCCCCCTCCTATCCCGGTGGACGCGGCGAGGAAATCTCCCTCGATGACGAGAGTCGTGGGCGAACACCGGAAATTCATGGTACATTCCTCTCTTTTGGCATATCCGCCATTCCATGATGAACTCCGAGCGGCGACTGGAAACCCCCCGCAAGGCTGACGAAGCAGTGGAGCAGTCTCCCGCGGGATCACTCGTCGCGGATTAAAAAAATAATTTTGTTTTTCAACAAAAAAATTTGATCAATTTATATAGTTTTAGAACAAACAAAATTTTGTTGTGAGGGGAGGGGCCCGCCCTTCACAACGCAGCGGAGCGGAGGAATGAGAATGAAGATTGGAATGTGGATGCCGTCTCGCCCGTGGTCGGCGTGATGCTGATGCTCGTGGTGACGATCATCATCGCCGCCGTGGTCAGCGGGTTTGCCGGTGGACTCGCGGGAGAGAGCAGGAAAGCCCCGCAGGCGTCCATCAAGGTCAGCCCCGCGATCGAATCGATAAAGGACACGAACACGGCGAACTGGCAGCCGGATTACCCCGCCAATTTCACGGCGAAGAACGGGCTCCTCTTCGAGCATGCCGGCGGTGACGGTTTCGCACTGAACGAGATCGCGGTGCAGATACAGAGCCAGGACGCGAAGTACACGATCTCGCTCGCAGACGACGTCCCCGACTCGACGTGCCTCCCCGCCGGGACCACGAAGTACCTCGTCGAGGTGGGATCGGGTGACGGCTTCATCGCGTCGGGGGACAAGTTCATGCTCTACGCTGACAACTGCCGCATCGACCCGCTCGGTTCCCAGATATCGTGGAAACCGAAAGGGGCGGCCGGTGGCGAGGCAGCGTACCTGAACACGCGGTGCGAGTACGCGATCATCGACAAGGCGAGCCAGAAGGTCATCCAGAAGGGAGAGTTCGTCCTGCAATGAGAAAACTCCAACAACCCACCTCTTCATCCCCGCGTGGGAGGGCACTCCCGGCCACCATGGCAAGGCCGGGCAGCACGCGGAACAATGTGCACGGAGGGTCCAGGAAGCACACTTCACTGCTGATTCTCCACCTCGCTCTCCTCCTGCTTGCCGTGTCACCCCCGTGCACGGCGGTCTCCGTCACCGACGACACGGGAACGACGGTCGTAATCCCGTCCCCGCCCCAGAGGATCGTCTCCCTTGCCCCGTCGAACACCGAGATCCTCTACGCGCTCGGGCTCGGCGACAGGGTTGTCGGCGTGACGGATTACTGCAACTTCCCGCCGGAGGCAAAGGGAAAACAAAAGGTCGGGGGTTACAGCACGGTGAGCATCGAGAAGGTAGTCGCGCTCCGGCCCGACCTCGTCGTCGCGGCGTACGGGAACGGAAAGGACGTCGTGGAGAGTATCCGTTCCCTCGGAATCCCCGTCGTGTCCCTCCACCCCCTGACCCTCGACGACGTCCTCAAAGACATCGAGCTCATCGGGCTGGCAACGGGTGCGAAAGAGAACGCGAGGGTAGTCACAGGTGACCTGCGCCGGAGGATCGACGCGATCGAGGTGAGGACGAGAGGGGCAGAGTACCGCCCGCGCGTCGCGCACGTGATATGGAACAACCCCATCTACGTGAGCGGGAACGGGACGCTCCAGGACAAGCTCATCCGGCTCGCGGGCGGGAGAAATGCATTCGCGCACCTCGAAGGCTGGAAGAATGTGGGGATAGAAGACTTCATAAGCGCGGATCCCGAGGTGCTCGTCGTGAACACGGGGACGGGGATGGGTGGCGGCGGGGACGCGATCGCGCGGTACTTCAGGGAAGAGCCGCGTTTCGCGGGGGTGTCGGCTATCCGGAACGGCAGGGTTTTCCTCGTCGATTCGGACATCGTGGACCGTGCGGGTCCCCGTGTCGTGGAAGCTCTCGAATTGTTCGCATCCGGCATCAGTTCGGTGGACGAGGAGCAGGATGCCCGTGGGGATCCGGCGTCGGAGGCGACACGAACCCTCTCCCTCCCGTTCCTCGCGCCCGTCTGCGCACTGGTAGCAATCGCGGCAATTTCCCTGCGGATGGGGAGTGGTCGGGGCAACAGGGAGTGAGGTGGGATTATCGCATGAGAGATGGGAAAAACCCCAGCGGTCATGAGAAAGGAGGGATACTCCCGCGAATGAACCGGAGTGATGCACCATGTCACGTTACTATGGATACGTACCGAAAGGCAAAGTGAAGAGTGCCGTGGAATCGTTCGAGTCGGCAACCGCGGTGACAGCCCCCGGCGGCGTCATCCTCGCGACGGTGTACGTGGACATCCGCGAGGAGGAATGGGCCGTCGCCCTCGCGTTCGGGAGGGCGAGGCACCCGACGATAAGGGGGCCGGAACCCGCCTTCGAAGTCAGGTATTCCTACCGGCCGGGGGACAGTGCAGCCCTCTCGTTCCTCGACACGAGGAGGGGAGATCCGGTCCCTGTTCCCGGGGGTCCCTTCTCATCAGTCGACGACTTCGTGGTGTGGGTGATCGAGAAGGAGAAGGAACGGCTGGGAAGGAAGGGGGAGTGAGTCTCCCCTCGCTTCCCTGGTCGGCTCGCACGCGGGAGGGTAAATTCGTTTTTGACAATACCTCGAGGGGACCTGCCAATCCGCCGTCTCGTCGGTAAGTGCACGTGCCGCACCCACGCGACTGGAAAGGTACAGACTCCACTCAGTCCGAACGGAAATTCGTCCGTCGCGTTGTTTCCCCGTTTTCCGGCACAGGGAATGTCAGGCCTCGTACGCGACCAGTATCGACCCCGTCTCACTCTCAAGGGCCCTGATGCGGGCGAGCTCTCCGGGGGTGAGCTTCTTGTAAGCCGGCACCTTCTCGTAGGCAACGAGAACGAGATTCAACTTCCTCTCGAGTGCCCTTATCTCCGCGAGTTGTTCCTCGTTAATCTTCGCGTACCTGGGACATTCCATGGAAATCACCATGGGAATTTTTCATAATATTATATTTATATTTTATTTCAAATAGTATTTACATACGGAAATCAAATTTTCACGGGTGCTCCACGGAATCCAGTCGCATTTCACTGCATGACCATTCCCGCCCGGGCCTTTCAAGGGCGGTCACGACACCGTGGCACCTGCACGCTGTGCCGATGACCACGCGGTCCCTGTCGCCGACTTCTGCGAGGAGCCTATCGAGATCCTCGCCCATGATGGCCCCGAGTCCGGGCGTGACCTGACGGCTCTCGAGGATGTGCGCACCGGGGAGGATCTCCCGGAGGAGGGCGTGGACCGGGATTTGCCGTGAATCCCGGGTGACAGGGCACGCGTCCGGTTCAGGGCAGTCGGCGAGGCACCGGCCCGACCTGTTCCGCGAGAGGAAGAGAGACCCTCTCTTTGTCCCCACCACGAGTCCGGGTGGAACATGGGAGAGGACGGGGAAAAGGGCGGGCGCCGATTCCCGGAATCCAAGGGCAGCTGAGACCATCCCTGCCGCGACGTGGACGGGTGCGGCCGGGAAGATTCGCCGGGGTTTGCACTCGACGAACGCGTCGTACGCCTCATCCAGGCCACCGCAGATGAAATGCGCGAAGTTACCCCTGGACGTCACGAGAGTGGCTGCAGGGCAGCGGGGATCAACATCGACGAGTATGTACTGGGTCCCCTCCGCCTCGAGGAACCGTGCTGCCTTCACGCCGTACCTCCCCCCGCCCACGATCAGGTCCAGTCCTCTCCACCCCGCAACATGAAAAAATTATTTTACTTAAAGCAAATAATTTTTCTATAATGGCGCGGTGCAGTTCGGGAGCCGTGATCCTCCTCCTCGGATCCCTCCTCGGTGCGAGCATCGTCTTGTGCACCCTCGTCGGCCCCGCGGGTATCCCTTTCTTCTCGCTCTCCGATGGTGTGCCGGGAGACACGATCCTCTACGGCATCCGACTCCCGCGGGTTCTCTCCGCCGCGCTCGTCGGGGCAGGGCTCGCGGCATCGGGTGTCGTGCTGCAGGGGCTCTTCCGTAACCCGATGGCAGACCCCTACCTCCTCGGGACATCGGCCGGGGGTGCGCTCGGCGCCGCAACGGCAATCATCGTGCTCGGCGGCGCGTATTCCATGCCCTTCGCATTCGCCGGGTGCATCGGGGCAGCATCCCTCGTCTACGGGATCTCGCGGCGGGCGGGGCGGATACGGGTCGAACAGCTCCTCTTGACCGGCATCGCGGTATCGATGTTCCTCGGTGCTGTCCTCTCGTTCACGATGTACACCGCAGGGGAGTCCCTGCACCAGATCTTCCTGTGGCTCATGGGGGGATTCTGGACGGCCTCGTGGAACGACGTCTGGGTCGGCCTCCTCGTCGTTCCCGCTGCAGTTCCCCTCTTCCTCCTCTCGCGGGAGCAGGATATCCTCTCGCTCGGCGAGGAGGACGCCATCACGCTCGGGGTCGACACCGAGCTCCTCAAGAGATCCCTCCTCGTGACCAGTGCATTCATCACCGCGGTCGCGGTCTCGATCGCGGGGAGCATCGGGTTCATCGGCCTGATCACACCCCACATCATGCGGCTCGTCTCCGGCCCGGGTCACAGGGTCCTCCTCCCCGCGTCGATGATGGCGGGGGGTATCCTCCTCGTCCTCTCCGATGCACTCGCACGGACCGCGGGAAACGAGGTCCCGGTTGGGGTGGTCACCGCGTTCTTCGGCGCCCCGTTCTTCGTTTTCCTCCTCCGAAGGAGGCGCGAATCGTGTTAGCCATCTCGGGAGTGGACCTCAGCTACGGCGCGCACCTCGTCCTGTCCGGTATATCGCTCCAGTCCCCGAGGGGGACATTCCTTGGCATCATCGGCCCGAACGGCTCAGGGAAAACGACGCTCCTCAAGGCGATCGCCCGGCTCGTCGCACCGTCCCGCGGGACCATCCTCCTCGGAGGGAAGGAGGTAGGAGAATACCCCGCGAGGGACCTTGCCCGGATGGTGGGTATGGTCCCGCAGGCAACGGCGCCGGGATTCGACTTCCCCGTGCAGGACGTGGTGATGATGGGGCGGTACCCCCACATAGGGATGCTCGGGGCCGAGAGGCCGGCTGACCGTGAGGCCGTGCGGCGGGTCATGGAGGTGACCGGGATTGCGCACCTCGCGGAGAGGTCCACCCGGGAGATCTCCGGGGGCGAACTGCAGAGGGTTATCATCGCCCGGGCACTCGCGCAGGAACCGGAAGTCCTCCTCCTCGACGAGGCAACCGCCCACCTCGACCTCGGGCACCAGGTCGCGATTCTCCAGGTCGTCAGGGATCTTGCGCGCCGGATCACGGTCATCGGGGTCTTCCACGACCTCAATCACGCCGCGCATTTCTGCGACAGGTTGGTCCTCCTCCACGACCACAGGATCCTCGCGTTGGGAGAACCGCGGGAAGTCCTCACCGGGGAGAACATCGAGAGGGCATTTGGCATCCGCGCCGTCGTCCGGGAGGATCCCCTCACGGGGCGCCCGTCTATCTCGCTCATCCCGCCCCTCCCGGGTGACGTGGAAGACAGCACGAGGGTCCACGTCGTATGCGGCGGCGGGGAGGGAGCGAGTATCCTCTCTGCGCTCCGTTCCCTCGGGTTTTCCGTGACGGCGGGGGTCCTCTCCGTCAACGACAGCGACTTCGTCGCGGCAGATACGCTCGGTATCCCGTGCATCGCGGAACCCCCTTTCAGTCCCATATCCGACGATTCGAAAAGGAGACTGGAAGGGCTCGTCGCGGATGCCGACGCGGTCATCGTCACGCGGGGCCCGTGGGGAAAGGGGAATATCGGGAACCTCGAGGTCCTCTCCCGCGTGGATTGCCACCGCGTCGTGCTGGTGGGATTCTCATCGTGGAACGGCCAAAAATGGGACTACACCGATGGCGAAGCAAAGCGCATCGTCCGTTCTCTGATAGAAAGTGGGGCCCGGGAGGTCCCCGACTTCCCGTCCGCGCTCCGTATCATCAGGACGATAGGGGGGAGAGAACGGTGAGGCGAATTGGCTGCTCGACGTGGTGCTGCCTTGACCGGCCACTCCCGGAGGCGTTCGGGCTGATCGTGGAACTGACAGACACGGTCGAGATATTCGCGGATGCAGCGCACGATATCCTCGACTACGGGGAATGCCTGTCTCCTTGCCGCGGCATCTCCCTCTCTGTCCATGCCCCGACCGCGGACATCAACCTCGCGAGCACCCGCGAACCGGTCCGGATGGCCTCCGTCGCGCTCGTCTCCGCGGTCTGCGAGCGCGCGGGAGACCTCGGTGCTTCCGCCGTCGTCGTGCACCCCGGGATCTCCCCCTGGCCCGGCCAGGAAGAGGTGTCGCGGTCTGCCCTCTCCCGCTCCCTCGACGATCTCGCAAGGGTCCAGGAGGAGGTCGGGGTCAGGGTCGCGGTCGAGAACATGGGATCGTGGGAGATGTGCCACTTTCGGGATACCGGCCTCCTGCCGGAAATTGCCGGGAGGGGCCTCTCATTCTGCCTCGACGTGGGCCACGCCCACCTCAACAACGTTCTTGACAGGTTCCTCTCGCTGGCGACCCCTTGCATCGTCCATCTCCACGACAACTGCGGGAGCACCGACGATCATCTCCCGCCAGGGAGAGGCAGCATGGACTACCCCTCTCTCCTCGGGAGGCTCCCGGCGGGTGTACCGTGGATCCTCGAGGTCCCGGACATCGGGATGGTGGAGCAGGGCCTGGCCTACGTGGAAATGCACACTCCCTTCCGCCGCGGCGGGGATCGGGGCCAGGGCGATCCCCCGCTACCGGCACGAGGGGGGCGGCGGGCAGTTCCGGAAGGGGAGGATCTCTGGCGAAGGTAGAGTGGAGTAATAACATATGGTGTTATATTATATCTGATGTGTATTACTATAAGTTAACCCCCTCCATTTCTCTCACCAAAGATACGCATGATACTCTTTTCAATTCACAATGTACAGGAGATTCACGCGCCTGGTGTAAAAGTACATTTCGAAAAACCCCTAAATCGAAAAATACGCAAGATTAAATCGTAAAATTGATCGTACTCGGAGGGGAATACATATTTGGTGATAAGATGCATCCCCCTCTGGTAGGGGATCGCAAGGACCCAAAATGGTTTCTCCTCGAACGAGTCCTGGAACTCATCACCAGTCGTCCCGCCCAACAGGTATTTGCGAGAAATGAGATTGAGCCCATTCCCGCAACTTTAGATGCAATCGCGATTGTTCTCACCGCGATGTTCTTCTCTTGTGATTGTTCCTTTGTCATCCAGGAATTGGTAAATCGCAGGAGACTCCGTAAATTCCTGGACATTCGCACGATTCCCACGGTCGATTCAGTCTATAAAACACTGAGCAGGTTCGATGAAACCCAGTTCATCTCCCTCGTGAACGGGATCCTCAATTCCTGTTGCACGAGGAGGAGGAGACGAGGGTGGAACACGTTTATCGTGGATGCAACCGCGATTACCCTCGATTTGAACTGGTTCAGGAAAAAGTATACGAAGAAACAGCTGGAGAATAGGGACTACGCGTGGGGGTATTGTCCCACCCACGGCCACTATATCGGCTACAAACTCACTCTCGCACTCGATGCACATTCCCTGCGGCCGGTCTGTTTCCTGCTCCATCCGGGATCTCCCCACGACTCCACCATTTTCCGGGAGATCGTGAGTGAATTGAAAAGGCGCAGAATCGTTCGGATTGGAGATACAGTCGTTTTCGACAAGGGATACGACGCGTACGATAACTACGTGGAGGGAATCTTCGCGTTCAGCATCGTCCCGATGATTTTTACAAAGAAGAACTTTTCATTGTCCAAACTGCTCAGGAAACTCAATTTTCCCCTCTGGATTTTCGGGAGGTCTGATACGAAACAGCTCTTCCAGAGATACACTTCCCTGGCACGCCGGTTGGTGATGTACCTCCGCGACGAGATCCAACTCGTGGAGAAGAGATCCCTCATCGAGGATGTCTTTAAAATGGCGAAAAATGCATTCGGTTTGAAGAGGATCCACAAGTATACGACGCGATCTGTGAAAAAGACGGTCTGCCTGAATGTACTTTTACTCGGACTCGTAATTTCTCTGGGATTTGGAGATAAGATTCAATTACAACGGTTGGCTGAATGGTGATTTGGGGAGGGGGTTATATCCCTTCTCCTGTATAAATATTTATCATGGACCCAAGGCGCCGCTGTCGGGATCGGCAGGCGCGGGAAAGACGGCTCCTGCGGGATTCGGCGCGGATGCAGTGCGGGGGCAGCGGCACGAGGTGGACCCGCGGTGCACATTTTTGGAAGTGGCGGGATGACGGGGACCGACCCGGGAGGGATAAAACCCGGAAATGCAATCTATTTATGAAATAAAATAAAGTGAATATTTCTCTTTATAAAATCATACCCAAGGTGTATTGCAGTATTTTTAATAGCAACTCCCCCCAATTCTCTCGCATGTCTCGTCGTTCCAGTCCGGTGCGGGGAGCACTCGTTGTTCTCCTCGTCACCCTCGTCCTCCCGTGTTCTGCAGTGTACGACTTCGAGGGACTTCCCTTCAGGACGGTAGCCCGGGGGGAGGTGGCAGGCAATGTGATCGTCGCGGGAAACTACGGATTGACCGCCCCTCCCGCGGAATGCACGGTCACACTCGACAGCGCCCCGAGGTGGGCGAGGATTTACTGCGGTGTCTGGGGTGGCACGGAGCGGTACACGGGATGGGCCCGGATCACCGTGAACGGCAGGACGCTGGAACAGATCCCCCTCTACGGGCAGGACGACCGGTCCGAGGGGGTGTACTGCAGCGGGCACGGCGTGTACTGGATCGCGCGGGACGCGACGGCACTCTTGAGACAGGGGGAGAACACGATCGGCGTCGCGACGAGCAGGGGTGAAGCAGGGAGCAAGATCGACGGCAGGGTCTTCTGCGTGGCGGTCGTCGCGGTGGTCGAAGCGGACGGCGGGGACGCGACACGGTACATTGTCCTCGAAGGGAACGAGAACCTCCACGGCGAGGGCTGGTCCGGCACGAACCCGACGCGGAAGGACAGGGTGGAGATCCCCCTGGAAGGGATGCCGGCTAGCGGGGTGCGGTGGGCAAACCTCTCGGTCATACTCGTCGCGACGAACCGCGGCCAGCCCGATTACGTTGCCTTCAACGGCGTGGACCTCGGCGTCCCTCCCCCCGCGGGAATCCTCCCTGCCGGAACCCGTGACATCGGGAACGAGCAGTCAATGGACGCGTGCGGGGGAGAGGGATTTTCGTCCCGGTACGTCGACGTGGAAACATTCGACGTGGCCAGCCTCCTGCGGGAGGACAACCTCCTCACCTTCGAGCGCGGGCGTGATACCGACGGGGACGGCACCATCATGACATCGGGTGCGGCGCCCGAGGGAGAGGATTACATCCACCCGTGCCTCGCGGTCCTCGCGGTGGGGAGGGAGGGACCAGTGTCACCGCCGTCACTCGCGTTCAGCTCGCTCGAGGTGAGGAATGCGTACGCGGGGGAGAGGGCGGAGATAACGGCAGAGATATGGAACGCCGGCGGCAGCCCGGGAGGCCCGGTGGAGGTCACTTTCCTCGTCGACGGGACGCGTGCGGGGACTGCGCGTGCCACCCTCTCGCCGGCAGGGAGGGCGGATGTCGCGTTCCCGTGGGATGCAGCGGAGGGAGTGCACACAATCGCCCTCGAGGCAACGGCACCCGGCGCGGCCCCGGCGTACGCGCAGAAGACGGTGAAGGTCGGGACACCCGCGGACCTCGCCGTCTCCCTCGGCCAGCCGGTGCGCAGGGAGAATGCGGCGGCAGCCCGTCCAACCTCGCCCTTCCCCGTCACCGCGCTCGCCGGCGGGGCAGCAATCGGACTATGGCTCTGCACCCGGCGCGGACGCCCTGTCCCACTCCTCGTCGCGGTCGCGACCGTGGCAGTCCTCGTCCCCGTGCCGGCAGCGTGGGCCGCACCGGCGGGCGGAAGCCCGCTCGTCGAGTACATCCTCCCTGTCGAGATCAGGAACACAGGGGGGAGTGATTCCCCACCGTTCTCGGTCACTGTCACCCTCGACGGGGAGAGGGTCGCGAAGTGGACGGTCGCCGGGATCCCGTCGGGAGGCACGGTGCGGGAGGCGATTACGATCCACGCGGTCCCGGGCCGGCATTCACTCGTGGTGATCGCCGACGAGGAGGAGCGCGTCGCAGAGAGGAACAGGGAGAACAACAGGATCGAAGGGACGTATGAATTCCCGTGAAATACTCCTCTTTCTCCTCCTGCTCCTCCTCGCTCCGCCCTGCGCCATCCCCGTCGCAGCGAGCTACGCAGGCGATCGGCCGCTCACCCTCGTCTTCCGCGACACGTTTCCGGGAGGCTTTGCGTTCTCGCAGGGGGACGGGGGGTACAGCGGGTCCATCGGGCCCGGAGAGGCGTACATGGCCTCCGTCTCCCGCTCCATCCCGGGTGGTGCCCTTGTGCGGTTCGAGCGCCTCTACGTGTACTGGACGTGGAGCAGGATCGACAGCGAAGCCGCGTACCCCACGATGGAAGTCCGGATGGGGGGGAGGGGAGGTGTCCCGCTCACCCTCTCCGCGCGGTACGCCGATTCGAAGGGATTCGCGAGCAGGAACGATTTCTTCTCCGGCACGGACAGTTATATCCTGCCAGTGCGGGTTTCCGGTAATTTCACCGTGTGCATCGTGAACACCGCGGGGGACGGGAGGACGTTTGCGGTGCAGGGGATCGCACTCCTCACGGTGTACGAAGAGCCATCCGGGGAGCAGACTGCCCTCTGGGTCGCGGAGGGGGCCGACCTCCTCTACAGGAGCTACGGGATTCCGCCCGCGCTCGCGACCACGAGGGTGGACTTCCCCGGGAGGGTGGATATCCCACGAGTCCGATCCGCACGCCTCCTCCTCGTCGCGCCGTCCGCGGGGTTTTCCCGCGAGGATGTCCCCGAGATGAACATTCTCATGCTGAACACGCCGGGCCGCGGCGATCTTCCCCCCCTTTTTAGACACGTGGTGCGAATCCTCTTCCCCCGGTACGGCGGCCGGTCGTGGAGCGATGTCTTCGTGGCAGACGAGGAGCGCCAGGTCGGAACCGCGCAGCTCGAGGTCAGGCAGTACCTCAAGTACTCAGACAATCACGTGGAGGTCCGGGACAACGGTGATTACCTCATGCTCTCAAACGCGGTCCTCTCGGTGACGTACGGGGAGGGGGAGGGATGACACCCCCCGTCGTCGAGGCCCGCTCCCTCTCCCGCTCTTACCCCGGCGGGATAGAGGCGCTGCGCGGTGTCAGTCTTGCGGTGGAAGAGGGCGAATTCGTCGCGGTCGTGGGGAGGAGCGGGAGTGGAAAGAGCACACTCCTAAATATCATCGGCGGGCTCGATGCACCGACTGCCGGATCTGTCCTCATCAGGGGACGACCTCTCGATTTCTCTGACAGGAGGGCCCTCGTCGCGCACAGGAGGGGGATGGTCGGGTTCGTCTTCCAGCAGTATAACCTCATCCCCACGCTCACGGCCCTTGAGAACGTCGAGTTCCCCCTCGTATTCTCCGGAGTTCCACCCGTGGAGAGGCGGAGGAGGGCAGGAGAGCTCCTCGCCATTGTGGGGCTCTCCGGGAGGGCGTCCCATTACCCGGACCAGCTCTCCGGTGGCGAGCAGCAGAGGGTGGCGATCGCCCGTGCCCTCGTCTCCGGCGCACCCCTCCTCCTCGCCGACGAGCCGACGGGGAACCTCGACTCATCGACGAGCGAGGAAATTTTCTCGCTCCTCCGCCGCCTGAATCTCGAGGAGGGGGTATCGGTAATCCTCGTGACACACGAGCGCGAGTTCATGCCGTACGCAGACAGGGGCGTCGAGCTCCGGGACGGGAGGGTGGTCGCGTGATCTCCCGGATCCCCGAGTTCATCCGGCTCGCGTCCCGCCAAATCTCGCGCCGGAAGCTCCGCGTTGCCCTCACGGTTGCAGGCATCGCCGTGGGGGTCGCGGCACTCGTGGGGACTGTCGCGCTCGGCGAGGGGATACGGGCGCAGGCGGTCGCGGCGATCAGGGCGCAGGCAGATCTCACCCTCCTTGAGGCCGTCCCGGGAGTGGAGGGGAACGTCGTGCAGCTCGTCACGCCCACGAGGGCATCGGCCGTCGGGGCCATCCCCGGCGTCTCAGCCTCTGCCCCGCTCGTCAGGGGTACTTTCTCGACGAGGGGGCAGACGTACGTGCAGGTCGTGGGACTGCCCCCGGAAGCGCTCGGACCGGTCCTCCTCGCCCGGTACCAGAAAGGGAATGGTTTTTCCAATTCCTCCGACGGTGTCGTCCTCGGTGCATCGCTCGCCCGCAAACTCCAGCGGTACGAGGGTGTGCGCCTCGGCGATCCCCTCGTCCTCGTCAAGAGGACGTACGACGCGGCGGGCCGCCCGTCCGACAAGGAGTTCCGCGTCGTCCCGGTCGGGATAATGGAGGAACGTGGTGACGGGTTCGACGAGGCCCTCCTCATGGACCTCTCGCTCGCCGTTGCGCTCGGGGGAGAAGAGAGCGGGTACAGCGGTGTCCTCGTGAGGACGGATGGTTTCGAGCGCGTGTTTTCGGTCGCAGAGGGCGTCCGGGCACTTGGCCTTTCGCCCCGCGGCCCGTTCGAGCAGGTAGAGGCAGTCAACCGCCTGATGGACACGGGTGTCGCTTTCCTCTCGCTCTTCGCGGGGCTCTCCCTCCTCGTCGGGGGACTGATGATCGCGAGCACGATGATCACGTCCGTCTACGAGAGGACGAGGGAGATAGGAATCGCGATGGCGGTCGGGGCATCAGGGGAGGACATCATGGGGATGTTCCTCGTGGAATGCGCGCTCATCGGCTGCATCGGGGGACTCTGCGGTGACCTGCTCGGTATCGCCTTTGCATTCGCGATGAACACGGTCGGCGGTCCGTTCATCGCGTCGCGGTTCGGCGACGCGTTCGCCGGGCTCCTCGACAGGGAGATCGCACTCGTGACGTGGCCCCTCCTCGCGTGGGGCCTTGCCCTCGCCGTGGTCCTCTCCCTCGTCGCGGGCCTTTACCCCGCGTGGAAGGCGTCCCGTCTCAATCCCGTGGATGCAATCCGGTCGGGGAGGTAGGGAGAATGGAAAAAAGTTCGTTCCCGCGCGCACTCGCCGCCGCGACCATCATCGTGGTGGCCTGCATCGTCCCGTCGTGGGCAGATCCCTACCTGGGTGGGATCCCACTCGAGACAGTGAAGGGAGGACTGGTGACGGGAGGGGTGTATACCGGGAGCGAGTTTCCCATGGCAACGACAGGGACGGCAACGTTCGTCCTCCCGGATCACACCGCCGTGCTGTGGGCGCGCCTCTACGTCGTCGTCTACTGCGGGCACATGCAGAAGAACTATCCGGTGCAGGCAGATATCGAATTCAATGGGGGGAAGGGCTCCACGAGGCTTGCCACGGAGATCCTCAGCACTCCCTACTCATTCCCGGGGGAGGGGGGGGTCGGCCCCGTCCGGATCAGCGATCACGCAAACCGCGTCACGAGCGACTACCTCCTGTGGTACGACGTCGCGGACCGGATACACGGGAAGAATATTGTGGTCAGGGTCAAAACGTCGCGGCCACCGGGGTACACCGGTCCTTTCGATGGAAGGGTGAAGGCAATCGTCCTCGTTGCCGCGTACGACGACGGGGACCAGGATGAAGTGCACTACTGGGTCAATCAGGGTCACGATACGGACAGTGAACTCTCGGAGGAGAACCTCGGCGAATCGTACGTCGGGGAGACGACCTTTCCCACGGGGGTCCTCAAAGAAGAGTGTGAAAAGGCCGAGCTTTCCGTCGTTTACCTCGCGAGCAGCAACGCGGAGTACAGTTTCTGCGGAGATACCCTTCCGGGCGGGAGACCCCAGAGTCCCTACGCGGGAGTGGACCGGCACGACGTCACCGAGAGTATCCGGAAGGGGAGGGACTCGGACCTGACGTACGACAATACCGCGAGGTTTTTCAAGATCATCCTCGCAGTCCTCTCTGCAAGGATTCCCGGGGACGAGACAGGGACTCTTTCGGTGACGTCCGACCCGCCGGGCGCGCGGATCATCATCGACGGGGAAGAAAAGGGGGAAAGGACGAACGCGACGATTCCGGGAATCCCCGCGGGAAACCACGTCGTGGAGGTGAGAAGGGAAGGGTACCTCGCGCCCGGCCTGCGGGCCGTCCTCGTGGCGGCAGGTGAAACGGCGGCGCTCCATTTCTCCCTCCGCCCGGGAGAAGCCGGGACGGGAACCGCAGGTGTTCCGGGAAACGGGACACTCGCCGATGGGGTGGACCATCCCCTGTCCGCCGGGCAGCGTTCCGGGTACAGGGGATCGGAGCTCGCCCTTTACCGTTCGGGAACCCACCGCGGGACGATCTTCCTCTCGGCCTCGGGGGAATATACCGGGATGATCCCCTCCGGCACGGAGTGGACATTCCCCCCCCTCGACCCGTTACCTGCCGGCGGGGAGATCGTCCACCCGAGGCTCTACCTCTACACGACGTGGAGCCACGAGACGGGGACGAGAAAGGGTGTCCCCGCTCGCCCTGTGGTCACGTGGAACGGGCGTGTGCTCGCGCCTGATGCCGTCTACACGGATTCGAAAGGCGAGGGCACGTACGACTATCCTGTCCAGACCTTCGCCTTCGACCTCGGGGGGATCGCCGGCCCCGGCGAGGTGGGGGTCGTCGCCGTCAGGAACGGCGGTGAAGAGGGCAGGGAATTTGCAGCGTACGGTGTCGTCCTCGTCGCGCTCGTCGGGAACCCGCGGGCGCCGGAAGTCTCGTACTGGATCTGCGAGGGTGCTGACATCGTCTTCGCCGAACAAAGATCGGGGATCGCGGGGGACGAAGCGGTCACCACTGCCCGTTTCCCCGGCGAAGTGGACGCCGCGCGGGTCGACCACGCGCGCCTCGTCCTCGTGAGTACCGCGGCATCCGGCGAGGGGGATGACCGGAACGCGGCCCGTTTCAACACGGGGGAGTGGGAAAACCCTCTCTCGGGAGGGTCCTCGGGGATCAGTATCGCCGATCTCGACGTCACGCAGTGGGTGAGAGAGAGGGACAATACCGCGGAGGTCGCGAGTATCCCCGTGAGAGACAGGGGAGACTACATGGAGAACAGGAATGCGGTCCTCATCGTCACGTACGGGGATAGGGCCGTTTCAACCCGCAGTGGGGACGCGTACGCAAGAGACAACGTGCCTCCTCCCCACGGGGCGAGGACCTCCCAGAACCTTTCCCGGGCAGGGGAACGGCATGGGTTCCTCGGAACCCTCATCGAGGGTGTCTTCTCGGCCATCTTCACGCTCCTTGGAGTCCCTCACCCAGCAGGAGGAGGAATCCAACCCGGGCCCCGCGGACCTCCTCCGGCTGCCCCGGAGCCCGAAGGAATCGTTCTCGAGGAGGGACTTGGCGGGGGAGGGGACACTCACCCCCGCACCGAACCGGGCGCTCCGGGTGCTGCAGGCGAACCCCGGGGAGGAGACGGGGAGGACTCGAGCCCCGGCGGGCGAGGGACAGGTGAAGGCACGGGAAGCGGGCTGGAAACACCCGGAGACCTGGTCCCCGGCGGGGAAGAGAAGCGCGCGACGGGGGGTATCTACGTCACGTCGTACCCGCGTGGCGCGACCGTCTCCATCGACGGGAGGAGAGTCCTCGCAAGGACGCCCGTGGTGGCGAACTGGCTGAAAACCGGGATGCACACCGTCCGCGTTGAGCTCGAGGAGGCGACTTTCTCCCCCGAGAGCAGGCAGGTATGGGTCAGCGCCGGCGAGATCACGCCCGTCCAGTTCTCGACCGGTGGAACGTTCTCCCGGACCATCACGTTCAATTCTTCGGACTTCGCAGGTGCCCTCCTCTCGGTCAACGGGATAGGTCCCCTCCTCCCCCTCCCCGCGAGGGTCACGGTCGAGGGGCACACGCCATTCGTGACGGCTATCTCCGACGGGAAATTTTACTCCGTACCGGTCCCCCCCTCGGTCCCGGACGGTTCATTCTTCACTCTCGCGCGGGCGGGCGAGGCATCCGGCGCGATCATGGTCACCTCGTCTCCCCCCGGCGCCCGCATCGTGGTCGACGGTTTTTCCACGGGCACGTGCACGCCCGCGGTGGTGGGCAACCTCTCTCCCGGCCAGCACCGCGTGACGGTCTCCCTCCCCGGGTTCGTCCCGGCCGGGAAAGTCGTGACGCTCGTCGACTTCCCCCGCGAACCGGTCGACATGACAGTCGACTTCGTCCTCCAGCCTTACCCGTGGGGGAACCTGACGATAGAGAGTCACCCGCAGGGAGCCCGGGTATACGTATTCGGGAAGGACACGGGCAAGGAGACCCCGGCCCGCTTCGACTTCCTCCAGATCGGCACGGTGAAGGGGAAACTCCGCTGGGAGGATGCCGAGAAGGAGTTCGAGGGGGAGGTCCTCCCCGGGAGGGATGTCGTGATCCGCGTGCAGGGTCCGGCCGGGATGACACCCCCCGCCCCGCGGAGGAACTGACAGTCCGGAAAACGAGGGGGAAAGGCAGGCGTGGTATCCCTCGAGTCGCGGAGTGCGGCTGCCTTTCCGTGGCCAGTGCAAAAAAAACGTGAACGAGAGAATGGGTGAAAGGTTTCTAGTGGGGGATCTCTCCCCCACGAGGGGACGGGCAGTATGGCTTTACCGGCGGATTTTTTCCTTCCTTTCAAAATTCCTCGAGGATGCCGTACCCCCACCGGCGAAGGATCTCTGCCCCCCGCTGATGGCCGATCTCGGGGCACACGAGTCCCCTCTCCTCGAGGAAACGCGCGGCCATTACCGGCGATACGGGAACGAAGCGATCCTTCTCGCCCGGATTCACCGACCAGTAGTGGAGATAGTAGAGAGGAGTCATCCCCTTTCTCTTGTGCGCATAGAGGTCTTTTCCACGGGAATAGGCGCTCCCGGGAGGACCGCGTGGCGCCCAGTAGAGGCATCGGTCTTTCTTTATGTCGAGTGTGGAACCACCCTTCAGAGTTGTTCCCGGCATCACGGTTCCCCCTCCTTCCAACGATTCATTGACCATGAGGCGGCAGAGTCCCCGGTCCCCCGGGGATCCTCCTGCCTTTGGCAGGATGTCAGGCGACTGATATCCGCCGTACCAGTATGGAATGGATGTAGTAATAAATTTTTTTATATTTTTGTTATTAGGTATGATATTAAATACCTTTATTCTGACTACCCCGGGCGACAACTGCGGGACAGTGGCATCCACGCGGGGAGGAAGGAAGGAGGTCGTCTCCCCTCATATGGTGATGGTGCGGAACTTGTGGATGCAGAACCCGACGACGAGGACGGCGAGGAGAGCGAGCGCGCCGATGCGCGTCCATGCAATCGCCCCCCCTTGGAGAGACCGGATCGCGTCGATCGCGAAGCTCACGGGGTTCCAGTACGCGAGCATCGAGAGCCACGGGGGCATGACGTCGTAGGGCATGAGCGCACTGCTCGTGAAGAAGAGGGGCATGCTCACCATCGCGTTGAACGCGGCGTAGGAGTCGTGGTCAGAGAGGTAGAGCGCGATCGTCGTCGAGAACGCGGAGAGGAGTATCCCGAAGAGCGCGAGGATACCGTACGAGAGGAGGATTCCCGCGGGGGAGAGGAGGGAAGCGCCGAGCACCCACGCGAGCACGAGGATGACCGTCGCCTGGATGAGCCCGCGGGTGGTGATGAAGAGGATCTTCCCGAGGAGGATGCTCTCGCGGGACGAGGGGAGCGCGAGGAACTTGTTGAGGAACCCGAGGATCTTGTCGAAGATGAGGAGCGAGCCCCCCTGAAGGGAAGCGCCGAGCATCGTGAGGACGAGTATCCCGGGGGTGATGAAGTCGATGTAATGCTCGGAGAAAGTCGTCGGGAGCGCGAGGCCGACGAAGACGAGCCAGGCAGCGGGCATGATGAGTGCAGAGACGACCGAGATCCTTCCCCTCACCCACCGGAGCATGTCGCGCTCGAAGTAGTAGATGATATCCTTCATCATCTCCTCCGCAGAATCGTCCTGAAGCGGTGGTCGTCGAAGCCGTAGCCGTCCTCCCGCGTCCCCACGAGGGCGAGGAAAACGTCATCGAGCGTGGGCTCGCGGAGGCTGAGCGAGTGGACCTTGTGCCCCCGGCCCTCGAGCCACCGGAAGAGCTCGGGGAGTTTCTCCGACCCGTGGTCCGTGGAGAAGACGACCTCGCCACCCTCCCTCTCCCCGAGGATCTCTATCCCCGGGGGGGGATCCCCCGCGACTCTCCCCGTGACCCGCGCGCTTATGATGCCTTTCCCGATGCGGGCCCGGAGTGAGGGAGGCGAGTCCACGGCGACGACCCGGCCGCGGTCGAGGATCGCAACGCGGTCGCAGGATGCATCGGCCTCGTCCATGTAGTGCGTCGTCACGAAGATCGTCATCCCCCGTGACCTGAGTGCCTTGATATGCTCCCAGATCTTTCTCCTCGCCGCGACGTCCAGTCCTATCGTGGGCTCGTCGAGGAAGAGGACCTTGGGCTCGTGGACGAGCGCCTGGGCGAGCTCGAGGCGGCGGCGCATGCCGCCGGAGTACGTCTTGACGAGGTCGTCTGCCCGCTCCGAGAGGTCCATCATCTCGAGGACCCTGTCGATCGCCTCGTCACGACGCGAAATCCCGTAGAGCTTCGCGAAGAGGGCGACATTCTCCCTGCCGGTCAGCTTGATGTCGACAGCCATCTCCTGGGGGACGTAGCTTATCTGTCTCCGGACCTCCCGCGCCTCTTCCCGCACGTCGTACCCGCACACCCGTGCGTGCCCGCGCGTGGGCTCTAGAAGCGTCGTCAGCATGAGTACCGTGGTCGTCTTCCCGCTCCCGTTCGGTCCGAGGAGCCCGAATATCTCGTTTCCCACGGAGAGGTCGAGGTCGTCGACGGCGCAGAGATCCCCATAGTACTTCGTGAGCCCTGAAGTCTCGATGGGAACCATGCGTCCTCCTTCCCCCGCGAGTGGATACGAAGAGAGTCTCCCCCTCCATGGAGATAGTATTTCCGAACAGGGGTGCACGAGGCAACGGGGATGGTTTTCTGCACCGCGTCGGGCAGGGGTCACTGACACCCTGACAGGAATTAATCACAAGAATTAATACAAAATTATTATTTTGACATACTTTCCACTCAGCAAGAAATATCTGTGAAGACAATGTAAAACCATTACACTTTTGTGTAGTACAAGAACATATCTAGCCATGGCGCGCTGGTCAGCGGGGACAGTCCTCACGGCGGTTGTGTTCCTCCTCTTCGTCCCGCAGGCGTGTGCCCTGACCGTCGAGAGAACGGTGGCCGACGAGGGGAATGCCACGTACAGGGTCACACTCATCCTGTCGGACGAGACAGTTGCAGGAATCGCGGAATTCCTCCCGGACGGCTGCGAGGTACTCGGTGTCTCCCTCCCTCCGGACCAGTACAGGGAGAGGGGGAAGACACTATTCCTCGTTGCGCTCGTCGAGCGGAACGTGACGTACGTGCTTGCGGCAGCGGAGAATCCCGAGAGAGCCCTCAGCGGGTCGTGGACCGACTTCGAGACGGGAGAGACGGGCAGCGTCATACCGGCGGGCAGTGTGCAGCCCCATGACACCCCGGCACCGGGAGAGGGGGACCGCGATTCCACCCGCAAATCGAGTCCGGTGCTCGCGGGGTCCCTCGCGGCCGTGGCGTGTGCACTCGGAGTCGCGGGGAAGATACGCGGGGGGAGGCGTGGTATCCCGTGAAAGCAACAGTACTCGCCCTCTGTCTCCTGCTCACCCTGCTCCTCGGGTGTTCACACGTCTCCGCGGGTCTCCCGTTGGACACGGACGGTGACGGCGCGATCTCGCGCGGCGAGATCTCTGCCCGCATCCTCGACACGATGGAATCGGGAACCCCGGTCTCCGGCAGCGATTTCGATGACCTCCGCGATGCCGCGTGGATCTTCCTCCACTGGGGCGGCAGGGAGAGGACAGTGACTGATTCAGCGGGGAGGACGGTCACCCTCTCCCGTCCGCTCCGGAGAATCATCGTCATGAACGGGGAGACACTCGAGACGATGCGGGCGCTCTCCGTCGGCAGGGATGTCGTCGTGGCCGTCGACAAGTACAACGCCCAGAAACCCGAGTTTTTCCCCGAGTACGCCGGGTACCCGTCCGTCGGCTCGATCTGGGCACCTGACCTCGAGAAGATAGTCTCCCTGCAGCCCGACGCGCTCTTCCTGTATGCTTCCGTGAGCACGGCCGAGTGCGACGAGATAGAAAAGAGGGTGAGGACTTCGCTCCCCCGGGCGCACGTCTTCCGGTTCGACTGCTACCGCCCGGAGACGTACCTCGAGGATGCCCGGAATATCGCCCTCATCTTCGGGAAGGAAGCGGAATTCGACCAGCTCGACAGGTTCTACACCTCCGCACTCGCGGGCGTGAGGGACGCGGTCGGGTCAGAGCCGCCCGTCCCCGTCTACATCGAGACGTGGAACGACTACAAGAGCGCGGGACCCGGGTCAGGGTACCACGTCAAGGTGGCGATGGCCGGGGGCGCGAACATATTCTCGGACAGCCAGTCCGAGTACCCCGAGGTCGACCCGGAATCCATCGTCGCGCGGCGGCCGCACGTTGTCGTGAAACTCGCGGGGTCCGGGAAGTACGTGTTCGGGGGGTACTCCGGCCAGAACGCCACGCGGTTTGCAGACATCCACAGGGCCCTCCTCGCGAGGCCGGGGTGGAATGACCTGCCTGCCGCGAGGGAAGGGAGGATTTACATCCTCCACAACGCGATCCTCGGCGGACCCCAGTACATCATCGGGGTCACCTACATGGCACGGTGGTTCCACCCGGCGAGTGCGGGGAGACTCGACCCCGCCGGGCTCCACCGCGAGTACCTGGTGAGGTTCCAGAAACTCGACCCCGCGCTCGCGCGGCCAGATCTGTTCGTGTATCCCGCGGACTGAGTACTCCCATGAACCAAGGAGAGGCGGAAACGATGGGAAAAGGGGAGAAGGGGCTGATCCACGCATTCCGCAGCGTGCAGGCCCGGAGGGTCCTCTTCATCGTCGCCCTCATCCTCGTCACCTTCCTCCTCTCCCTCGTCGCGGTGACGACCGGTTCTGCGGGGTTCGGGATAGGGGACGTGGCAGGAGCGATCGCGTCGAGGTTCGCGCCCGCAGCCTTCGAATCCAACCCCGTGGTATCCACCATCGTCTGGGACCTCCGGCTCCACCGCGTCCTCTTTGCCATCGTGGCGGGATTCGGCCTTGCGACCGCCGGGGCCGTCATGCAGGGGGTCCTGCGGAATCCCCTCGCGAGCCCCTTCACCCTCGGGATCGCCTCCGCCGCATCGTTCGGCGCGGCCCTCGCGATCGTGGTGCTCCCCGCGGTGGTCTACTCCGACACCCTCGTGGTCGCGAGCGCGTTCTCGATGAGTGTGCTCGCGGCAGGGGCGATCTACGGGCTCTCGAGGTACCGGGGGATATCCTCCGAGAGCATGGTCCTCGCGGGCATCATCATCATGTACCTCTTCGGCGCGATGACATCCTTCCTCCAGTACATGGGATCGACAGAGCAGCTCCAGGCGGTCGTCTTCTGGATGTTCGGGAGCCTCCAGCGGACGTCGTGGGAGAAGCTCGCGCTCGTGACGCTCGTCGTCGGTGCCATCACCCCCCTCCTCGTGTGGAGGTCGTGGGACCTCAATTCCCTCTCCATGGGGGACCACGTCGCCCACAGCCTCGGCGTGAAGGTGGAGCACACGAGGACGTTCTACATGGTCGCTGCCTCGCTCGTCACGGCGTCCGTGATCTCCTTCACGGGGACCATCGGCTTCATCGGCCTCGTTTCACCCCACATCACCCGGCTCGCCATCGGCGGCGACCACCGGTACCTCATCGTTGCGTCCGGGCTCGTGGGATCGCTCATCCTCCTCTCGTCCGACACGCTCGGGAGGACCATCCTCGCCCCCCAGATCATCCCGGTCGGGATCATGACATCATTCATCGGCATCCCGTTCTTCCTCTACCTCTTCGTGCGCAGGAAGGAGGAGTACTGGTGAGGCTCGAAGTCGAAAACCTGTCCTTCTCTTACGGCGAGAGGCAGGTCCTCATTGGAATCGACCTTGCGGTCCGCGACGGGGAGATCGTGGGAGTCCTCGGGCCGAACGGGAGCGGGAAGACGACCCTGATCAAGTGCATCGATTACATCCTCGCCCCCGTGGGGAAGGTCACGCTCGACGGGAAGGACGTCTCCTCGATGGGACCGGTGGAACGTGCGCGGCTGATCGCCTACGTACCCCAGGCGTTCTCCGTCGGGATGGCGATGACGGTCTTCGAGGCTGTCCTGATGGGGAGGCGGCCCTACGTCTCGTGGGGGGTCGCGGACCGGGACATCGAGGTCGTCACCTCGACGATGGCGAGCCTCGGGCTCCAGGACCTCGCGTTCCGGAAGGTGACGCAGATAAGTGGCGGGGAGCGGCAGAAGGTGACGATCGCGCGGGCGCTCGTGCAGGAACCCGCCCTCCTCCTCCTCGACGAACCCACGAGCGCCCTTGACCTCCGCCACCAGCTCGAGATCATGGCGATACTCAGGTCGCGCGCGAAGAAAGGGGAGATGGGTGTCCTGATGGCCATCCACGACCTCAACATCGCGGCCCGTTGCTGCGACAGGGTGATTCTCCTGAAGGACGGCCGCATCTTGGGGGACGGCCCGCCGGAAGAGATACTCACAGGGGAGACAATAAGGGATGTCTACGGCGTGAGGGTCGCGACCGCGAAGGTGGACGGGATCCCCGTCATCGTCCCCGTGGAACCCGTGGGAGCGTGAGAAAGGTGCGCGTTTCGGCCATCGTCTGGGGGAGCGAACTCCCGCTGCTCCGCGAGGCTGCCGAGAGGGAGGGGGTCGCGCTGAACGCGTGGGCGACGTTCCGGTTGCGGGATGGAGAGGTCCTCTCCGCCTGCATCGATTCGCTCGCCGGCTCGGACGTCATCCTCCTCCACCCGACGCAGGACAGCTACTGGGACACGGTCGTCGCCGCCCTCCCCGAGGGTGTCCCCGTCATCTCGTTCGGGCAGGATCCCTCCCTCTGGCGCGTCTCAAACCAGCCCCCGGCGGTCGTCGCGAGGGTGAGCGCGTACTTCTCGTGCGGCGGCGAGGGAAACATGGTCAACCTCCTCCGGTACCTCGCCTCGGAGGTCCTCGGCAGGCAAATCTCCTTCGCGGAACCCTCGCCGGAGCTCTGGGAGGGCGCGTACCATCCCGATGCCCCCCGCGTCTTCTCCTCTGCCGACGAGTACTGGGCGTGGAGGGGGAGGCACCACGCGCACGCGGTCGGGATCCTCTTCTCCCGCATCTACTGGGCAAACGGGGATCTCGCCGTGGTCGACGGGCTCATCAGGGAACTCGAACGTGACTGCGATGTCATCGCCGTCTTCTCGCCCGGGACCGGCGATGCCGCGGTCGGTATCCGGGATTCGACTGCCGTCATCAGGGATTACTTCAGGGGGGTCGACCTCCTCGTCTGCCTCCAGTCTTCTGCCCTCTCCCACGACGCCGCGGAACCCGAGAGGGTCTTTGCGGAACTGGATGTCCCCGTCATCCACCCACTCGTCGTCTACTACAGGACAGGAGATGAGTGGAGGGAGAAGCAGGACGGCCTCTCCAGCACGGAACTCGCGTGGTCCGTGATCCTCCCGGAGATGTACGGGATGACGGGGATGATCCCGGTAGGGTGCGCGAGGGGGGACGGGCCGGAGGGTTCCGGGCAGGAATGGCACGACCCCATCCCCGAGAGGGTCCGCACCCTCGCCGCGCGCGCGAGGGCCATCCTGAGGCTGCGGGAGAAGCCCAACAGCGAAAAGAGGGTAGCCTTCGTCCTGAACAGCTCTGCCTGTGCCTCGGTCGAGGCGAACGTGGGCGCGGCAGCGCACCTCGATGCCCTCGAGTCGGTGGCGCGGATCCTCGCGCGGATGAGGGAGGAAGGGTACTTTGTGGAAGTGCCAAATAGCGGGGAGGAACTCGCCCGGACCATCCTCGGCCGGAGGGCGATCAACGAGTTCCGCTGGACCACGGTGGAGGACATCGTCGCGAGGGGCGGCGCGCTCGGGTTCGTCGACCTCGAAACGTACCGGGAGTGGTTCTCCGAGCTCCCGCCCGCACTCCGGGACCGGGTGAGGGAGGCGTGGGGCGAGCCCCCTGGCGAGTGGAAAAACGGCGTCCCGCCCGCGATGGTCCACGGGGGACGGATCGTCATCCCCGGGGTCCGGCTCGGGAACGCGGTCGTCTGCACCCAGCCGAAGAGGGGCTGCGCAGGGTCCCGCTGCGACGGGCAGGTCTGCCGCATCCTCCACGATCCCGCCGTCCCCCCACCGCACCACTACCTCGCGGTGTACCGCTACCTCGAGCGCGTGTTCCGGGCAGACGTCATCGTCCACGTCGGCACGCACGGGACGCTCGAGTTCCTGCCGGGGAAGTCGGTTGCCCTCTCCGCGGAGTGCCTCCCGGACGCGGTCCTCGGCAGCGTCCCGCTCCTCTACGTCTACAACTCGGACAACCCGTCCGAGGGGACGATCGCGAAGCGGAGGGCACACGCGACCCTCGTGGACCACCTCCAGACGGTCATGGCCCCCACGAGTCCCTACGGGGTACTCAAGCAGCTCGAGGAGCTCGCGGACGCCTACAGGAAATACCGCGACACGGACGGGGCAAGAGCGCACGCCCTTTCGCACCAGATCCTCGACCTCGTCCGGAAGGAAGGGCTCGCGGCCGAGATCGGACTCGGAGATCCCTCCGCGGCGGGAGCCTCCGTGGACGATATCCTCCCCGGGCTGGACCGTCTCCTCTCCGGGATCTACTCGACCCGGATCCCCGAGGGCATGCACGTGTTCGGGACGGTACCGGAGGGGGCAAAGAGGGCACGGTTCATCGCGTCCATTCTCGACCACGACGGCCACCTCCGTGACCTCGTCGCGCGCCTCATGGGCCTCGATATGCGCGTGTCCCCCTCGGAGACGGCGCTCATCGGAGTCATCGATAGGTACGCGGTGGAACTCGTCGCGGCGCTGCTCGGTGGAAAAGACCCCGCGGCCGCCGCGGCCCACGCTCTCGGGGAGAGGCTCGCGGAGACAGACGTGGACGGGCTGTCCCGGCTCGCGGGGGAGGTGCGCGACCTCTCATGGCGACTCGAGCTCTCGGATGAGGCGGGGAGCCTCCTTTCCGGCATGGCGGGGAAGTACGTGAGGCCCGGGCCATCCGGCCTCCTCTCCCGGGGGAAGATCGAGATCCTCCCCACGGGGCGGAATTTCTACTCCATCGACCCTTCGGCCGTCCCCACCGAGGCCGCGTGGAAGGTCGGGTCCCGCCTCGCGGACCTCCTCGTGGAAAAGTACAGGGAGGAACACGGCACGTACCCGCGGAACGTCGCGCTCGTCTGGATGGCATCGGACATCATGTGGGCCGAGGGCGAGCAGATGGCACAGGCCCTCGCCCTCGTCGGTGCGGAACCGTCCTACGAGGGCGGGAGGCTGAAGGGGTTCAGGGTGGTCCCGCTGGAGCGCCTCGGCAGGCCCCGCATCGGCATCACGGTCCGCGTCTCCGGCATCCTCCGGGACTGCTTCTTCGGGTGCATCGAGGCACTCGACGACGTGGTGAGGGAGATCTCGTCACTCGACGAGCCCCCCGAGTGGAACTACCTCCGGGCCGTCACGCCGGCCGGCACGCACGTCCCCCGCATATTCGGTGCCCCGAGGGGGACGTACGGGATGGGCGTGAACCTCGCAGTCTACGCGTCGGCGTGGGAGTCGACGGCAGACCTCTCGGACGTGTTCATCTACTGGAACGGGCACTCCTACGGCAGGGGGAGGTTCGGCGAACCGGCGAGGGAGGACCTCGTCTCCCAGCTCTCGACCGTGGATGCCACGTTCTCGAAGGTCGTTACCGACGAGTACGACCTCCTCGGGTGCTGCTGCTACTTCGCGTCGCACGGGGGCATGACGGCGGCAGCGAGGGATGTGTCGGGCAAGGACGTCCCCGCGTACTATGGCGATACGCGGGACACATCACGCGTGGAAGTCCGGACGCTCGCGGAGGAGATAAGGCGCGTGGTGCGGACCAAGCTCCTCAATCCCCAGTACATCGAGGGGTTGAAGGCCCACGGGTACGCGGGCGCCGCGGAACTCTCCCGCCGCACGGGAAGGGTTTTCGGGTGGGACGCGACGACGGGGGAGGTCGACGACCGGATCTTCGACGATATTGCCCGGACGTTCCTCCTCGACCGCGAGAACAGGGAGTTCTTCAGGGAACACAACATCTGGGCGATGGAGGAGATGGCACGCCGGCTCCTCGAGGCCCACGCGCGGGGCATGTGGGACGCCGATCCCGCGGTGATCGGGAAGGTGAGGGAGATCTACCTCGAGATCGAGGGGGACCTCGAGGAGGACTCGAGGGAATCGCGCGGCGACCGGCAGGGGGGCGCGGTCACGCCGGTCATCCCCGACGAGGTGAGGGCGTGGAAGGAGGCGGTGGCCCACCTCGCGGGGAAAACGAGGGGCCCGCGGCGGGGAGGGGTGTAGGGAGGGCCTGCCGGGCTCATCCCCCCCGTGCCCCGGGGTCAGATGATGTGGCTCGTGATGTCCTTCGTGATGAGCCAGTCGCAGTAGAGACACCGGAGCCCGTTTTTCTGGACGAGGAAGCAGGAACGGATGGGCTCGTTCGTGTTGGAGATGCAGCCCGGGTTAGGGCACCGGACGATCCCTATGACGCGGTCGGGGATGTCCACGCCCTTCTTCTCCCAGACCTTGTAGTTCCGGATGATGTTTATCGAGGCGCGGGGCGCGATGAGCGCGATGCGGTCGACTTCTTCCTTCCGCAGTTCCCTGTTCTTTATCTTGACGATGTCCTTCGTGCCCATCTTCTTGCTCTCGACGTTCGTCGCGACGGAGATAGACTCGGTGGTCGTCCCCGTGATCCCGATGATGCGCAGCACGTTGAGCGCCTCCCCCGCCGTGATGTGGTCGATGACGGTCCCGTTCTCGATCGGGCTTATGAGGAGACCGTCGCGCGCGTCTTTCTTCCGCGTCATCCCATCACCCGAAGGAGCATCGCCATCCTTACCGGGATGCCGTTTGCCGACTGCTCGAAGTAACGTGCGCACGGGAGGGAATCGACGCGCGGGTCGATCTCGTCCACGCGCGGGAGGGGGTGGAGCACGATGAAGTGGTCCCTCGTGCCGGAGAGGAGTTCCGGGGTCACGCGGTAACTCGAGGCGACCTTGAAGTAGGATGCAGCGTCCGGGAACCGTTCCCGCTGAATCCGGGTGACGTACAGCACGTCGAGGTCGCGGACGCACGTCGAGATATCGTCGTGCTCGACCACCTCCGTCCCCGCGTCCCGCAGCTCGCCCGCGAGCCCCGCGGGGAGCTCGAGCCCTTTCGGCGTGATGGTGTGGATGGTCACGTTGTACAGGGAGAGCGCGTGGGCGAGCGAGTGGGCCGTCCTCCCGTACCGCAGGTCGCCGAGGAGTCCCACGTGGATCCCCTCGAGCGGCATGGACTGCCGGATGGTGAAGAGGTCAAGGAGGGTCTGCGATGGGTGCTGCCCGGCCCCGTCCCCCGCGTTGATGACGGGGACCCGTGCAAACTCGCTCGCGAGGCGGGCAGCGCCCTCCTTGGGGTGGCGGAGGACTATCGCGTCCACGTACCCGCTCACGACCCTGATGGTGTCCGCGAGCGTCTCCCCCTTTGCCATCGAACTTGCCTCCACGCTGTCCATCGAGAGGAAGTCGCCCCCCAGCCGTGCCATGGCTGCGGCAAACGACATCCGCGTCCTCGTGCTCGGCTCGAAGAAGAGGAGCCCGAGTAACTTTCCCCTGAGCGCGGATGGATCGTACGACCCCGACTGGATCGCCGCAGCATCGTCGAGGATCGTCTCTATCTCTTCCTTGGAAAGATCCCTGACCGAGATGATGTGCCGCATCTTTCTCCCTAGACCCCCTTCCACGCGGGTGGGGCAGGAGGGGGCGTGACCGGCCGCGGGAAACACTCCTCTCCCCCTCCCTCTCCACCTTTCAATATGGAGGATAGGGAGGATAAACCCTCCCCCGCCGCGGGATTCGCCGGGATCCGTGCCCGCGCGGGCACGGGGGCCTCGTGCCACCGCCCGTCCCGGTCACTTCCCGCCGGCAAAAATCTCCCCCTCCCCGGACTCTTCGCGCCCCGCCGCGAGGAACGGGCGGGCATTGCTCTCCCTCGTGACGAGGAGGTTGTACGCGGCGTACTTGGGATTGAACCGGACGAGCACGGACGAGAACTCGGCGATCTCGCCGTAGCGGGCAGAAAGGAGCCACCTGTTTCTCTCGCTCACGTGGTAGCGCGGGAGGATCGCGTAGACGGGAATACCGGAGCTCCCGTCGCATACCGCGAACACGTGGTTTTCGCGGTCACCGATGTCACCCGATACCACCGTCGCGGCGACCCGCACCCTCCGGTTCACGTGGCGCGCGAGTGCCGCGAGCCTCACGTACTTCCTCGCCGTGAGCGGGATACCCAGGGTAGGCGGAGGGGGATCTTTCCGGAGGAGGGCAAAAGAGTATTTTATGTCGACGTTGAGGAAGCGGTAGCCCTCCTTGCCCTCGGCGAGGTCCTGCATGAAGGGGGGCGGACGGATCGGGGGTTTCTGGACGAAGCTCCAGCACCGGTCCGATGTGCAGGCCTGTCCCCACAGGAACCGGCAGGGCGCGTGGATAAAAAGGCCGAATCCCGCGGCCGACCGGGCAACCGCCCTTAGAGAAAGGGAATTGTCGAGGTCCGCGGGTTCCACGACGAGGACGCTCCCCCTCCCCGAGAGCGCCGCCGCGAAATCCGCGACGAGTTTTCCCTTTTCGGAGGGAGTGAGTGTCGTTATCTCGTTGAGGACGTTCTGGAACACCACGAGGTCGAGGTCGCGGGGGAGGTCGCCCCGTCCTATGGAGAGGATGTCTGCCTTCAACGGCTCGCGGAGCGTGACGGGCCCGCCGGGTGGCGAGAGCCGGCCGGCGAGGAATGAATACGCCTCGATGAACTCCTCGGACTTCTCGACCGGGAAGATCTCCGCGGTGAAGTCCCCCCTCCTCCCCGCGTACTCCGCGATCGCGAGCGCAACCGTTCCCGGCCCTGCCCCGACGTCGAGGACGCGCATCGAGGGGAAGACGAGCCCCCTCTCCTCGAGCTCGTGCATCAGGTAAATCCCCTGCGCGTAGTACACGGGGAAATGGTACGCGAGGTACCCGAGGACCTGGTAGCCCTTCCCGTAGGAGACCCTCTTCCTCCCCGCCTTCCAGTACTCCGATTTCTGGGCGACGATTGCCCGCGAGAGGCGTTCGAAGAGGCTCTCGTCGCCCCACTTTTTCCCCGTCTTCTTCTCTATGTACTCGACGATCGCCCCGGAGACGGCCGGGGGGAGGCCTTCCACGGGGGCAGCGGACCGGGAGGACTCCGCCGTGCGCCGGGGGGGACGTTCCGGCCGGTTCTCCTTCCGGCGCTCTCCTCGCCTCTCCATGCAGGATCGATATGGGGCAGGCACGGTATATGAAGGGCATGCCCCGGGTACGAATCATGGACCCTCGGCCTTCGCGGGCCATCCGACACGGTAATGAGACGCGGCGCCAAGGGGAGATCGAGTACGGCGTTCCGGAGGAGGAGCAGGGGTGGGAACAGGAGGGGAACGGGCAGGCGACCGGCAGGCAATCACCCTCTCCCGCGCGTTGGAATGGGTGGAGAGGGCCGGAGTGCGCGTCCCGGAGCACGCGATCGCGAGGACGCCGGGAGAGGCCAAGAAGGCTGCCGAGGAGATCGGGTTCCCCGTGGTCCTGAAGGTCATCTCCGACCAGGTCCTCCACAAGACAGACGCGGGGGGCATCGTGACGGGGATACGCACCGCGGAGGATGCCGCGGCGGCATGCGAAAGGTTGTTGAGGGAGGTCCCCGTTCGCGTTCCCGGCGCGGTCGTGGATGGCATCCTCGTGCAGGCCGAGGTCCCGCCGGGGCTCGAACTCATCGTCGGGGGAAAGACAGACCCGACCTTCGGGAAAGTGATCCTCTGCGGTTCGGGGGGCATCCTCGTCGAGATCCTGCGGGACGTCTCGATAAGAGTTCTCCCCGTGGACGAGGGGCAGATCAGGGAGATGGTGCGCGAGCTGCGGAGCTACCCGCTCATCCGGGGATTCCGGGGAAGCCCGCCGATGGACGAGGAGGCACTCGTCCACGCGATCTCCTCGCTCTCGAGGGCGTTCTATTCCGATGACACGATAGGCGAGTTTGAATGCAACCCCCTCCTCCTGTCGCGCGAGGGCTGCGTGGTCGTCGATGCCCGCGCCTTCCCGGCAGGCCCGCGCCCGCGAGAGAGAGTTTCGCAGCCCGGGCAGGTCGACCCCGGGCTCTTCTCGCCGCGCTCCGTGGCGGTCATCGGCGCGTCAGCAGACCCGAACAAGATCGGGTACGTCGTCCTCCGGAACCTCCTCTCGTTCCATGGCACGGTGTACCCCGTAAATCCGCGGCACGGGGAACTGATGGGGAGGAAAGTCTACGGGAGCATCAAGGATGTCCCCGGGCCCGTGGACGCCGCGGTCATTGCCATCCCCGCACCCGCGGTGCCGGCCGTCGTCCGGGAATGCGGGGAGAAGGGCGTGCGCCTCGCCATCGTCCTCTCCTCCGGTTTTCGGGAGGAGGACGCGGAGGGGGCACGGAGGGAGGAGGAGATCCTCGAGGTGGCGAGGAGCCACGGCATGCGCGTGATGGGCCCCAACTGCCTCGGCCTCATCGTCCCGCGGATTGGCCTGAACGCGACGTTCGATCCCGTCATGCCGAGGGCCGGACCCATCGGGTTCGTATCGCAGAGCGGCGCGGTCATCACGACGATCGTGGACTGGAGCGTCCCGGAGCAGGTCGGGTTCTCGACGATCGTCAGCGTGGGGAACCAGGCCGACCTCGGGTTCGTGGAATTCCTCCGCGTGCTGGAGCTGGACCCGGAGACCCGCGCGGTCATCCTCTACGTCGAGGAGATCAAGCGGGGGAGGGAATTCATGGAGACCGCCGCGGAGGTTACCCGCCGCGTCCCCGTGATCGCGGTCAAGTCGGGGTCGTCCCGTCTGGGGACGAGGGCCGCCGCGTCCCACACCGGCTCCCTCGCGGGTGATTACGAGGTCTACCAGGCGGCGTTCAGGCAGGCCGGGATCATCCCGGTCCACTCCATCACCGAGGCATTCGACGTGGCAGAGCTCCTCTCCTCGGAGGGCTATCCCGAGGGGAACAGGGGGATCGTCGTCACCACGGCAGGCGGGTTTGCGGTCATGGCATCGGACTACGCGGAACGCTACGGGATCGACCTCGTCCCCATCCCCGAGGCGATGAGGGAGGAACTGGACGCGTTCCTCCCTCCCATGTGGAGCAGGGAGAATCCCCTCGACATCATAGGGGACGGTGGCGTCGAGAGGTACGCGAGGGTCTTCGATGTCCTGACCAAGTACCAGGATTCATGGGACATCGCGGTCGTGATTGCCGTGCCCTCCGCGCTGCTCGATCCCGTCCACCTCGGGTCGGAGATCGCCCGGTTCTCGCGGTCGACGCGGAAGGTGGTCATCGGTTGCCTGCTCGGGGGGGAGAGCATGCGGGCAGGTGAGAGGATACTGCGGGCACGCCACATTCCCAACTACAGGGAGATCGAGGCGGCTTTCAGGGCAGTGGGGAGGGCACTGCGCGCGAGGCCAAGGTAGGACTCCAAAGGGTGCCATTCCCGTGGGAGATCGGCCCGGCGCACCCTCCCCTCACGGGTCCTCGAATATGTCGAGATCGCCCTCCCGCAGCGACCGCGAGAGGAACGCGTCGAGGTCCCTCTCGAGCTCGGCGGCGGACTGGTACCTGTCGGCGGGTCTCTTCTCGAGGCACTTCATCACGATCCCGTCGAGTGGCTCTGCCGCCGGGTTGATCTCCGAGGGCCGCGGGGGAACGGAGGAGAGGATCGCCGCGGTCACCGCGGCCGCGTCCGTTCCCGGGAAGGGAACCCTCCCGGTCAGGAGCTCGTAGAGGACGCACCCGAGCTGGTAGATGTCCGTCCGCGCGTCGGTCTCCCCGAACGTCCCGGGGGAGAGCTGTTCCGGCGCCGCGTACGCGAGGGAGAAGCCGGTGACCGTCGGCATCCCGGGCACGTCCATGACCTTGCTCATCCCCCAGTCCGAGATCTTCGGGATTCCGTCACCGGTGACGAGGATGTTGTGGGGCTTGATGTCCCTGTGGATGACCTGCTTTGCGTGCGCGTACGCAAGCCCCCTGCAGATGTCGCGGCAGATGCGGGCGGCCTCCCGGACGGGGAGTGGTTTTTCCATGTCGGCGAGTGTCCGGCCGATGTACTCCATCTCGAGGTAGGGAACCGGGAGGATGTTTGCCTCGTACACCTTCACGATGTGCGGGTGGGAGAGCCCCTCCCACCCCCTGATCTCCTTCAGGAACGACTTCCCCGTGACCTCGTCGGACCTGAGGGGGATCTTGAGTGCGACCTCGCGTCCCGATGCACGGTCTATGGCGCGGTACACGTGCGCGAGGCCACCGGATCCGAGGAATGCGACCGGTTCGTACTTCTCCGCGAGTTCTGCCGGGAAATTCCCGACGCGGCCGGAGGCCGTCGCGCCATTGACCGCCGGCGACTCCCCCTGCCCTGGGGGTGCCCCCTCCTGCTCCCCCTCGCGCGGGAACTGCCCCTCGATCCACCGGGACCCGAGAGCGGCGAGGAGCCCGGAAAAGAGGAAGAGCCCTGTCACGAGCGGGTTAGGGTCGTCGCCGCGGGCGAGTGCGGTGAGCGAGAAGAATACGATCGCGGCACCTGCCACCGTGTGCGCTCTCAGCACGCCTCGGAATGGCCACGAGAGGACGGCGCCGATGAGCAGGCCGAAAGAGGCGAGCACGAGGAAGAGGGAGACGGGGACGACCAGGATGGCGAGTTCGGGGAAGATCCCAGTCCCCGCTGGCGGTGACCGGATCGTGGCAAGGAGCGCGACGACCTGCGCGGCGCAGGGGATGCCGGTGACGAGGACGAACACGAGGCGCCTCCCGAACGGGACCGTGGGGATCCTCGCGGACGAGAGGGTATCCCTCGCGAGGACGACCGTCGCTGCGAAGCCTGTCACGAGGACGAGGAGCGTCCAGAGCGGCACCGCGGGAACGGCAGCATTCCCGCCATCCTCTCCCGGCGGGAGAACGGGTGGCGCGGCCGTGGTCGGGGCGGTCGTTGCAGGGCTCGCGGGTGGGCTCGTGGGCACCGTGGTGGGGGCGGTTGTCGGGGGGCTCGTAGGGGTCGTGGGAGCAGGGGTCGTCGCGGGGACTGTGGTGGGCGTCGTTGTGCGTGTGGTCGTGGGCACCGTCGTGGGAGTGGTTGTCGGGGGGCTCGTCGGGGTCGTGGGAGCGGGGGTCGTCGCGGGGACTGTCGTGGGCGTCGTTGTGCGTGTGGTCGTGGGCACTGTGGTGGGGGCGGTTGTCGGGGGGCTCGTCGGGGTCGTGGGAGCGGGGGTCGTTGTGGGAACTGTCGTGGGCACCGTGGTGGGGGCGGTTGTCGGGGGAGTCGTCTGGGTCGTGGGAGCGGGGGTCGTCGCGGGGACTGTGGTGGGCGTCGTTGTGCGTGTGGTCGTGGGCACCGTGGTGGGAGTGGTTGTCGGGGGAGTCGTCTGGGTCGTGGGAGCGGGGGTCGTCGTGGGGACTGTCGTGGGGACCGTGGTCGGAAGGGGCACCATCTCGACGAGCGGGACTTTGGTCGTCGCTCCCTCCGCGATCTGGACCACCGTCGCGTACTCCTCGTATCCCTCGAGGACGATCGAGAGGGAATACGTCCCGGCTCTTATCCCGCCGAATCTCGCCGGCCCCTCCTCCCTTGTCTTCCCAAGGTACGTCCCGTCGAGGAAGACCGATGCACCCGCGGGCCGGGACTCGACCTCGAGGGCGCCGGTGAGTGAAATGAAGGTCGCGGTGATCGAGTGGTCCTGCCGGACGTTCGTGAACGTGTAGAAAGAGACGGGGCCAAGGGACCTCCCGTCGACGGTGACGTCCCCGATCCTGTACCCTTCGGCCGCCTCGACGACGAAGATCTGGTTCTCCCCGTGCTTCACCATGACGTTTCCCGAGGGATAGATCACGCCCCCCTCCCCCGCGGTCGCGGTGATGACGTGGGTCTTCTCGGCGCAGGCCGGCACGGAGAGGAGACCGAGGATGACGAGCGCGGCCACGGGGACTGCGAGCGATCTGTGCATACGGGGAAAGACCGGATGGATCTGCGTTCAGGATCCCCCGCCCGGGAGGATGACGAGCAGCTTTGCGCCTGCAGGACCCTTCGCAAGCTCAATGAGGTCCCCGTCGGCGACCTCCGCGGCGACCCCTTTGCGGAGGGGATTGCCGTTCAGGAACGTCCCGCCCGTGCTCCCACGGTCCTCGATGAACCACTTTTTCCCTTCTTTCCGCAGGACGGCGTGGGGCCGGGAGATGCGGCTCACCGACGAGTAGTCGTTCGCGAGCACGACGTCCCGCGACTCGTCGGCCGTGACAGTCTGGTCAATCCTCCCTATCCTCGCGCCGCCCTCCCCTATGAAGAAGAATTTCCCGTCCTGTGGCCCCCCGAGAACGATGAGAACCGGCCTGTTCCCCGTGATCTCCCCCTCTATCGCGGACCGGACTTCCCCGAGTCTCCTCTTTAGGTCCTGGTCCGCGAGCTGGATCCTCATGTTGGAAAAGAAGCCGAGGTTCCGGATGACGGCCTCCATCGCACCGGGGACGAGCGAGTACTTCCAGACGGGGTGCACGCCCTTCGACGTCTCCTGCCCGAGTCCGACCTCCTTCCTGATGAGCCCCATGGCCATCAGCCGGTCGAGGTGTTTCTTCGTGTTCTCGTAGCTCGTCTGGATCTCGGAGGCGATCGTCCGCACGTCGCGGGGTTTCTTCTCGAGCATCTTGAGTATCCTTAAGCGCTGGCTGTTCGAGAGGACCTCGAGGTACTCGGAGAGCTCCTCGAAGGAGTCCGGGACCTCCTCCCGCACGATCGTCTTCGTCATGTCGCTTGCGCCGGGGGAACTCCCATCCTCCATGGTACATGTACTTATCGCTCTGCCGCTAAAAAAGGTACACAGGGGGGCGACGAGGGGTGTCATTATCCGCCGCGACGGGAAATTCCCGCCCCGGGGAACACGGGGCGTGCGAAGGGGGAGGAGTGATGGGGGGGAGGGATGATCCCGGTCCCGGACGCATGGGGGAAGGGTCTTTGCCCCTGCCGTGCGCGTGGGCCCGCGGGATTCAAAGGGAGGTCGCGGGGGTCGCATCCCGCCGTCAACCCGTCGACGCGGGAAAATTGGAGAGGGTCGCGGGCACCGACGCGAGTTACTCGGGGGATTTTGCCGCGGCCTGCGTGGTCGTGGTGGATTACCCTTCCCTCCGCGAGGAAGTCCGTGCCGCGGCTACGTCGCGCGCCGTTGCCCCCTATGTCCCGGGGTACTTCGCGTTCCGCGAGATCCCTGTCCTGCTCGCGGCATTCCGCCTCCTCCCGGATCTCCCCGACGTCGTCCTCGTCCACGGTCACGGCTACGCGCACCCGCGGAGGGCCGGGATCGCGACCCACCTCGGAGTCGTGCTCGGCGTCCCGACGATCGGAGTCGCAGGCAGCCTCCTCCGCGGGATGGAGGCGGTACCCCCGGGAAACACCCGCGGGGCGATGTCGGCCGTGACCATGGGCGGCGAGGTTGTGGGCGTCCTCTGGAGACCGGGCGAGGGGAAGAGACCGGTCTGCATCTCGGCGGGCTACCGCGTGACCCTCCCCGCGGCGATCGACGTTGTCGCGCGGTGCACGCGGGACCACGGGCTGCCCGAGTCCCTCTTCCTCGCGGACCTCCATGCCCGCCGGTTCCTCGGTGCAGTGCGCCGCGCCCGCGGGGAAGGGGGAGAACCGGCTACTGGGTGACCTTGTCTTCCCCGTCGCCCGCTGGCTTCCTCGGCCTCTCGGGTTTCACGTACGTGATCGCGTAGGTATCGACAGCGCTGTGTCCCGTCACGCACGGGTGGTACGCCGTCTCCATCGCGAGGCACCGCGCAGGGCAGACGTCCACGCAGCAGTTGCAGACGACGCACTTCAGCCGGTCGATGCTCCACGTCTTCTCCTCTTTCCTCACGCAGATCGCGCCGGCAGGGCACTTTTTCATGCAGAGACCGCAGGAGATGCAGCGGGAGGGATCGATCGTGACCTGCCCCCTCGAGAGGGGCGTGCTCTTCGCGGGGACCGCGGGGTACCGCCGCGTCGCCGGCTTCTTCAGCACCGTGAGGAGTGCCACCTTTGCCATCTCGAAGTATCCCACGTGCCTCACCTCTCCGCGCAGCCGATGCACGGGTCGATCGAGAGGACGATGACCGGCACATCGGCGAGGTTGCACCCCCGCAGCATCTTCACGAGCGGGGGGATGTTCGTGAGCGTGGGTGTCCTTATCCGCGACCGGACGAGGTGCCGCGTCCCGTTCCCCTTGACGTAGTGGACGAGCTCTCCCCGCGGCTGCTCTGCCCGCGCGAAAGAGTCCCCTTCCGGGTTTTTCTTGGGCTTGTCCTCGATCGGGCCGTCGGGTATCTTCGCGATTGCCTGCCGTATCAGGTCTATGGAGGTGAAGAGCTCCTTCACGCGGACGGCGCACCTCGCGTGGCAGTCCCCGGCAGTCTCGACGACGGGTGAAAAGGAGAGCTTCCCGTAGGCCGCGTAGCCCGTCTTCCGGAGGTCGATGCCCACGCCGCTCGCCCGCGCGGTGGGCCCCACAGCGCCGAGGGTGTAGGCCTCGTCGCGGGAGAGCGTGCCGACGCCCCGGGTGCGTGAGAGGATCGACTCGTCACGGAGGAATACGTCCGCGATCTCGCCTGCCTCGCGCTCGATCGCGTCGAGTCCGGCCCTCATCCGCTCCAGCGTCTCGCCGGGGATGTCGCGCCGCACGCCCCCCACCTTGCAGCTCCCCTGGATGACCCTCCCCCCCGTCGTCTCCTCGAGGACGTCGAGCACCGATTCACGGAGTTTCCAGCACGACATGAAGAGGTTCTCGAACCCGAGGGCATCGGCAAAGAGGCCGAGCCAGAGGAGGTGGGAGTGGAGCCTCGAGTACTCTGACCAGATTGTCCGGAGGAAGAGGGCCCTCTCGGGAACGTCGCAGTCGACGAGGTTCTCCACCGCCATGCAGTACGTCATGCCGTGGATGAAGCTGCAGATGCCGCAAGTCCTCTCCGCGATGTACACGAACTCGGGGTACTCCCTCTTCGAAACGAGGGTCTCGAGGCCCCTGTGGACGTAGCCGATCGAGGGGATCGCGTCCTCGACGTACTCGTCCCGCAGGACGAGGTCGAGGTGGATGGGCTCGGGGAGGACGGGGTGCTGGGGCCCGAAGGGCACCACTATTCGCCGGGGCATGGGCCCTCCCCCCGGAACGCCGGCTGCGAGAACGGGAACTTCCTCGCGGTCCTGATGAGGTTGCCCCCGTAGTCGATGTTCATCCCCGCGACGCGAATCCCGAAGAGGTCGTGCATCTCGTTCTCGTAGATGAATGCACCCCAGTACATCCCGGAGATGCTCGGGATCTCGGTCTTCCCGTCGGTGACTACCCGGAGTGTGCGCATCTCGTAGTCGAGGTCAAACGAGTAGTTGATCTCGTAGGTACCGTCTCCCTTCGTGCAGTGGATCTGGACGAGCCGGTACCCTTGTTTCCTGAATTCTTCGACCTTCCCGAGGAGTTCCATGGGTTCGATCAGGGTAATGTGCTGGCTATCCCGTGTCATTTCCGGCCTCCCGGCGCGGTGTCCTCCCCGCCCTGCTCCTTGGTCCGCTTCGTTTCCAGGAGCTTCCTCTTTTCCCCGAGGATCGCGAGTGCCCGGACGATACCGTCGATGATGGACTCGGGCCGCGCAGCGCAGCCCGGGACGTACACGTCGACGGGGAGGATGCAGTCGATACCTCCCACGACGTTGTAGCACTCGCGGAAGACCCCTCCCGTGCACGCGCAGATGCCCACCGCGACCACGACCTTCGGGTCGGGCATCTGGTCGTAGATGTTCCTGACGACCTCGCGGTTCTGCTCGTTGATCCCGCCGGTGATGACGAGGACGTCCGCGTGCTTGGGATTCCCGGTGTTCACGATCCCGAACCTCTCCACGTCGTAGAGGGGGGAGAGGCAGGCGAGGACCTCGATGTCGCACCCGTTACAGCTCGACGCGTCGTAGTGGAGGATCCACGGGGACCGCGGGAGGAAGCTCATACGTGGAGCACCTCCGAGAGGTAGTACAGGATGCCGAGGTTCGCGAGTCCCATGAGGCCCGCGATGATCCACGCGCTCTTGAGCGTGAGCTGCCACGTGACCCTCGCGTACGTGTTGTCGACGAGGATCTCCAGGAAGTAAACGATCGCGACGACCAGGATCGCGACCGGCGGGTTCGCGGCGAAGAAGAGGTAGATGAACCCGAGGAGGAAGACGTTCTCGTACCAGTGCGCGATCTCGACCCTGCCGAGCATGGGCCCCGAGAACTCGGTCGTCACTCCCTTCACGATCTCCTGGTGCGCGTGGTGTGAGGTGGAGAGGTCGAACGGGGATTTCCTGAGCTTTATGGTCAGCACCATGAGGAAACCGACGAATACTCCCGGCAGGTAGGAGATGAGCGGGACTTTCGCGGCCATGATGTCGGCCACGTAGAAACTCCTCGTGACCATGTACATGCCCACCGCCGAGATGATGATCATCGGCTCGTAGGCGATGATCTGGATGAGTTCCCTCTCCGCCCCGATGAAGCTGTAGGGGGAGTACGCGGAGTACGCGCCGAGGACGAGGAAGATGTGGGCGAGGGTGAACGCGAAGATCACGAGGAGGAGGTCACCGCCCGCGAAGAAGAGCGCCCCGCTCACCACGATGAAGACGAGGTAGGCGGTGATGTAGAAGTTCTGCGACGGGGTCACGAGGATCTGCTCCTTCTCGAAGAGCTTCGCGACGTCGTAGAATGGCTGGAGGAGCGGTGGCCCCACCCTCCCCTGCATGCGCGCGGTGACCTTCCTGTCGATCCCGGCGACGAGCCCGCCGATTACCGGCGCGAGGACGACGAAGAGGACAGCGAGGAGGACGTCCATCAGAGCGCCACCCCCGCGGTGAGCGTGCCGACGATGAGGATCAGCCCAAAGCACAGGGCGCTTCCCGCCATGAAGAGCTTCTTCTCCCCAAAGACGTCCTCGAAGTAGTAGTTGCAGAGTCCCACGTGCCTCTGGACCCCCATGGAGCCCTGGAACGTCAGGTCAGGGGTCGCGGGCCTGCCCCCCATGTACGCCGGGACGATGCGTTTCTCGTCCCTGTAGAGGAGGAGGGAGAACGGCATGATCATGAGGAGGACGAGCATCATCACCATGATCGTGATGTTGTCCTGCGAGAGGCGGGTCGTCTGGCCGTAGACGGCGAGCACGAACGGCTCTATGAGGTGCGCGGAGATGAGCGGGAACGCCAGGCAGACGAGCACAGTGAGGGCCGTCAGCACGGTGAGAACGACCCACTTCTCGGTCGAGATGCGGTTCTCGACCCTCTCGGCGACGGGACAGACAGAGATGATCTTCCCCATCCACTTCGACCAGAAGAGGACCGTGAGCGAACCGCCGAAGGCGAGAATGGCAACGAACGCGAGCCCGAACTGCGCGTCGATGAACGCCTCGATTGCCGCCCACTTGGAGATGAGCATCCCGAACGGGGCGAGGAACATCCCCGCGATGCCGATGAACATCATCACGGAGATCCGGGGCATCCGCACGATGAGTCCCGTCATGTCCTCGATATCCCTGCTCCCGATGCGGTGCTCGACCGTCCCGACGCAGAGGAAGAGGAGCGACTTTGCGATGGCATGGAAGATGATGAGGAGGATCGCGGCCCAGACGAGCCTGTATGTGCCGACGCCCGCGCACGCGACGATGAGGCCGAGATTCGCGACCGTCGAGTAAGCGAGGACTTTCTTCGCATTGCTCTGGGAGATCGCGATCGCGGAAGCGAGGAGGAAGGTCACCCCGCCGACGAGACCGATGATGAGCCCTTCCATCGTCCCGGTGAGGACTGGAGCGAACCGGACGATGATGTAGACCCCGGCCTTGACCATCGTGCTCGAGTGGAGGAGTGCGGAGACGGGCGTGGGGGCGACCATGGCACCGACGAGCCAGCCGGAGAAGGGCAGCAGTGCCGACTTCGTGATCCCCGCGAACGCGATCAGGACCGCGGGGACGAGCGCGACCGCGTGGCCAGACCGGATGAGGGAGTGGAGGTGGAGGAGCCCGCCCCCCGGGTCCACCGTCGCGAGGTATATGAGTGCCCCCGCGAAGGCGATTCCCCCCAGTATGTTCATGTTGAGGGCGAGGAACGCATTCTTCACGGACTCGTCGGTCCCCGAGTAACCGATGAGGAGGAACGAGCACAGGGTCGTGACCTCCCAGAAGAAGAAGACCCACGGGAGGTAATCGGAAAAGATGAGCCCGAACATGGCCGAGAGGAAGAGGAAGAGGAGGAAGAAGAAACTCCTCCTCCTGTCGGGGACCCTGGGGTGCTTCTCGTGGTACGTGGCCATGTAGCCAAGGGAGTAAATACAGATGAGGCCACCGATGATCCCGACGATGAGGGCCATGACCAGCGAGAGTTGATCGACGAAGAGGTCAGGCGCGACCTCGTGTCCGGTCGCTGCCCTCGCCCTCTCGAAGTAGACGAGCAGGCCCGCCTGGAAGAGGATGAGGAAGATGGCGAGGTACCTTCGGTATTTCATCCCGAGGTAGGCGAGGAAGACGGCGATCGCCATCTCGGCGGCGAACATCCCCTCCGTGAGCATTTCGTACCCGGCCGGAATCGAGAACGGACCGGTCGCGGGGGACAAGAAGAGGAGGGAGAGGGACGCGGCGCCCGTGAGAGCAGCGCCCGCCCACACGATGGGCCTCCTCCACGTGTCACTCGGGACGAGGAGGAGGAGGGCAGCGACAACGGCAGGAAAAACGACGAGGAATGGGAGAGGCAACATGCATACACCCTCGGACTGGAGAAGTTCTGTTTTTTTCACTATTAATCATTCTGATTTTGATCAAACCGCGTAATCGTGCCTTTTTTCCGATCGGGCAGGTTTTCCGCCACCCGGGCAAGGCAAAGGATTATGCCCCACGACGTCTATTTCCCTTCCGGTTACCCCGGAATTGCGAACGGGGAGGTGGGGGCACATGCCGGACGTGTCGAGGACAGAGATAGGGAGGAGACTGTTCTCCCTCCAGAAGGAGAAGAGTATCGAGCAGGCCATCGAGAAGATACGCAAGAACCTCGGCGATGAATGGAAGGACCTCTCCCAGGAGGACATAGGCTTCCTCAAGGACGCGCTGGGCGACGCGTGGGTCTTCATCGAGAGGAGCACCTGGGAGAAGATCGCGTTCTCCAGGCTCTCGAGGCGCGACGTCCTCGATCTCGTCGCGATAGGGAGGGAAGTGAAGGCAGGCGAGGTGGAACAGAGGGCCGCGGTGGAGAAGATATCCCGCATCCTCACCGCGACGATCTGACCCGCGGGGCGAGGGAGTCAAGGGGAGTCGGCCCCGGACCCGGCATGCAGGGCAGTAGTGCCATGCATTGGTTTATGTCATCCCGCGCGAGAAGATCCGTGGTCGATCTCACACGGGAGAAAAGCAAGGTGATCCCATGAAGTCCTACCGCCACTTGCGCCACGTCCTCGTCACGATGCGCACGGGACACATCCTGCGGAGAGAACCGGGTCTCAAGACGCTGATACATGTCTGCGAGAGGCTCGGGGGAAAAGAGAGAGAGGACTGAAGAGAGAGGCCGAACACCCCACCCTTGGTGCGTCAGGATTGGGGTCTCCCCTTCATCTTCTTCTTCCGGTTGAGTATCTTCTTCACTTTCTTCAGGCGGAAGAGATCCTCGCGTTCCCTCTCCTCGATGGTGATCTTGATGAACTTGGCCTGCCTCTTCAGCTCGGGGATCAGGACCTGCTCGAGCGCGTTGACCCTCCGCCTGTTCATCTGGATCTCGTGGCCGAGCCGCCGGAGCGCGGTCTCGGTCTCCGCGAGGCCGATGATCAGGTCTATCTCCGACTCGAACCGCTCCGCGGTCTCGTCTATCCTCCCGCTCACGCCGAGGATGCTGTAGCCCCTCTCGAGCGAGGGGAGCGAGAACCTCTTCTTCTCGATGACGGGGACGGGGACGCCCATGATGTTCTTGCCCCCGATGTCGAGCGAGATCTGCCTCCGCGTCGCGAAGGAGACGGACCGGAGGGTGACGGGATCGTCCACGGCCTGGGCTATCACGAGGGACATGTACGCGCTCTCCGCGACCGCCTCGAGCTCCTCCCGCGAACGGGAGACCGACCCCATTATCTTGAAGAACTCCTGGATGAGCGCGTCCATCTTCTCGCGCAGGAGGTCCCTCCCCTGCTCCGCGAGCCTGATCTGGGCCCTCTTCCTGATGAGCTCCATCCGGGTGGGATTGACCTGCTCCATTCCCGTTCACCCCGCGCGGTACCTCGGGTGGTACTTCTTTATGTAATCGACCTTGATGCGCTTGAGCTCGTCCTCGGGGAGCTTCGCGAGGAGGTCCCACCCTATCTCGAGGGTCTCGGTGATGGTCCTGTTTGCGTCACCCTGCGTCACGAATTTCTTCTCGAAGTCGTCCGCGAACGAGAGGTAGACCTTGTCGAGCTCGGTGAGTGCCTCCTCCCCGACGATCGCGACGAGGCGCCGGAGGTCCCTGCCGTAAGCATAGGAGGCGTAGAGCTGGTCGGCAACGTTCCTGTGGTCCTCCCGGGTCTTCCCCGGCCCGATGCCGAGGTTCATGAGGCGCGAGAGGCACGGCAGGACATCGATCGGCGGGTCGGCCCCCCTCCTGTAGAGGTCGCGGGAGAGGACGATCTGCCCTTCCGTGATGTACCCCGTGAGGTCCGGGACGGGGTGGGTGATGTCGTCGTCCGGCATCGTGAGGATGGGAATCTGCGTGATCGAACCCTTCGCCCCCTTGATCCGCCCCGCGCGCTCGTAGATAGACGCGAGGTCGGTGTACATGTAGCCGGGGTACCCCCTCCTCCCGGGGACCTCCTCCCTCGCGGTCGAGATCTCGCGCAGCGCCTCGCAGTAGTTCGTCATGTCTGTCAGGATGACGAGGACGTGGAGGTCGTGGGTGTACGCGAGGAACTCGGCGACGGAGAGGGCACACCGCGGCGTCGCGATCCGCTCGATCGTCGGGTCGTCGGCGAGGTTCTGGAAGAAGACGACGCGCTCAAGGGCACCGGTCCTCTCGAACTCGTTCATGAAGTACGCGGCTTCCTTGTGCGTGATGCCCATCGCCACGAAGACCACGGCGAAGGACTCTTCCTTGCCGAGGACCCGGGCCTGCCGCGCGATCTGGGCAGCGAGCTTGTTCGCGGGGAGTCCCGAGCCCGAGAAGATGGGGAGTTTCTGTCCCCGGACGAGGGTATTCAGGCCGTCGATCGCCGACATCCCCGTCTGGATGAAGTCTGAGGGCTTGTCCCTCGCGTACGGATTGATGGGCATCCCCGAGATGTCCACGGTATCCTCCGGGATGATCTCCGGCCTCCCGTCCCGCGGCTTGCCCACGCCCGAGAAGACGCGGCCGAGCATGTCGATGGAGACGTCGATGCAGGGAGACTGGCCGGTGAACCTGACCGACGTCCTCTTGTTGTCCACGCCACTCGTCCCCTCGTATATCTGGACCACGGCGAGGTCCCTCGAGACGTCGAGGACCTGGCCGTTCCGCACTTCCCCGTCCGGGAGAGTGATCTTCGCTGTCTCCCCGAAGGAGACGCCCTTTGGCCTCTCGACGAAGATGAGGGGCCCCGAGACGTAGCTGACCGTCCGGAACTCGCGGTCGACGAGGGACGCGGGTGCCATTTAGTGTTCCACCTCCAGCGCGTCGATCTGCATCCTCACCCTCGCGGCGAGGTCCTTGATCTGGCCGACATCTTTCACCTCTTTCATCCTCGCGATCTCTGCCCGGAGGGGGAGCGAGGAGATCTGCCGCAGGGAGACTCCCCTGTTCAGCGCGTCCCTCGATGCCTCGTAGTAGGCGATGATCGTCGAGAGCATCCAGAACTGCTTCTCGAGGGGGCAGTACGAGTCCGTGTCGCTGTAAGCGCTCTGCTGGAGGAAATCCTCGCGGATCATCCGCGTCACCTCGAGGATGGCCTTCTCGCTCTCGGGGAGCGCGTCGGGGCCAACGAGCTGGACGATCTCCTGGAGTTCCACTTCCTTCTGGAGGAGGTACATCGTCTGGTCGCGCAGTGCCCTCCAGTTGCCCTCCATCCGCTCGGTGTACCACTTCTCGACGCTGTCGAGGTAGAGGGAGTAGCTCTTGATCCAGTTCACGGAGGGGAAGTGGCGCCTGTAGGCGAGGCTCGTGTCGAGCGCCCAGAAGGTGCCCGCGATGCGGAGCGTGTTCTGCGTGATGGGCTCGGAGAAATCGCCGCCGGGCGGGGAGACCGCCCCCACGATCGTGACGGACCCCGTCCTCCCGTCCGGCCCGAGGCAGATGACCCTGCCCGCCCGCTCGTAGAATGCCGCGAGCCTCGTCGCGAGGTACGCGGGGTACCCCTCCTCGCCGGGCATCTCCTCGAGGCGGCCCGATACTTCCCTCAAGGCCTCGCCCCACCGCGACGTCGAGTCGGCCATCAGGGCGACGTCGTACCCCATGTCCCTGTAGTACTCTGCCATGGTGATCCCCGTGTAGATGGATGCCTCACGTGCTGCAACCGGCATGTTGGAGGTGTTCGCGATCAGGATCGTCCTCTGGATGAGGGGGAGTTTCGTGCGCGGGTCGACGAGCTCGGGGAACTCGGAGAGGACATCGGTCATCTCGTTGCCCCTCTCCCCGCACCCTATGTAGATGATCACGTGGGCATCCGACCACTTCGCGAGTGTCTGCTCGGAGACCGTCTTTCCCGTCCCGAAACCGCCGGGGATCATGGCAGTCCCCCCCTTCGTGAGCGGGAAGAGGCAGTCGAATATCCTCTGCCCGGTGATGAGGGGGACCGAGGGATCGAGTTTCCGGACGTAGGGTCTGCCCTTCCTGACGGGCCACTTCTGCATCATCGTGAGGGTCGTCCCGGAGTCGAGCTCGCAGACCGGGTCGGTGACCCTGAAACGGCCTCTCCTGATCTTCTCCACCTTCCCCTCGATCCCGGGCGGGACGAGGATGTAGTGGGTGAAGTGGTACTCCTTCACGGAACCGAGGATGGTCCCCGCGCTCACGCGCGTGCCCTCCTCGACCGCCGGTTCGAACTCCCACTCCGCCTCGCGCGAGAGTCCCGGGGCGGAGATCCCCCTCGATATGAATGGCCCGCTCTTCTTCACGAGTTCCGGGAGGGGACGCTGGACACCGTCGAATATCGACGAGATGAGTCCCGGTCCCAGTTCCACGGAGAGCGGTTGCTCGGTATTCTTCACCGGTTCACCGATCGAGAGACCCGTCGTGTCCTCGTACACCTGGATCACGGCCTGGTCCCCCTCCAGCCGGATGATCTCGCCGGGGAGGGCGAGGGTCCCGACGTGCACGACGTCGTACATCTTGGACCCCCGCATCCCCTCGGCGATCACCACCGGACCGGAAATTCGCGAGATAGTTCCCTCTATCATGCTACCGCCTCACCACGATATTGTAGCCGATCGCCCTCCGGAGGAGGTTCTCGAGGTACCCCGGCCCGCCCCCTGCCCGCGCCCTCCGTGGAATCGGGATGATGATCGGGCGGTATGTCTTCTCTATCCTGTTGAGGAGTTTCTCATCGAGGGCCTGGATGAACTCCTCGTTCACCGCGATTATCCCCGTGTCGTCACGGTGGAGGAGGGGCGGGATGATCTTCCTCGCCTCCGCGGGACCGGCCGCCTCGATCACCTCGGCACCCGCGAGCCGGAAACCGGCAGCGGTGTCCGGGTCGGTGACGACCATGAACTTATACATACCGCAGCTCCTTCTCCAGTTCCGCATCGGAGACGCGCGCATTCTTGCACCGCGCGATGATGCGGAGGTTGATGATCTCGTTCTGCTTGGCCCAGAGGTACCCGATGACGACAGCCCCGCCCAGCGGGTCGCTCCGGTAAACCCCCGTGCCTTTCCTCGTCAGGAACTTGTCGAGTTCCTTCTCGAGGAGGGAAAAGGTCCCGGTCCGCATGGCCTCGGGGATGAGCGGGACGAGGAACGCGTAGGGTGTTCCCTCGAGGTTCTGGACGATCGTGTCGATGTTGCCCGCGGCCACGAGGGCGAGGAACCGTTCTTGCCCGACGTGCTCCCCGCCGGGCAGGAAGTACGCAATCGCCGTCTCCGGCTCCACCCTGTCGCGGTTCATCCGGAGCGCGTTCTTCAGGTTGAGGGAATCGATCTCCTGCCGAAGGAGCCTCCGCATGACCTCGTGGTCTTCGCTTTTTTCCTTGAGGAGGGAGAACGCGTTCTCGTAGTGGAACCGGTCGAGGGCGTACTCGAGTACCGAGATCTCCTTTCCCTTGGCATACTCGTCCATGTGCTGCGTGAGAGGCCGCGCGTACGGGGATTCCCACGTGGCGAGGAGGTCGACGACCCCCCTCACGTCCGGCTGCTTGATGAGTTCCACGAGGAGTGGCTCCCCGAGGGACCCGGCGGGAATCAGGCACTCCTGTATCTCCTCTGAGGAGACGTGGATGTGCTTTCCCCGGAGGATCGTCTTCACGTTGTGGATGTCCCACCGGGAGAGGATGATCCGCACGAGGGGTTCCGCGTCGCTCCCCTCGACGAGGGAGAGGATCTTTTGGCACGTGTGCACGAGGTTCATCCGGAGTGCAGCCTCGATCCCCTTTATCCCCGGGTAGAGGACGCACGCTTCCTGTATCTCCTCCCTGTACGGGGTCTTCTCCAGCTCTGTCACGAGGGAGGGGATATCCTGCTGGACCATCAGTGCATCGAATACCTTCTGCCCGAGCAGCCGACTGTGCATGCCCCTGACCCGCGCGTTGATGTACCCAAGATCCATGCTCATTCCCCGAAGAGAATGTGGCAGATGTCTTTCCTCAAGAGAACCTTCGCCCTCTCGAGCCTCGACTCGAGGGTGTTGTGGACGAGAACCTGGTTATCGGGGGTAGAGACGATGACACCGCCTGCCGTTGTGATGTCCGGGACGACCGCGAACTTCCCGTCCAACCGGGAGACGATCTCCCTGCACAGCGCCTCGTCCCTCGGATCGACGTGGACCTGGACATCCTTTTCCCCCATCTCCGCGAGGGACTCGGAGAGGAGCCAGGAGAAGAGCGCCCTGTAATCTTCCCTTTCCCGGAAATTTCCCATCTGCGAGGCCACGCGCGCGTAGACTGCATGCAGCATTTTCTCCCTCTCCGCGATGTCTGCTGCGCGGGCGTCCTGCCGTGTCTTGTAGAGCAGGCGGTTCCTCCTGTCGGCGACGATCGCCCGGGCACGGGCCATGTACTCCTCCTTTATCGCGCCAGCCCTCTCCTCCGCCTCGCGGACGATCGCCTCCGCCTGCCGGTCCGCGTTCCTGAGAATCTCCTCCTTCTTCTCTTCAGCCGCCGCCTCCATCGACTTTATGAGATCCTCGTACGTCATTCCCGGTCTCTCCCCTTCCGGTATCAGCCCCCTTGCATCCCGTGCGGGGACATCGGCCACGCGCGTCCTGCGCACGGGTATTCCGGTGTCCCCCCCCTCACTCCACCATGATGATGATCATGGATGCGACCACGAAACCGAGGATGACCAGGGTTTCAGGAATCGCTTCGAGGACGATGATGGATCCGGACGTCTCCGGCCTCTCCGCGATCGTCCCCGCTCCCGCGGACCCTATTCGGGACTGTGCCCACGCGGTTCCGATCGCGCCTGCCGCGAACGCAATTGCCGCACCGAGTGGAATTTCCCATCCAGCCATGATTCATTCCTCCTACACCTGTAACATAATCTTGATAATATATAAATTAAATACCTAAACAACATGCTCTAAAAAAATACGGTATTTTAACGGGAATTAGTGCACTCGCTCAGTCGGTCTTCTTCTCCCTTCCAAAAGGCCTGTACTCGATCCCGCCCCCCTCGTAGAACTTCGAGTAGAACTCGACGATGTGGAGACGGACAGAGTGCAGGGACGGGCTGAACATCGCGAGGATGATGTTGAGAGCGTGGAGGAGTGCCGCGATGACGATCCCCGCGACGAGGACCCCTATCGCGCCCCCAAGCTCGTTCGCGACGATCGCGAGGATGACCGATGCCATCCCGATCGCCATTATCCTCGCGTAGGAGAGGATGTTTCCAATGGTGCTCATCACCTCGATGACGCCCATCGTCCCGCCACCGTACACGAGGAGCGGGAGGAACGCGACGATGATCACGGCCGAGACGATCATCGTGAAAGACGGGAGGACTCCCGTGAACGCGAGGAGGAGGAGGATGATCCCGAGGACTATCCCCATCATCCCCGCCTTCTCGCAGAGGTGCTTCTTCTGCTTCCTCGCGTAGGCATTCAGGATGCCGAGGGAGAGCCCGACGAAGATGTGGATGACCCCTATGGCGATGGCGAGCACGAGCAGGGGGATCATCGCCTCGACCCTGTTCCACGTGATGCCGAGGAAGTGGACAGGGTGGAGGAGGCCCACGTGTTCGCCGAAATCGCCGAAGAACTCGCCGAAGAGGAACCCGAAGAATATCGTCGGGAAGGAAGATATCACCATGATGTTCATGAGCTGCTGCAGCCACTCGACTTTCGGGAATTTCCACTTCATCGCGAGGCCAAACCCGAGGATGCATAGGCCGTAACCCACGTCGCCGACGATGATCCCGAAGAAGATGGGGAAGAAAAAGGCGAGGAGGGGGCTAGGGTCTATCTCGATGTACTTCGGCGGCGAGACGAGCTTCATGAAGAACTCGAACGGCTTGACTATCCACGGGTTGTCGTAGAACGTGGGCGCGTGTTCCATCTCCTCGGGGGGGACGGGGATCTCCGTCATCACCACCCTGTCCCCGAAGTTTGCCCTGAGGGCTTCCTGCGTCTTCTTGAAGAATTTCTTCGGGATCCAGCCCTTTATCATGATGGTGTGCTCGGACTGCCCGAACTTGTCGAGCGAGCGGAGTTCTTCGAGGCGGTCCTCGAGGAGGCGTGCCATGACGGAAAGGTCCGTCTGCCACTTGGCCGAGAGCTCCCCGAGTTCCCTGTCGATCTCCGCCATCTCCCTCGCGATATCCCCTTTCCTCCTGTCGATGAGGGAGAGCGCGTCCTGTAGGTGCATGTTTGCGTATTCCTCGGGGACCCGCAGTTCGTTCACGTTCTGGGAGAAGAGGAACGAGTGGACCTCCTGGGAGTACTTCTTGTTGAAGACCGTGATCGCCGCGGTCGTCGTCTCGTCGAGGTCTGCAGCGATGAACTCGAACTGGTTGTTCGTGATGGCCTTGAGCTGCGGCTTGATGAGGTCGAGGACGTCGCTGTATTCCCTCTGGATGAGGAGGACGCTCACCTCGAATCCCTCGAGGATGGGCAGCCTGCTCTCGAGGGGCTGTATTTTCTGCATGACCTTCGCGTACCTCTCGAGCGTCGTCCTCGCAAGCTCGAGGTCCCCCTTGCGCGTCGCGAGTTCGCGGACCCGCGACTCGAGCGCGTGGACCATTTCCCTCGCTTCGGAGAGGAGCTCGTCCGTCGTTTTCTTCCGCAACTCCGCGGTCTTTCTCTCGACTTCCGACTCGTTGGGCTTCCCCGGGAGAATGCGCGCGATCCCGTGGATCTTCAGGAGGAGAGACGATATCTCGTCGGTCTTTCCCGTCTCCATGGGGGAGAACACGGGGTCGTCGGAGGGAACGGGGATGTCCTGGAGGTGGACCGTCCCCTCCTGGTAGAGGACGTCGACGATGCGCTGGTAGTCCTTTTTCGGGCCGACTACCAGTATGTTCTTCATCTTCTGGAGCATCAGGGACCCTTGGGTGCAACGTGGCCGAGGACGAGCGTTGCCGCCTCCTCGATCCTCGCGGTTGCCTTCGCCACGACCTGGTTCCGCTCGGAGAGCGATCTCTCCTCTATCTCCCGGATCTCGCGCTCGAGTGCCTCCTGCTGCTCCTCGATGAACCGCGCTGACGCCCTTTCTGCCTCCTCCCGCGCGCCCTGGAGTATGGCATCCGCTCTCTCGCGGGCCCTCGCGACCTTCTCCTCTGCCTCTTTCTCGGCCTTCTCTGTCAGGGCCTTAAGCTCGAGCTCCTTTCTCCTCACGATTTCAAGAAGGGAGGATTCCTTTTCCATGGTCTCTCCTCTTCAGAGCAGTCCGTGCCGGGACTTGAGGAGCCGCGTGACACCGGGAGGGTGGGGCGCGGGTGCGGGCGCTGGCTTCGGCATGGCCTTGGCTCTCTCCAAGCGCTCCATGCACCGCTTCAGTGCGAGGTTCTTGAGCCTCTCAATAGCATCCTCGGATATCACTGCCATACGCCAGTGTCACGCACCCCTCGGGGGTCGCTTTACAATTGCTCGCTGTCTATAAATAATTTGCTGTTACCGGCACCTCTCCCGCACAATTCTCCGGATTCACGGCCCGCTTCCTCTCCGCCCCGCGCAGGATTATATGCTCTCCGGTGGAATAGAATGCGAGAGTATTCCCGGTGTGATCACCCCATGTTCTCGCGTATTCTCTTCCCCACGGACTTCTCGGAGTATGCAAAGGAGACTCTGGACTGCATTGCCGGATTCCCGGACGTAAAAGAAGTCATCCTCCTGCACGTCATCGATACCTCGAGGCCGGGCTTTGCGAAATGGGGAATCGCGATGATGGAAGAACAGGCGAGGAAGCAGCTCGAGGGCGAGTGCGCTATCCTCCAGAGCCAGGGAATCAAGGCGAGTTCCCTCCTGCGCACCGTGCCCCGCGGTCCCGTCGGGGAGATGGTCGTGCGGGTGGCAAACGAGGTCTCGCCCTCGCTCGTGCTCGTGGGCGCGCGCGGGAAGAGCATCCTCCGCGACATCCTGCTGGGGAGCGTCTCGGGCTACGTCCTCCGTTACTCCCCGTGCAGCGTCCTGATCATGAAGTACCGCATGATAGAGGGGTTCAGGGGGAGGACATTCGAGAAGTTCTGCCCGCGCATCCTCTCCAAGGTCCTGTGCCCGACTGATTTCTCGGGACCCGCGCGCGAGGCACTCGGGAGGCTGACCCAGCTCTCCGGGCTCTCCGAGGTCGTCCTCCTCCACGTCGTCGACAGCGGGGAGAGCGAGGAAGAGGTGGCCGCGATGCGCGAGGCGGCACAAAAAGAGCTCGAGAGAGAGGCGGAGGCCCTTTCGGAGAAGAAGGTATCTGCCCGGTGCGTCGTCCGGGTCGGGAACCCGGTGGAAGAGATCGCCCGCTGCGCAGACGAGGAGGACGTCTCCCTCATCGCGCTCAGCTCGCACGGGAGGGGCTGGCTCGGGGGACTCATCCCGGGGAGCGTCGCGCAGGGGGTCGCGAGAATCGCCCACAGGCCGGTCCTCGTCATCCGTGGAACGTGACGACCGCGTACAGGAAGACGAGGAGCCCCGCGACGAGCACGAAGTAGACGAGGTACTGGAGGACGAGGAAGAAGAAGGCAATTTTTGCCCTCGCCTCCGGGCGGCGGAGGACCGCGTCGAGCAGGGGATCCCTGTACGCCGGGCTCACGCGGCCTCCCCCTTCAGGTGCTTGATCCGCTTCCTTCGGAACTGGTCCTCCCTCTCCCTCTCTTCAAGGTGCATCTCGATGTATTTCCGCGTCGACTGGAGGCGCGGGATGAGGATCTTCTCGAGGGCGTTCACCCGCCGGCGCGTCTTCTGTATCTCGCGCGCCAGTCTCTCCAGTGTCCCGGCCTTTTCCGCGAGCACGATCATCTCGCGCGTGGCCTCCTCCCACTTTGCCGACGCGGTATCGAGGGCAGAGGGTGTGCCGAGGATGGCATAGCCCCTCTCGTGGACGGGGAGGGGTCCCGGCGGCAGGGCCGGCACCCGGACCCCCATCACGAGGCGCGTGCCGAGGGGAATGTCGGGGAGGGCGGGAGACGAGAACGCGATGGAATCCACGGTGTCGGTCCCCGCAATCATCTCGGCGAGCGCGAGCGCGGAGAGCGCGGAGCGGTACGCCTCGATGGCCCGCCGCCTCTGGGCGAGGTAAGCCTCCCTGTGCTCGTAGAACGCGACCACCATCGCGTCGAGTTTCTCCTGGAGGAGGTCGTGCCCCCTCCGCGCGAGGAGTTCCTGCTTCTTCAGCTTCAGGAGCTCGATCCTCGTCGGCCGGACCCCGCTCCTCCCCCGGCCGCTCACTCTCCTCTCCCCCTGTGCGCCGGGTGGTACTTCCTGATGAACGAGACGTCGATCCTCCGGAGCTCTGCCTCGGGGAGGAGGGAGAGGAGGTCCCATGCCCGGTCGAGTGTCGCCTCGAACGAGCGCATCTCCTCGGGTCCCTGCGCGATGAATTCCCGCTCGAACCGGTCCGCGAACCTGATGTAGGTACGGTCGATCTCCGAGAGCCCTTCTTCACCCACGACCGCAACGAGGCTCTTCAACCTGATGCCCTGCGAGTACGCAGCGTAGAGCTGGTTGTTGACCTGGGCGTGGTCTTCCCTCGTCCTCCCGGGCCCTATCCCGCCCTGCATGAGGCGGGAGAGGCAGGGGAGCGGGTTGATGGGGGGGTAGATGCCCTTCCTGTGCAGGTCCCTCGAGAGGACGATCTGCCCCTCCGTGATGTACCCCGTGAGGTCGGGCACGGGGTGCGTGATGTCGTCGTCGGGCATCGTCAGGATGGGTATCTGCGTGATGGAGCCCGGCCGGCCCTTTATCCGGCCCGCCCTCTCGAATATGCTCGCGAGGTCCGTGTACATGTACCCCGGGTACCCCCTCCTCCCCGGGACCTCCTCGCGCGCGGCCGAGATCTCCCTCAGTGCCTCGCAGTAGTTGGTGAGGTCCGTGAGGACCACGAGGACGTGCATCCCCTTCTCGAAGGCGAGGAACTCGGCTGTCGTGAGTGCGAGCCGGGGCGTGATGATCCGCTCGATGGCGGGATCGTCGGCGAGGTTGAGGAAGATGACTGCCCGCTCGAGTGCACCCGTCCGGGTGAAGTCGGAGACGAAGAACGAAGCCTCCTCGTGGGTGATTCCCATCGCGGCGAAGACTACCGCGAAGTGCTCTTCCTGTCCCCTGACCCTCGCCTGCCGGGTGATCTGGGCCGCGATGAGGTTGTGCGGCAGCCCTGCACCGCTGAATATGGGGAGTTTCTGCCCGCGGACGAGGGTGTTCATCCCGTCGATGACCGAGATTCCCGTCTGGATGGAATCCCTCGGGTGCTCCCTCGCGTCCGGGTTGATGGGCGAGCCGTGGATGTCCCTTTCTTCCTCGCCCACGGGGGGTGCACTCCCGTCGAGGGGCCGGGCAATCCCGTCGAATATCCTCCCGAGCATGTCCTCCGTGACCGGGATGTGCATTGTCCTCCCCGTGAACCGCGCCGTCGTCGTGCTCGTGTCGAGGTCGCGCGTCGTCCCGAAGACCTGGACGATCGCCCTCGATGTCCGCGACTCGAGGACCTGCCCGAGCCTCTTTTCGCCCGTGGAGAGGGTAATCTCGACGACCTCGCCGTACGCGACGCCAGAAACGCCGTCCACGACCATGAGGGGCCCGTGGATCTCGGTCACGGACCGGAACTCGCGTGCTCCCCTCTGCATTCCTGCCTGCATCTCACGTCCTCCCGAGGGCGGAGAATTCCTCCCTCATCTGGCGGTCGAGGTCGGAGAAGACCTCTTCTGCGTCCCTCTCCGGGACCGTTCCCATGCGGGCGAGCCGGGACTTCGAGGGGAGGGACCGGATTGCCTCCGCGGGGACGCCGGACGAGACGGCGCGGCGCGCGAGGTCAAAGAAGGCAAAGACGGTTTCCACCATCCTGTAGAGCTTCCTTGGGGACGTGTAGGTGTCCTCGGGGTGGAACGCGTACTGCATGAGGATGCTCTCGCGGATCACCTCGGCCTCGAGGAGAGTGAGCCGATCGCCCTCGGGGAGGACCTCGGGGCCGACCAGCTTGACCATCTCCTCGAGTTCGCTCTCCTTCTGGAGGATCGCCATGATCTCGCCCTTCATCTCCTCCCACCGGGGACCGACGTTCGCGTGCCACCACGCGTTGACGACGTGCGTGTAGAGCGAGTAGGACGTGAGCCAGTTGATGGCAGGGAAGTGCCTGCGGTACGCGAGGTCCGAGTCGAGTGCCCAGAATACCTTCACGATCCGCAGCGTGTTCTGGGTCACCGGCTCTGAGAAGTCGCCCCCCGGCGGCGACACTGCGCCGATGACAGATACCGACCCTTCCCTCTCCTCCGTTCCGATCGTCCTGACCCTCCCCGCGCGCTCGTAGAAGTCCGCGAGCCGGGACCCGAGGTACGCGGGGTACCCTTCTTCCCCCGGCATCTCCTCGAGCCTCCCGGATATCTCCCTCATCGCCTCGGCCCACCGCGACGTGGAATCTGCCATGAGCGCGACCTTGTACCCCATGTCCCGGTAGTACTCCGCGATCGTCATCCCCGTGTAAACCGACGCCTCCCTCGCGGCGACCGGCATGTTGCTCGTGTTCGCGATGAGGACCATGCGGTTGATGAGCGGGAGACCCGTCCGGGGGTCCTCAAGGTGCGGGAACTCCGCGAGGACGTCGGCCATCTCGTTCCCCCTCTCCCCGCACCCGACGAAGATGACGATGTCTGCACTCGCCCACTTCGCGAGCTGGTGCTGGACCACGGTCTTGCCCGACCCGAAGGGCCCGGGTATCGCGGCTGTCCCCCCGATCGCGATTGGGAAGAGGAGGTCGATGACCCTCTGCCCCGTGAGGAGGGGATCTGTCGGGTCGAGTTTCCGCGCGATGGGCCGCGCCGCCCTCACGGGCCAGTACTGGACCATCGGGAGTTCTCTCCCGGCGTCCCCGGACCGGAGGGTGCACACCGGTTCCGTGATGGTGTACCTGCCCTCTTCAGCGACCCACGTGACGGTGCCACTCACGCCGGGGGGGACCATGACGCGGTGGGGAACGGAAGGCCTCTCCTGCACGTCGCCGAGGATATCGCCACCCTGTACAAAATCGCCCGGTTTTGCGCGGGGGACGAACTCCCACTTTTCGCGGGTGTCGAGGGCAGGGATGTCGATCCCCCTCCCGATGAAATCGCCGGTAGCCTCGCGCATCTTCGCGAGCGGTCTCTGGATGCCGTCGAATATCGTGCCGAGGAGGCCCGGCCCGAGCGCCACGGAGAGCGACCTCCCCGTTCCCCTCACGGGCTCGCCGGGCACCGTGCCAGAAGTCTCCTCATACACCTGTATCGTTGCCCTGTCGTTCTCGAGCGCGATGATCTCGCCGATGAGGCCGGCCTCGCCCACGCGGACGATCTCGAACATGCGCGCCCCCCTCATCCCCTCGGCGACGACAACGGGTCCCGTGACCCTGACGATCGAGCCCGGCCGATCCACCTCTCTCTCCATCCCTGTCTCACTCCAGTCCGGCAATCCTCTCGAAATCCTCCCCGCGGGACTCGTCTTCTCCCGATCCCTCCGGGAGCGCGATGACCACGGGGTACCCGTCGCGGGCTCCCTCCGCTGCCCTGACGAGGGCCGAGAGATCGCGCCTGAACCGCGCCGGGACGATGACGATCCCGATAGAGGGATCCCGCAGCAGTCTCGGGAGGACATCCCTCGCGTCCTCCACCTTCTCCGCGGTGTAGAGGTCCTTCACCCCGGCGAGCGCGAATCCCCTTACCATTCTCCTGCTCCCGACGACCGCGATCCTCACGCCGATGCCCCCTCCGCAACGAGCCACTTCCCGATCTCGGTGACGGGAACCCCCTCCGAGAGCGAGTGGAATATGAGGCGGAGGTTGCGCGCCTCGAACTTCCGCGCGACCGCGAACATGATGAGGGGCCCGCCCTTTAAGTGGTGGACCTGCGAGAGCGCGATGACTTTCGCGAGCAGGAACCTGTCGAGGGCGACCTCCAGCCTCGAGATGTCCGGTTCCCCCGCCTCGGGGAGTGCGCGCGAGAGCACATCGTAGTACTCCGTCCCGGCCATCAGGGTCACGATCTCCCTCGCCCCCCTGTTCTCATAAAGCTGCACGAGGCGCCACTCCTCGTAGACGGCACCGCCAGGAACGAACATTCCCGAGACGACGTCCGCAGGGAGCGCCTGCTGCCGCGCGCGCAGGAGGGTGAGGATGTTGACCACGTCGGTGTATACCCCGAGGAACCCGGCGACGGCGGGGAGGTGGGTGGGATCGACGTTCACGCGCGAGTGGTTCAGGCCCTGCAGGGCGTGTTTCCAGAGGGCGTTCTCGACGCGCACGAGGGACCTCTCCTGCTCGTAGGCGGGGAGGACTGCCGAAATGACAGGTTCGTGGGGAGTGCCCCGGAGTCTCGCCGCGAGTTCGCGCATCTCGGAGATGCCGTCGAGGTTCCTCACCCGGTCGGGCGTGAGGCAGCCGACGGGGATGAGCCGCGACGCGTCGATTCCCTTCCCCGCGCGGGAATGGACCATCCTCGCCGCTCGGACGAGCTGTTCTGTCTCGAGGACCCCGAGGTACGCCGAGAAGAACGGCTTTATGCTCTCCGGGACCGTGCCCGCGAGCGAGACGAACTCGGAGATGTACCACTCGTCGAGGATCCTGTCGATGGCCTCGGGCGTGGCATCGTCCGGGATGGCTATCCCCGCGCCCGCCTCCCGGACCGCTGCACTCGCGTCGAATGTGTTCCGCGCCTCCTGCACCCGGGCGAGGACGTCGGGACGGACGAACGGATTTCCTATCGCCTTCACCCGGGCGACGGGGTAGGCGAACCGGGCGATCGTGAACAGTTCCCTGAAGTACCCGATGAACGTGACGACGGCGACGAGGAGGAAGACGAGGAGTCCGAGGGCAAGGACCGCGAGGATCCCCGGGTCCACCCCGACTCCTGCCGCAAAGTCGTCGACGAGCCTTGCCACCCCGTCGCCCGTCATGCCTTCACCCCGCCATCCCCAAAGAGGATCCGCGCCACCCCGGCCGCGATCTCGCCCCGCATCCGCTCGAACCGGGCCTCGACGGTGTTATTGACGCTCACGGTGCCGTCGGGACTCCTCACGACGACCCCCCCGGCGGTCGCGAGCGGCCTGTCGGAGAGCCTGCACCGGACGGGACCGCCGGCATTTTCCTTCGCGAACGATTCCGCGAGGGGCCTGTCGGCAGGGTGGAACTCGAGGACGGCTTCCCCCTGCCCGAGGAGAGCGATCCCCTCCGCGGCGAGCCTTGAGAATATGCGGGGGTACTCGGGACTCTCCCTTACGCGGGAGAGGCGGCCCCTCGCTCCCGCGAGTGCACCGTCGATTGCCTTCTCCCGGGCAGACCTGAGGATCCTCCTCGCCTCGATCCGCGACTGGGAGAGGAGCTGCGCGCACATCCTCGCGGTCTCTTCCCTCCCCGAGGCGAGGATGTCCCGCGCCTGCCGCTCTGCCTCCGCGCGGGCCCGCGCGAGGATCCGTTCCGCCTCCATCCCCGCCCTCTCCTTCGTCCTTTCGGCCTCCGCCCGCGCATCCGAGAGGATGCGCTGCTCGATCTGCTCGACGCTCATCTCCCGACACGCTCCACGGCCAGCACCTCACACATGGAATATCCCCAGCCCGAAGAGGATGAGGATCGCGACGAGGAGCCCGAAGATCGCGAATGTCTCGGACATCGCCGCGAACACGAGGCTCCTGCCCATCGCCTCGGGCCGCCGCGCGGTCGCGGCGATCCCGGACGCGCACGTGATGCCCTGCCCTATGGCCGAGAACCCGCCGAGCCCGACGGCGATCCCCGCGCCTATCGCCGCGATGCCGACCGCGATGGTGGTCACGAAGTCGCGCGTGATCATCCCCGTGAATGCCATGAGGAGGATCGCGACGAGGAGCCCGTAGATTGCCTGCGTCTCGCACACCGCGGAGAAGACGACGCCCTTGCCGAACATCTCCTCCTTCTCGCTCGTCGCGGCGATGCCGGACGCCGCGGCGATCCCCTGCCCTATCGCCGAGAGACCCGCGAGCCCCACCGCGAGGCCTCCCCCTATCGCGGCGAACCCGACGGCGAGGGTCAGCGAGACGTCACCCGATATGAGGCCGCAGAAAGACATCAGGAGGACCGCGACGAGGAGCCCGTAGATCGCCTGCGTCTCGCAGATGGCAGCAAAAACGATGCCCTTCCCGAAGAGCCCGGGTTTCTCGGCCGAGGCCCCGATGCCGGATGCCGCGGCGATCCCCTGCCCTATCGCCGAGAATCCCGCAAAGCCACTCGCGAGCCCGCACCCGATCGCGACGGCCCCGGACGCGAGCGTCGCGACGAGATTCCCGGTGAACATCCCCGAAAAGGACATGATGAGGATCGCGACGAGGAGCCCGTAGATCGCCTGCGTCTCGCATATCGCGGCGAATACAATCCCTTTCCCGAAGAGGTCAGGGTGTTCCCCTGTCGCGGCGACGCCCGCCGACGCGGCGATCCCCTGCCCGACCGCGGAGATCCCGGAGAGTCCCACCGCGAGCCCGCACCCGATCCCCGCGAGGCCACTTGCTGCCGTCGCGACGTAGTTCCCGGAAAGAAGCCCCGAGAAGACGAGGATGAGCACGGCGACGAGGAGCCCGTAGATCGCCTGCGTCTCGCAAATCACGGAGAAGACGACGCCCTTGCCGAACATCTCCGGCCGCTCGCTCGTCATCGCGACGGCAGAGGACGCCGCGATCCCCTGCCCGATGGACGAGAGGCCCGCGATCCCCACTGCGAGTCCCGCGCCGACCGCCGAGAGGCCGATCCCGACCGGGACGTCGTGTGAGAGGCCCCCGAGGAACCCGCCCGTGAGCAGGATGAGGATCGCCACGAGCAGGCCGTAAATCGCCTGTGTCTGGGGGATCGCGGAGTAGATGAGGGCGACCCCGAACTTCTCTGGCCGCTCGGCGGTCACGCCCGCCGATGCCGCGCCCGTGATTCCCACGCCTATCCCGGCACCTATCGCGGGGAAACCCGCGGCGATGCCGGCACCGATCGCGAGGAGTGCAGTTCCCAGTCCTATCGTCACTGTCGTTCACCTCTCCTCGAGTAAACCCTCTGGACGCTGAACGGGACGAACGGTGTCCCCCCTCCCCGGTAGAACTTCCCGAAGAACTCGATGTACTGGAGTCGTATCGCGTGGATGACACCGCCGAGCGTCTGGATGACGAGGTTGAATGCCTGCCCGCCGAGGAAGACCACGATTGCCGGGATGATGAAGAGCGGCCCGGGACTGCTCACGATCTGCGCGAGGATGTTCACGGTCATCGCGATTCCCCCCGTGGCGAGCGCGAGGGCGAGTATCCTCACGTAGGAGAGCCAATCGCCGAGGAAACCCGTGAGGGAGAAGAATCCCATGGCCCCGTGCGAGTAGAACACGAGGGCGATCGCAATCGCTGCCCCCGCGAGCGAGAGGAAGTGGAGCCACCGCGGGACCGGTGCCCATCCGAAGAACTCCGTGAGGAGGACGCCTGCCGAGGGCTGGAGGAGGAACCATATGCCTTGCTCGAAGATGGCCTCCCTGTAGGAATGCCTCTTCAGGTTCTGGTAGAGCGCGATCGCGAGCCCGAGGTTGATGTGCGCGATCCCGAGGACGAGCGAGAGCTGGAAGAAAGCGATGGGATTCTTGAGCGGTTCTATCAGCACGAGGGGAGGAGTGATCCCGAGGAATCTCTGGGGAACGTCGCCGAACCATCCCCCCTGTACCGCCCCGAACGCGATGGCCGAGATCCCGCTGAGGCACAGGATGTAGCCGAGGTCGCGCATCGTGGGACTCACCCTCCCTGCGCCGCGGAAGACGAGGTAGCCGGCGAGGGCGATGACGATCCCGTAGCCCGCGTCGCCGAGCATCAGCCCGAAGAAGACGAGGAAGATGGGGGCGATGAACGGCGTGGGATCGACCTCGTCGTACCGCGGCCGCGAGAACATCGTGGTGATGTACTCGAAGGGGGCGATGAACGGCGGGTTCTCGTAGCGGACCGGGACCGACGGGTCGCCGGGGTCCGGTTCCTCTGCCCTGACGAAGTGGTGACCGCCGGTCGCGGTCTCGAGTCCCTCTCGGACGTCCCCGAGGGCGCGTTCCGGGACGAATCCCTGGATGATCGTCACTTCCCGCGTCGTCCCGCACCGGGTGACGAGGTCGAGTTCTTCCCGCCTGATGAGGAGGTCCTCGTGGAGGGCGAGGAGGTACCTCTCGTACTCCTCCCGGAGGGAGAGGAGTTCCGCCTCGAGTGCCCTCTTCCTCCCGCCGAGCTCGCCGATCTCCCTCTCTACCGCGCCCAGGACGTCGGCGGGAAGGCCGGGGATGACCGGCACTTTAGGCAATGTGACACCGGGCGACCTGAGGATCTTCCTTGCGGACTCACCGTCCGCGGCGTGGCACGCGACCACGAGCACGGCCGTGTCCGCGGTCTCCGCCCTGTCGATGTAGACACCGTCCCCGAGGTTCTCCGCCAGTCTCCTCGCGATCTCCCCCGCCGCCTCCTTCTCGACGAGCGCAGCGTGGACGGAGAGGAAACGTGATTGTCCCAGTGCGGAGAGGTCGAAGGGGACGAGGTCCAGGTACCGCAGGGCCTTCTTCTGGACCTCGAGTTCGCCCAGCCGCTCGCTAATCGCGGAGATCTCGGACCAGAGCGTGATTGCCCGCCCGGCTGTTTCGAGGGCAGAATCGATCTCCTCGAAGAGCTCCCCGAGCGTGCCGGCGGACACGGTCACGCCCGCGGTCTCCTCTGGGAAAAAGAAGTCTTTCACGAGGTTCACGGTCCCGGGGGAGACGTGCTGGAAGGCCTCGAGGACCCGCTCGATGCGGGCGCGGTACTCTGCGCACCGGTCCGCGAGCAGGTCACGCTCGCCGGGTGCGAGTTCCTCCCTCACCCGCGGGCTGGCCTCGCGGAGGGGAACGACGTGGAGGACGCCCATCTCGTGGAGCTTCTCTATTCCCCTGCCCCTCCGCGTGTTGTCAATCCCCAGCGTCACCCTGTACATCCTGGCCGGGTACAACATACGGCTCTCCAGTCACGACGTGCACGGCATACCGGATGGCTGCCTCCGCTCTCTCTTGGGAAGCCGCGGCGAGGGCTTCCGCGTCAGATGCCGCCTTCCGGACGAGCGCTTCCCCCTCGCTCCTCGCGCGTGCGACGGCGGCCTCCCTCTCCTCCCCGCACGTTCTCCTCGCGTCCTCGACAGCCCGTGCGACGAGTGCACCGGCCTCTTCTGCAGCACGCGCGATGATTGTTTCGGCCTCCCTCTCGGCCTCCGCGATGATTCCGAGTGCGATCTCCTCGGCCTTCTTGAGGCGCCTTATCTCTTCGAGAGCCATTGGTCCGGGACAGTCCCTCCGCAGTGATAAGGGATAGAAAATACCGCGTAATTAGCCTTGTGGAAATTCGTCCCCGTGCGCAACGGTATCCCCCGCGGCATGGCAAACAGCGCCGGGGAGGGCGGAGCGGGGCCGGGACAATAACTTTTCGAATCCATTATGTCACACCCGTGCCCAGCAGGTAAGGATCACCATGGCGGAAGGACTCGCTTTCACGCTCGGGGTCACGGTGGCAACGGTCGCGATTGTCATTGCCCTCCTCGCCGCCTGGGGAATTTACAGCGGGAGGATGAACCTGTGACCGAGCTTGCCGACCTCTCGATCATCGTCGCCTACTTCTTCGTCCTCGTGGGGATCGGGGTCTACGCGTCCAAGAAGATACACACGATGAACGACTACGTCCTCGCGGGCAGGTCACTGGGATTCTGGCTCTTCACGATGCTGATGATCGGTTCGGTCTGCAGCGGGATGTCGCTCCTTGGGGTCTCGGGCCTCGGGTACGCGTACGGGTGGCCGACGATCTGGGAACAGGTCTTCGTGCCACTCTCCATTGCCTTCTGCATCATCTTCCTCGGGGTAAAAATCCACAGGCTCGGAAAGAAATACGGGTACCTCACGATCCAGGATTACTTCGCGCACAGGTACGGGAGCCAGAAGGCACTGAGGTCGCTCTCGGCGGTCGCGGGAATCGTGGTCTCCCTCGTATACCTCGCGGGCCAGTACACGGCCGTGAGCATCGTCCTCATGTGGCTGCTGGGCATCCCCCACTGGCTCGCGCTCATCGCAGGCGCGTTCATCGTGACGATCTACACCGTCATCGGGGGATTGTACGCGGTCACGTGGACGACGCTCATCCAGGGGATCATCCTCATCCTCGGTGTCGTGGTCATGGCCCCCCTCGTGATCGCGAAGGCAGGGGGTTTCTGGCACGTAAACGAGGTGCTGGCGGCGCAGAACCCCGATTTCGTGCGGCTCTGGGTGGATTCGGGTCTCTTTACCCCCGCGTACATCTTCTCTTTCTCGCTCCTCCTGATGGTGGGACTCGCGTGTGCACCGCACGTGATAAACAACATCCTCGCCGCGAGGGACGCGTCGTTCTTCAGGTGGACACCCCTCGTTGCGTTCTGCATCTACGCTGCCGTGATGTTCCTCCTCAAGTTCGCGGGGTTCGCGGGGAGGGTGATGGTCGCCGAGGGACTCGTCACTCTCCCCCCCGTCAAGAACGCGGGGGATTTCGTTTTCATCTACGCGTTGCAGGCCGCAAACCCGAGCATCCTCGTGTACGGCATCTTCGCGGTCGTCGTGCTCGCGGCGGTGATGTCCACGACCGACCGGCTGATGCTCACGATCGGGACCTACTTCTCGTGGGACATCTACAAGAACCTCGCGAGGCCGAATGCATCCGACGCCGAGGTCATCCTCGTGAGCAGGGTATCCGTCGTGGCCGCCGCGGTGCTGACGCTCTTTGCAGCGCTCGATCCCCCCGCGATGCTCGTCTGGCTGATATGGGCGGGGATCGGGATCATGTTCGCGACATTCGCAGTCCCCCTCCTCGCCGGCCTCTACTGGCGGAGGGCGACGCGCGAGGGTGCCCTCGCGTCCATGGCCCTCGGCCTCGCAGCTTCATGCACCTGCGGGGGCCTCGTGTACTTCAAGGTCGTCTCGCTCCCCGTCCATTTCAGCCTGGTCGGCGTGGGCGTCTCCGCGGTCGCGATGGTCACCGGGAGCCTCCTCTCGCCGCCGCCCAGCCCCCGGGTCCTCGATGAGACGGGGACAGGGCTTTCGCTACGGGTGGAGTGAACGGGATGGTGCGGCGGGCAGGTGCCCGGTGCGGGAGCGCGCGAATGTTCCCCTGTCCCGTTCGCCACTCCCGGCACTCCCTCACTCTTGCAACGCCTTCCCGCGCGGTTGGCGATCCGCCTCCCCGAGAGAGGTCTGCGCGAGGGCCCCCCTCATCGACATGTTGATATAGTATCAGAGCGTATGGCAGGCTTGCCTCAGTGGGGAACTCTGGGGATACCTGCCACAGTGGAATGGGTCCCCGGTTCGAAACGGCTCGAAGAGCCGGGGGCGAGGGAGACATCCACTGCGGGGCCGAACAAATGTTCGGGTACATACCACCGGGACGACCTGAATCCATGGCCCGGAACGGCGCAAAGGACCATGGGTGACAGGGAAGGGTCATCTCCGGGGCCGGAATGGGTATGTCAGAGGAACATGATGCTGCAGTACTCCTAATCTCCCCCTCAAAACGGCGGAAGGGGGGGAGGTGACAGGGAAGGGGTAGTGCAGGGCCGAACGCGTGTTCCCGGAAATGTCCTCACGGGGCACTTTACCCGGTTCCCTCATTTCCTTTTCCAAGAGCGGGATGCAGTATTACGCCCCGGTCACGCAACTCACACAGTCCTCGGGAGAGATGCGCAGGAGGGATTGGCGAAACGAGGGAGAACGACCGGAGAATGCCGAAGAATTACCCTGCCAAGGAGGCATCCACCCTGTCCGCAGACAGGGTTTCCGCCATGGATTGAAACGTTCAGCCGGTGACTTAGTTGGACACTAATACACCTGCAATAAAGTGGAAATCGCTCGATATTAAACTTTTTGAATCACTCCGGCCTCCACGCGCGCGCGGCGACGTCTTCCCGGCCTGTGCATTCGTGCCACGCGAGGCGGGAGAGACCCTCCATGAACTCGTCCACGTACGCGGGCATGGAGAGCGAACCCGCGGGTAACGACCGCTCGGGATTGCTGTTCAGCCGGATCGTGGTGTCCGTGGGGAAGAGGAGATCGAGCTCGATCCCGGTCCTCTCTGAGGCCCTGCGCATCGCCTCCCGGAAAGGTCCGATACAGTAGGCCACCCGTCTTTTGTAGGTGTACCTCGTCTTTTCGAGGTACCCCGCGAGGCGGTACGTCTCGATCTCGAGGAACGCATCGAGGACACGCCTGTCCCTGCACTTCCCGAGCATGTAGCGGTAGTGAGCGAAGGGGTACATCCGCTCGAGCTCCTCGGGGACGACACCGCACGTCCCGAAGACGACGACATGGTATGACCCGGGCGGGAGGACCGAGGCGATCGCGCTCCTGAAGGTGCGGTGGCTGGGACTGGTGCTATAGGGCTTGCGCAGGGCACACGGGAGGAATACCGCGATGTCCCTTGCGGGCGGCCGGTAGGTGGCGATGATATACCGGTACGCCTCCTCGAACTCGGGGAGGAAGAAAGGCGGATCTGGGGGACACAGGACATTCACGGGGGGTCTCCACCTCTCCCCTCCACGGAACCTGTTGATTCCCGCCGGGTCCTACTGGTACCGGCTGAAGCCCTTCGCGATGAGGTCTGAGAGCCAGCTATCGAGAAGTTCCGAAAGCTCGTTCCGGACGGCAAGGTTCACTCTCCCCGGGGCCGGGTAGACGACCTTCCTCAAATCGCCCCTCTGGTACACGAGGGGTTCGGCAGTCTCCTCCTCGTGGTTCACACGGACTTCGATGTCGGGGTCCGCGACCATCTGGCCGTCGACAACGGGGTTCTGGGAGATCGCGTACGTGTCGGGTCCAAGCCTGTCGACGCAGAGGGGAACGTAGGGAGGATTCTCGATCACGGCATACTGCCTGATATCCAGGATGCCGATCTTCTTCATCTTCTCGTAGATAGAATGGTAAATATCGGGAATCGCGAGACCTCCCCGTCGCTTTTCACTTGTACCTTGAAATAAGTGGGAGATAAAATTTGTGAGCCGGTTACATCTTGGGCAAGCGGGATCAGGGGATCCCGAGGTGTTCGAGGAGGATCCTCGTCCCGATCGCCGCGAGCACGACCCCGCCCACGATCTCGAATCTCCTGCCGTACTTTTCCGCGAGTCTCCCGCCGAGGAGCGATCCCCATAGGGAGAAGAGGAACGACGCAACCCCCGCGGCGACTGCCACCGGGACGATCCCCCCGGAGACGAACCCGAGGGAGAACCCCACGCCGAGGGCATCGAGGCTCGTCGCGACCGAGAGTGCAACGACGGTTCCCGGAGAGATATCGCAGAACGTGCTCTCACCGCCGTTTTTCGCGCCCTCCGCGACCATTTTCACGCCGATGAGCGAGAGGATCCCGAATGCGACCCAGTGGTCGAACCGGGAGATCACCGCGATTAGGGCAGATGCGGAGAGGTGGCCGGCGAGCACCATCCCGCTCTGGAACGCGCCAAAGCAGAGTCCCAGCACGAGGCCGGTCCGCAACCTCTTCTCCCTGTCCCTGTTCCCGGCAGAGAGCGAGACTGCGAAGCAGTCGATCGCGAGGGAGACTGCCAGGGCGAGGACGACGTGGGGATCCATTGGTCCCCTACACTGTCACGCGGAAACGGTATATACCCATCCTCTTGTCAACGGGAAAAACCCTGGCCGTGCGGGAAAAGGTATTTGGCGTGGTGTACCAACCTCTCCGCATGTCCTGTCATGGCATGGCACGGGGGGTCGCGTATTACCCGGGAAGAGTATGACCGGGTGTACAGGCGGTCGCTCGAGAGACCGGAAGAATTCTGGGCCGAGGCCGCGGCGGGTGTGAGCTGGTGGCGGGAATGGGACAGGGTCCTCTCGTGGGACGGGTCGCACCGCGTAAAGTGGTTCTCCGGGGCAGTCCTCAACACGTGCTACAATGCCCTCGACAGGCACGTGGAATCGGGGAGGGCTGACCAGCCCGCACTCGTCTACGACAGTCCCGTCACGGGGAAGGTCTGCACGTTCACGTACAGGGAACTGCTCGACGCCGTCTCCCGGTGTGCCGGGGGACTGCGGGAGTTAGGGGTCCGAAAGGGGGACAGGGTCGTCATCTACATGCTGATGATACCGGAGTCGGTCATCGGGATGCTCGCGTGCGCGAGGATAGGGTCGATCCACTCCGTCGTGTTCGGCGGATTCGCGCCGCGGGAACTGGCGACGCGGATCCGAGACGCGGCCCCAAAAGTCCTCCTCATCGCCTCCTGCGGCATAGAGGTGACGCGCCTCATCCCGTACAAGCCGCTCATCGACGAGGCCCTTCTGCTCGCGGGGACAGAAGTGGAAAAATGCGTCGTCGTCCAGAGGCCGGAGTGCCCTGCAGAGCTCATCCCGGGGAGGGACGTCGAGTGGGCCGGATTCATGGACAGGGCACCGCCGGCAGGATGCGTCCCGGTGGAGGCGACGGATCCCCTCTACATCCTCTACACCTCGGGGACGACGGGGATCCCGAAAGGGGTGGTGAGGGATAACGGCGGGCACCTCGTGGCCCTCCTCTGGAGCATGAGGAACATCTACGGGATGCGGCCCGGCGAGGTTTTCTGGGCCGCGTCGGACGTGGGCTGGGTCGTCGGGCATTCCTACATCGTTTACGGCCCGCTCGCCTACGGGTGCACGAGCATCCTCTACGAGGGCAAGTCGGTGGGGACGCCGGACGCCGGGGCGTTCTGGAGGGTGATCTCCCAGCACGGGGTCGCCGTCCTCTTCTGTGCGCCGACAGCCCTCCGCGCCGTAAAGCGCGAGGATCCCGCGGGGGAACACGTGAAGAAGTACGACATCTCGTCCCTCCGGACGCTCTTCCTCGCCGGGGAACGCTGCGACCCGGACACGCTCGCGTGGGCGGAAAAGACCCTCGGCGTCCCGGCGATCGACCACTGGTGGCAGACCGAGACCGGCTGGGCCATCGGGGCAAACCCCTTCGGGATCGCACCCCACCCCGTGAAACCGGGCTCGTGCACGAGACCGATGCCCGGGTACGACGTCAGGGTCCTCGACGACGCGGGGCGCGAGGTCCCCGCGGGCACGGCAGGGGCCCTCGTCATCGCAGTCCCGCTCCCACCGGGTTGCCTCACGACGCTCTGGCAGAAGGACGAGGAGTGCTACAGGACGTACTTCGCGAGGTTCCCCGGCTTCTACATGACCGGCGACGAGGGGTACGTGGACGGCGATGGTTACCTGTGGATCATGGGGAGGATGGATGACATCATCAACACGGCGGGCCACCGCCTCTCGACCGGCGCGATGGAGGAGGTGATCGCGTCACACCCGGACGTCGCGGAGTGCGCCGTGACCGGGGTCGCCGACGAGGTGAAGGGCGAGGTACCCCTCGGGTTCGTGGTCCTCAAGGCCGGTGTCGACCGCGACGGCGACGAGATCGTGGGGGAACTGGTCAAGATGGTCCGCGAGAGAATCGGTCCGATCGCGTCCTTCAAGTCGGCGGTCATCGTGCGGAGACTGCCGAAGACCCGGTCCGGGAAGGTCCTGCGCCGCGTCCTGAAGAAGATCGCGGACGGCGAGCCCTTCGAAGTCCCCCCGACCATAGAAGACCCTTCCGTTCTCGGCGAGGTCGCCCGCTCCCTCTCCGGGATAGGGTACCCCCGTGTCCGGACCTGACCGGGGTCCCCGCGTTCCCGGGACACCCCGTGGGCCGCGATCCCCTACCATTTACAAGGTGGGAGCACCCATGGAATCAGGACGACGGGATCGGCGATGCTCATAGGAATGGATGTGGGCGGGACGAACACAGACGTCGCGTTCGTCGACGGGGAAGTGGAGTCCGAGAAGGTCCCCAACACCGCGGGAATCGATGCGGCACTCGACCGTGTCCGCCGGCACGGGAGGCTCGCGGTCAGCACCTCGACCCCCCTCAACGTGATCGTGACGAGGAGGGAGCGGAAGGTTGCAACGGTCCTCATGCCGGGACCCGGGCTCCTCCACGGGAGGGGCGTCCGGGGGGCAGTCAACCACTGCGGGGACGTCGTCGAGGAGATCGACAGGGACGAGGTCGAACTATTCCTACGGTCGAACCCCGCGGACGCGGTGGCAATCGCGGGGAAGTTCTCCGTGAGGAACCCGGCCCTCGAGGAGGCTGCCGCCGAGATCGCGAGGAAGTACTACCCGGACGAGAAGGTCGCGACGAGCCACCCGCTCGCCGTCCTTGATTTCCCTGCCCGGGTCGCGACGACGCGGTTGAACGCGAGGATCAAGGAGGAGGTCGTCCGGCTGTGCACGGTCCTCTCGGCGAGGAAGGGAGACTTCCTCTTTTTCAGGGGTGACGGGGGACTCGCAACCCCGCAGTCCGCCGTTTCGGATCCCTCCATGCTCTCCCACTCGAGTCCCGCCGCGGCAGCTCTCGGGGTGCACTACCTGACGGGGCTCTCCTCGTGCCTCGTCATCGACGTCGGCGGGACGACCACGGAGCTCATCCCCCTCGAGGGGGGCATTCCCCGCACGCAGTACCTCTTCGACGAGTCCGAACGGACGGTCACGCGGGCGGTGAGCGCAGACTCCATCCCGTACGGCGGGGACTCGCTCGTCACCGAAGAGCTGGAACCGAGGCGGGAAGGTTGTGCGCTCGCCTTCGGGGGCAGGGCTCCCACGCTCACCGATGCTCTCAACGTGTCCGGCGCGGAGGTAGGAAACCACGAGGCGTCCCGGGTAATCCCCCGGAGGAAGGCAGAGGAGGTCATCGAGTGGTACTGCCGGGAGGTCGCGAGGCACGCGGCAGCACACGATTTCCCGGTCGTCGCGGGATGCGGGTTCCTCGCGCCGTACCTCGTCCCCGAGATAGCCCGCATCCTGAAGAAACCCTGCGTCATCCCTCCCCATGCAGGCTGCGCGAACGCGATCGGCGTCGCGGTCTCGCGGGTGAGCCTCACCCTCCACGCCCACTTCGACGGCCTGCGCAAGAGGGTCGTCATGAACGGGGAGGTAAAGAGCACCGGGAAGGTCGGGGACGACGACGAGCTCGTCGCGCTCTGCACGGAGGAAGTGAGGCGGCGGGCACTCGCGGCGGGTGCCCACCCCCACGACGTCGACGACGTGAGGCTGCTTTACTGCGTTTCCTACGACGTCGTCAGGGGATCCTACAGGACGGCGCGCATCGCCGACGTCGCCGTCCAGATCGCGCCGGGAATCACCGCGGAGGCCCGATGACGACCGGGCTCGTCTTCGACCGAGAGTACCTCCTCCACGAGCAGACACCCTCACACCCCGAGAGGAGGGAGAGGCTCGTGTACACGATCGACCAGTTCACGGAAGAGGGTCTCTTCTGCCACCCGAAAGTCCGTGTCATCCCCCCATTGCCTGCCACGCGGGAGGACGTGGAGCGGGTTCACCACCCCGAGTACCTCGCGTTCCTCGAGGAAGCGAGCGAGAGAGGAGGTTTCATCGACTTTGACACGATCGTCCCGAGGGGACTCTTCCGGTCCGCCCTCCTCGCGGCGGGGGGCGCGGTGCGGGCTGGTGTCTCGGTGTGGAACGGGGAGTGCAGGAACGCGTTTGCCCTCGTGAGGCCACCCGGCCACCATGCCCGCGCGGGAACCGGCGCGGGTTTCTGTTACCTGAACAACATGGCGATCATGGTCCGCCACCTCCAGCGTGCGGGAGCGGGCAGGATCCTCGTCCTCGACTGGGACGCGCACCACGGCGACGGGACGCAGTCCATCTTCTCCGATGACCCTTCCGTGCTTTTCACCTCGATCCACCAGAGGCCGCTCTACCCGGGATCCGGGGGGATAGAGGAACTGGGCGAGGGCCCGGGCCTCGGGTACACCGTCAACATGCCGGTCCCGCCCGGGACCGGCGACGAGAGCTACCATTACCTCTTCGACACGGTGATTGCCCCCCTCGCGGAGGAGTTCTCCCCTGACCTCGTCGCGATCTCGGCCGGGCAGGACGTGCACTTCACCGACCCGCTCGCGGGACTCGCCGTGACCGCGCGGGGGTACGCGGAGCTCGTCAGGAAGACCGTTCACCTCGCGGAGAGGATCTGCGGCGGGAGGGTCGTTGCCATCCTCGAGGGGGGTTACAGTGTGGAGGGGGGGCTCCCCTACACGAACCTCGGCATCGTCGCGGCACTCGCGGGGCTTCCCCTCGAGAACATCCGCGAACCGGCCGTGTACGACGACCTCTTCCTGCGCGCGTACGACCCGTCGGCCCACCGGAGGGTGGAGGCGACCGCGGAGAAGCTGCGGGCCCTGCTCTCCCCGCACTGGGCATGCTTCTCCTGAGGAACCTCCGTCGCTTGCCGCGCCTCAGGAACGAATATGCGGGAAGGGACCGAAATGAGGTGAGGGAAGGAGAGTGGGATGGTCCGGATAGGGCTCGTGCAGGCATCTGCCTGCAGGGAAGTCCGCGAAAACGTGGAGAGAAACATCGAACTCGCGAGGGAGGCGCTCGCGAAGGGGGCAAGGATCGTCTGTTTCCAGGAGCTCTTCTGCGCGCCCTACTTCCCCCAGTACCACGGGGTGAATGCCGCACCCTACGCCCAGAAGATCCCCGGTCCAATCACGGGGGAATTCTCGCGCCTCGCGCGTGAAGGAAACGCCGTCTTCGTCCTCCCCCTGCTCGAGGACGGAGGGGAGGGGAAACTCTACAATTCCGCGGTCATCGTGAGGCAGGACGGCAGTCTCGGGCAGGTCTACCGCAAGGTCCACGTCCCCTGCGATCCCCTCTACTACGAGAAGGAATACTTCGCACCGGGGTCCGACTACGTCGTGGAAGAGACGCCGCTAGGGAAGATCGCGGTGCTCATCTGCTACGACCAGTGGTTCCCCGAGGCGGCGAGGGCGGTCGCGCTGCGGGGAGCCGACATCATCTTCTACCCGACCGCACTCGGGACGATACGCGGCATGGAGAATCCGCTCGAGGGAGACTGGAGGGAGGCGTGGGAGACCGTCCAGAGGGGGCATGCCATCGCAAACGGCATCCACGTTGCCGCTGTCAACCGCGTCGGGCGCGAGGGGGATATCTGCTTCTTCGGCAGCTCGTTCGCCTGCGACGCGTTCGGGAACGTCCTCGCGCGCGCGGGGGAAGGGGAGGAAGCCCTCGTCGTGGACGTGGACTTCTCGATGAACGCGCTCGTGAGGGAAGGGTGGGGTTTCCTCGGTAACAGGCGACCGGAGACGTACGGGAGCCTCGTGAGACAGGTTTCCAATTTCCCCGGGACGCTCCCCGCAGAGGCAGGCTACAGGATGCCGGCGGAATGGGAACCGCACCAGGGGGTTTGGCTCTCGTGGCCGTTCGACAACGGGACGTTCCCGGACCTAAAATCCGTCGAGAGGGCTTACGTCGAGATCGTGAGGGCACTCTCGGGGAAGGAGAGGGTCTACCTCCTCGTCAGGGATACCGGGATGGAGGAGAGAGTCTGTGACCTCCTCGCGCGTGCGGGGATAGGCGCAAGATCGGTCAGGTTCCTCGTGTACCCGTACGCAGACGTGTGGTTCCGGGACTACGGACCGACCTTCCTCGTCCACGAGAACCGCCCGTCGGTCGCGATGGTGAACTGGACGTTCAACGCGTGGGGCAGGAAGTACCCCGAGCTCGAGTGCGACGACGCGGTCCCGGCATTCCTCGGGGGCGTGCTCGGCATCCCCTCCTTCTCCCCCGGGATCGTCCTCGAGGGGGGTTCCATTGACACCGACGGGAGGGGGACGCTCCTCACGACGGAACAGTGCCTCCTCAACTCCAACCGGAACCCGACCCTCTCGAGGGCGGAGATAGAAGGGAAACTTGCCGGATTCCTCGGCGTATCACGGTTCATCTGGCTCCGCGGGGGAATCGCGGGGGACGACACGGACGGGCACGTCGACGACGTCGCGCGTTTCGTGGACCCCCGCACGGTGGTCTGCGCCCTCGAGGAAGACCCCGGCGAGGAGAACTATGCCGTCCTCCAAGAGAACTATTCCATCCTGAAGGGAGCACGGGCGTACGACGGGAGCCCCCTGCGGGTCGTCCCGCTCCCCATGCCCCGCCTGCGCGGGGAGACTCTCCCGGCGAGCTACACGAATTTCTACGTGGGTAATGGGGTCGTCCTCGTCCCCACGTTCAACGACCCGGCCGACCGGAGAGCACTCGAGATCCTGACAGGGTTATTCCCCGGCAGGAACGTCACGGGCATCGACTGCTCCGCGATGATCGAGGGGATGGGAGCCATTCACTGCGTCACCCAGCAGTTCCCTTCCCCGTGAGGGGGACGGGCGCGGGGATCCCGGGGGCCCTCACCCCTGTTTCTCCCTGCCCCCGCGTGCAGAACCGAGGGGACAGGAGAAGTGGACGTGGGCAATCACCCACGCGTGGCCCGTGCCCGCGAGAACGAACGTGACGTGCCCCGCCTCCCCCTGCGCGCCGGCTCCCGGTACCGCGTGGAAGTACCCCGACACCCACGCGACCGTCCCCACCGCGTCGACCTCGATGCCGGACAGCCTGATATTCCTGAATCTCCATGCTTCTCTCGCGAGGTACGCCCCGACGGTGTCCGAGCCGCGGAGGATACCGGTCGTCCACGGGACGATGAACGAGACCCTCCCGTCGAGGTAGCCGGTCGCGGTGGCGACGTCGCCCCTCCCGAGGCACCTTGCGAACGCGTCCACGGTGTCGATGACCTGCAGGCAGGTCTGAGGGCTCGCGGGCATGCCGAGTGTATTGGACGCCGGAAGATACAATGGTTCCCGCGGGGTTGGACTCCGTTCCATCCTTTTATCTCCGGGACGAGTGGATCACTCAGGGATGACCGGGTCGCAGGACGGTCCGATAATGCACCATGGGGGAGAAAAGGGCCCGCGCATCATCTTCCACGTGGACATGGACAGCTTCTACGCTTCGGTCGAGGTGAGGCACCACCCAGACCTCGCCGGGAAACCCGTCGTCATAGGTGCCGACCAGCACGGGGGATCCGGCCGGGGCGTTGTCCTCACGTGTTCCTATGAGGCGCGGCGCTACGGCATTCGCTCCGCGATGCCCATCTCCCGCGCGTACATGCTGTGCCCGGACGCGATCTTCCTGCCGCCGCGGCACTCGCTCTACCAGGAGACGTCCGCGAGAGTCATGGGCATCCTCGAGGGATATGCCGACCGGTTCTGCCAGGTGAGCATCGACGAGGCGTACCTCGACATCACGTCGTGCGGGGATTTCGAGGCGGCCGGGCGCGTGGGGAAGATGATAAAGGAAGAGATTCGGAGGGAGGAAGGCCTCACGTGCTCGATCGGCGTCGCGCCCGGGAAGACCATCGCGAAGATCGCGTCCGACGCGGGGAAACCTGACGGGCTGGTTGTCGTGCCCCCGGAGAGGGTGGAGGATTTCCTCTCCCCGCTCCCCGTGGAGAGTATTCCGGGAATCGGCCCGAAGTCAGCGAGGGCACTCCACGCGATGGGGATACGGACGGTGCGCGCCCTGCGGGAGGCGGACGTGCAGGCACTGCGGGAGATCCTCGGGAGGTCAGCGGTCACGGTCAGGGACCTCGCGGCAGGAATCGACGACGACGAAGTGAGGCCGGCAGGCCACGCGAAGTCCATCAGCCGCGAACAGACCTTCCCCCCGGGATCGACGGGTCCCCGGGAGGTCCTCGACACCCTCCTCTCCCTCTCCGACGAGTTGTGCCGGGAACTCGCCCGCGAGAATACCCTCGCGAGGACGGTCACCGTGAAGATCCGCCTCGGGGATTTTTCCACGCGTACCCGGTCACAGACGCTCCCCCGGCCGGCACGCGAGCCGGCGAAGATCGGGAAGGCCGTGGTGGAGCTCGCGCTCCCCCTCCTGCAGGAGGTAGCGGAAATAAGGCTCGCGGGCGTGCGGTTCTCCGCGCTCTCGCCCGGTGACCCGAGGCAAAAGACACTCGAGGATTTCAGCACCTAAAAAAATATGGGGCACCCCCCTATCAGAGGGCCACGTGCGCCGAGAATGCGAATTTCAGGATTTTCCCGCTCGCAGAGACCACCTGCCTGTATTCCACGGTGCTCCGGCCCGTGCCCGTGGGACCCGTGGAAGATCTCTGCGAGATCCACGCGGAAACCGTCCCGCTGGCAGAGGGGGAAAGGAGGGAGGACATGGCGGTATTCTGTGACCCGCGGTCAGGAGACTCTCCTCCGGCCGCGAGGGTATTGTCTGCGGGGGGCGTATCGTGGGGGACTGGTTGTGAAGGGTCTGGACTGGACATGAGATTCTCCCCCGGGGCATGACCCTGGTCGTTTCCGGCTGCTGGCAGGATGACCAGTGCCGCGATGGCGACCCACGGGAGCAGGACTTTCCAGAACCCGTCGTACCTTATGGATTTCACCTCCTACGTCTCCATCTTTTCAGAACCGGGCATGCGATCCACGGCCGCATTTCCGCGGGGATCCATGCCGATCCCGGGCGTCGCACAGGACCGCGGTGGTATCCTGTCTCCGCCACGAGTAGATACAAGCATCAGGTATATAAATAATTTGGACTCCCGGGGTAAACGGTCCATCCTCCCGCTCCGCGTCACCCGTGGAAAGGTATAACACGGGAAAGGTCCGTAACTGGACACGTATGGCTGGACCGGTGCCGAAAAAAACAGATACCCAGGTGAGGGACGAACTCCGCCAGTACCTCCAGGAGATCGACGTCTCGATCATCAGGGAATTCGAGGAAGGGGATTTCAACGGGTTCTGGGTGAGGTTCGGGGACTTCCCCATTCTCCTCGAGAACCAGAAGGGCAAGAGTTACTACATCGTCGCGTTCCAGATCACGCTCCCGGAGAGCCGCGATATCGAGACACTGAATTCCTACTACGATAAAAGGGATGCCGCTTTCATCTACGAGCTGACGAAGGCATTCACGTCGCCGCTCACGGGTTTCTCGAGGATCCTCGAGGGGGGCAGGGTCATAGGTTTCACGATCTCCCGTTACATCTATCCCTACTACCACGACTTCTCGGTGAAGGACCTCGACCGCGCGATCCAGGCAGTGGTGAGCCAGGGTGCGATCGGCATCGCATTCCTTAAAACCGTCCTCCACGGGGGAGAGGACCCGTCCGTCCATTGAAAGTCCTTGCCGGCTCGGGTGGACACGGGGGAAACGGGAATCGAAACGAGGGGGAATGACTCCCCGGGCCACGCTTGTCCGATGCCTTAAATAGGAGGATTCCGATGGACAGTACAATGGAAGCGAAGGATTGGATCGAGAGGGCAAAGAGGGCAAAGGACCTCGGGAAGCTCGAGGACGCCGCGAACGCGTTCAGGCGGGCCCTCGCCATCGACCCCCACGACAGCGCGGTGATGGAGGAGCTAGGGGACATATACTATGAACTGGGGAGGCACTCCGAGGCTCTCGAGATGTACGATACTGCGCTAGCCGAGAACCGCCGCAACCCCCTCGTCCTCTACAAGAAGGGCTACACGCTACGGAAGATCCACAGGTGCGAGGAGGCAATCCGTTGTTACGACGAGGCACTCTCCATCGACCCCGATTTCCTCTACGCCCTCAACGACAAGGGGTACTGCCTCAACGAACTGGGGAGGTTTGCGGAAGCCATTACCTACTTCGATCGGTCGCTCTCCATCAGTCCCCGCAACATCCGCGTCCTCGCGAGCAAGGGGATCGCCCTCCGCGAACTCGGGAGGCTGGAAGAGTCCCTCGAGTGCTTCGACCAGGCGCTCGCGCTGAACGCCGTCAATGCCTTCGTGTACTACCAGAAATCCCTCACCCTCCGCGCGATGGGGAGGCTGAGAGAGGCAGAGGAGTGCATCGCGCGGATCAATTTCCCCTCGCACGGGAAGGGTGCACACGAGTAGTACCCCCGCGACCTGCCCCGGGGGAACCAAACCCCTCCCCGGCGCGCTAGGTTCCCGGCGGGGAAGGAGATCGGCCCGGGCCCGACAGAATCCGCGAGAGGATGTTTTCTCCCCCTTCCCTGCCGACGGTCTTCATGCTCCCATGCATCACGTCAACGAGCCTCGCGCCAATCTTCCGGGCAAGAGACTGCTCCATGAGTCCCCCCACGATCACGTCCACCCCGCGGGAGGCAAGTGCCTCCTCGATCCTCTCCCACGGCTGGGCGACGAGGATCTCGCAGGAATCCCCGGCGGCATCCCTTATCCGCGGGAGGAGAGGGGTGGGGAAGTCGAGAACGAGGACTTGCGGGTGTATTCCCCGCGCGCGCAGGAAGAGGGAGAGCGCCACGGCCCGCGTCGGGCCCGCGCAGATGGCGACGCGGGGCCCCCTCTCCCCCGCGGAGACCGGCCGCGGCGGGGTGCATCCCGTGCTGTCGGCCGTTTTGGCCGGGATACCGAGGGCCCCCGCGACATCCCTCACGAAAGCCCGCGAGAGCTCGTCCCCGATGGGAAACGTGGCGCTGATCCACGGTATCCCGAACGCCTCCTCCATGAACTGGGCGGCACGGAGCCCGGAAGTCTCGCACATGACGACGTTCAGCTCGGCCCTGCACACGTTTCCCAAGTCGTCCCGCGTTGCACCCGCGGGGAGCACGGCGTTCACGTGGATTCCGGTGCCCGCAAGGAGCCTCTTTGTCTCGGACAGGTCCGGCCCACCGCGCAGCATCCCCACGAGGTTGACAGACCGCCCTACCTTTTCCACGGTCCCGTCCGCCGTCCGCGCGATGAGCGCGGCGAGCGTCGCCGCGTAACCCGTCGAGAAATCCCCCGAAAAGCCGTTCACCTCCACGGGGACGACGAGTGCCCGTGCACCCGCACCCCTGCACGCAGCCTCGAGGTCCTCGCCGATGATTCCCGACGCGCAGCACGAGAGGACCACGATCACGTCGTGGTTCCCGGCACGGTCGAGTGCGCGGATCGCGTCCTTCAGCTTCTCCTCGGCCCCGAACACCACGTCGTGCTCGTCCATGCAGGTGCAGTACACGGGGTTGTGCCGGTCACCCCTCATCCCGAGGATGTAGTTGACGTGGTAGACGCAGCCCCTCGGCCCGTGGACGAGGACCGCGGTCCTCCTGAGGGTCGATGCGACCTTCAATGCCCCGAAAAGCGCGCAGGTCGTCCTCGGTATCGCGGGGGGGAGGCGGGGAGGTTCTTCCACGGGAGAGTGGTATGGAGCGCCGTGGCCGTTATAGCTTGTGGGGGATCTTGTCCCGGGGGACGGGACACCTAGAGGACACCCCTCTGGAGGTGGGGGAGGCGGGAGAGTTTCCTTGCCCTGTCCATCACCTCCATGGCTTCCCCGTCCCTCCCCAGCTTGGAGAGGCATATCCCCTTGTTGTTGAGGGCACTGATGTCGTTGGGGTTGAGGGAGAGGGCCCTGTCGAACGCCTCGACGGCCTCTTGGTACCTCCCGAGCGCCGCGAGGGCGACGCCGCGGTTCGTGTGGACGATCCCCACGTCCGGGTTGACCGCGATGCACCTGTCGTACGAGTCGAGCGCGGCCTCGTAGTCACCCATGTCGGCGAGCGCGACTCCCCTGTTGTACAGTGCCTTTGGGTACAGCGGGTCGATCTCGAGGACCCTGTCGTACGAGAGGACCGCCCCCGGGTAATCGCCCTGCGAGTAGAGGCAGTTCCCCCTTATGTACCACGCCTCGGCATGCCCCGGTTCGGCCTCGACCACCCTCTCGAGGCACTCGACCGCCTCGCCGTAGCGGGCGAGGTACGAGAGCGAGAGTCCCTTCACGAACCACGCGTCCACGCACCGGGGATCGATCGAGAGGGCCTCCTCGCAGTGTTCGAGGGCGCGCGAGAAGTACCCTTCCCTCGTGAGCGTGAACGCCCACGCCGCGTGGTACCCTGCCGTGGGGACTTCCCCGGCACCGAGGCCCGAGAAGATCCGGATGGCCTCTGTGTAACGCCCGCGGCACGATGCCCACGCTGCTCTCATTCCCGTCCCGATCGTCGCCTCCTCGTCTGGCACCGCCATCGCGTACTCTCCCCCTGCGGGTGTATCTGCCCTCCCTCCCCTTGAGCATTTCCCCAAGCCCCTTCCTGCGCCCGCCTCCCCATGCGGGGGACGTCCCCCAAGTCCCCGGGATACCCGCGTGCGGCGTGGAGTGTGTCCCTCCTGTTCACCGGACACCATTATCTTTCGTCCGGCGAGATATCTCCTGTCGCAGGAACAAGGGCATTGTACTCTCATCGCGGCGGGCGCGGCGGGTGCCGGCCGGATGGGGGGATGCCCCCCGCGATCGCGGGAAGAGAGGTGGATGCAAGTGACGGGAACAGTGCGCGTGCGGGCATTCGCCCGGTTCCGGGAGGTCCTCGGGGACAGGCTCGAGATCCCGCTCCCGGCAGGATCGACGGTCCGCCACGTGGTGAACGAGGTTGTCCGGGCGAACCCGGCGGCGTCGGCGCTCCTCCTCGACAGCGACGGGCACCTCAAGAAATCCGTCATCGTGATGGTGAACCGAGAGCGGGTCGGGGGTCCGGACAGGGAAGACCACCCGGTGAATCCGGGGGACGAGGTCGCGCTCTACCCGCCCGTGGCCGGGGGATAGGGAAGGAGGTTCGTGGCGGCATGATAAGGATCACGCGGGAGGATTTCGACCCTGGGGAAATCATCGCCATGGCACGCGAAAAAGACGCCGGGGCAATCGTCTCGTTCCTCGGGACGGTGAGGGACGACGGGATTGACGAAATGGAGGTCGAGGCATACGAGGAGGTCGCCGAGAGGGATCTTGCGGAGATTGCCGCCGAGGCGAGGGAGAGGTTCGGGATCCTCGGAGCCCACATCATTCACAGGACCGGGCACCTGCGGGTAGGTGAGAATATCGTCATGGTCGTCACGGCTGCGCCGCACAGGAGGGAGGCGTTCCGCGCGTGCGAGTACATCATCGACCGCATCAAGGAGAGAGTGCCCATCTGGAAGAAGGAGCACACGCCGGCGGGGTCGCGGTGGGTGCAGGGCGAGCACCACGGCTGATCCGCGCGGGGCGCCTCCCGCACCCCTTACGCGCGATCCCCGCCATGTCCCCCTCAGAGGGGAGACCGGGGAGGGCGTCTCCTCCCCACCGCCAGCGCAGCCGCGAGAACGAGGGCGAATGGAGCAACCCACCCGTGCAGCGCCGCCCGCTGCTGTTGCGGTGCGAGTGCGACATCGAGGCGGGAGACCGTCCCCGGTGCATGGGTGAAAGTGAGCGTGCTGTCAATGTACCCGGGGAGCGAGAGGCGCACCTCGTGCGGACCACCCGGGAGGTCACAGACGGAGAGGGGAGTGATCCCTCGAAGTGACCCGTCGACCGTCACGAACGCACCCGAGGGCTCGGAGGTGACCTGCAGGACACTCGTATTCCCCGCGCCGTCCCGGGGCGCGAGCACTGCGTGTACCCTTGTCGTCTCACCGGGCCTCACCTGTACATCCACGGTGTAATCCGCGTACCTGTCGAGCGTGAGTTTCAGCGAGTGATTCCCCGGCGATATTCCCGTCAGATCGAGGAGATCACCGGGCTGCGTCGTGCCCCGGTACAGGCCGTCGAGGTACACGGATGCCCCGGGGGGAACCGAGTCGACGGTGACAAAACCGCTCTCCGCACCCGGGGAAGGCTCGAGTGCGAGGTCGAGGGAGGTAACCTCCCCTTTTTTCACCTCGACGAGGCCTGTCCAGTCGCGGTAGCCTGCCGCCCTCAGGAGGACGAAGTGCGTCCCTGCCGCGAGGTTCCCGACCGTGGCGGCCGTCGACCCGCGGTAGATACCGTCCACGTAGATGTCCGCGCCTCCGGGAGAGCTCTTCACCTGTATGGTGCCCACCTCAGAGAGGGGCGCGAGCGTCGCCTCGACGACGACGGTCCCCCCGTCGGGAACGTCGACGACCCCTATGTAGGGGCGGTAGCCGGAGAGGTACGCCTGCACGAGGTGGCCCCCTGCCCTCACGTCGCTGTACGTCCACGGTGCCTGCTGTCCCTTCCCGCCGTCGACCATGGTGAGGGCACCGGGCGGGCGGGACTTCACCACGATGGTCCCAAGAGATTCCGTCGGGGCGAGTTCCGCGAAGATGTAATCTCCCCTGCCCTGCGACGATCCCGGCGTGTACGTCGTCGAGAAGGAATGGTGCCCGGTCGCGGAGACCGTGACTGCGAGGGGGCCGGAGACCCCGGCGGGGAGAGGGTACACCACGGGGGTCATCCCGATGAACATGCCGTCGACGGTGACGAGCGCCCCCGCGGGTCTCGACTCGATGCGGAGGAATTCCGGTCGTGGACCTGCAGGGTCGGGTGCCCCACCCGCGGGGACGAAAAGGGCCACCGCGAGGAGGACGCTAGCGAGGAGGAGGGATGCAGCACGCATACACGGAAAGACCATGTCCTTTCCCCCACAAATAGCTGCTGCTACCCGGCGGGGAGACGAAAGGGCCAGGGCGACGTGTCGATTGGTTGCCGGAAGGTTTTTTGCCAGTAAAAAGAGCATACTAATCAGGATTTGCCCTTGGAGGCACCTATCCCCGGAGAAAAAGTGCGGGGGTCACGCGCCGCATGATAAGGAGACTGAACGAATTCGAGAAGTGGGTGTACTACGCCCTCCTCGTCCTCCTCTCGTTCGTCGTCCTCTTCTCCATCATCGAGCTCTTCTGGGAGATCGTGAAGGGCATCCTCCTCGAGACCGTGTACAGGCTCGACAACCACGAGATACTCACGATATTTGGGTTCTTCCTCCTCGTTCTGATAGGCATCGAACTCCTCGACACGATCAAGGCATACATCATCAGGAGGGAGATCCACGTCGAGATAATCGTCCTGCTTGCCATCATCGCGGTCGCGCGGAAGATAATCCTCGTCGACCCATACGGGGACGTCCACATCTCCGACCTCACGCTCTGGGGCCTCGGGGTGGTCGTCATATGCCTCGCGGGAGCATACTACCTCATCAAGAGGGCAGGGATCACCGCGAATTGAGGGGATGAGTACCGCGCCCCCGCGCCCGCACGCATGGAAGGTTATTTGCGTGCCGCCACACACACCCCTTCTCGAATGGAAGCTCGCGTGGAGATGGAGAGAATGCCCTTGAATTACGTGCACCGCCTCGTCCTCGTGCTCGCGGCGGTATCCCTCCTGTGTGTCGCACCCGTGCCCGCGCTCGTGCAGGAGACGACTTACATGGGGAAGGTGACCGCGCTCGATCCCCTCTCGCTCACCCTCACGATACGTGCCGAGTCGCAGTACGGGTGCACGTACCAGGGGAACGCGCCGGCGTGCGGGTTTGCCCCCGTCACGCCCATGCAGGTCGTCGGCGCCGTTCCCGACGAGGGTGTCTACAATACCTTCAGGCTGGACGACACGGTCGTCGCGACAATACTCGGCGGGAGCGGCGGGAGGTGGGCGGGCATCGCGCTCGTGGTCACCCCGCCGGGGAGCAGTACGCCCGTCGCGAAGGACATATTCGGCGACCCTAGGACGGTTCCCGTCCCGCTCGGCGGTGATTACAGGTTCGAGTACGCGGTGAGACCCGACTGCGGGCAGTGCACGGGCACTGTCTGCAGGGCACTCGGGGCCCAGGTGAAGCTGTGGAGCGGGGACCTCCCCGTCCTCGAGAGGTACCTCAACAGCGGGCAGTCCGCGGTCTACTCGGGGAGGAACGACGGGTCCAGGGTGAGCATCCTCTACCTCTCGGGGGAGGCAGCGGCAGACCAGTGCCCGGGAGTGTCTCCCGCGGCGGGAGTCCAACCCGTGTCCAACTTCGTCATCCACGTCACGCCCCCGCTGGGGGGATTCTCTGCGCCGAAGCAGACCGTTGCACCGGGGGTGACGGGAGAGGGCCCGGCAGGCACGGCCACTCCCGCGACCCCTGCGCAGGAGAGCACGCGGGCTGCGGGGTTCACCGTGGCGGCGGCAACGCTGGCGGCAGGGCTCGCCGCGGCCTTCCTCTTTTGGAAGGGCAGGTGAGGAGCGGTTCCGGCAGGCATGGGCAGGGGAGATTGCGGGACGATCGAGGATATCCGGCGCTCGTGTCGCAGGATATCGGCGGCAGTGACCCGCGGGGAAGCGGGAATCCTCATGGCACGCGAGATATCCTCTTTCTCGCTCTTCGACCTGCAGGTGATCATGGGGAGGGTCAGGTACGAAATCCACCGACTCCCCCGTCACTACAGGACAGTCGCCGCCCCCTACCTCCTCGGCCAGGTCGTGGATGCGCACCACCGGCTCCTCTCGATGTGCACGGCCGGCGCGTTCTCCCGGATGGGGGAACCCATCAGGGACAAGGCGGCGTTCGATGCCTACTTCGCGATGGTCCCGGAAGGCTGCCTCGCGGGCACCCCCTCGCGTGAATACCTCCCCCAGTTTCACTCCCCCCGCCACCGCCTCTTTTACTATATCCTCGCGGGGTTCACGATGTTCGTCCTCGGAGAGCCGGGCCACCCCGTGGGAACACCGTTCCCGGGCGGTCTCTCGGTCACGGAACGGGACGGGAAGTTCTACTGTCCCGTCCGGGAAAAGCACAGGGACGTCCCGTTCGCCATCTGTAACTTCTGCCCGGCGATACAGGACGGGTGACCACCCTCCACCGGTATCCCCCCGGGGGCAGCACCATTTTAAGCGCGGCATTGCCATAACGAGGTACAGTGACTGTCATGCTCAACATCGAAGGCCTGTCGTCGGAGGCCAAGGTGGGCAAGATCCTCATCCTCGTCTCCCTCGTCGTGGGTATCCTCGTTTTCCTCGTCCTCGCGGTGATCGGGGCTGCCATGTACACGGCGGGTGTCTTCTCCGCGCTAGGTGTATCGCTCCACGTGCCGCTCGCCGTCGTCGGTGTCCTCGCGGCGGTGCGGATCATCGGTCTCTTCGTGGGATTCCTCGCCCTCCTCGCCACGGAGAGGAAGGACTTCTCGCGCGCGGGGATATTCGCGATCATCGCGTGCGTCCTTCCCCCCCTCGACATCGTGATGCTCATTGGCGGCATCTTCTGCCTCGTCTCGCGCGAGGCAAACAGGGGGCGGGGCGAGGGACCGGCGGGGAGCCAGGGCATCACGGAGATCTGATTCGCGGACCGCCGGGTCGACGGCCCGGCAGCCGAGAACCCTTTTCCCTGCGCCTATTCCCGCGAGGAGGACCCCTGCCACGCATAGGGCCGCGCTCCCGAAGAGTACCTTTTGGACCGAGGAGGTGACCTGCGGGGAGAGGAGTGCAGAGTGGATAAGGGAAACGCCGTCCTTTCCCGCGGCGTCGAGGGAGAGGAGGAGCGCGGAGGACGAGACCCCCGCGATCGTGCCGAGGTTCTTCATGGTGGCGCTCACGCTCGAGGCGAGCGACGCCCTCCGCGGAGGCAGGGACCGCATGATCTCGGATGAGTTCGGGGCGAGGAAGAGGGAGATCCCGAGCGCGAGCAGGGCGAGGAGGGCAACGATCACGCGGACGTCCCTCCCCGCGACCGCGAGCCCGAGGAGGAAAAACGAAATCCCGGCGACAGCAATCCCCCACGCGGGCAGGCACCTCGCGTTCCACCTGTCGTAGACGAGTCCCGCGGCAGGCGCACCAAAAGTGATGACGGTCGGGACGACGAGGAACACGAGGCCGACCCCGAGGGGGTCCAGCCCTACTGCCCCTTCAAGGTAGAACGGCCCGACGAGGTAGAGCATGGAGAACGCCATGGAGACGCAGAACAGCTGGAGATTCGGGACGAGGAATCCCGTCTCCCTGAAAAGGGAGAGGGTGACGAGGGGGGCGGGGCTCCTCCTCTGCGCGATGCAAAGGCTGACGAGGGAGGCGAGGGAGAGGCACAGGAGGATGATTGCGGCGGGCGAAAGGGAACGCTGCACTGAGATATCGGCGAGGGCGAGACTGAAGAACGCGATCGACGCGATAATCCCGGCCGCACCCCCCCAGTCCATCGCGACAGTCCCCCGGGGTACCTTTTCCCGCCGGACGAGGAAGAGGGCGAGAACGGTGCCCGCCGTTCCTATCGGGACATTGATCAGGAAGATGTACTGCCAGCCAAGGCAGCTCGTCACGAGTCCCGCGAGCACGGGTGCCACGATCGCTGCCGCGGCGGTCGTCGTCCCGACGAGTCCCATCACCCTGCCCTCCTTCCCCGGCTCGGAGGTCCCGTAGAGGATCGCGGCGGAGACCGAGAAGATCATCGCCGAGCCGGATGCCTGGAGGACGCGGGAGAAGACGAGTTCCCAGAGGTTCGCGGAGAGCCCGCACGCGAGCGAGGAGACCGTGAAGAGGAGGAGGCCCGAGAAAAAGAGCCTCCCCTTCCCCGTGAATTCCGATACCCTCCCGAAGACGAGGAGGAGGCTCGTCTCGGTGACGAGGTACGCGGAGAAGACCCACTGCGAGAGGGCGACGTCCACGGAGAATGCCCTCGTCATGGTCGGCAGGGCTATCCCGACCGCGATACCGTCGATCGCGGCCATCGCCACTGCAGCCATGACGACGGCGCGGATCAGTGCACGGCGGGCCAGCTGGATACTCCCCCCGGATCCTGTCCCCCCTTTCGTGACCGGTTGCGGGGGGTAATCCCCGGGGTTGTCGCAGAGTCCTATTTCCCCCACGTTCCCACACGACCCGGCGCCGAGAAACCCCCGGGGTCCCGGGGGCCCGCAGCGAGGGATTGTATCAGTCCGGGTGTCGCTTCTGCCCGGGCTTGACGACCATTGTCGTCACGGGGCAGTGCGTGACCACGAAGGACGAGACACTCCCGGATATCATCCGCTTTATCTGGCTCTTTCCCACGGACCCGAGGATGACGAGCTCGGCGCCGATGTCGATCGCGCAATCCACGATCTTGTCACCCGGGTGGCCGACGAGCAGGTGGGCGACGGCCTCGACGCCACGGGCTTCCACCTCTGCCTTCACCGAGGAGAGGAGCGTGGCCGCCTCCTCCTCCTCGTCGCTCACCGAGATGTCAGCAGCAGGATCGGTGTCTCCCCACTCCCTCTGGACCACGTGCACGATGTGCAGTTCTGCCTTCCTGCAGAGGGCCTCCTCGATCGCGGCGTGGATGACGCTGTAGGTGAGGATCGACCCGTCGACGGCAGCAAGGATCCTGCGTGTCACAGCCCCTCCCTCCCCCGGAAAGCGGGCAAACGATCCGGGCGTTTCCGGCCGGTCCATGCACGTCTGAGTAAGAACCAAGGGGAGATAGTTCTTTGGGAGAACCCCCGCGGCGGGGGGATTGCGGGTGATGGGCCTTCACCCGATCCCGAGTGCCCTGAGCGCCTCTCGCGCGGCGTTCTGGGTCGCTTCCATCTTCGAGCGTCCCGTCCCCTGGCCAAGGGGAGTACCATCGAGGAGGACCCTGTAGGTGAAGACCGGCGCGTGGTCCGGCCCCTCTTTTTTCACGAGCTCGTACACGGGAAGCTTGCGGTACGTTTTCTGGAGGTGCTCCTGCAGCCTCTTCTTGTAGTTTGCGAAGGGAGTGAAGGTATCGAGCGTGTCGCCGAGCAGGCCGAGGAGGAGAGCCCGCGTCTCCTCGAATCCCGCCGCGAGGAAGTACGCGCCGAGGAACGCCTCGAACGCGGATGCAACGATACTCCCCGTCAGCTCCTGGTTCGGGCCGAGCCTCACGAGATGCGGGAACTCGTCGCCGAGTGCCGCGACGACGGCAGAGAGGTGGGCATTCTTCACGAACTCCATCCTCTCCGCCATCTCGCCCACGGACCCGGCGGAATTACGGAATATCCGCTCGGCCACGACGAGGTTGAGGACCCTGTCCCCGAGGAACTCGAGTGCCTCGTAGTCATCGGTCCCCCGATCGCCGGGCGGCCGGCCCTTCGCAAACGACCGGTGCGTGAACGCGGCGACGAACCGGGCCATCTCGCCCGGTGACCGGCCGGCGGGATCGATCCCGTGGCGCAGGAGGAATTGTTTCAGCCTCTCCTCGTAGTCAGCCGTGGTCTCTCCCAATGCCATCCCCCCCGGGATCCCCCCGGGGGCTGCCCCCGGTGGGATTGTCCACGACCATGTCCCGCGGGATCCTGCCCCCGATCCCCGCCTTTCCCAGACTGAAATCTCTCCCCCGCATGATCTTTCCTCCATCCTCTCCGCGCAACGCATGGATGTTCCATCTCTCTTCGCTCGCACGTGCGAAAAGGATACGTTCCCAGAGATTATTTTTCAGGGAACCGGTAGGAACCCTGCGGGATGACGAGCTCGAAGACCGCCCCTTTCCCCGGCGTCCCGGTCTCCCTTATCCGTATGCCCGTGATCGCGAGAATCTCGCGGGACAAAAACAGGCCGAAGCCCGAGTGCTGGTAGTACTCCCTGTTGAATATCGCGGTCTTCTTGTCCTCCGGGACACCCCTGCCATCGTCGCAGCACCGGACGACGAGGTCATTTCCTACCCTCTCGGCGGAAAACCAGATCCTCGTCACGTTCCCCCCGTGCCGCAGGGAGTTTTCCACGAGGTTGTAGAAGACCTTCTCGATGAGGGGATCGGCGTAGACCTGGATGTCCGGGAGGTTGGCCTCGACCCTCACGCCCTTCTGCTCGGCGTGCGCCCTCTGCTTCCCGATGAGGTCGTGGAGCGAGAACCAGCCGGGAGACCGGACGCCCACGTCCTGGTAATCGCGCGTGAATTCCACCTGCCGCCTTATCATCAACGCGGCCCTCGTCGCGGAATCGATGTAACCCTCCGTTTCCCTGCCTGTCGCCGTCTCCCTCGCGAGTTCGAGGTACCCGAGCAGCGCGGTCAGGGTGTTGAGGATGTCGTGCCGGGTGATGCTGTTGAGGAGGTTGAGCTTCCTGTTCGCGAGGGAGATAGCCTCTTCTGCGCGCTTCTTCTCGGTAATGTCCTGGAATGTGACCATCCCCGAGCGCGCGTCGATGGATCCCGCGGAGAGCGAGACGATCCGTGTCGTCCCGTCCGCGTGCCGGACTTCCGTCTCCCGGTGGTGGATCAACTCTCCCTTCCCGGAGAGGATGGCATCCGTGATACCAGGGTCCGGGAACACGTCCGGGATACCCATGCGGGAGAGTTCACCGAGGGGATACCCGAGGATCCTCGATGCCTCGGGGTTTGCCTCCACGATCGACCCGCCCGGCTTTTCCCAGACGAGGATTCCCGACTCCGAGTTGTAAAAGATCCCCTGGTACCTCGCCTTCTCCCTCGTGATCTTCTCGGAGAGGAAAGTGACGATTGCCGCGATCAGGAGGAAGAAGAGGACCCTGACAATTCCCGGGTACAGGGCCTCCAGCGTGGGAAAGAACGAGACGAGGGCCGCGAGGTACACCGCGGAGAGGCCGAGCGAGAAGACGAGCCCCCTCCTCTGGTAGTAGTAGCAAGAGAGGATGATGGGGATGTAGTAGGCGTTCTGGAATATCGCCGTGAACCCGAGGGAGAGGGAGAGGAGGGTGAACGCGAACACGAGTACCGAGGAGAGGGCGACGAGGAGGAGGGGAAACACCGGGATCTTGCCGGGGAGATGCTGAAATGGCCGCGGAAGATGCATGGGACTGAATCGTCTCCTCCATTACGTCTCACGGATGCTGTATATATCTTTTGCGTGCGAATCTCTCACGATAAGAGTCATTTTGCGGAAAGAATGGATAATAATCCGCGGGAGGGAGTGCAATCACAAGACGCCGTTTCCGGGAGGTCCGGTTGCATCCTGCGACCACCCGATGGGATAGCACGCGGGAAAACCCGATGGAGAAGCATTTTGGACACGCGAAATTGCGCGTGCGAATCCCGATGCTGCTATGGGGATTTGAACCCCAGTCGCCGGCGTGAAAGGCCGGCATGATTGGCCGGACTACACCATAGCAGCAATCGACCCTAGATTATTCGCACCACAGATAAAAAAGGGTTATGGAGAGGGAATCGGCCGCGCGTGGCAGGATTTCAATAGACGGGTGTCCCTTCCCTCTCCGTGGCAGCGCGGAAAGCCGCCATCAGCTGGCGGGTCACGGGCCCGGGACGGCCCGACCCGATGTCACGGCCGTCCACGTGGACGATGGGCGCGACCTCCGCGGCGGTGCCCGTCACGAAGACTTCGTCGGCGGTGTAGAGGTCGTAGTGGCCGAGGGGCGTCTCGACGACGGGAATCCCGAGGCCCCTCGCGAGCTCGAGCACGACGAGGCGCGTTATCCCGCGGAGGTTGTTCAGCGTCGGGGGGGTGTAAATCGTCCCGTTCTTCACGACGAATATGTTGTCCCCGGATCCCTCGGAGATGTGTCCCTCCATGTCGAACATGATCGCCTCGTCGCCGCCCTTGCAGTTCGCTTCAATTTTCGCGAGGATGTTGTTGAGGTAGTTGAGGGACTTGATATTTGGCGGGAGGCTGCAGACCGGGTTCCTCCGGACGGACACGGTGACTGCACGCAGGCCCTTCTCGTAGAGGTCGCCGTACATCGCGCCCCACTCCGTCGCGATGATGATAACGGTCGGCCGCGGGCACTTCGTCGGGCAGAGCCCGAGATCGCCAACCCCCCGCGTGACGATCGGTCGGATGTACGCGTCCTTCAGGTTGTTCTTCCTCACGGTCTCGATGATGGCTGCGGTCATCTCCTCCTTCGTCATCGGGATCCGGAGGTCGATCGCCTTCGCCGAGTCGTACAGCCTGTCGATGTGCTCGGGGAGCCGGAAAATGCGCCCGTTGTACATGCGGATCCCCTCGAAGACACCATCGCCGTAGAGGAGACCGTGGTCGAAGACGGAGATCTTCGCCTCCTCCTTGGGGTACATCCTGCCGTCAATGTACACGAACATGCAAGCATAGAATGTTCCCTCATAGTATTTTTTAGCTGCTGATTGGATCAGGCGTCCCCGCCGTTCCTGCAGGCCGCGACGAACCTGCGGAACATGGACCGGCTCGCGACGGGGTGGAGGTGCGTGTAGCTCCCGATGGTCCGCCCGCAGACTGCCCCGTCGAGACCGTCGCGGATCCCCCGGCCACGCGAGAGCCTGTAGGCGTAACGTGTGCCTTCCGGGAGAACCACCTCGGAGTAGTGGAACTCGTGCCCCCTGAACCGGGCGGTTCCCATGGGGTTTTCCCCGTTGCTCTCCCCCTCGACGTACGAGACGACACGCCGGGATGGCATGAGGGTCTTTCCGGGAAAGACACCGCAGAGCGGATACCTCGTCTCTTCCCCATGGCCCTCCCACCCCTTCGCGATCACGAGCTCGCGGGTCAGGTACATGAGCCCGCCGCACTCGGCGTAGATGGGAACCCCCTCCCGAGCAGCGTGCCGGAGGGATTCGCGCACCGCATCGTTGCCGGAGAGTGCGGCCGCGTGCAACTCGGGGTATCCACCCCCGATGATGTAGCCGTCCGCGTCGGGGAGGATACCCCCGGCGGGGGAGAAGAACCTCACTTCTGCACCCATCGCCGCGAGGACGTCAAAGAGGTCCGCGTAGTAGAAGTTGAAGACGTGGTCGTACGCGACGCCGATTCTCACGTCGCGGTCCGCCGCGGGGGAGAAGCACGACGTGTCCGCGGGAGGTGGCGTAATATCGCGCGCCGCGGAGACGACCGCCGCGAGGTCCACGGAACGCCCGATCTCTTCCGTGATCCTCCCGATCCTCTCCCGGAATTCCCGGGTGTCCCCGCACTCCCTGAAGGGGACGAGCCCGAGGTGGCGCATGCCGAGGGAGAGTTCCGGGAGACGCGGCACCGTCCCGAGCACCGGCACCCCGCAGTAGTGCTCGATCGCGCTGCAGGCCTTCTCCGCGTGCGACTCTCCCGAGACGTTGTTCAGGATGACCCCCGCGATCGCGATCTCCGGGTCGAAGGACTGGAACCCCTTCACGAGGGCTGCAGCGCTCCGCGTGATGCTCCGCGCGTTCACCACGAGGACGACGGGGAGACCGAGGATACGCGCGACAGACGCGCTGCTCCCCGCGTCGCCGAGGGACTCGGCACCCTCGAAGAGGCCCCGCACGCCCTCGACGATGGCGATGTCGGCACCGCGGCAGCCGTTCGCGTAGACGGAGAGGATCTGGCCGCGCGTCATCACGAACGAGTCGAGGTTACGGCACGGCCGTCCCGTCGCAGCGGAGAGGTACGAGGGATCGATGTAGTCCATCCCGACCTTGAATGCCTGGACGGCCATCGTGCGGGAGAGGATCGACGCGATGGCGAGCGTGATGCTGGTCTTCCCGCTCCCGGAGCGATCGCCCGCGATCATCAGCGCCTTCATGCGAGGCTCCTTACCACGGCGCCGAACTCGCTCTCCACAATCCTCCTCGCGCCGAGTGTCCGCGGGTGGAGGTCGATCTCGACCACGACGAACCGGTGACCCTGTTTCCGGAGGGGCTCGACCTGCCGGGGGCCGTTCGTGACCGAGATGCACTCGATGCCCTCGAGGGCCTCCGGCGGGATCGCGTGCGGGACCCCGACGATCAGCGCGAAGTCCGGGGAGACTGCCCGTATCTTCTCCCCGAGGAGATCCCCCAGCGCACCGTACTCGTCGAGCGCGCCGGTGGGGGTGAGTTCAAGTCCCCTCTCCTCGAGTTCGGTCCTGATCCGGCGGGCATCCTCCCGCACCTTGGGCAGCCCCCTCTCCTCGAGGTTCGCGATGTACGTGATGTCCGCGCCGGGCCGTGACTCGTGGAGGGCGAGCAGCATGTCCGCGAACATGTAGGCAGTCTCCTTCTTCGCGTTCATGACGGCAACCCCCCGCTTCCCGGATCCCGCGAGCGAGAGGAGCCTTTCCGCGGCGAGGTGCTTGAGGTCACCCCTCGAAGGCTCTATGTAGGGTTTCGATGCCGCACCCCTCAGCCGCTCGACCTCGTTTGCCTTCGCGAGCAGGGCCTTCTGCCGCTCGAGCTCCTCGCGGGTGATCCACCCTATCTCCGCGGCAGGCTCGAGCGTCGCGATCACCCCGGAGATGTTCTCCGGGAAGCCGGCGTGGATCTCGACGGGTATCGTCGGGGTCGAGATACCCGAGTTCCTTATTGCGGCCTCGAGGTCCTCGCCGATGATCATGGAGACGCACGTCCCGATCACTGCCATCCGGCGCGGGGCAAACGTCTCCTCGGCGTGCACGAGGACCGCCTCGAGGGACTGCTGGCCGCCGAATATGAATTCCTGATCGGAGAGCGAGGTCGTGAGGACCCTCATCCCGTCCTCCTCGAGCAGCCTCGCGTGCTTGAAAGAGCAGCCCGATGGGCCGTGGAGGATCGAGACATCGACACCGAGGTCCCGCGCCGTGTAGAGCGCGGCAACGATGGAGCTCGGTCTCGGCTGCACGTACCTTGGGAACTTCACCGCCATGTCTTCACCGCGAGGACGACGATGCTCCCGGCCGGTGACTGCATCGCGATCTCCCTCCCCTCCGCGAGCGTCCCTGCCACCCGTACGCCTCCCCTCGCGTGGAGAGCGACGGTGGACGGGTCGTAGTCACCGACGAGGACGATCCTGTCGGGCGATTCTTCCCGCGCGACCGAGGCGATCTCGCCGGGGGGGAACCCCTCGCAGATCGCGCCCCTCTCCTTTCCTATTACGAGGGTGAGGGGGGCATCCTTCCCGCCTATCGCCCGCGCGATCGAGATCGCGTCCCTCGCGGTCTTCCCGCACGTCCCGGAGTTGGAGTCGTCCACCACGAGGAGATCCCCTTCCCGGGAGACGACTTTCCTCCCCTCGAGGGGAGAAAAATCCGAGAGGGGCGAGGGATCGATCCCGAGGATGCAGGCCGCGGCGGTCGCGAGGAGGAGGGGTTCGCAGTAGGCCCCGGTCCCGAGGAGGGGGTTCTCGTACGACCCCTCTATTCCCTCCCACGAGTAGCGACACGTTCGTCCACTGGCGGTCGCGATCCTGTTCGCGGGGACACGGTTCCAGGCCTCCCCGGTTCCCGGTGGCGTCACGACGGCGGGGAGCGCGTCACCCGACCTCAGCTTCTCGGTGAGCGCGTCCCTCTTGCCGCCGGCAAACCGGTATGTCTCTCCAGACGTGAGGATGCCGAGCCTCCCTAGGCCGATGAACCCTAGCGAGATCTCGGCGACGAGCCACCTGTCCTGCGAGCGCGCGAGGAGGGCAGGCCCGATCAGGGCTGCCGGCGTGATTCCCCCCCGCCCAACCACCTGTCCTTCCGGGAGGAGGACTGTCCCGCGGGACGTGTGGAGGATCCCGGGACCTCGGAGGACGTGCGCGAGCGCGCACGCGGTCGTCGTCTTCCCCCGCGCACCCGTCACCTCGACGAGCAGGGGCGGGGCATCCTTCCCGAGGATCCACCTCACGGCCTGGTGGTGGGAGATGACGGGGGCGTGGAGATCCCGCAGGAGGGGGTGCGACGGGTCGAGGTGGACGGGTGCGACGACGAGGTCGTATTCCCCGCGCAGGGCAATGGAGGGACTTATGCCCTCCTGTCCCCTGTAGACGTCCACCATGTCGACGGCATGCCCCCTCTCCGCGAGGGCTTGCGCGATCTCCTTTCCGCCGTGGATGGTGTCGAGGACGAGGACGCGCATGGGACGACGTCAGAGGGTCGAGAGCGCCCTCTCGGCGTTCCTGATCATCAGGTCCGCGAGGAGGGGGTCGCTCCCGATGGGCTCGGCGTACACGAGGGGGATGGTCTTCCCGTTCAGGGCGAACTCCCCCCTTGATTGGCCTTTCTTTAGCCCGAGCTCGGCGGGGATATCCTCAAGGATGTGCACCCCCCTCGCGAGGAAGAGCGGGACCACCACGAGGGCATCGATCTCGTCGTGCCGGAACTCCTCGAGGGCGTCCTTTATCGTCGGGGTATCGATATTCATGAACCCGCACCTCGTGATGTAGTCCGGTCGCCTCTCCCTTATCAGGCGGGCCGTTGCCTCCACGAGCTCCTTGTTGTAGGGGAGCTTACTCCCGTGCCCGACCAGTAAAAGTCCTTTTTTACCCATGTACCGTAGTGTATTACAACCATCGGTAAAATTGTTGCCGATTTAAGACAACGGATCCCCGGGAGTAACACTTGGGCCCGGCCCGCCTCCGTGTCCGGGGGGTGGGAACGTGTCCCGCACGGAGTGGCGCACGCGTGCACGGGGGAGACTCCCGATAGTCCACCTTTATATGGGAGGAGATCGAATTTATAAGAACTTCGTGTACAGCACGGTTCCCGTGACGGACGGCCTCCCGATGGATTCCACGCGCAGTCACCAAAGGTACGACCTCCTCGTCAATGGACGGGCGATCAAGTCCCCCCTCGCGCTCTCCGCGATGGCCGGCACCGTGAACGCCGAGTATGCCCTCGCCCGGGCGTCCCACGTCGGGCTCGCGTTCCTCGGGGGATTCTCCATCGACGGTCCCACGATGGCGGCGAGCAGGGAGATGGAACGCACGGGCAGGAAGGAATTCCTGTACGATGACCCCGTCGAGGAACTCTCGCGCCAGGTACGGCAGATGGAGGGCTCGGACGTCGTGTGCGGCCTGAACCTCCGCGGGAGCACCCCCGGGGCCTTCGCGGAGGTGGCGTCGCAGATCGGTGACGGGGTCGTGTACGAGATCGATGCCCACTGCAGGCAGGGACCCATGGTGGAGGCACGCTCGGGGGAGTACCTCCTCCTGCACCCCGACCTCCTCGAAGAGGAGATACGCGCGCTGAAGCGGGAGGACGTCTGCGTCTCCGTGAAGATACGGGCGGGCGTGAGCGCGGACGACCGCCTCCTCGCGCGGAAGATATGGCGGGCCGGGGCCGACATCATCCACGTCGACCTGATGGACTTTGGCTACCAGAAGATCCGGCAGATCCGGAATTCGTGCCCCCTCGTCCTCATCGCGAACAATTCCATGCACACCTTCGACCGGGTGAGGGAGATGTTCTCCCACGGCGCCGATCTCGTCTCGCTCGCGAGGAAGGCGGACATCCGGACACTCGCGGGGCTCGATGCCGCGATCGCCCGCCACGCGGACGAGCACGGGTGGTACAACGCGCCCAAGCAGCTCTGCCGCGGCGGGGATGTCCGGGCCCTCACGTTCTGCTGCATGCCGGTCAAGAACTGTCCCCTCCTGCCCATGCTCGAGAAGATCGGCCTCTCGCGGGAGGAGTACATGTCATTCAAGATGGAAGCGGTCGCGGGGACTCCCCTCGAGCCCGGGGCGCAGACATGTTTTGGGAGTCTCGCGTGGTGCTGCAAGGACTCTTCACCGTGCATGTTCCGCGACATGACCCTCTCCCAGTGCGGGCTCTCGCGCCAGGAGTACATGAGGCTGAAGAAACAGCTCGCTGATAAGATCCTGCACTACCTATTCTTCCAACATGGGGAACCTCACACGCGCTGAACGGGCTCAGCTCGCGATGGTCCTCGAGGTCGCCGCGTTCCCTAAGCCGGGCAACGTGGACCGCTGCCACGACTTCCCCGGGACCCGGCTCGAACACTTCCTCGCCTCTGCCATCATGTCGGGACCGGTGTTCCGGGCCGCGGAGACAGGGGGGAGGGGAATCGGGAGCCTCATCCACGAGGCCGTGGAGCGGACCGGCGGGCACTCCGGGGGGAACACGCACTTTGGTGCATTCATCCTCCTCGTCCCTCTCGTGGCGGGGGACGGGATAGAGGGTGCGCGGAGACTCGTCCGGGAAACGACGGTCGAGGACGCCGTGGAATTCTACAGGGCATTCGGGAAGACGTCCGTCCGCGTCATCCCTGGGCACGAGCTCGACGTGAACGACCCCTCGTCCATCCTCGAGATCCAGAGGAGGCGCATGACCCTCTACGACCTGATGCTCTTCTCCGCGCCCCGGGACATGGTCGCCCGGGAGTGGGTCTCCGGTTTCCAGGTGACGAGGAGGGGGGCGGACCTCCTCCACTCCGCGGGGTGCGGGAGGCAGGGGATCGTCAGTGCCTACCTCTCCCTCCTCGCGCTCGAGCCCGACACTTTCGTCATCAAGAAGCACGGGAGGGAAGTCGCCGCGCGGGTCATGGAGATGGCGCGCCAGGTCCTCGAGGGCACGCGGGACCTCCAGTCATTCGACCAGGAGTGCATCGAGAAGGGGATCAATCCCGGCTCGACGGCGGACATCGTCATCGCGTCGATCTACACCGCGCTCGGGGAAGGGTGGGAATGGGACTGCTAGGGGAGGGCATCAACGAGGTCATCGCGACGACGAGGGACAATGCCGCGCCGATGGGGATCATCCTGCGCGGCGGCAGGTACTCGATGGTCGTGTACCGCGGGAGCCATACCCACGACAACCTGGGCCGGCACCGGTGGATCGTCGCGAACATCGTCCACGACCCTGTCCTTTACGTCCGGACGGCGTTCTCGGACCCGCAACCCGGGGAACTCTGCGAGGAGAAGGCGGGAGACACGGTCGTCCAGAGACTCCGCGCGGCGGAGGCTTGGGTCGCGTTCCGCGTTTCCGAGGCGAGGGAGACGGCCGACGCGCTCGTCGCCGTCCTCGAGCCCATGAGGGAGGAGGTCGTCACGCCCCGCGTCCACCCCGTGAACAGGGGTTTTTCGAGCGTCATCGAGGCGACGATCCATGCGACGCGCTACGTCCGGCAGAAAGACGAGGAGATCGCGCGGCTCATCGTGCACCACGCGGGAATCGTGCACAAGTGTGGCGGCCCGAGGGAGGAGGAAGCGCTCTCGCTCCTGCGACACTACCTCCTCGAGAAGACGGGGTTCCCGGTACCTTAGCAGACCTAGCAGACGCGGGGGACGGGATCCCCCATCGGGGGCTCGATGAAGCGTTCCCCGCCGACCCCCGTGCGGAGAATGACCCCCGATCCCTCGACGACCTCCCCGACGATAGCGGCGTCCCTGCCGTACGGGTGGGACTTTATCGCGTCGAGGACGGCCTCCGCGTCTCCCGCGGCGACCCCCATCACCACCTTCCCCTCGTTTGCGACCTCGAGCGGGTCTATCCCGAGCAGCTCCGAGAGGCTCCGCACGCTCCTCTTCACGGGGATGTCCTCCTCCCTGACAATGACCCCTACGCCGCTCTTGCGCGCCATCTCATTGATGGCGCTCGCAAACCCGCCCCTCGTGGGATCCTTCATCGCGTGGATGTCGCCTGCCGCAAGAGCCTTCTCCACGACCCCCCAGATCGGCGCGACGTCCGACGACAGCTGCGACCCGAGCGCGAGCCCGGCGCGCTCCGCCATTATCGTCATCCCGTGGTCGCCGAGGGTCCCGCTCACGATGATCGCGTCGCCCGGGCGCAGGGTGCAGTCCCTGACAACCCGCTCCGCGATCCCTATCCCCGCCGTGTTCACGACGATCCCGTCGAGGGCACCCTTCTCGAGGACCTTCGTGTCCCCGGTCACGATGCTCGCCCCGCATTCCCCGAGGGCCTCGTCCATCGACCTCACGATCCTCTCGAGGTCCGCGGAGTCGAACCCTTCCTCGATGACCATGCTGCAGGAGAGGGCGACTGGTCTAGCTCCCATCACCGCGAGGTCGTTTACCGTCCCGCAGACCGCGAGCCTCCCGATATCGCCGCCGGGGAAGAACACGGGGCGGACGACGTGCGAGTCCGTGGTGAAGACCACGTTCTGCCCCCCGAGGGGAATGACCGCACCGTCGTCGAGCGCCTCGAGCCCGATGCCCCCCGCGTTCCGGTGCTCGAACCGCGTCAGTACCGCGAGGAGTTCGCCCATGACCTCTCCCCCCGCGCCGTGCATGAGCGTGACCTTCATTCCTCGTCCACCTCTATCTCCATGTGGGTCACGACGACCTCCCGCCCCTTCACGAGCTCGGGGAACTTCCCGCAGCGGGGACAGACGAACCGCTCAGTCCCCTCGTACCCGCAGCCGCACCGGGTCACGGCAGGGACGACCGACCACGTGAGCCGGGAAGATTTCATGAGGGGGTCATCCTCGACGAGGGTGTTGTAGAGGAACGATACCTGCTCGGGGTTGACCATCGCGAGCTCCCCGAACTCCACGTGGACCGTCCGGACGTCCCTTGCATCCCGCTCGAGGGCTGCCCTCCGGGCCGTCGCGTAGATGTCGTAGGCAATGCCGAATTCGTGCATGGGGAACGCACCATTCCCGCGGGGGATTCCCTCCGGGATTCCAGTCATACCTGTATGACCCCGCGCGGGAAAAAACATTCCGAAGTTCCCCTTTTCCCCGCGGCAGGGAAGGGACGCCCGGTTTTCACTCCTCCTGCACCGTGATCTCGAGGCCCCTGTTGTCCACGGCCGTCCTCACGGCGATGGAGAGACCGAGGTCCCCGACGATCTCCTCCACTTCCCGCTCCGGTCTCCCCGTGACGATCGCGATCGAGGGGCCGACCGAGCTCATCCCCACGAACTCGAGGCCCGCTGCCCGGAGCCTGTGCATGTAGTGGTAGATCTCGAAGCTGTGGTGTTCCACTTCCGCCCTCTTGGACCCGCGGAAATCGAATTCCCATATGATCTCGCCCATCCTCCGGAGATCCCCCCTCTCGAGGGCGGGGATGAAATCCATCATGATGAGGTAGGCCTTGAGCTCCCTGTCCCGGTAGTCGAGGGTCCGCGCCCTGTTCATGAGGAGGTCGAACTCCTTCGTGCCCGCCGAGGACGTGTCGCTCGGGGGAATCACGACGTAGACTTTCATCCCTTCCGCGAACGGGTGGTGGTAGACCAGGGTGAGGTCGTCGCCCATGATCGCCATCCCGCCGTGGGTGGAGACTGCCGGCCCGACACCCGTCTCGAACCCGAACGCGACGTTCCCCTCGACGGTCTCCTCGACGTAGTTGTACCCGACCATCTTCCGGAGCTGGTCAGGCGAGAAGGGCGAGCCGACAGCGCGGTTGAGCGCGTGGGCAAGCGCAATCATCACGGTGCTCGTGGAGCCTAAGCCCACGTGCTGGTACTGGTGGTCCCTCGCCACGACGGTAAAACCCCCGCTGTACCCGGAGACCTTCCTGAACACCTCGATGAAATGGCGGATGAGCGCGGGCCGGCTGTAATCGATATTTACCTCTCCCCCCGTGCAGGAGACCGTGACGGTGCAGTACAGCTGTATCGCGAAACCGACGCCACCGCCGCCGGGGCGGGACGGGGAGAAGCGGTTCATGTCGAGGACGGTCAGGTGTATCCGGGCGGGAGCCTTCGCGGTGACGGTACCGGGAAACGGGACGGGTGGCTTTTCGCACGCGATCCCGGCGGTCTTCACGATCTCCCCGGGCCGGAAAGTGACAAACTCGTACTCGACGAGGTCGAGGTCGCCCCCCCGTATCTTCATTATCGTCATGCGTGGAATCGTCCTCCTCTCACGTCGGGGCGCGGACCAAAAAAGCGTTTTGATGAATTGCTCCCGGTTTTCGTTCCCGCAGGAAAACAATTAAGCCTGCCCGTCCTCCACGATCTAATGCCTGATTCCGAGAATAAAGGCAGGATTTGAGGAATGGATTCGTACATATGCACGATATGCGGGCACGAGTACAGCCCGGAGAGGGGGGAACCCGACATGGGGATCCCGCCGGGAGTCGAATTTTCACGGTTACCTGAGGGTTGGCGGTGCCCCGTCTGCAAGGCAGCGCCGTCCCTGTTCCGGCGGAAGTGAGGAGGGGTCCGTGTGGCAGTTCGCGAGATCGTTCCGGGTATCCTCGCGGTAGGCGTACAGGATTTCGACCGGAGACTCTTTGATGCACTCATCCCCCTCCCCCACGGGACGAGCTACAACTCGTACATCGTGAAGGGGTCAAAAAAGACCGCACTCATCGACACAGTGGATCCCACAAAGGAGCTCGAGCTCGTCACGAACCTCGTCAAGGCAAGGGTCGAGAACCTCGACTACATCGTCGTCAACCACGCCGAGCAGGACCACTCGGGGTCCCTCCCGATGATCGCGGAACTCTTCCCGCGCGCGCAGATCGTCGTGAACGAAAAATGCAGGGACCTCGTCGTTCACCTCCTCGAGGTGGACCCGGCGCGGTGCCTCGTCGTCGGCGACGGGGAGAAGCTCGACCTCGGGGGAAAGACGCTCCAGTTCTTCATGACCCCGTGGGTCCACTGGCCCGAGACGATGGTCACCTACGCCGTCGAGGACCGCGTCCTCTTCTCCTGCGACCTGTTCGGGACTCACCACGCGGAGAGCGACCTCTTCATGGGCGACGAGCGGCTGTTCCACACATCCGCGAAGAGGTACTACGCCGAGATCATGATGCCCTTCCGCAAGAACATCCAGGAGCACATGGAGAAACTGAAGGGTATCCCGATCTCCATCATCGCCCCCAGCCACGGGCCGGTCCATTCCCGCCCAGAGGTCATCCTCGCCGCGTACCGGGACTGGATATCCGACAGCGTCAGGGACGAGGTCGTCGTCTGCTACGTGAGCATGCACGGGAGCACCGAGAAGATGGTCCGCGTCCTCTGCGACGCGCTCGTGGAGAGGGGGATCCGCGTCCTCCCCTTCAACCTCGTCGCCACCGACACCGGCGAACTCGCGATGGCCCTCGTGGACGCTGCGACGGTCGTCATCGGCACACCGACGGTCCTCTTCGGCCCCCATCCCCTCGCAGTCCACGCGACTTTCCTCTTCAACATGCTCAGGCCAAAGACGAGGTTCGTCTCGATCATCGGGTCGTACGGGTGGGCCGGGAACACCGTCGAGGCGCTCAAGGGGATGCTCACCCGCACGAAGCCAGAGCTGATCGAGCCCGTGTACATCAAGGGGACTCCCCGCGCAGAGGACCACAGGAAACTCGAGGAGCTCGCCGCCAAGATCGAGGAGAAACACCGTGAAATCGGGATACACGGGTAAGCACCTGCCACGAAGACGCGGCCGGGAGGGACGGGGGGCGACGGTGACTTGCCACGCGTGAATGATGGGGACGCCCGCGGAACGGGCGGGGGTTCCCCCCTCCGCGCGGCCCTCGATGCACGGGGCACCACGTACATCGTCGGTATCGCGGGGGACAGCGGTTCGGGCAAGTCGATGTGCGCAGCGGCGATACGGCACATCCTCGGGGACGATCTCGTCTCGGTCATCTCCCTCGACGATTACCACATCTACGGGAGGGAGGAGAGGAAGGCACTCGGGATAACCCCCCTCTCCCCGCGCGCAAATGACCTCGCGCGCCTCGAGCGCGACGTCGCGCGGCTCAGGGAGGGCCTGCCGGTCGAGAAGATGGTGTACGACCACGCGACGGGTCGCATCGTGGGACCGTTCCCGTTCTCGCCCAGGAAAATCCTCATCCTCGAGGGACTGCACGCGTTCTCCACCGAGAAACTCCGCGAGTATTGCGATTTCACGCTCTTCATCGATCCCGATCCCGACGTGAAGAGGGAATGGAAGCTGAAGCGCGACACAAAGAGCCGGGGTTACACCGACAGGGAAGTGAGGGATGAACTTGCCCAGAGGGCGAGGGACTACGCCGCCTACGTCGCGCCCCAGCGGCCCCTCGCGACCGTGGTCGCGGGGATATCGTTCTCCCGCTTCGGGAGGAACCTCGGGTGGGAAGAAAACGTCTACCGCGTCTCCCTCGGGTTCTCCCGCTGGGATTCCTACCCCGCGGGGGTATCCCTCTCCCTTGACATCCGCGGTCTCTTCCTCTCCCACGGGAGACCTTTCCTCCTCTCCTTCAGCCCTCCCCGCGAGGTGGCCGGGTCGGCTACCCTCGAACTGGACGGGTTCCTCCCGCAGGGGAGCGGGGGTACCCTCCTCTCGTTCCTCGAGGAAATTACGGGGAGGAACCCTTCCGCGGACGCAGGGGACGGCATGTTTCTCACGCCGACCACGTTCATGTACATCTTCCTGTCCGCGTGCATCGCGTCGCACATCGTGGGATTTTCCCGCGGCGACATTCCTTCCCAAGCGTGATAGGGAAAAGGGAATTCCCGCCGGGAAAACTTACATTACCCGGGAAGGGCCAAAGGATCCATCATCGATGGGCAGTATCCGTTATTTTTCGATCGTCCTCGGCGAGCTCGGTGAAATGCTCGTCTTCATGAGCCCCCTCACGCTCTTTCCCCTCCTCGTCGCCCTCCTCTGGGGAGAGTGGGAGATGTTCTTCCCCCTTGGACTCGTTCCCCTCATTTTCTTCGCGACGGGGTCCATCCTGAACGCGATCCCGCGGCAGGCCGAGGAGGTGAGGTTCTCTGCAGCCCTCAGTTCTGTCGCCCTCGTGTGGTTCATGTTCGCCCTCTTCTCGTGCATCCCGTTCATGGTAGTCCTCGATATTTCGTTCACGGACGCCCTCTTCGAGGCGATGGCGGGCTGGACGGGTACCGGCTTTTCCCTCCTCCCCGACTTGGACTCCGTGCCGCACAGCCTCCTCTTCTGGAGGACGTACATGCAGTGGCTCGGCGGACTTGCCATCATCTCCCTCTCGCTGTCCGTCGCGTTCCGGTCCAGCCTCGAGAACCTGCCGCTCATTAGGCCCGAGAGCAGGATGGAGCGGGTCATCCCGGCAATCGTCGCGAACGGGAAGGAGATATGGGCGGTGTACATCCTTCTCACCGTGGTCTCCGTGGGAATCATCACGATCGCGAGGGTGCCGCTCTGGGACGCGGTGCACCTCGCCCTCTCCGGGATATCCACCGGCGGTTTCCTGCCTGTCGAGGGGGGCATCTCCCACTACCACAACGCAGCCCTCGAGTTCCTCCTCATCCCCGTGATGATCATGGGATCCATCCCGTTCTCCCTCTTCTACATGACCTACAGGAACAGGAAAGTCTCCTTCTTCTCGGACGAGCAGGTGAGGATCCTCTTCTCTTTCCTCGCCTTCGCGTACCTCATCGTCATATCCGACCTCTTCTTCATCGCGAAGTACGCGCCCGCGGACGCCGTGAGGCAGGGTCTCTTCATGGCCACCGCCGTCATCAGCACGACGGGGTTCCAGAATGCAAACCCCGCCCTCTACCCCAGCGTGACGCTCGTCTTCCTCACGATGTTCATGTTCGTGGGGGGGTCGAGCGGGAGCACGTCGGGCGGTGTCCACCTCTCGCGCATCGCGCTCGGTTACAGAGGCATCGTGTGGTGGTTCAGGAAAGCGTTCGTGCGCAGCACCGTCCTCGTCCCGTTCCGGTACCAGGGGAGGAACATCCCCATCGAGGTCGCCGAACCCGAGCTCTCCAAGGGGATGCTCGTGATCATCCTCTCCGTCATCACCGTATTCGTCGCGACGATGGTCATCCTGCAGGTCCACATCATCTCGGTCGACGTCACGGTCCTCATCTTCGACATCGTCTCGGCACTGAGCTCCTGCGGCGTTTCCGCGGGGTACGTGAACCACTCGATGCCGCTCGTCTCGAAGTGGGTCTTCATCTTCGTGATGTGGCTGGGCCGGCTCGACGTCATCCCCGTCATCGTCCTCTTCACCGGCATCCTGAAGGGCGGGGAGCGGTGATCGCAATTCAAGTTTCCTGTTATTAATTTCAGAATACATAATTACGCGCCGTGCCCAACTGGTACCGGATGAAACAGATCGCCCTGTACGGGAAGGGGGGTATCGGGAAGTCGACGACGGCGGCGAACATTTCCGCGGCACTCGCCCTCCGGGGCCTCGACGTCCTGCAGATCGGGTGCGATCCCAAGAGGGACAGCACGAGGATGCTCGTGCAGGGGCGGCTGATCCCCACCGTGATGGACCTTGTTCGGGAGAGGGGGGATGCCGGGATATCGCGGGAGGACGTCGTTTACACCGGCTTTGCGGGCGTGAAGTGCGTCGAGGCGGGGGGACCGGAGCCCGGCGTCGGGTGCGCGGGAAGGGGGATCATCGCCACGTTCCAGGTCCTCGAGAGGCTCGGCGCACTCTGCGCGGACGTCGTCGTCTACGACGTGCTCGGCGACGTCGTCTGCGGCGGATTCGCGATGCCGATGCGCGAAGGGTACGCGCAGGAGGTCTACCTCGTCACGTCCGGCGAACTCATGTCGCTCTACGCGGCAAACAACATCTGCAAGGCGATCGCGCGCCTCTCTTCCCGGACGAGGGGGACCTGCAGGCTCGCGGGGGTCATCTGCAATGCAAGGGACGTCCGCGGGGAGGAAGAACTCGTCGGGGAGTTCGCCCGGAGGATAGGGAGCACGCTCGTCGGTTTCATCCCCCGCGACCCGGTCGTCCAGCAGGCAGAACTGAACAGGAAGACCGTCGTGGAATTCGCGCCGGAGAGCAGGCAGGCAGCGATTTACCGGGACCTCGCGGCAAGGATCCTCGAGAACCGGCGGATGGACATCCCCGTCCCGCTCGGGATGGAAGAGCTCGAGACCCTCGCGTATGAATTCACCCCTTGAGGGAGGGTGCACGCTCACGGGTGCGCTCTCCGTGACGACGGAGATCGAAGGCGCGGTCACCGTCATCCACGGCCCCGCCGGCTGCGCGCACCACAATTTCTCCCTCTTCCACGCGCTCTGCGCCGGGAGGGACGACCCGGTGCTCCCGGCGATCGTCTCCACTGACCTTTCCGAGAGCGACATCATCTTCGGGGGGGAGGAGTCCCTCGAAAGAACCATTAGGGAGGTCGCCGCGGCAGGGAACTGTTCCCTCGTCTGCGTCCTCCAGACGTGCGTTTCCGGCGCGATCGGGGACGACGTCGATTCCGTCTGCGGGGAGGATTACGGCGTTCCCGTGGTCCCGATCCCCACGGCGGGTTTCCTCGGCGGCGGGTTCCACGATGGCCACGTCCGGGCCCTCCTCTCCCTTGTTCCGCCCGCGCGCGGGGGAAAAAAGACAATCTCCGCGAACATTGTCGGCGAAAAAACGCTCGAATTCGAGAGGGAGGCCCACTACGGCGAGGTCTCCCGCCTCCTCTCGGCGATCGGTGTCCCCGTCTGCACCCGGTTTGTCTGCAGGTCGAGCGTCGAGGGGATCTCGCGCCTCCCGCAGGGCGCGGTCAACATCCTCAGGGACCCCTCGATGGTCGCGGTGGGGGAGCACCTCGAGGCGGAGTTCGGAACACCTTACGTGAGCTCGTTTCCCCTCGGCCCGTCGGGGACGATATGCTTCCTCGAGGAGCTGGGCGAGATCCTCTCCCTCGACGTCTCGACCGCCGTCGCGGGAGAAGAAGCCCGGCAGGAACGGATCTTTTGGGAGTTCCGCCACCTACGGGGGGAGAGGATACGGTTCGGCGAAGCGTCCGGGCACGCCGACTCCCTTGGAGCGTGCAGGGAGATCGCGGAGGCTGCAGGGATGGCAATCCACCCTTCGGGGAGACAAGTCCCCGTGCCGGACCCTTTCCCCGTCGGCACGGGCGGGATACGGAAGGTCCTCTCGCTCTGGAGGCGTGCCTGCCGTGCACGTGTGTGACGGTTCCCTCTGGCCCTGCGCGCTCACGGGGGCCGCGGCCGCCCTCGCGGAGACGGGGGGAGTGGGGGTTGTCGTCCACGGCTCGCTCGGATGCTACTACTACCCCGCTTCGGTGCTCCACGCCTCCCTGCACTGCACCTCCCTCTCCGAAAAGGACATCGTCCTTGGGACCCGCGATGCCCTCGCGAGGACGATCGACGCGATCGCCCACAGGTACGAGATGATTGCCGTCCTGTGCACGTGCGTGCCCGCGGTCACGGGCGAGGAGATCAGGGAGATCCTCGAGGAGAGGTACGGCGAAAGGCCGAGGTTCAGCGTCATCGAGACCCCCGGTTTCTCGGGCGGGTACGAGGAAGGGTACCGGAGGGCCACCGCGGCGCTCTGCGCCGGTCTCCGGGCGGATGGCGAGGGCGTGAACATCGTCGGCCTCTCGCCGTACGACCTCTCCTCGGCGGGAGATCTCCGGGAGGCACGGAGGATCCTTTCCGCGTGCGGAATCCCGGCGGGCGCGATCCCCGCAACCCGGCACTACGCGTACGGCCGGCCGCTCTCGCGGCTCAGGGTCTCGACGAATCCCGACCTCGACGTCCCGCTGGGAGAGGGGGCTGGCACCATCCTCGGCCTCTCCAACCTCGCACGTGCCCTCGAGAGGCTCGACCCGGAGAGCGAGTCTACCGCGGAGATACTCGACGACGAGATCCCGGAGGCAGAAGAGAAGGTGATCGCGGCCTGCGACCGGTTCCTGAGGCGATTCGATCCCCCCCGCGTCGCACTCTTCGGGCAGTGTCTCTCCATGCGCGAGATTGGCACCATGCTCGAGCGGTACCTCGATGCAGACATCCTCGTGGTCGGCTCGCGGAATGAACCCGTCCCGGGGAGGTTCCGCGTCGAGCCGGCGAGGAATTACGCATCGGTGCGCGATATCCTCTCGAGTGAATCCCCTGACCTCGTCCTAGGGTCCTCGTTCGAGAGGCACGCGTGCCCAAACGCCGCGTTCGTGGGGGTAACGCCGCCCCTCCGCGGCGTATTCAGGCTCACTCCAAGGCCCCTCGCGGGAATAGAGGGGACGCTCTCCCTCTTTGAATCGGTGCTGAACGCCTGTGCCGACCGTGCCGCGAGGAGTACCCGAGGGGGAACGTGACGGGGACGGCCCCGCGGGCGCGCACACTTTCACACCGCGCCCATCGAGGGTTTATATACCCCCCTCGCCAGAAGGTGGATCAGGATGACAAATACCATGAGACGGGCGGGATACCTCTGCAGGAACGGGTACAGGGTCCTCGACGGCGAGGGTGTCCCGAGGGAGGTCGCCCTCCTCTACATCCACGGTGCACGGCTCTGCATTCCCGTCGACGACCTCTCGGCGATCCTCGAGCAGGGGGCGACCGTAACAGTGTGGAAGGTCAAGCAGAACTGGATGGAGTACCTCGGGGGAGAGGCGGGCAAGGCCGCGCCTTCGCGCTCGGGAAAGGCCCTCAACATTACCCTCGGAAACGGCGACCGTTTCACGGTCTCCCTCGAGTCCCTGCGGGACGTCCTCTCCTCGAGGGAGAGGGTTGCACCCGTGGTGGAGCTCCCCGAGGAGCGGGGGATCGGCCAGCCGAGGAACCACGTCCTCTGGGACTTCGCGAAGGTCCCCTCGCCGTGCCCCGCGTGAGGAACGCGGGCATCACCCCCTCGTTTTCCTACATCCTCCGCACGAGGGCAGCGACGTAGTCCCCGACGTCCGATGTCCGGGCCGACCCGCCCATGTCCCTCGTCACGATCCCGTCCCTTATCGACTGGGCGACCGCGGAGAGGACGGCCTCGGCCGCCTCCCGCTCGCCGAGGTGGTCGAGGAGCATCGAACCTGCCCAGATCGTCGCCATTGGATTGGCCTCGTTTCTCCCCTTGTACTTCGGTGCAGACCCGTGGATAGGCTCGAACATGGATGTCCCCTCGGGGTTGATGTTCCCGCCGGCGGCAAGGCCGAGGCCACCCTGGATCATTGCCCCGAGGTCCGTGATGATGTCCCCGAACATGTTCGGCGTCACCACGACGTCGAAAGACTCGGGATTCTTGACGAACCACATCGTCACCGCGTCGACGTATGTAAACTCGGTCTCGAGGCCGGGGTGCGCCGCGGTCACCTCGGAGAAAACCTCCCTCCAGAGACCGTACACCTCGGTGAGGACGTTTGCCTTGTCGACAGACGTCAGTTTCTTCCTCCGCCTCTCCGCGAGGTCCGCCGCGTACGATATCACCCTCCTTGCCCCCTCGCGGGTGATGACCCCGATCTGGTACGCGACCTCGTCCGCGTCGCTCTCGCAGTCGAGCCCGAACTTTATGTTGTAGAGCGCCCTATGGACCTCGTGGAGGGCCCGGTCCCTGCCGCGGAACCTCCCGCCGACTCCCACGTAGAAATCCTCCGTGTTCTCCCTGACGACCACGAAGTCGATGTCCTGTGGTCTCTTTCCCGCGAGCGGTGATCTTGCGCCCTCGAGGAGCCGGACGGGCCTCAAGTTGACGTACTGGTCGAAGTAAAACCGCAGGGAGAGGAGGATGCCCTTCTCGAGGATCCCCGGTCGCACCCGCTCGTCTCCCACCGCGCCGAAGTATATTGCTCTGAACCGGGAGAGCTCGGAGAGGTCGTCCTCGGTGAGGAGCTCGCCGGTTTTCAGGTACCGCTCCGCGCCGATATCGAACTCCTCCCACTGGATCTCGAAGGAGAACCGTTCCGCGGCCGCGTCGAGGACTTTCCTTCCCTCGGCGACGATCTCGGGGCCTATCCCGTCTCCCCCGATCACTGCGACCCTGTACATGTCTCCACCCTCTCGAGTCTCCGCGCGTACTCGACGAGCCCTCCCGCGTCGATGATCTCCTTGAGGAACCCCGGCACCGGTTCGACCGGGAACTTCCTGCCACCCGACTCGACGTACCCGGAATCGAGGTGGAGGACGATCTCCGCGCCGTCCTCTATCTCGTCGGCACCGGGGCAGACGACGGGGAGTATCCCGACGTTGATCGCGTTCCTGTAGAATATCCGCGCGAAAGACCGGGCGATGATCACCCTCACGCCCGCGCCGAGGAGGGCGAGGGGAGCGTGCTCGCGCGACGACCCGCACCCAAAGTTCCTCCCGGCGACGATGACGTCCCCTTCCCTCGCATCGCGCGCAAACTCGTCCCTCGTCCCCTCGAAGGCGTGGGTGGCGAGGACCGCCGGTTCGTACTCGACGAGGTACCTCCCGGGTATGATCGCGTCCGTGTCGACGTTATCGCCGAACTTCCAGACCCTCACGCCTCACACCTCCCTTGGGTCCGTGATCTCCCCGGTGATCGCACTCGCCGCTGCCGTTGCCGGTGAACAGAGGTACACGGAGGCTTCCGTGCTCCCCTGCCGTCCCCGGAAGTTCCTGTTCGAGGTGGAGAGGGAGACCTCGCCCCGGGCAAGGAGCCCAAACGCCCCTCCCATGCACGGCCCGCAGCAGGGTGCCTCGACGAGTGCCCCCGCAGAGACGAACTTCTCTATTAGCCCCGCCCTCAGCGCCTTCAGGTACTCGGTCCTCGAGGCGGGGACGACGATGACCCTCACGTCGGGGTGGAATGCCCTCTCCCCGAGGACGTCGGCTGCCTCCTTGAGATCCTCGAACCTCCCGTTCGTGCAGGACCCGATGAAGACCTGGTCGATGCGTGTCCCCGCGACCTTGGAGACGTCGACCACCTGGTCGACGTTGTGCGGGACGGCGACACGCGGCCCAAGCCGTGAGACGTCGACCGTGTACTCCGCGCTGAATGGTGCCCCCCCGTCGCTTTCGAGCGGGAACGGCGCGATGTCCCTCTTCCCCGCGAGGTACTCCCACGTGACGTCGTCCGGCGGGACTATCCCCGCCTTTGCGCCCATCTCCACTGCCATATTGCAGCAGGTCATCCGTCCTGCCATCCCCATCTTCCTGAAGGTCTCCCCCGAGAACTCGATGGCCTGGTACGTCGCGCCGTCGGCCCCGACCCTCCGCACGATCTCGAGGATGAGGTCCTTTGGCCCGACCCTCCACGGGAATTCTCCCTCGGCCGTGACCTTCACGGTCTGCGGAACGCGGAAGTAGAGGGCGCCGAACTTCAGGACGAATCCCATGTCCGTCGACCCGATACCTGTCGCGAACGCGCCCGCCGCGCCGTACATGCAGGTGTGCGAGTCCGCGCCGACGATCACCTCGCCGGGAGCGGCGCGCCCCCGCTCCATCACGACCTGGTGGCATATACCCTCCCTCCCGTCGAGGTTCTCGATACCCTGTTCTCTCGCGAACTGTCTCAGGAAAGCGTGGTTTTCTGCCGCCGGGATGGAATCCGCAGGCACCTGGTGGTCGAAGAGGAGGAATACCCGGCGGGGATCGAATACCTTTTCCCCACCCATTTCACGGAATTTCTGGACGGCGAGGGGCCCGGTGATGTCGTGGATCATCGCGAGGTCGACAGGCACCATGACGACGTCACCTGCCTTCACGTCCCGCGAACACTTCCTTGAGAATATCTTCTCGACCAGCGTTGAGGCCATAAGGGAACGATCGAATATGTACGCCCTCTCCCTTCATGTAGCTTGGGACGGCGGGACGGGGCCAGAGACACAGGGGGGTTTCCACGAGCACGTATAACTGCGAACATTTTCGAAGTTTAGGAAAGATATTTGAATTTTACGGTGGATAACGGAGACCATGGAACCGAAACCACGTGCAATGCGGGTTGCCCTCGCCGGGCTCCTCGTCCTCCTCGTCGGGGCGGTGCTCGCGGGAACGGCAGCGGCACAGGGGGGCGACGAGAAGACCCTCGCGACGTCGGGCAGGGCCGAGACCATGGTCACGCCCGATCGCGCCGTCGTCACGGTCTCCGTGGTCACGGAGAACGCCGACGTGAAGGCCGCCCAGGGCGAGAACGCGCGGACAATGGACGGCGTGAAGGCCGCGATCGAGGGGCTCGGAATTCCGAGGAGGGACCTGAAAACAGTCGGGTACTCGGTCGTCCCCGTCTACGACGATTCAAAGGGCCTGTTCCGGCCGAAGGTGAAGTACTACCAGGTCACGAACAGCCTCCAGGTGACACTGAGGGACGTCACGCGGACCGGCGAGGTCATCGACGCCGCGGTCACGGCGGGTGCGAACCAGGTGGGATCGATCGGGTTCTTCGTGAGCGACGAGCTCGAGCAGTCCGTCCGGAACGAGCTGCTCGCGCAGGCCGTCAACAGGGCGTACAGCGAGGCCTCCGCGGTCGCGAACGCGGCGGGTGTCAAAATCACCGGCGTGAAGCAGATCACGGTGTCGGGGTACTATCCCCCGCGGATCTACGCGAGCAACATCGCGATGATGAGGGCAGAAACGGGGCTCGACGGTGTGCCGACGCCCATAGAGGCCGGCGAGGTGAAGGTCACCGCAGAGGTCAGCGTGGTCTACCTCATCGGGTAGCCTGGCCGGCGAGTCGCGGTGCGGTCACCTGCCCCCGCCGGGGGAGTCCCGCCGGACGGATTCCAAAGCCCCCCCCTCTTTTGCCGCCCGACGGTGGAAAAATCCACTCGTTCCCCGGCAACGTTCCCCGGCAAATGGTTTTAATCCCTCGTGCCGGGAACATATATACGGAAAACTCGATGGAGCGAACGATCGGATTCAAGGAAAGGCGATATATCGAGGAACTGCGGATACTCACGAAGGCAACTGCAATAGACTGTGTCATCGACGAGAAATACGGGCGCGTCATCTACGTCATCAAGCCCGGGGACATGGGCCTCGCGATCGGCAAGAAGGGCGAGAATATCCGCCGACTCCAGAAGGTGCTCGGCAAGAAGGTCGAGATGGTCGAATACTCCGATGACCTATTCCAGTTCATCGCGCACATGTTCAAGCCCGCGACGGTGACCGCGACGAGGCAATCCGCGGTCCCGGGCACGATCGACATCGTCGTGAAGCAGAAGGCAGACCTCGGCCTCGCGATAGGCAAGGGGGGAATCACCATCGAGAAGGCGCGGATCCTCTCGAGGAGGTTCGGGGGACCGGAGATCGGCGAGGTCCTCGTCGAGGAGGGAACGGGTGGCGCCCAGTGAGGGAACCCTCACCGCCCTCTTCGAGGTGATACGGGACCGCGTCGATCACCCGCGGCAGGGTTCGTACGTCGCGTCGCTCGTCTCGGACCCCAAGGGAATCGACAGGGTGCTCGAGAAGGTGGGCGAAGAGGCCACGGAGTTCATCCTCGCCGTCAAGAACGGGAAGAAAGAGGCGATCGTGGGCGAGGCGGCAGACCTCGTCTTCCACCTCATGATCGGTCTCCGGGCGGCGGGAACGGAGTGGGACGACGTGGTCGGCGAGCTCGAGGCCCGGCGAAAAGGCACTAGCTCCCAAGGAACGCGTCGAGATCCTGCAGGCCGGTGAGTTCCGAGAACCGGACCGACGAATCCGCGACGACCTCGTCGTCCACGAAGAGATCCGCGTTGCACCGGAGGGAGAGCGCGATGCCGTCGCTCGGCCGGCAGTCCATGCTCGTGCGCTGGTTGTCGTGGATGAATATCACGCGCGCGTAGTAGACGCCGTCCTCGAGCGAATCGATGATCATCTCCCGGAGTTCGATCCCGAACGCCTTCATGAACTCGACGAAGAGGTCGTGCGTGAGCGGCCGCGGGGGGATCTCCCCCTTCAGCGCGTTGCGGATGGAGATTGCCTCCCACAACCCGATGTAGATCGGGATGCACATGTCTTCGCCCGGGAGGGAGATGACGACTGCAGGTGATGCCCCGAGCGGGCCGATTGCCATGTAGACACCTTTCACGCTGCAGCGGATCGCTTCCATACCTGTGAGAGGATTGCTCCTGTCGTTACATTAAGGTTTATCGGCGCCGCTGCCCCGTGCCTCCCGGCGGACGATGGCGAGGGACCCGAGGAGCCCGAGCAGGATGTTGGAATAGTAGAGGATGCTGCGCCACAGCACGACGACTATCCCGATGAGGGCGTGGGGGATGTAGAGGCCGTACATCGTCGAGAAGAGGATCTCCGCGATGCCCGAGCCCCCGGGAGTGAGCGGGATCATCATGATGATGGCGATGATGAGCTGGATGATCATGGACTCGACGAGGATCGGGGGCTGGGAGAGTCCCACGAGGATGACAGAGACGATGATCGCCTCGAGGAACCAGAAGACCGCGGTGAAGACGAGCCCGAGGAGGAGACCCCTCTTCCCCTGCCTGATGAAGAGGACGAGTGTCGAGTGGAAGTTGTCGACCTCCCTGTCGATGCGGCGGGCATAGTACTCGGCCTTCTCCTTCCCCCGGAACCGCGCGACGTGCCGGGTGATTCCCCCGAGGAACCGCTTGAGGATATACGGTTTCTTCACGGAGTAGAGGAACATGGCGACGAGTGCCGTGATGAATATCCACGAGAGGTAGAGGAAGTAGCTGTAGATCGACCCGACCGTCTGCCAGATACTCCCGAGGACGAACATGAAGAAGGCCCCGCCCACGCCGAGCACGATCCCGTCGAGGATCCGCTCCGTGATGACGATCGCGGTCGCGTCCCCGACCTTCACCCCCGCGCGGTAGAGCTCGTGGACCCGCACGGGCTCTCCCCCCGCCTGCGACGGCGTGATGGCCGCGACGAGGAGATTTGCGTAGACGAGGTTCACGCAGTGGAGGAGCGGGACGCTGTACCCGAGGCCACGGCTCATGCACCATATCCGGAGGGACCAGAAGAAGAGCGCGAGGAGGTGGATGCAGAGCGCGAGGACGATGAAGAGGGGGTTCATCCGCTCGAGGAGCGTGAAGGTCGACGAGTCGACCGTGAAGAAGAGGATGAGCGCGAGCACGACGAGCGAGAACCCAAGCGACACCCACAACCAGCGTCTCTCGCTCTTCTCCATGGTCCTCACGCCGCCGGTATCGCGGGTTCAAGAAGCGTGATAGTTGGAGCTTCCCGAGCGCATAAAAGTTTACGATTAATCCGCGGAAACATTACGAGACCCCTCACACCGCGAAGAGCACGCGGTTGCCGGTGATCCTGAAGAGCCCCGCCCGGACCCCCGCGTCGAGCCACCCGTGGCCGTAGCTGTACGCGCCGAGCGCATTTCCGGCCATGCCCCGTGATGCAAAGGTGTCCCCGAATTCCAGGAGGACCGTGCAGGCGCAAAAGATGCGGTCGCAGGATGCACGCACCCGCGTGCCTTCTTCCGGGGCGGGGACCGTGCACCCGAGCGCCGCGCGCAGCATCTTCCCGTAACGGCCCGCCTTCTCCACCAGCCTGTCGCGCTCCTCCCCGGGGACCGCGACGGGTGCAAAGAGCCACCCGCACGAGTGATCCCCCGGCGAGAGGAGGCCGAGGGAGACCGCGGTGTCGAGCCACCCGAGCGCGTACGAGAAGGCCGCGAGCGCATTGACATGGTCTCCCCGCGAGAGGAAGAAGTCGCCGTCAGCGAGGTAGGACCTCGCCATCGCCTCCATCTCCCCCGCGAGGGCATGGTAAACGGTTCCCCGGGGCGGGTGGACTGCCGCACCATCCAGTCTCCGGGCGACAGCCTCCCTCCACGCCGCGATCGTCATAATCCCCCGAACACCTCGAGGTACTCCCTCTCCACGACGTGGAGGGAGCCCGGGACGACCAGAACGTGGAGGGGTGGACCGAAGTCGTGGGCGAATATCTCCTCCGCGGTCCCGGCAAAGACGTCAGGGTGCGGGGATCCCGCCCTCGCGATCCCCACGTAGAGGGGGATGGAAAAACCGCATCTCCGGGACATCTCCTCGAGAAGCCTGACACCTTCGTGGACCGTCATGCACCTGTCCCCGGCGATATCGAGGTACACGAGGGTGTGGAGATCACGCGCGAGATTCGCCGAGATGACCTCCGCGGGCGTCAGGGGAAACCAGTTCTCCCGCGGGAACGGGACCGAACACGACTTGCCGAAGCGGTAGTTCTGGAGGCCTGACAGACCGCACACGGCACTCGCGATGGAGGCCCCGTGGATGATCGCGGTCTTTATCCCCCTCCTGTGTGCCCTGATGCGGAGGTCGGCGTGGGTCGTCGAGACCATGGGATCGCCGCCTGTCAGGAGGACGACGTCCTGGTTTTCCGCCGCTTCGAGGATCACATCGGGAACCTCCTCTATCTCTCTCCTCCCCACGCACCTGATCTCCCTCCCAAAGTACTCCTCCATCTCCAGGATGGTTGTCCCCGCCAGCCGGGAGGTGTACTCCTCGAAGAAGACTATTCCGGCACGGCGGATCGCTTCAAGGCCCTTCACCGAGACGTCGCGGTGGTCGTACAGGCCCAGGCCAACGAACGTGAGCATTCCCACGCCTTTCCCCGACTCACGCCGAGTGGCGCGTGATGCGGTCGAGCATCGACTCGAGCACGGAATGGACATCCGAGCGGCGGAGCGAGCTTATGAAGAACACGGGAACGTCGTCTTTCAGTTTAAGACTCTCCCTGACCATCCTCTCGTCCATCCTGTGGGGGAGGTCGACCTTGTTGACGGCGACCACGAAGGGGATCCTCGCCGAGAATACGAGAGTGAGGAGGTCCCTTGCCCGGGGGAGCGTTTCCGGCCGGGTCGCGTCTATCATCATGATGGCCCCCATCGCGTTTCGCACGATCCTCGGGATGATCGGGTCGAACCTCGGCTGGCCGGGGGTCCCGAACAGCGTGATGTCGAAACCCTTCAGGTGGAGCCACCCGAGGTCCATCGCGACCGTCGTCCTGAAGCCATCGAGGTCCCCCCGGTCCGCGCTGAGGCCGGTGTCGGACGCGTTCGCGACAAACGTGGTCTTCCCGCACGAGGGTGGCCCGGTCACGATGATCTTCGGGATGTAGAGCCTGACGACACCCTCGCTCACCTCGTAGGGAACGGAGCGCCGGGGCATCCTGCTCCACGAGACGTACTCGACCGTGAAGAAGTGGAAGAAGGGGACGGAGCTCAGCGCAGAGTGGACAGAGATGATGAGGTCGAAGTAACCACCGGACGCGAAGTGCGTAATAAGGCTGTCTCCCTCGAGGTTGAGGTGCTCGACGATCGTCGTGAGTTTCCGCGCCTCCTTGCCGCCGGGGAGGAGGGAGAGCGCGGGCTCAAGGCCGAAGTCCTCGTAGAGGAGGTCGAAGTAGACGAAGACGACGTGGATCCCCTCGCGCGCGATCGTCTCGTGGATTGCCCTCTGCCATTCCGCGAGGCGGGCACGCGTGCCCTTCACCCTCGCGTTTATCCCGTCGCGCACGGCGCTGTCGAGGATGGCAACCTTCCCCCGCTCTCCCTCAAGGCGCGTCCCCATCGCCTGGGAAAAGTCCGCGGCAAACGCGCCGCGGGTGGAGTGCGGGGCGATGACGAGCGCGTTCTTCCCCGACGAGAGGACAGACTGGAGGATCCTGTACATGAAGGGACGCCCGTCAACCCCCGGCTCAAGGGAGAATATCGCCCTCGTCCCGGCCGGGATACCCGAGCCGAGCATCTCGTCGATCCCGAGTATCCCCGTGCGGATCACACGATCACCTCCAGGCCCTCCTCCGATATCTGGAACGCGACCCACTCCGGGGATACGCCGGGTATCCCCCTCACCCGCAGGAAGTCTCCGTGCTGGTCGTTCTTCACTTCGATCACGAGGTTCATGAGCTGCTTGATGAGGGACTGTGTCTTCTCGTCGAACGATTCGGAGTTGAGAGCGTATATCCCAATGGCTTCCATCTTCTTCAGCTTGGCGGTGATGACATGGAGGAACTGGTAGATGACCTCCAGTCTCCGGTACATGAGGAGCGTGGTGAGCGAGTCGATATAAAACCGGATGGGCGGGGGGAAGAGCGCGTCGCCGGATTCGGGAAATTCCCCGTTGAATATGCTCTCCACCATCGCCGAGAACTTGATCCCTATCCCCGTGAGGTCGCTTGGACTCGAGACGTACCGCACCTTCGTCGAGTCCGCGATGTCGGGCGTGGAGAGCTTACTGACGGCGTCGATGATCCCGATCCGGGTGTGGTCGACCCGCGCCGCGGCGAAGAACTCGAGGAGGTCGACCGAGCGCATGACCGTCGAGAGGATGAGGGCATACTCGCCGGGGAGGGGCCTTGCGATCGAGTACCCCAGTTGTTCACCCCGGCTCAGCGAGGGAGCGAGAATGAGTATATTCGATCCCGGGGAAAGCCCATCTTTCTTCTCGTCGATGAGTCGTATCCCGGTCTTATAAGTATACATCCCCAGATATCATCTCGCAAGAAGGTTTATAAGCGCTCCGATGCACAGGCCGAGTCCGAGCGTGTACGCCGAGACGGCGAGGGTTACGCGTTTTCCCACGACCCTCGAGAGGACACCGATCGTCGAGACGCAGGGGATGAAGAGGACACTCACGATGGCAAAGACATAGATCTGGACGGCCGTGAGGACCGAGGGGAGGTCCGGTGTCCCCGCGAGGACGACGAGCGTCTCGAGTGCCATCTCCCTGCGCAGGATCCCAAAGACGAGGGCACTCGCCGCGTAGCCGGGCAGCCCGAGGACGGCCTCCGAGAACGGCGCGACGACCTCCGAGAAGAGTTCGAAGAATCCCGCGTACTGGAGGATGCCGAGCACCACGCTCGCGGCGACGAGGAGCGGCATCGCGACGAGGAGGAATTCGCGTATCCGGGTCCACGACTTGGCGATGACGTTGCCGGGCCTCGGTACCCGGAGCGGCGAGAGCTCGAGGATCATGCCGTACCGCTCGCCGGGCGTGACGCGGGAGAGCACGATGCCGGTGAGGCCGATCAGGACAAGCGAGACGAGGTAGATGCTCATCGCTGCCCAGAACCCGACGAAGACCGCGACCATCCCCGCGACGATCACGGTCCTCGCCGAGCAGGGGACCATGCTCACGAGGAACGATGCGATGATCCGCTCCCTCCGGGTCCGGAGGAGGCGCAGTCCCATGATGGCCGGGACGTTGCAGCCGAACCCGAGGATGAGGGGGATTATCCCCTGCCCGTGCATGCCGAGCCTGTGCATGAGGCTGTCCGCAATGAAAGCCGCCCGCGTGAGGTACCCGGAGTCCTCGAGGATGGAGATGAAGACGTAGAACGTGAAGATGAAGGGGAAGGCTATCCCGAGGCCAGCCTGGAAGGCGAGGAGCACCGCGTGCCCTACCTGCCTTGGGAAAGGCGGGATGCCGAGCGAGAGGAACGGCTGTACCAGGAACGAATCGAAGGACCCGACGAGGAGTTCCTCGAGGAAAGACCCGACGAAAAAGACGCAGGAGAGGATGGACACGAGGACAGCGGCGAGGATGACAGCCCCCCACGTCCGGGATGTGAGGGCGGCCTCGAGGGATCCCGCCATGACACCCTCCCGCGCCGCTTCCTGCACCTTCACGACCCGGCGCGCGATCGCGCGCGCGCAGTGGTGGCGGTTCCCCGCGATGATCTGCGAGACCGCCATCCTGTGCATCTCCTCGATCTCCGACGCGAGCGCCGCCGCGGATTCCGCGAGGTCACCCGGCGCGGCCATTCCCTGGAGGGCCAGGAGCGCCGTGATCCTGTCGACGCCGTGGACGGAGCAGAGGCTCTTTATTGCAGCCTCGACGTGGAGGTCGTAGGGGACCGTGATCCGGGGGACCCTCGACCGTTCGAGGGAGGCGGGGATTATCTCCTGTACATTCTTCCCCTGTATCGCGGCAGCCTCGATCACCTCGACGCCGAGGATGGAAGAGAGTTCCCGCGTGTCGATCGCGATCCCGTTCTTCTCTGCCTCGTCCATCATGTTCAGGACGACGACGAGGGGCTTTCGGTACTCCGCGACCTGCAGGAGGAGGTAGAGGTTCCTCTCGAGGTGCGTCGCGTCGAGGACTGCAACGAGCCTCTCGACCTCCCCGCTCGCGATGAATCTCCTCGCGATCTCCTCTTCCGGCGATTTCCCCTCGAGGGAATAGACACCCGGGAGGTCGACGAGCTCGAGACGCTCCCTGCCGTAGCAGAGGCTGCCCGAGAAGAGGTCCACTGTTGTACCGGGATAATTGCTGACCTCCACTCCGAGTCCCGTCAGCTGGTGGAAGATGAGGGACTTGCCGACGTTCGGGTTCCCGACGAGGCCTATCTTCATGGGACCTTCTCCACGAGGATGGAGGAGGCGATCTCAGGGCTCAGGGCGATATCGCACCCCTTCACCCTCACGACGACGGCCTTGTGGTTGAGGACGTGGACAACGCGCAGGGTCTCCCCGGGGAGGATCCCGAGGTCACCGAGCCGCTCGCACCCGCATATGGGACGGATTGCGATGACCCTCAGCTCTGAACCCTCGCGGAAATCTGCGAGGGACTGGAGTCTCCTCCTGCCCCTCCGGAAGCGGTACCCCCCCGGTCCCGGGCGGGAGATGAATCCCTCGAGCCGGTCGAGGGTCTCGTCCGAGATCCCGTGCTCGAGGATACAGGCCTCCTCGGACGCTGCGGACCGCTCCATCCCGAGGACCTCGGAGAGGAAGCACTCGAGGACCCTGTGTTTCTTCTCTACCCGTGCTCCCGTCTCCTTCCCCTTGTCGGAGAGCTCGAGGATCTCTCCCTCGCGGAGAGAGACGTAGCCCTCCGCCGCGAGGTCCCGGGCCTCTTCGCGGACGGTCCCCTCCTCCTTTGCGAGCCGCGCTGCAACCTCCCGTACAGTCGGCATTCTCCCGTTCGCCACCCAGAGGGTATACGCGGCCTCGAGGATGTCCTCCCCCGCGGAGCTCTTCATCGGAGGTTCGGTTGGACCAGAAATTATTTGACGATTTGGATGATGCGCAGTGAGAAAATTACGTGAAAGGTTGCCTCGCAGCGCCGCGCGGATCCGCCGCGGCAGAGGAACCGCATTGCAACAGTAATCATCGGTTTTAATTTTCACTTGTGATGATTAAATCCAATGAATTAATATACCCCTTCTTTTACACTATCTTGAAATGATGACAGGAATGGCGGGGAATACTCTCGCGGATATCCGGGAAGCCCTCCGGAAGGGGATTTCCCTCAATGGTTTCCGGATCGACCCCGGGAAGGTCGATCCTGCCTGCCGGGAGTTCGCGGAGACCATCAACGAGCTCCTCAGGGTTGCCGCGGACTTGCGTACCAGGAACCAGATCACGTTCAACGAGAATCCGTTCCCCATCCTGATATTCGACAGGGACTGGACCATCATCGCGGCGAACGAGTCGTACAGCAAGCTCTCGGGGATCGAGCAAAAGAAGCTCAGGGGCATGAGCGTGAAGAACTTCAAGGTCCTCGACCAGAAGGGCGAGGGACTCAAGGTCGCGATCACCGAGAGGAAGAGGTCTTACGGGGTGGTGACGGTGGAGATGCCGTCAGGGGTGAAGATCCTCGAGCAATACGGTATCCCCATCCTCGACGAGCGGGGCGAGGTAAAGACGGTATTTGCGTTGTACAACGATATCACGGAGAAGAGGAAACTCGAGGACCGCCTCGCGGGGAGCATGCGGGAGATAGGAGAGACCCTCTCCCGGCTCGCGAACGGCGATCTCACGATGAAGGTCGTCGTCCACGAGAACGATCCCCTCGCGTCTGTCAAGGACGACCTCAACGCGACCATCGACCGCCTCAATGCCCTCGTCTCCAACCTCGCCCGGACAATCGAGTACCTCGATGGCGCGGTGGGAGACATCCTCACGGGGACGGACGAGATTGCCCGCGCATCCCAGAACGTCGCGCTCACCGCCCAGAAGAACTCGGAGGATGCGAAGAACCAGCTCTCCCAGCTCGAGAAGGTGACGAGGCAGATCGTCGCGCTGAACGAGGACGTGGAGAGGATCGCAAGGACGACCCACCAGATGGCAGAAACATCAAGGAATGTTCTCCACGCGGGGGACAACGCGGGGAGGCTCGGGAAGGAGGCCTCGCTCAAGATGAACCTCGTCCAGGACCTCTCCCAGCGCGTCATGGACGAGATGGTGGCCCTGAACGCTAAGACACAGGAGATCAGCAAGATCGTCCGGATGATCACCGATATCGCGAACCAGACCAACCTCCTCGCGCTGAACGCCGCGATAGAAGCCGCGAGGGCCGGCGAACACGGGAGGGGATTCGCGGTCGTCGCGGAGGAGGTAAGGAACCTCGCCGGGGGGTCGAAGAATGCGACGAAGAGCATCGACACGGTGATAAGGGACATCTCCCACTCGAGCAGCCAGACCGTCGACTCGATGCGGAAGGCCTACGAGGAGATCATGACCGGGATAAAGAGCGTGGAAGTGACGATCCAGGCCCTGAACCAGATGTCCGAAGGGATACGGACAACGGCCGAAGCGATTAACCAGATCTCGAAGGCAACCGAGAACCAGGCTGCCGCGAGCGAAAACCTGATGCATGACATCGAGCTCATCCACAACATAGTCGTCGCGAACGAGAAGAACACCGAGAATCTCGCCGCACTCGCGGAGGAGAGCAGCGCGTCGATCGAGGAGATCGCGAGCGCGACGAGCGAGATCCGGCAGAAGATGGCCGAGGCACGGAGAATAGTGGAGTCATTCAAGGTGAGAACCTGAACACGAGAAGGGATAGTGTCGGATGCCCGAGATCCTGATATTCGGCCTTGATGGAAACCTGTACGCGATAGATATCAGGTACACGAGGGAGATAGTGGAGGCTCTCCCCGTCACACCCATCCCGAGGGCTCCCCCCTACATCGCGGGGATGACGAATATCCGTGGCGAGATCACGACCCTCATCTCGCTTTCCATGGTCGTCGGGCAGGACACGGGGTCTCTCTCGCGTGACCAGAAATTCATCATCATCGTGCCCGAGGCAGCGAGGGGGGACAAGGTAGGATTCATCGTGGACCACGTCTCCAGTGTCTGTTCCGTTCCCGAGGAAAATATCGACATGCGGAAGGCAGACCCGCAGGCACCCGGGAGATCGTTCATCAAGGGGATCATAAAGCTGGAGGAGGAGAAGGCTATCCTCGGCGAGCGGAAGGCCGAACAAAAGCTCGTTTTATATCTCGACACCGAGAAGATATTATCCCACCTCTTCGAGCTCGCGAGGCGGTAGGGACTCAACCGAGCATATGGACGATTTCCAGAGCCTCCTCCAGACGATCCAGCGCCTCTTCAACATCCAGTGCGGCAGTTACAAGGAGGACTACATCAAGCGCCGGATCGCCTCCCGGATGAACGCGCGGCGCATCGCGACTTATAAGGAGTACCGTGAGTTCCTCCTCTCGCACCCCGAGGAGCACGAACTCCTGAAGAATGCCCTCACCATCAACGTGACGAAATTCTTCCGAGACCCCCAGGTCTTCGAGTGTATCAGGGACGAGATCCTCACCCCGCTCCTCCGCCGGCAGAACCGGGTCAGGATATGGAGCGCAGGGTGCTCCTCGGGGGAGGAACCGTACTCGTATGCCATGCTCCTCTACGACCTGACCCTGATCCGCAAGGACGTGGACTGGCTTATCATCGCGACCGACATCGACGAGGCGATCCTCCGGAAGGCAAAGGAAGGAATCTACGAGAAATCCACGCTCGAATATGTCTCCGAGAGGCAGCTGCACCGCCACTTCACGGCGAGGCCTGACGGGAAATTCGAGATCAAGCCACACATCCGGCAGCACGTGATGTTCCAGCACCACGACCTGATGTCCGGGGTGCCGGTCCAGCGGAATCTCGACCTCGTCTCCTGCAGGAACGTCACTATCTACTTCTCCGATAAACAGAAGAACGACCTCGTCCGGATGATCCACCAGGGACTCCGGCCCGGCGGATACTACGTCATGGGGATGTCCGAGTTCCTCGGGAGGGAAGTCGAGCACCTCTTTTCCCCGTACAAGCCTCTCCTCAAGATTTTCGTGAGGAATGACTAGGAGAGATTAGAGCGCGGGTTCTCGGGAATGACGCGGTACTTCCCCGGCGGGATGAGGATTTCGAAGCGCGCTCCCCTCGTGAATTCGCCGGTCTCCCTGATGGATATTCCCGTCGCGTCGAGGACCTGCCGGCAGAGGAAGAGCGAGTGGGCCCTCCTCTCCCCATGCCCCCACTCAAAGAGCGTCGCTTTCTCCTCGGCCGGGATGCCCATGCCATCGTCCTCGTACACCACGAGGAGTCCCTCGGGCGTCTCCCGGGCCGCGACCCTGATCGACGTCACCTTCCTGCCGTGGACGGCCGAGTTCTCGAGGAGCGCCTGGAAGACGCGGGGGATGCTCTTCTCGGCGCAGACCTCTACGCCCCTGATGTCGGAAAAGAACTTGATATGCGAGAGCTGCACGAGCGAGAGTGCCTCGCCGACGACGTCCTCGAGGGAATGCCACTTCACTTCGGGGAGCGTATCCCCGAGGAACTCGTCGAAGTTCCCCACCTCGGCGAGGAGGGAGTCGAGGATCTCTTCCTGTTCCCTCGAGAGTTCCCTCATGCGGGAGAGGTCCCAGATCTCGGCGATCCTCCTCCCGATCTCGAGTGCCCGGACAAGCTGGTTCTTCGCGTACCGCCGGACGAGGGCATCGAGCTGGAAGAAACGGGCATAGAGTTCCCGCCGGGATTTTTCAGGGGCATCGGCCGTTGATAGCTTCTCGGCTGGCTCCTTCAAGAACCGGCAGACGATGCAGAACCCCGTCGTCCCCGACTCGAATCGGACCGGGAAGAGCCTTTTTTCGACCGCGACCTCCCCGCCACTGATGCCGATGGATCCTCGTAGGGTGATCCCCGTGGCAGGGATGGAATCGCCGATGGAACGGAGGGTGTCCCGGTCGAAGAGGGGAGCGAGGGGGGTGTGGGTCGCGTTCTCGCCGAGGTAAGCGTCCCTCTCGACTCCAAGCAGGGAGGCGAGTCTCCCGTTGAGGTAATGGATTGCGAGGGACTCGTTCACGATCACGATGCCCTCGTCGACGAGGTCCATGAGGTTGTGGACCGGTACCCTTTCCTGCAGGTAGAAGAGCTTCGCAGGTCCCAGCTTCCTGATCGTCGCCGAGCCGGACGAGACGAGGAGGTTCAGGTACTTCGATGCGGTGCTCCTGTTGATCCCAAGTTCCCGCGAGACCTCGTCGATGGTGAGACCCTTCCGGTGCCGGGCGAGGAGCTCCCTGATCTGGTCGATGTCCCCCCTCTCTGCCATGGTTCCCACTATTGTTCTTAAGGATGCACGATATCTACGGTTCAGATAATACCAGCATGAATGTATAACTATATTAACCATTGCATTTGATGTTCATTATGAGATAATTTTATATAATATCAGCTTGAAAGTTCGTGTAGTCCGTGGGGCATCCCTCCGAATTTTCCGGCTGGAACGTATCGAGCCGGAATTATCGGAGCTCCCGGGATGGACAATACCACACGATGCGGGGTAGTACACCTATGGGCAGAATGGCTGGATTCTCACAGATGAAGATCGGGACGAAGATCCTCGTCCTCTGTCTTGTCCTGGTGGCCGTTCCAACGCTGTTGCTCGGAATCGTCGCCTACACAAGTTCCACAGGAGCTATCCAGGAACAGATTGACGAACTCCTCTCCACCGAGATCAGCGACATCCATAAGATGACCTCGAACAATTACCAGCTCGCGCAGATGAAGCTGAACGGTGACTTAAGCGTCCTGCACAACACCTTCTACGGGTACGGGACGCCCGAGATCTCGGGGGGGAAACTCGTCCTCAAGGGCAAGGGCGGGCAGAGTTACGTCGTCAACGACAACTTCGAGATCGTCGACCAGATCGAGAAGATGACGGGATCGAAGGCGACGATCTTCCAGAAGACCGATGGCCAGGCGATCCGGATCTCGACGAACGTCGTCGGTGCTGATGGGCGGCGGGCACTCGGGACGCCGGTCTCGGACGCCGTGTACGATGCCGTCATCCGCAAGGGCGAGACGTACTATGGGGTTGCCGACGTCGTGGGCAAGACGTACATCACCGCGTACGAGCCCATCAGGAATGCGAACGGCGAGATCATCGGGATCCTCTTCGTCGGCGTCCCCGAGGAGACGGTCTACGGTGCCCTGAAGAAGGAGATCCTCTCGACGAAGCTCGGCCAGAGCGGATACGTATTCGTGATGGACAGCAAGGGGACGCTCCTCGTCCACCCCTCGCTCCAGGGCCAGAACATGGCGGGCGAGAAGTTCATCCAGGAGATGATCGCGACCAAGGACAAGGTCAGGGACAAGCCCGGGAAGATCTCGTACGTATGGGAGGGGAAAGAGGTCGATGCATACTACATGTACTTCCCTGCCCTCGACTGGATCATCGGGTCGAGGGTAAATCCCGCCGAGTACATGGGCCCCGTCGATAACATTCGCAACGCGATCATCATCATCCTCGTCGCGAGCATCGCCATCGGTGCACTCGTCTCCATCATGTTCGGGAGGTCCATCGCCCGCAGGATGGGTGACCTCGTCGCGCTCGGGAACCGCGTGATGGAGGGGGACCTCGGCGGTGCCTCGAAATCCCTCGAGAGCGGGCTTGAGTCTGCAGCAGGCGGGGACGAGATCGCGGAGGTCTCAAAGGCCTTTGCAAACGTCGTGAAGACCATCCAGAACTTCTCCGACGAGATCGCGAAGGTCAGCGTGGCAGCTTCTGAAGGGCAGCTCTCGGTCCGCGGCGAGCCGTCGAAATTCAAGGGGGACTACGCGAGTCTCATCAAGGGACTGAACGAGACACTCGATGCCATCGTCAACCCGCTCCGGATGACTGCACGCTACATCGAGCGCATCGGGAAGGGCGAGGTACCGGAGAAGATCACCGAGACGTACCGCGGCGAGTTCAACGACGTCAAGAACAGCATCAACAGCTGCGTCGACGGACTCCAGGGCCTCGTCGAGTGCGACCACATCCTCCACAGGCTCGCGGTCAATGACCACACGCGTGGTGTCGAGGGCAAGTACCAGGGGATCTTCGGCACGATGGCCGATTCCACCAACCAGGTGAGGGAGAGGCTCCTTGCCGTCACCAAGCAGATAAACGAGATCGCGGTCGGCGACACGCGCGAGCTAGCAGAACTGAAGAAGATCGGCAAGCGGAGCGAGCAGGACCACCTCCTCCCGGCTATCGTCAACTGCCTCGAGACCGTCGACAGGCTCCTTGCGGACACGAAGATGCTCGCGAGGGCCGCCGTCGAGGGACGGCTCGATGTCCGTGCCGATGCGAGCAGGCACGAGGGCGAGTACAGGACGCTCGTCGAGGGCATCAACGCGACCCTCGATGCCATGGTCAAGCCCCTCAACGAGGCGATGAAAGTCTGCGAGGCGTACGCGGCAGGGGACTTCACGCGGCGGTTCGATAAAAACCTCAGCGTGGCGGGCGACTTCCAGAAGTTCAGGGAGGCCCTCGACAACATCGGCATCCAGGTGAGCAAGGCGCTCGCCGTCGTGAACCAGCAGGTCACGGAGCTTGGCGCGAGCGCAGAGGAGGCGAACGCGAGCATCGAGGAGGTCTCGGCCGGCTCTGCCCAAGTCGCGAAGAACGCGGCGGCGGTGAGCTCGAACGCCGAGCAGAGCAGCCAGGGCATCGCCGAGGTCCTCAAGGCGATGGAAGACCTCTCCAAGACCATCCAGCAGGTCGCCGCGAAGGCCGAGTCAGTCTCCCAGCTCGTCCAGCAGACCAACGACTACTCGCGCAAGGGCATCGAGCTTGCCAAGAAGACCGAGAAGGGCATGGACGGCATCACCCGGTCCTCGAACGAGGTCAACACGATCATCCTCGAGATCAAGTCCCAGATGGACAAGATCGGCGAGATCGTGAACCTGATCACGGATCTCGCGAACCAGACGAACCTGCTCGCACTGAACGCGGCGATCGAGGCCGCGCGCGCGGGCGACGCGGGGAGAGGGTTCGCGGTCGTCGCGACCGAGGTCAAGTCGCTGGCCGAGGAGTCGAGGGTCTCTGCCGAGAAGATCGCCGAGATGATCGGAAACCTCCAGAAGCAGACGCAGATGGCCGCGGAGACCGTCGCGGTCTCGAACACCGAGGTCAGGGAAGGCAGTGTCGCCCTCAAGGAGACGCTCGAGAACTTCAACAAGATCGTGGAGGCAATCGACCAGATTAGCCGCGCGATGACCGAGGTCGCGGCCGCGTCAGAAGAGCAGGCAGCATCCGTAGAGGAGGTCACCGCGAGCATGAACGAGGTGAACAACCTCGTCCGGAACACCGCGAAGGAGGCGACCGACTCTGCCGCGGTGAGCGAGGAGACTGCAGCGGCAATCGACCAGATCTCGAAGGTCATCGCCAACGTCAACAACATCGTGGTGAAGGTCTCGACCGAGGTCTCGAAGTTCAAGATCTGACGCCCCCGGGAGGCCGAGAGAGACATGACAGCGAGAGAGAGCGGGGAAATGCAGGAGAGGGCGGCGGGAACCGCGGGGAAGAAAGCCCCCTCCGGCGGAGGGGGCTCCGGCACCCTCCAGGTCGTCGAGTTCCTCCTCGGGAAGGAACACTTCGCGATAGACCTCTTCGACGTGAAAGAGGTCGTCGAGTACACGACGATCACGAAGCTCCCCAACACCCCCTCCTACGTGAAGGGGATCATCGACCTCCGCGGGGAGATCACGACGATCATCGACCTCAAGCAGAGGCTGCACATCACGGAAGAGTCGGGCCAGCCGGAGGAGAACTGCCGGATCATCGTGCTCGACGAGAAGAACACGAAGTCGAAGATAGGGATCATGGTCGACGATGTCCTCTCGGTCTCCACGTTCGACATGAAGGACGTCGACACGAAGTCCGCGTCCGAGATCGGCGAGGACACGGCGATCCTCGGCATCATCAAGAAATCCGTGAAGGAGAAGGACAAGGACAGGGAGGTCAACGAGCTGATCATCTGGATCGACATCAAGCAGCTCCTGAAGGACATCGACCAGCACATCTGACCTCCCCCCCCCTCTTTTTTTTCGTGCCCGGATTGCTTGCGAGGGATTTTCCCCAAGTACCCCATGACGGGTGGGACCGATGAATTGCCGAACCCTCGCGGAAGGCCGCTCCCCCGGAGGGGAATGCATATGAGGCTCCCGGATCACCACTCATGAGGGGAGACGGGAGGGGATTTTCACGATGGAGGGTCCCAACAGGGTCGTCTACGAGAGGCTCAACCTCATGGCCGAGATCCTCGAGATCCTCGGGGACAACCCCTTCAAGGTGCGGGCCTACAGGCGGGCAGCCGAGAGCGTCGCCCGCCTCGCGGTGCCCGTGGACACGCTCTCCGCCGGCGAACTGGAAGCCGTGCCCGGTATCGGCGCAGCCATCGCAAAGAAGATCAGGGAGATCGTCGAGACCGGGACATTCCACGAGCTCGAGACCGTGAGGACGCAGATACCCCCCTCCGTCCTCGAGATGCTCTCCCTCGAGGGCGTCGGCCCGAAGACCGTGAGCACTCTCTGGAAAAAGATGAACATCCTCTCGATCGACGAGCTCGAGCGCGCGGCGAGGGGTCACCGCATAAGGGCACTCAAGGGTTTCGGGCCGAAGAAAGAGGAGGCAATCCTCCGGGCAATCGCGCACCGGAAGGCACCGCAGGGGCGGATGACACTCCTCGAGGCGGAACGTATCGTCGGGAACATCAGGGTGGCATTCCCGGAAGGAAGGTTCGTCGTCGCGGGGAGTTTCCGGAGGAGGAAGAGCACTATCGGCGACATCGACATCGTCACGACCGAGAACCCGTCTGCCGTGAACCCGCGGGTGAGGGAGATCGCGGGCGAGGTCCTCGACGAGGGAACGAAGAAGACCTCGTTCCGCTACGGGCAGACGCGCGTGGACGTGAGGTTCGTCTCCCCGGGACAGTGCGGGGCAATGCTCCTCTACCTCACCGGCTCGAAGAACTTCAACATTAAACTGCGGGAGTTTGCCCTCTCTAAGGGGCTCAAGCTGAACGAGTACGGCATCGAGGACGTGCAGAGGGGCGAACTCCACGCCTTCGCGAGGGAAGGAGACGTGTTCTCCTTCCTCGGGATGGATTTCATCGTCCCCGAGCTCCGCGAGGACTGGGGGGAAGTGGAAGCGGCCCTCTCGCATACCCTCCCGAATCTCGTCGAGGAACGGGAGGTAAGGGGCGATCTCCACGTCCACTCCTCTTGGAGCGACGGCCACATGGATATCAGGGATCTCGCGGAATTCGGGGCACGCAGGGGTTACGAGTTCATCGCGTGCACGGACCATTCCTCCACGCTCGGGATCGCCCACGGCCTCGACGAGCAGGCGATCGCAAAGCAGGCCCACGAGATCGAGGTCGTGAACCGGTCATCCCCGTGCAGGGTCCTCCACGGGATCGAGGTGGACATCCTCGCCGACGGGAAGCCTGGCCTGCCCGCGCGGGTCCTCTCCGACCTCGATATCGTGGTAGGGTCCGTCCACTCGGGCTTCTCGCAGGACCAAGACGTGCTGACCCGCAGGGTGGTCTCGGCCATAGAGAACGAGCACATCGACATCATCGGTCATCCCACGGGGCGGATCATCGGAGAGAGGGAGCCCTACGGGGTAGACATGCACAGGGTGATCGAGGCCGCCGCGGAGCACGGGAAAGCCCTCGAGTGCAATGCCTCGCCGTTCAGGATGGACATCGATGACATCTACATCAGGGAGGCAGTCAAATCGGGGGTGAAGGTCGCTGTCGGGACCGACGCCCACGCTCCCGGGGACCTCGACTGGATCCGCTATGGCGTGGGCCTGTGCAGGCGGGGATGGGCGACTCCCGCGGACGTGCTGAATACCATGGACGCGCGTTCCATACTGGAGTGGGCTTCGTGATACGCTGGCTCTACGAGAGGCACCTCCTCTCCGGCCTCCAGATCCTCCCTTCCCGTATCTGCTTCATGATAACCGGGCAGGAGCAGAGGGAGGCACCGGGAAAGATCCTCGAGGTCACGCGGTGGTGCATCGAGGTCTCGGATCTCCTCCGCGAGCGGCAGGGGAAGGGCGCGGTGACGGGGAGAGACGCGGGCATACAGGGCGTCACGTTCCACGTCAGCACGCGGAATCCGGGGGAGATCCTCCCCCTCCTCCCGGGCATCAGGGAACTCTCGCGGTTCGCCCGGCTCTCGCTCCACTGGGAGGGCGGGACCGAGGTCGCGGGCGAGGGCATGGACGTCCACGTCGCGATAGGGAAGAGCGGGAGGGAGGAGATCGCCGAGTGCATCCGCCGGATTGCAGCCGAGGGAATACCCTCGGAGGAGGTGACCGAACAGACGATCGAGGATCACCTCACCTACCCCTACGCGCCGGACCTCGTCATCAAGACGGGGGGAAGCCACCTCACGGATTTCCTCATATGGCAGTCCGTCTATTCAGAGCTCTTCTTCTCCGACGTGAACTGGCCCCTCTTCCGGAAGACAGACTTCCTCCGGGCTCTCCGGGACTACCAGTCGAGGGTCCGGAGGTTCGGGAGGTAACCCGCGGGATCGCGCGGCGTCCCGTGGAATTCAGGGGAATGGTTGCAGCCCGGCGAGGGGACTTTCCGTCCCCGGAGCGCTTCAACCGGCGCGGCCCCTCTCCATTGCGTCCACGCGCTGTGAATAGGTCCTTATCGCGCGGAGGAAATCTATCTTCCTGAAACGCGGCCAGTAGGGTGCGCAGAAGTAGACCGCGCACTCGTGGCCGTTCGCGAGCCACGGCAGGAAGTTGGAGGTCCGGTACTCGTTCCCCGTGCGGATCACGAGGTCGACGGGCGGGATCTCCTGGCCGTCGTGGAGGTGGGACTCGACGAGGGCGGGGGTGATGTCAGAGACCCTGTACCTCCCCTCGGCGACCCCCTTGAGGATCCTCCTCGCCGCCCGGACTATCTCGTTCCTCCCCCCGTACGCGAGCGCGACGTTGAGGAAGTAACCCTCGTAGTGCTTCGTCGCCTCTTCGGCCCTCTCTATCGCCTCCCTCAGGTCTTCCGGGAGGAGTTCCCTTGCCCCCACCACGCGGACGCGGATCTTCTCGCAGTGGACCCGGGGGTCCTCGACCACCCTGCAGAGCTTCTCCTTGAAGAGCCGGAAGAGGTCCTCGACCTCCTGCGAGTCGCGCCTGAAGTTCTCCGTCGAGAAGGAGTACAGCGTGAGGTGTTTCACGCCGAGTTCGCGCGCCCACGAGAGGACCTCCTCCGTCCTGTTCGCCCCCGCGCGGTGTCCCTCGGACCGCGGGATCTTCCTCGTCCTCGCGAACCTCCTGTTCCCGTCCTGGATGATGGCGATGTGCCGGGGGATGTGCCGGCACTGCATCCGGAGCACCCTCTCGTACACCGAGAGGACCGCGTCCTCGATCACGGGACCGGGGTCACCTCCACGACGATGCCCCTGTCAGGGTACCTCTCGACGATGCACTTCTCGCCGGGGATCTCGCGCGCGTGCTCCGCGACGATCCACCAGAGGGTCTCGATTCCCTCCTCCCCCACCTCGTACATCTCCCGGTCGAGGCGTGTGAGGACTTCGGGGAACGAGGGGGGATTCCTGATGAGACCGTAGATTATGGTCCCGTCCCGGGTGACGAGGTCGAAGGGGCGCGCGGTGTTCCTCGCGACGCGGAGGAGTCTCTTGCGCAGCTGGTGAGAGTCCTTGTACGCGGAGGAGCACCAGTGCACCTTCGGGTGGCCGAAGAGGGGGACAGCCCACGAGCGCGCACCCGCAACCGCATTGTGGAGGCTGTCCTCGGGTTCAAGCCCCCTCTCCCGCATCGCCTCGGCATTCGTCTCCCCCCACTCGAGCTCGTTGATATTGAGGAAGTCGAGGTACGGGAGGGCAGCGAGAAGGCACTCCACCTCGGGGAGGGCCGGCACCTCGAATCCCGCGGAGTACCCGAGATTCCTCGCCCGCGCGACCGCATCGATGTAGGGGCTTTCGATGATATTCTCCCACTCTTCCCGCGGGGGGTGCAACCGAATCTCGTCGACGAGCCCAGAGAGTGCGCGGAGGTCTTCCTCGCGGGGGACAAGCCCGGTGTAGAGGTGGACGTGGTGGGCCCTGCCGAACGATTCCTTCAGTGCCCTGCAGTACTCGGCGACCCTCCCGACGACGAGCAAGGGTTCCCCGCCCGTCACGCCGGTTCCGAGCGCGTCCATCGTGCGCGCGACCGCGATCGCCTCTGCCGGGGAGCGGACCAGTTTCTCGTTCGCGTAGACGTCATCCTTCCCCTTCCGCGAGGCAGAGAGGGGACAGTACCAGCAGGTGCGGTGACACTTTCCCGTGACGAAGAGGACCATCGTTGCCCCCTTCCGGCAGATCGCACAGCCCCTCGCAAGAAGCCGGTACCTCCCCACCTATTATCTCCCCTTTACCCTGTCCATCTTTTTCCCTCGTCTGTTATTAGGGTGATCATCGGGAACTTCCCCCGCGCGAGGGAGAGAACGAAGTGCACGCGCGTGCCGAGGGAATCGACGAAAAGTGCGTCCCGCCGGCCCGCGCGGTTCCCCTTCGTCAACGGACGCGCACCGCGGGGGCGCGCGGGGCAAGGCTAATTCCCGTGGGAATTCCGGCATTGCCCTTCTTGAGTGACGTTGCCGCGGTCCCCGCAGCATTCTTCGGGAGAGAGAGGTCCTTTAGTCCGGAGAGATCAACTGCAGTGTCGTCCCGCGTTCCTATCCGACCCGGCGCGATACCTGGGGCCGAGATGCCGGCGGCGGGACGCGGAAGAGTAATTGCTGTCGCATTTTTCCTCGGGAAATCGACCACCGCCTTTCCCCCGGCGTGCACGGGGAGAGCCACCGTGTTTCCCGCCCTGACCACGACCGTGCGCGAGGCCGAGGCAGAGTTCCCCGCCGTGTCCACCGCCGTGACGCGGAAGGTCACTCTCCCGTGGCAGTCGTCGGGAACCTTCCACGCGCACGTCCCCTGCGTCCCCGCCGGGGAACAGAGGGCCTTCCACGACGAACCACCGTCGAGGGAGTACTCGAGGGTGACGGAAGCGATCCCCCCGCTGTCCCTCGCGGTCCACGCGACGTGGACGGTCTCGCCCGGCGAGAACGACGCGGCCGGCCCGGGGGACGTGATGGCCACCGAGGGGGGAGTCCTGTCCCCGCGCGCGGGGACGAATGGCGTTGCGAACGGCTGCAGCGTCCACGCCGGGGTTGGCAAGGGGGTCACCGCCGGGGTCTTCCGCGCGACGGAAAAGGCCTTGATGCACGCGTTTGCGTTCGGGATGGCCTTCGTGAGGTCAATCCACGTCGTTCCATCCGAGCTTATGTAGCTTTCGCCCGCATGGGCCACCGCCCTGCCCGAGTACCCTTCCAGCGGGTACTCCACGGCGAGAGGGAACCCGTACCCCGGGGTCGAGAGCTTCAGGATCACGGAGAATTTCTCCCCCTTCGCGAGGGAAACGGGCGTGTCGAGCGGCACGGTGTGGTACCCCGCGCACGTGATGGTTCCCGCGGCGACGGTTCGCGAGGAGGCGCCGCGGGGCCCGTTCGAGGGGTCGAGGCTCACCTCGACCTGGTAGGACGTTCCCCGCACGGGGGTGTAGAAGCTGACGGCACGGAGCTCCTCGTTCCCCGCGGCGGTAAAGACGTTCGCGGCATAGAGCGTCTCCCCGCCGGTACCGAGAGCAGTCACCCAACCGAGCGGGTCGTAGCTGTAGATCCTGTCGTAGTTGGACGTGTCATCCCCGAAGAACTGGACCAGTTCCCTGCCTATCACGGTGTCGTAGTAGGAGACGTAGAAATACCCTCCGTCCCCCCACTCCGCGCCCCAGCTGTTCCGGACGATGAATGCACCGTCCCCAGGGGGCGTGACCGCGAAGTTCTCGCGGTGGTAATCGTCGTCCCAGCCGACGATGACGACCGCGTGGTTCTGGATGGAAGATCCGGGGTAGTAATAGGAGCACTTCTCGGGGGAGTAGTAGGACCTCTCCCAACGGATAGACGAGTACACCGCGCCATTCTGCAGGATGGCTGCCTTGAGGCGGCCGTTGTCAAGCGGCCCGGCGCGTGACGGCATGAACGTGATCTCCTGCACGTGCTGCCGGACGGGTGGATTCACGGCCTTCTTCCTGGCCGACTCGGAGTAGGGGTCATCAGCCTCGTTCACGGGTCCAGCCCACCGCGCGAGGTACGCGGCGGCCATGAGGTAATTCCCCCCCTGGCAGGGGGAGAGATCGAACCCGTGGTTATTCTTCATGTGGTTCTCCGAGAAATCCCATTCCTGCAGGGGGAGTTCCGTTGACTCGAGCGAACCGAGGGAGGAAAAGGCCCAGCACGCGCCGCACTGGCCCTGCGCGCGGACGGGAGTGAGCTTGCCCGTCGACCGGAGGTCGTACCTCGCGGGGAGCGTCGCCGCCCACGAAACCCCGTAGGCCGCGGGATCCCTTTCCCCGCCGGCACCAACCGTGGCAGAAACACCCGCCGTGCCCACGGAGGCGAGGAAGACGATGTCGATGGGTGACGGGATCAGCCCGAGCGGCTCCTCGCCCTCGGGATGGGAGGATTGTCCTCCATCCTGGAGCGACTTCAACCGATCTATCGCCTCCCTGAAGTCACGGCTCGGCGGGGCGATCCTGTACCGCGCGACGAGATCCCTGATGTCCTCCATCTTTTCGAGCTCGGTCTTGGGAGGAGAGAGAAAAGATGCCTTCTCCCGCGCGCCGGCGCTCGCATTCTCCGCGCCTGCGAATGGAAAGGATGGGATCGAGGAGAAATTGACGGTGGACCAGGATACCTTTGGTGATTTCAGGGATAATTCCACCGGCCCCCGGGTCACACCGCGGAGTGTGTCGGCGCTTGTGCCCGCGGTGAGGGGGGGCGACCAGTTTGCCTCGAGTCCGCCGCCAACTGTATCCCCCACGCAGCACGGGACGAGAATGGGAGCGAGAATGCAGAGCGCGACGATGCCCACGATTCCCGGCCACCCGCGTGGTTTCCTATCCTGTCTCCCCATGGTATCCACCGGAAGCGCTCGCGCGGGGAAAACCGGGTGTACCTCTCCACGGGAGGGTACCTCCCCGGTTTTCCGGACGTGAATACCAGAAGACCCCCTTCCCACATAAATGTGTGGGATGGTGCCGGTTCACCGCTCGGTCAGCCTTCCCCCGATCCCTCCTCCTCGTTCTCACCGCCCGGCTCTCCCCCACCTTTTGTCACCCTCTCCCTCTCGGCCCTCCTCCCGAGAACGAATGCAGCACCGCCAAGCACGGCGAGGATGACCGCGAGGACGACCAAGACAGTGGACGAGGGCTTGCCGGGCACTTGGCCGGGAGAGGTTCCATGCGAGGCAGAAACGGGAGATCCTCCCGCGCCCCTGAAGTCAGGGTCAGGGGTGACGGGGACGGAAACGCGGAGGTCGAGCGCTGTCACCTCGCCGGGAGAATAGGGGTACCCGGCCATCCACTCTCCCCCCTGCCCCGCGGGTCTCACTTCGGCCCTCACACCGCCCACGAGGAAAGCGAGTTCTGTGCCCGGCTCCATCGTGCCCTGTACCTCGAGCCGCTGCGCGAACGGGTCCGGAGACCCGTATTTTCCTTCGCACGTGTAGACGGGATTCCCGGGGACACCACCGCGCACGCCGGGGCCTGTGGCCTCGATCCGTACACCATCGGGAACGGGAGAGCCTGCCGCCGAGACACTCCCGTAGAAGGAATGGGGGAGGAGGGGGTAGGCCGTCCCCGGGCCTTCCGCGCTCGAACCATTGGGTCCGGGGGGTGCTTCCGCTGCCCACGCGTTGCCGGCGATCGCGCCGACGATGAGGAGGCAGGTGACGATGATTGACGACTTCATGGGATAACAGACACCTGTATTACCCGTGGTGGGCTTCGCATCCCATTAAAGGCTTCTTCCGGAATCCGGCTTTTATCCCCCGTTCCTTGCTGCCTTCGCCGCCGCGAGCCTCTCTATCGCAGCCGTCTCGACAGGCGGGCCCCTCTCGATTCTTTCGTGGGCAACCGCCTCGTCAACGAATACCTGTCCCGCGATCGTCCTCACGACGAGGGTCGTGTACCCCGGGGGGCTCCCCACCGCGCCCGCCGAGATGTCCGCGCAGACTGCCGTGAAATCCGTGCAGGAGTGACAGCCGGGGCGAATCGCGCTCTCGAGTTCCAAGAGGGGGAGCGTGAGCTTTTCTCCATTCCTCTTCGTCACCTCGAGCTTCCCGCGCACGTCCAGGCGCGCGATCTCCTCCCTCCTGATACCGTGCTCTTTCCCGAGGATCTCCTCGACGAGGACCCTGTAGTCGAAGATCTCCGTGCAGAACAGGCCGACGGAGAGCCGTATCCGTGACCCGTACGGAACGAGCAGGTCGTTTTCACTCTCCCGGATGAGAGATACCGCCCTCGCGACGCAGGGGACACCCACGATGGCGATGTTCCGGAGCTTCATCCCGATGACCGCCGTCTTGAGCGCGGAGACGAGGGGGACCCACCAGCTGTACCTGCTCCCCGCGGTCGCGAGCACGGCGTCCCCCGACGTGAGGACCACCGACCGAGGGGCGAGGGTCAGCCTGTCCGCCGTCACGGTCACGACACCGTCAATCAACCCCTGCTCGAGCGCCGTCGCGAGGATCGCGGTGACGGCTCCTCCCGCCTGCCTGCGCGGGATGTCGAAGGTCGCGCGGGCCGAGAGGATCTCCCTGTACGCCCCGAGACCCGTAGATCCCTGCCCTCCTGCCCTCGGGCACGCGTCGTAGCAGGCACCGCAGGGGACGCCGTCGTTCTCCATCTTGCAGTACCCTATGTTCTTCGGCCTGACGGCGCCACCAGGCTCGTCGAAACAGATCGCGTCGGCCGGGCAGACCGCGACGCACGCGCCGCACCCCGAGCACGTCCCCTTGTCCCACACCCTTTCCTTCAATCCCGTGTAACTCCGCCTCTCCATCCCTGCACTCACTCCCACGTGTACTTGTTCGCAAACGGCCTCGCGCTCGAGGGGACGACCTCGACGTACTCGTCGGAGAGGAACGGCGCGGGATCGAGCCCGAACCAGCAGGCGTACTCGCGGATGATAGGTGCTATCCTCTCGTATCCCTCGTCCGGGAGGGGTCTTGCGAGGGCACCGACGCCAAGGCACCTCCTGTCGAGCGAGTCACCCCTTAAGACGATCCTCCCCCCGTGGATCCCCGAGCCGATCCCCCTCTCCTTCCCTGTCCTCCGCGCGGGATCGCCGAGTGCGAGGATGAGGCCCCCCGCCATGTACTCCCCGAGGAAAGAACGGAACGATCCGCCGACGACGAGCACCGGGCACCTCTCCCTGTACTCCTTCATGTGGATTCCCCCGCGGTACCCGATGTTGTCTCTCACGAATATACTGCCGCCCCTCATCGAGTGTGCAACGGCATCCCCGGCACTCCCGTGGATCACGATCTTCCCCCCGTCCATCGTGTTCCCGGGCGCGTGGTCGCAGTTTCCATGGACGATACATGTCGGACCGCTCATGAACATGCCGAGATCCCCTCCGGGAACGCCGTGGATGATGATTGTCACGTCCCCGCGGAGGCCGTCCGCAATGAATCTCTGCCCCATGACGTTCACGATCTCGATCTCGTCGGCTCCCGACGCGACGGCCTCGCGGATTCGCCTGTTGAGCGGGGTGTAGTGCATCCCCGCCGCATCTATCGTGACTCTCGCCATTCTTCTGTCAGGCCCCCACGGGTTTGACGTCGAGGACGCGCATGGTCGACTCGTCGAGGAGGTACCCGCGCAGCCTGTCCCTGTTGCCCCGCAGGCTCTCGATGCTGTTGATGCCGGCGGCACCCATCAGCTCGGAGAGCTCGAGTGTCCACGCGTGGATGAGGTTTGCAACCTGCTTCGACGCGACCTCCGGGTCGAGCCTCGCGACGAGGTCGGGCCTCTGCGTGGCGATCCCCCACGGGCAGAGCCCGCGGTAGCACGTCCCGCAGACCCTGCACCCCATCGCGACGAGGGCTGCTGTCCCTATGTAGACGGCGTCCGCGCCGAGTGCGATGATCTTCGCGACGTCCGCGCTCTCCCTGATCCCGCCGCTCGCGATGATCGAGACCTCGTTGCGGATTCCCTGCGACCGGAGCTTCGCGTCCACGCTCGCGACCGCCGCCTCGACGGGGATGCCCACGTGGTCGCGGAAGACGCGGGGTGCGGCCCCCGTGCCGCCCCTGAACCCGTCGATGACAACGGCATCTGCCGACGACCGGGCGATACCGGCCGCGATTGCAGCCGAGTTGTGCACGGCGGCTATCTTCACGAAGACGGGTTTCTGCCAACTTGTTGCCTCTTTCAGGCTCCGGACGAGCTGCTTTAAATCCTCGATGCTATAGATGTCGTGGTGTGGCGCCGGGCTGATGGCATCGCTGCCCACCGGGATCATCCGCGTGCAGGAGACGTCCTCGCACACCTTCTCGCCCGGCAGGTGCCCGCCGATGCCCGGCTTTGCACCCTGGCCGATCTTTATCTCGATCGCTGCCCCCCTCTCGAGGTAGTCGATGTTCACGCCGAACCTCCCGGAAGCGACCTGGACGATCATCCTGTCCTGGTAGGGGTAGAGCGAGGGGTGGAGCCCCCCCTCCCCCGTCCCCATGAATGTCCCTGTCTCCTTGACCGCCATCGCGATACTCTTCTGGGCATTGAGGCTTATCGCGCCGTAGCTCATGTGGCCGACCATGATGGGGGTCGCGAGTTCGAGGTTTGGCGAGAGCGTCGTCTCGAGTGAAATGTCGCCATTGTCGTACCTGAACTCGAGTTTCTTGGGTTTCTTCCCGATGTACGTGCGCAGCTCCATGGGCTCGCGGAGGGGATCGATGCTCGGGTTCGTCACCTGGCAGGCGTCGAGCACGAGCCTATCGAAGATGACAGGGTATGGCTTTGCATTCCCCATCCCGGCGAGGATGATCTTGCCTGTCCGGGCCTGGTTGTAGATCGCCTCGCGCACTTCCTCCGTCCAGACGGGGTGGTCCCTGTAGTCGACCGGCCGCTGCCTGATGCTTATCGCATCACGCGGGCACATCGCGACGCACCTGTGGCAGGCCACGCACTTTCGCGAGTTCACGTGGATGGTATCCTCGTCCCTGCGGAAGACGTCGTAGGGACAGTTCTCCACGCAGCGCCCGCAGAGCATGCACCGCGCCCGGTCAATCGTGATCCCGAACCTGACCGGGACGCTCCCGATCGTCATACGCACAACCTCCCGATCACGGGCTCCCCGGCCGCGGGCATGGTGACACTCTCGAGCTCCGGCTCCATCACCCTGATCGCTGCCTCCTCGCTCGAGATGTAGAGGCGCATCCCCGCAGTACCGCAGACGAGCGGTCGGAGCTTGATGCGGTCAGTGAATCCCACGATCCCGTCGGGTTTCGCGACAACGATGGCGAACGGGCCGTTCATCATCGCGGACCCGTACGTGAGGCGGATCGCCTTGCACAGTGTCCTCTCCCGCTCTTCCATGCAGTCGATTTCATCCCAGAATGGGGGGGCGAGAGCCTTCACGGCAAGCTCGGGGGTCAGCCCGTGGCGGCGGACGAGGAGATCGAAGAGGTACGCGACAACCTCGGTGTCTGTAAACATCGTGCACCTGTACCCGAAGCTCTCGATGTACCTCCTGTTCGTCCCGTACGACGTGATCTCGCCGTTGTGCACGACACTCCACCCGAGGAGGTTGAACGGGTGCGCCCCGCCCCACCAGCCGGGAGTGTTCGTCGGGTACCGGTTATGCCCCAGCCAGATGTACCCCTCGTAGTCCTGTATCCTGTAAAAATCGGCAACATCTTCCGGCCACCCTGACGCCTTGAATATCGCGATGTTCTTCCCGGAGGAGTAAACGAGCGCTCCCGGGATGGTCGTGTTGATCTTCATCGCGAGGTGCATCACGATGTCGTCTTCGGGCGTCGTGCTCCGCGGCATCAGCGCGGGATCCGGCTTGAAAAAGTACCTCCAAGGGGTGTGCACTTTCCGGATCCTCCTGTTCTCGTACGTCGGGATCTCCTCGTCGTGCACGATAGTCCCCCACTTCTCAAGCTCCCTGTCGACTGCTGCCTTCGTTTCGTGGACCGCGTCGAAGAAGACGTGGATCGCGTAGGAATCGGAGAATTCGGGGAAAGCACCGTACACCGCGTATCCCGCCCCCTCTCCGCTCCCCCTCTCGTCCATCATGGAGAGCGCGGCGCGGATTCCCGTTCCATCCATCCGCCTGCCGGCCCGGTCGATCACGGCGATTATTCCACACATCGTAATCACAATTTCTTTCCTATAGAGAAGGATTCTCCTGCGTTGTTCATCTTTCCCTCAGAGTGGATTCTCGTAAGTTAAATATATATCCGATAAGGTAGAAGTTTGTTTCCATATGTCGAGAGACACCGTGTCACAGATGCTGGAGCGGATAGAGAGGGACAACGTCAAGTTCATTCGGCTCCAGTTCACCGACATCCAGGGAATGCCAAAGAACGTCGCGATACCCGTCCAGCAGGCCGAAAAGGCACTGACGGAGGGGATATGGTTCGACGGCTCCTCGATAGAAGGATTCGCGCGGATCGAGGAATCCGACATGCTCCTGAAGCCCGATCCCGCGACCTACTCGATACTCCCGTGGAGGCCGGCGGAGACGAGGGTTGCACGCTTCATCTGCGACGTGTACACCTACGGGAACAAGCCGTTCGAGGGGGACCCAAGGTACATCCTGAAGACCCAGATCGAGGAAGCAAAGAAGATGGGTTTCGTCTTCAACACGGGCCCAGAGCTCGAGTTCTTCCTCTTCAAGATGGTCGACGGGAGACCCTCGACGACGTACCAGGACTTCGGGGGGTACTTCGACCTCGCACCCACGGACGCCGCCGAGGACGTGAGGAGGGACATCGTCCTCGCACTCACCCAGATGGGCTTCGAGATCGAGGCGTCCCACCACGAGGTCGCGGAGAGCCAGCACGAGATCGACTTCAAGTACAGCAATGCACTGGACACGGCTGACAAGGTGATCACATTCAAGTTCGCCACGAAATCGATCGCCCTCCAGAGGAACCTCCACGCTACCTTCATGGCAAAGCCGATCGCGGGGATCAACGGGAGCGGGATGCACACGCACGGTTCTCTCTCACGGGACGGGAAGAACGCATTCTATGATCCGAATGCAAAGGACGGGCTCTCGGACATCGCGCTGTACTACATAGGGGGACTTCTCGCCCACGCAAAGGCGATCACGAGGGTCGCAAACCCGACCATCAACTCGTACAAGAGGCTCGTCCCCGGATACGAGGCGCCCGTGTACATCACGTGGAGCGCGACGAACAGGTCCGCACTCGTGAGGGTCCCCGCGGCGAGGGGCAACAGCACCCGTGCGGAGTTCCGGAGCCCCGACCCGATGTGCAACCCGTACCTCTGTTTCGCCGCAATGCTCGCGGCGGCCCTCGACGGGATTAAGAAGAAGATCATGCCACCGGAGAGCACCGACGTCAACATCTACCACCTCTCCGAGGCAGAGAGGAAGAAGAGGGGAATCGAGATGCTCCCCGGCAGCCTGATGGAGGCAAACATCGAGCTCAACAAGGACCCTGTCATCTCTGAAGCGATGGGGCCGCACATCATGGAGGGTCTGAACAACATCGCACAGCTCGAGACCGACCTCTACCGCCTCACCGTCCATCCCTGGGAGCACGAGAGGTACCTCGCCATCTACTAGGGAAAATCGCATGGGAAAAGCCAAGGCCCGGGACATGCCTGTCCCGCGCCTCCTTTCCTGCTTTTTTGGTGCGCGCGGAAATCCACGATAACCGCCTTCTCTCCGCCCTCCGTCGTCACGCGTTAGCTATTCATTGCCGGTGACACCTCAAGGCAAGTCCAGTGTCACCTTATCCACTCCCGTCCACGCGCGCAGGGGTTCGAAATGTCCCCCCTCCCCTCGCGGGGAGTATGGTTCACCGATCCCCGTCCCACCATGCCCGTGCGCGCGTCCCGCACCATTTGCCCTTTCCCGGAAAGAGCTCACTCCCTCTATTCGCCCTCCCTATAACAAAATTTATTAGGAGTGGAACAGAGCTTCTTATGTCAAGCGCGGGTCGCGGGATCGCGCACGCTCCTCGACTGCCGTTTGACTCCGATAGGGATTGGAGTAGAGAAAATGGCACTTGATTCAGGAACGACTGCATGGCTCCTTGTATCGACTGCCCTCGTCATGCTGATGACGCCGGCTGTCGGTTTCTTCTACGGCGGGCTCGTGAGGAAGAAGAACCTCATATCGATGATAGCCCTTTCCTTCGTTGTCTTTGCACTCGTGAGTATCCAGTGGATCATCATAGGGTATACGCTCGCGTTCGGGGACGACGTGGGGGGCATCATCGGGAGCCTGGACCACATCGGCCTCTCGGGCATTGGGGTCGAATCAGGCGATGCACCGTACCCGCCCCTCCTCTTTGTCGCGTTCCAGCTGGTCTTCGCAACGGTGACGATGGCAATCGTGACGTCAGGGTTCGCGGAGAGGGTCCGGTTATCCGCATTCGTCCTCTTCGCACTGCTCTGGACGACGCTCGTCTACGATCCCCTCGCCCACTGGGCATGGGGTGGGGGGTGGGCGATGGTATTCGGGTCGCTCGACTTTGCCGGGGGGACGGTCGTCCACATCAGTTCAGGTTTTGCAGCGCTCGCCATCGCACTCGTCATCGGCAAACGCATCGGATTCGGCGAGTACACGATGGAACCCTGTAACATCCCGATGACGCTCCTTGGCGCCGGGCTCCTCTGGTTCGGGTGGTTCGGCTTCAACGCGGGGTCCGCCCTCGCTGCGAACGGGCTTGCTGCCTCGGCCTTCATCGTGACGAACACCTCGGCTGCCGCCGGTGCACTCGCGTGGCTCTTCGCGAGCTGGGTCCACGGGAAACCGAGCTCGCTCGGGATGGTGAGCGGGGCGATCGCGGGGCTCGTCGCAATCACTCCCGCCGCGGGGTACGTCACTGTTCCCGCGTCGTTGGTGATCGGGCTGGTCGCAGGGGTCCTGTGCTACGCGTGCATGCTCTGGCGGATCAGGAAGGGCCTCGACGAGAGCCTCGACGCGTGGTCGATCCACGGCATGGGTGGCCTCTGGGGTGCAATCGCGACGGGCATATTTGCCGCGGCCGCGGTCAACGGGTACTCGGGTCTCATAGAGGGGAATGTCCAGCAGTTCGTCGCGAACGCCGTCGGTGCCCTCTCTGCCCTCGTGTACGCGTTCGTCGTCACGTACATCCTCGCGCTCGTCATCGACAGGACCGTAGGACTGCGCGTCTCGGAGGAGGAGGAGTACGTGGGGCTCGACATCTCCCAGCACGGGGAGAGGGTGTGAAGGGGTGATTCCAGATGATGATGGTGAGTGCAATTATCCGTCCTGAAAGGCTCGAATCTGTCAAGAAGGCGCTCGAGGAGGCAGGGATATTCGGGATGACGGTCACCGAGGTCCAAGGCCGCGGAGACCAGAAGGGGATCCAGCTCCAGTACCGGGGGAGGACGATGAACGTGGACCTCATCCCGAAGACAAAGGTCGACATCGTCGTTCCCGACGACAAGGTCAGGGAGACGGTCGCAATCGTATCGAACGCCGCCCGTACCGGGAAGGTCGGTGACGGGAGGATATTCGTTCTGCCGGTCGCGAGCTCTTTCAGGATCCGCACGGGAGAAGAGATCCCCTGACCTTTTTTTCCTCGCGCGGACGAACCATCGCACCCCGGGACGTGCAAGCCCGGAAAGGCCTTGACCCTGAAACGAGGGTTTACCACTGCCGTTTCTTCCCGTCGGGTTTCAACGCGGGAACCCGGCCCGGGCAGGGGAAACGCACCAACGGCTGAGATAAAATCGCTATTCTTATCTAAAATTTACAAGAAATTCCACATGCTTGACGCCGGGAAAGGATCCCGAGAGGGGTGGCTCCCACCCGCTTGCGACCATTCTCCTCGTCGCGATTACCATTCTCCTTGCCCTCCTCGTCCTCCTCCTCGTTCCAAGCCTCCAGTTCGAGTTCCCTGACCCGGTGAAGCCCCCCTCTTTCATCGAGATCCGCTCCGTGCTCCACGCGAACGAGAGGGGTATCCTCAATTATGATTCGAGGGTGGTCCTCTACCACAACGGGACGCAGTCCTATCCGAACGGGAACCTCAGCGCGACGTTCTACCGGAACGGTACAAGGCTCCCCTGCGTGATCTCGACCCTCAACGGCTACCAGTTCATAAAGACGCACCACTTCGGCGTCCAGAAGATCGAGGGACTCGGGTGCCGCGACGAGAAATGGAACCCGCACGAGAAGATCGTCGTGGATTTCACCGACGGGACGTTCCATCCCGGTGACACGGTCACCGTCGAGGTATACCTCGAGCCCAAGAAGATCCTCCTCTCGAGGTACACGAGCATCGCGTGAGGGGCAGGGGAGGGCCGGTTTCCCGTCAGGCATCGCCATCCCCGGGAACTCCACCGCGCGGGAGGGCAATATTCTTCACGCGCAGTGTCCATGGGCACTGTATGGACACGGAGACGATCCACGACCGGGAGGCAATCCTCCGCATCACGTCGAAGGCAATCGACATCCTCAACAGGAGGTTTCACAGTGCGCAGGGGACCGAGATCGTTGCACTTGCAGAACAGCTCAGGGAGATGGCGCGGCTCCACGTGGAACTTTGGGAGTCGGAGAGGGATGCAGGATAAAAAAAGGGGATTGCGCCGGAATTCGAACCGTATTCCCGAAATCTTAAAGGGGATGCGATAAGATTTCTATTCTTCCATTATTTTGATTTCCCCGCAAATCGAAGCCTGATTTGCGAACGGAAAAAGAGATTTTAAATTAATGAATGCATGCATAAACATGCCCAAGATTGCATCTCCTGACTGTCCACATCCCGAGTCCCACATGGCATCGTCTCACCGGAGGTCACGTTTATCGCGGTGAGGAAAGACACCAATCGCGCGGTTGAGGAATCGGTGATCGTCGCAAATTTTCTCCCGTCCGGGTGGTGGGGTATATTTCCTGCCAGAAATACTGTATCTTGAGTATAACATCCCTCGCGGGATCTCCACCTGGTGCGCACTATCGGCAATCTTGTCCAGCAGGTTACCGATATACCCACTCTCTGAACCTGAGGCACGGGGAGGAGAAATTCCAGTCTCCGCACAACGGATATATGGTGCGATAGTCCACGTACTCCTGTGGAATGCATCGGGAACACCAGATCCAATCGTGCCTGAAATGATTATGATTCTCGAAGGGGAAGCGCGATGATACCAGAGCAGTTGGACATCCACCTGCTTTTTTTGGAATTTTCCGGGCAGGAGCAACGAGGTCATACCTGGTAAAAGGGAACATGCGGGAAAAAGATGGGGCATATTGGAGGAGCATGTCAAAGGGAAATCATGTCCCTCCCTCCCTGTCGGCCGAAGGGAATACCACGTGTATTCCGGCTGAAACCGGCTGAAATGATCCTCTCTCTCCTTTCCTTTGGTGCACGATGGTCGTCGCTGAAATAAAGATTATCAAGCCGGGAACCCTCGCGCTCGACTGGTTCGAACCGGCGAGTTCGCCCATCTTTGCGATGAAGTATCTCTGCGGGATCGGGGGTGGATCGACTGTGACATTCCTCAGGTCCGATGCAACGATCCTGGTCGATACCGGGTTTGACAAGGAATCGGATATGAGCGCTGACAATATCAGGTCAAACCAGAAAAGGCTCATCCATGCCCTGAAAGAAGCGGGACTTGCTTCAAAGGATATCGATATCCTCTTCATCACACACTGGCATGCGGATCACTTCATGAACCAGCGTATCTTCGATGATTCCGAGGTTATCATGCTGAAGGATGCAGTTGAACGGCACCACCTTGATTGCAGGGGCATAGGCCCTGGGCAAAAGATTGCTGCAGGGGTGGTGGTCATTCCCACGCCGGGCCATACCGTTGACCATGCATCCCTCCTTGTGAAGACCGAAAACCTCCGATACACCTGTCGAACGATCGGGGGAGGAAGAATCATGGGCATTGGGAGCGTGAACGTGGTCGTTGCAGGTGATGCCGTGGTATCGCCATCCTGCTACACAAGCGGAACCATATGGCACTATAATCCGGATTTCTATTCAGAAGAGGAGGCTTTGGCCAGCGTGAAAAAAATTCGGGAGATTGCTGATTTCATCATCCCCGGGCACGGGGGAATGTTCTGGAATGATAAGGGTCAGGCGCGAGCAAGAACGTGATGAGGAGGTCTCATCGTCCGGTTAATTATGGGGGGGCGAGATTACCTGTCATTTCCTGAAGAATTGACCCAATGCTGACAATCTTCTGTGGTGCAAGGCAAGCCCCCAGGCACGGCCGGAAAAAATAGGATGGGGAGCGTGGAGGATCCACCCCTGACCTTTAGTGAGGGACGGGATGTGGATCGTACGGATCTCCGAAATATTGGTATGTTCGGGAGAATGGCCAGCTTATTCTTGGATACCGATTCTCCCTCGAGTACCTTTAGGAGAAATGGAGGAATACCGTTTGTCATCTCGTTCATCCTTTGAGTTCTCCTCCCCGCAGGGGGAGAGAGTACGGTGTAAGGGATGTGAAAAGGACTGCCGGTCAATTCATGGAAACAGGTTGGCCCGCTCCGGACATCGCCTTCACAGTGACTCTCTCTTTTAAAAAAAATTGTTCGAGCTTTCGACTTCGAACAGGATAAGTGGCACCCCTATGAGGTTTTTCCGGGTAGCACTCACACCCCACCAGAACAGAGAAGAGCATTGAACGGCGTCGCGATGAAAGTTGGGATGTGCCGTGAATCTCGTTGAAAAATCAACGAAAGATCGCGGTTTTCTCCTGTGATGCGTTTTTCCGCGATTGCTTTTTGAAGCGCACTTTCAGAATACTTGGCGTGTTATTTTGCGCTTCCATGAAAACACGATTCCATTGCTGGTTTAATGTGCCATTTATAAATAGAGTCCGTGTGAGAATTGAACTTTTACCAAGCCTTTGGGGGGAATCGAACCCCCGACCTACACCTTACCAAGGTGTCGCTCTACCGACTGAGCCACAAAGGCAGTTGTGGGAACAATAATCGACGTGAACCGTTTAAAAGATTGCGGAGGGTGCACCGCGCGGGTAACCGCGAGCCTTCGCGGGGAAATCATCCGCGCTTTTCTCACAGGTGCCCCTGCATCTTGGCGAGTGCACGGATGCTCTCGTCCGTCCCCTCGAGCGAGGCTACCTCGAGCACGGGCACGGCGGCATCCCTCCGGATTGCCCGCAGGACAGGGTGGAAATCGATGGTGCCCCTGCCCACGGCGAGGTGCGCGTCCTCCTTCCCGTCGTTGTCGTGGAGGTGGACGTGTGATATCCTTGCCTCGAGGAAGCCGGGGAGACAACGGTTGAGGTGGGCATGCCCCACGTCGAGGGCGAGGCCTATGCCATCGAGGAGCTCGAGTTCCGACGGTTCGCGCAGGAAGAAGTAGTCCCAATTCCCCATGTTCTCGACGAAAAACGCGATGCTCCTCTCCGACGCGCGGACAGAGAGCTCGCGGAGCGACCGTTTCATCTGCGAGAGTGCGCGTTCCCTCTCCTGTTTCCACGCGAAGTAACCGGGGTGGACGACCACGTTCGCCCCGACCTCCGACGCGATGTCGAACGCGTTCCCGATCACCTCGACGCTCGCCTTCCTGATGGGCTCGTGGATGCTCGCGATGTTGATGCTCCGGCACGGCGCGTGGAACATGTAGCGGAATGGGAAAGACTCGAGTAATTCCGCGGACTCGAGGCGGTGGAGCCCGTCGTCCATTATCTCCACGAGGCCGGTCCGCGACGAGAGCTCCTCGAGGGCAGACTCGAGCGGTCTATCGTGGAGGCAGAACGTCGAGATCCCTATCATACACACCTCCTCCGCGGGGGCGACGAAATAGGTTGTGTTCGCGGCCTTCCCCTTTCAGCCGCCCCGGTCCCTGACGCGGACGTCCAGCTGCGGGAACGGGATCTCGATCCCTTCCCTCGCGAACCGGTCCGCGATGAGCATGTTCAGGGCATCCTTCGTCTCGAACGCGAGGGAAAAATCGTTGATCCAGACGACGAGCTGGAAGTTCAGGCTCGACTCCCCGAACTCGAGGAAGTAGGCGACGGGTGCCGGTTCGGCGAGGATGAACGGGTAAGTCTCCGCGGCCTCCCTCGCGATCGCAGTGAGCGTCTCCTTGACCTTCCTCACGTCAGAACCGTACGCCACGCCGACAGGGATCCTGACCTTCATCCGGGGCTCGGGCATGGCGTAATTCACGATGTAATTGTTCACGAGCTTCGAGTTCGGTATCGTGACGATCTGGTTGTCGAGGGTCCTGATGCGCGTGCTCCTCGGGCCCACGTGGATCACGTCCCCAGAGAACTGGTCGATCTGGATGCGGTCGTTCAGGCGGAACGGCTTGTCGACCGCGATGACCGCGCCCCCGAAGAAGTTGGAGAATATGTCCTGCGCCGCGAGGGCGACCGCGAGTGTCACGATACCCGCGCCCGCGAGCAGCGGCGTGATATCGACTTCAAGGATGTGGAGGATGAGGAGGAGCGCCGCGAACCATATGATGTACTTCACCACGATGAGCCCGAGAGCGACCATCCTGTCGTCGATGTCCGTCGCGGTGACGGAGGCGATCCGGTGTCCGTACGTGCTGATGAAGTTGTATGCGAAGCTCGAGACCGCCCACGCGCCGAGGATGATGTACACCGCGTTGAAGTACTTGCTGTCTACCAGCCAGTCGAGCGAGGGGGGGAGGTCCGCGAACCTGAGTGCGAGGTAGATCGAGACGATGAACGTCGCGATGACCGCCGGGGTACCGATGGCCGCAAGGACGATATCGTCGATCTGGGAGGCCGTCCTGTCTGCCTTCTTCTGCAGCCAGCCAACGCAAAAGAAGAGCACTACCGCGATGACGGCACCGGACAGGAGGATAAAGACCGAGAGGACGTTCCCGTGGAGGGCGGGGATCCACGGCATGCCAGGCGAAAACGAGTTTTCCGGGCTCCATTGACCGACCATGGGAGTATCATTATCAGTCAGGATACAAAATATAACTGGAAATGGCTTCCGTGGGAAGGGAAATATCGGAAAAACTCGGGGAACTCGTCGACAGGGACATCACCATCATGCACATCTGCGGGACGCACGAGGCCTCGATCTCGCGTTCTGGGCTCCGGCGGATGCTCCCCCCGGGATTGAAGGTCGTGATGGGTCCCGGCTGCCCTGTCTGCATCACGCCGCAGGGGGAGATCGATGCCGCGCTCGAACTCGCGGGCAGGGGGTATACCATCGCGACGTACGGCGATCTCCTCAGGGTCCCGGGGAGCAGCGGATCGCTCGAGTCCTCCGGCGGGGACGTGAGGGTCGTGCAGGGGATCCACAGGGCGGTCGAGATCGCGCGGAATACGAGGAAGGAGGTTGTCTTCATCTCCGTCGGTTTCGAGACCACCGCACCCACGGTCGCCGCGACCATCCTCTCAAGGCCCCCCGAGAACTTCAGCATCCTCTCCTGCCACCGGCTCGTCCCCCCCGCGATGAAGTGGCTCCTCGAGCAAGGGGAGGCGCACCTCCACGGGTTCATCCTCCCGGGGCACGTGTGCACCGTCGCGGGGTACAGGGACTACGAGCAGTTCCCTGTCCCCCAGGTCGTCGCGGGATTCGAACCGGAGGACATCCTCCTCGGTCTCCTCATGCTCGTGAAGCAGATAAGGAACGGGGAAGCACGCGTGGAGAATGCGTACCCCCGGGCGGTCACGAGGGAGGGGAACAGGAGGGCAATGGAGATGATGTACGAGGTCTTTGCGCCCGTGGACGCCGAGTGGCGCGGCTTTCCCGTCATCCCCGCATCAGGCCTCAAGCTCCGGCCGGAATTCGAACAGTACGACGCCGAGAAGAAGTTCGACCTTTCCATCCGCCACGTGGAGAAACATACCGCGTGCATCTGTGACAGGGTACTCCGGGGGATCGCGTCGCCGACGGACTGCAGGCTCTACGGGACCGCATGCACGCCCCGAAAGCCTGTTGGACCCTGCATGGTGAGCCACGAGGGGGCGTGCAGGATATGGTATACATACAGGTCGCATGGAGCATGATGGGAGAGTCGATCCTGCAATCCTTTCCGGCAGGAGACTAATTCCATATCCTCTGGGAATTTCGGAAAATATTTTTACGGGAGGAGGGGCCAATTACTAAAGACCTTTTTGCCCCGGTAGGGTAGTGGACATCCTGGGAGCCTCCGGAGCTTCCGACCCGGGTTCAAATCCCGGCTGGGGCGTTCAGACTGTTTTTTCCGTGGAAAATGGCGGAGCTATCATGAGATTCTTCTCATATGCAGAACGTGTGAATAGCAACTGTCCCTCATCCGCAAAGTATCCCCTGCAGTGACCTGTCCTGCCGGGACGGAGATGACATTCTTGGGACGACTTAATGTTCATGTGAATTGAAAATAGAAGGGACCGTTTACACCGCAAGGGAGAGCATGCAGGAGACGGAGAGGGTCTTGAAAGTGTACGGGGATTTCGCCCGCGAAGTGTTCTGCACCATCGAGAGGATGGAGCCGGAGATCGATCGCCTCGCGGGGGAGATTGATTCTGCCCGCGCGATTCACTTGTACGGATTCGGGCGGAGCGGCAGTGCCGCGCTCGCGATGGCGATACGACTCCGGCACTTCCTCGCGCCGGAAAAACAGGTCTTCTGGCTCGGGGACCAGGTCCGGGACCCGGTGAGGAAGGATGACCTCGCGATCTTCTTCTCGAGGTCCGGCAAGAGGGACGAAGTCCTCTCGCACTTCCGCAATGCCACGCGGAAAGGAGCGTGCTGCATTGCCGTGACGGGTTCGTCCTCCTCGGTCCTCGCGAGGGAATCGCACCAGTCGATAATCCTGCCATCGCTCGAGGGGGGGATCCCGTACGGCGGGGGCGATTTCGAGCTCGCCGCCTGGATCTTCCAGGAGATCTTCCTGACCGCGTACGGGAGGTCGAGGGGTATCCCAGATTGGAAGGTCACCGCGAACCATGTCTGATGGCAGGAGACGCGGGTTACCCGAACCTCATGAAGTAACAGCCCCCCCATTCGAGCCTCCCCCCGGGTTCAAGGTCGCGGAGACGGGGGTCGGCATGGTCCTCGCAGACCCGGTAACCGCAGCACCCCATCACCTGGAGCCCGATCGCCGGCCTCCCGCAGAGATCGCATTTTTCCCTTTCATCCTGTCGTTTTTCTCTTTCCCCGTCCATATCCCGCGATTTCCCGCGGGGCGATGCCCCCGCTAACCCCCGCGTCACTTTGCAAGGGTCATAATCTTTATTAGTCACGCACGCCATAAGACCCATGCTAGACAGGTGACATGCACACTCTCGCGGTCACCTATTTATTGTCTGGCACCCTCCATGTGGACGGAATGCAGCCCTCCACACCTTGAATGGCCTGGTCACCCGGTATCAACTCCCCAGATGACCGCAAACGGGTACCTCGCGGTCGATACCGGGGTGACCGCTGGCTTTCCGCGGGGAAACTGTTCTTGGAAAATCGAATGGATCACCGTGCATGCCGCGCGGACCGGCAGCACGGGACGTCGTGCCATTTCCCTTGACTGCCGGATCCCGGACTTGTGCGCGGCGAATACTCCCGCAAGGACCGGAATCGGAAACTGCGACACGGTATTTCCGCAGCGAGGGTGGGAGGGATACCCCTCGCTATCACACCACGCCCCCGAGGGAACCTCCCGGACCCTCACCCGCGATGATCGCGTGCAGCCCAAGGGACTGGATGATGGACAGGACGAGGATGCTTACGCACTGCATGACGAGCGACTGGAGTGCGAGGGGAGCAATCCAGTCCCAGTAACCCTTCGCGATCGCAAGGAGCCCCGCGAGAGGGTAGCATGCACCGAGTCCGAGCGCGGATCCTCCCAGCCACTCTCCCCTCCCGGTGAGGATCCTCGCGAGGAACCCGGAGAGCGTTCCCCCGATCGTGTAGAAAAGGAGCATGACGGAGATATCCGGCCCTCCGAGTCCCGCGAGGAACCCGGAGAGGCCGCCCCCGGCCGGCCCCGCGAGAGCCGCGGCAGAGACAACGAGCAAGTCCCTCGGATCGAACACCGTGGCGTTCCCTATCGCGATTCCAATCGAGAAATACCCGCAGAGAAAGGCAGGGATCCCGAGGATCAGTGCAACCGTGCCCCTCCCAAGGAGAATCTTCACGCCCGCTTCGCGCATCTCTCCCATCCCACCGGTACTTGCCGCGTCTTAATATCTGCGGGCGAGGATATTGCCCCTCCGGTTCCCACCGGTCCCCGCCCGGTTGCCAAAAGTGGTGGTCCGCGCCGGATTCCCGGAAATGTGCGCCGTCCGGCTTGCAGTCCTGCAAACGGTCTCCCGGGGCAAAAAGTTCCCCGGATTTCACGGAATGCCAATACCCATAAGTGAAATGCGGGTTTACCACTCCTTACCGGATGACTTCCCGCGTGCCGGTCCCGGAACTGATGTACACGGAGAGACTGCTGCTGCGGCCATTTCACCGCGGCGATGCCGCGGCCCTCCGCGGGGCCCTCGACGACCCCGCGATCGCGGCAGGGGTACTCGGCGATTCCTGCCCCTCGACCCCGGAGGATGCACTCGACTGGATACTCCGTCAGGAGGAGGGGAGGAGAAAGGGGACTTCATTTGTCTACGCGGTGTGCGAGAGGGATACCGGCATCCTCGCCGGGGCTGCGGGTCTTAGGGTCAACGCGGAGCACGCGCACGCGGAACTCGGGTACTGGATCTGCAGGCCCTTTCGGGGGAGGGGATACGCGAGGGAGGCTGTATCAGCCCTCCTGGAACTCGGTTTCTTCGGCCTCGGCCTCCACCGCGTCTACGCGCGGCACCTCGCGTGGAACGCTCCATCCGCCCGCGTCCTCTCGGCTACCGGGTTCAGGCACGAGGGGACACTCGCGGGGCACGCCCTTTGGTGGGGGACCTTCCACGACGTCGAGGTATACGGTATCTGTGTCGCCGACTACCTCAGGGACTACGTCTCCCGGAGCGGGACGGGATGGAGAGACGGGAGGGATGACGGGTGAAAAAGAGGCTCCCGATCCTCGTCTCAATCCCGCACTGCGGGGTCCGCGTCCCGCGAGAGGTGCGGTCCCGGGTATCCCTTTCCGATCGCGCACTCTCCTACTACAGCGATCCCGCGTCAGACCTCCTCTACGACATGGGGGACAGCGTCATTTCCTGCCTCCGCTCCGAGATCTCGCGCGTGGTCGTCGACCTCAACAGGCCGCCGTACCACCTTCCCCCCCGCTACCCCGACGGTGTCGTCAAGACGAGGACATCCCTCGGGCAGCCCGTGTGGAAGGACGGGTGGCAGCCGGATCTCCCCTGCATCCACAGGCTCCTGCTCTCCCACTACTTCCCGTACCACGCCGAGATCGACCGCGTTCTCCTCGCCCACAAACCATCCCGGAGGATCCTCGCGGGCCTCGACTGCCACACGATGGTCCCCGTGGGACTCCCGGGGCAGCCCGACGAGGGGAAGAAGAGACCCCTCTTCTGCCTCTCCAACAACGGTGATGGCACCGGCAATGCGCGGCCCGGTGCCCTCCCGACATGCCCCGCGGGGTGGATACTGGCGCTGAGGGACTCGATCCGCGAGCATTTCGCGGGCAAGGGGGGAGTCGAGATCAACCACCCGTTCCACGGCGGCTTCATCGTGAATGCACACTACTGGCACACGGGTGTCCCCTGGATCCAGGTCGAGATGAACCGCGCCGTCTACGAGTCTGCCCGGTCTTCCCCCGATACAGGGAGCATCGTCGACGGGGAGAGGGTGGAAGAGACGAGGGAGACCCTCCGTGAAGTCCTCGCGGAATGGGTCAGGGTCCTGCGCGCATGCACCCCGTGAACCCGTGGTCATGCACCCGCGGGCAGGCCACCATCCGCGGGCGCGGGGACGTGGCGTGGAATTCGATTCAGAGGCCGAGGAACCGTTCCCACCATCTTATCGTCGCCCCGTGGAAGATCCGCGACTCCCCGCTCCCCGGCCTCACGTCATCCACCCTGTAGATGAGGTAATCGTATCCAGTGCCGAGGGGAGAGAGGAGTTCCCGGAGGTGCGCGCGGGGAACGACCATGTAGAGGACGGCAACGGGTGACGCGCGGTTACCCCCTTCCATCGAGGCGCGTGATGCCAAAACCCATTTCGCCGCACTTCTCCACGAAGGGGAGTAGGGTCTCCCGGGTGGAACACCCTGACGATGACACTCCCGAGACTTATCCTCTCCTCGATCCGCATCCCGATGACCGTCCCGATGGCATAACCGGCTACGTACGCGGTGATCCCGAGGACGTCCCGGAGATTCGAGAAGACGAGCCCCGTCGAGAAGAGCCATATCGCGACCTTGACCACCCCAATCCTCGTGGCGAGGTTCGAGTGGCCGCGGTTGATGTAGTTCGTCCTTATCGTCTCGAGGCTCGTCCCGATGACCCGGGCCACGAGGATGACGAGGGGATCGAGCAGGGCCGGCTCCCACATGCGATCCCGTGCAGGAGAATGCAGCAACCGACTGCATCAAGGTATCCGTTATATTCCGGCGGTTCCCGCGCGGAGAGGGAAATGAAAAGCGAAATAGGGGAAATCCGGAGAGCCGCCAGAGGGATTTGAACCCCCGACCTGCTGATTACGAATCAGCCGCTATACCACTAAGCCATGGCGGCACGATTGTCCATTAGATTCGACGTCCTGAAATATGAAGGTTGGGAAAGGTTTCGCCATTGGCCGCGCTTTTCCCGCAATCGTCCTTGCGCGACGCGTGACCTTTCATGAATAGCCGCGGATCGTCGTCACGCTCTCTCCTTCCTGCTTTCCCCCCGTCGATTCGACCTTCCCGAACTTCGCCTCGTAATCGGCCATGGTCTTTGAAAAGACGGCGAGGAGAGTCTTTGCGTGCTGCGGGGTAATGCTCACGATCGCCTTCGCACGCGCCTGGTTCACCCCCGGGATCTGGTGGAGGAAGATAAAGGTGAATTCATCTTCCTTGTACGCGATCTGGATCATGTTACTGTAGACAGGGTCCAGGGTGTTGGGGATATTGACGGCGATCTCGTGGGAAGTCATGGGTGTACTCTTCTCCGCGCGAGTGCAAAACCCTTTCCCGGCCGAAAATGGCAGGGACACCGCGCGGGATCTCGGTATTTGGGCTCGGAACGCGAGGAGAAGGGAAGGACCCCGCGGTGGCAGGGTGGCGACCCGTGGACTCTCGCGGTGAGGATGGGAGCACCGTGATGGTGCCGGTATCGGCCGTCGTGACGGCCGCCTTCTGCCCGATGCGCTTGTACCTCGAGAGGAGAACGGGGACGCCCAGGGGACCGGGACCGAGATACGTGCTCTGCAGGCAAGTTGCATCCCACCTCGGCAGGGAACTCGACCCGGAGAGGATCTGGGACGAGGCCCTCGCGATCGATCCCGGGATAGATCCCTCGCTCCGGGAGTTCCTCGGTGAATGCATCGAGAGGTGCGCACGGGGAGGTCCATGGCCCCTCCCGCGGGAATCGGACCTCCCCCTCGCGTCGCGCAGGTTCGGCCTCGTGGGAAACGTCGACAAGGTCTTTGACGCGGTCCCGCACTTTGCCGTCGTTCGCGCGGTCCACGCCCCGCCATCCGGCACTCACGCCTCCGACCGGCTGCGCGTCTTCGGCTACATGCTCCTCCTCTCCGATGCCGCGGGGAGGGACGTGCCGCACGGTTCTATCGAGTACATCCCTTCAGGCGTGTCGAGGAGTTGCACGCCGAACCCTGTCGACAAGCGGCGGTTTCTCCGTGCCCTCGAGAGCGCGCGCGAGGTCATCTCCGGGAAGGTTCCCGCGAGGGTGACAGGCCCGCGCTGCAGGTCGTGCCCGTTCCACGCGGAATGCCTCCCGATGGGCAGGAGGCTCTCCGACATCCTCGGGTGAGAGGACCACCGCGTGCCGGTTTCCCGGACCGCTGTCCGCGCGGGTCGATCTCCCTCCCCTTTCAGACCTCGCCGAGGAGTGAGAGCGAGCGGATGTACTCCCCCCTCGCCTCGCGCGTCGTCCCCACGACGAGGCAGAGACCGTCGGCGTGTTCCTCGAGGACACCCCGCGCCTCGATGACCTCTCCCTCCCGTGCCTGGCCGCTGTAGGTGTGGGTGAAGGAGAGGACCGTCCCGACCTCCTCGTGGTCCACCCGGTATATTGCCGGGCTGTCGTGGGCGAAACGCGCGTCGGTGACCCTCGCCTCGATGGTCTTCCTCCCGAGCGCCCGCCCCTTCACGTGGGGCGTTTCGAGGAGTTCGCCGTACTCCCGGGTGTAGAGGATGTCGAAGTACGTCCCGCCGATCATCCCGCGGTTCCATTTCCGCACCTCGTGCGCGAGGAACTCCTCGAAGCCTATCTCCGGCCTCCTCTTCTCGTATATCCTCCTCCACGTCTCCCCGTCCACGGGGTCGATGAGCCCCTTCTCGACGGCGAGCCTGAGCCGCCGGATGGCGTGGAAGTAGTAATCCCCGTAGACCACGAGGTCGATGTCAGAAGAGTCGTCCGCGAGCCCGCAGAGGTGCGAGCCGGTGCACCCCATCGCCCCCGGCGGGAGGGAGAAAACGGAGAGGAGCCTCTCCACCCGCGCGTCCCGGCGGGAAATCCGGCCTATCTCGACCTCGGGCTTGAATACGCGGCGGACGTCGCGGGAAGGGACCCTGTGGAAGATGTCGTGGTACCCGGGCCTCTCGCGGGAGACGAGCGCGTATGCCTCTTCGAACCCGACCTTCCGGTACCGGGTCCCGTCCGGCGCGACCCGGTCGCCTCTCTCGTCGGGGATGTACCGGAGGAGGCACCCTACCCTCTCCCTGTTATCGTACGCAGCGACCGCGTAGAGCCAGCCACCCGTGTCCTCGACGAAGTCGCGCAGCCTTATGGGCTTGTCCCCCGTCATTCCTCCTCCAGCCGGCGGAGGAAGGCAGCAACTTCCGCTTCCTGCGCCCCCTTCCGGACGATGCACCTGTTCTTGAGGTCGACGACGGTGCTCGGCGTCCCGGAGAGCCTGCCCCCGTCGAGGAGGAGGTCGTGTGGCACGTGGCACTCGTCGGGGGTCACGGGGTCGCGGGCACCGTGGATGTTCGCGCTGGTCGCGGTTATGGGCGAATCGACGAGTGATACCAGCCTGAGTGCGACGGGGTGGTTCGGGATGCGTATCCCGATCATCCCCGTCCCCCCCGTGAGGGACGACGGGATGGAGGAGCGTGCGGGGATGACCACCGTGACCGGTCCTGGGAGGAACTCCTCGATGAACCGGAGGGCATCCGCGTCGACGCGGGCGATCCCGAAGATCATCTCGATGTCCGCCACCGCGACGGATATGGGCTGGGAGAACGGCCTCCTCTTCGCCTCGAAGACCTTCCTTATCGCCTCGTCGGAGAATGCGTCCGCGCCGAGGCCGTATATCGTGTCCGTCGGGTAAACGACGAGGCCGTCCTGCCTGATGATCCGGGCGGCCTCTTTTAGCCTGTCCATCCCTAGAATTCCTTGCCCCTGACCCTGTTGATGTCGAACACTGCCTTGCTGCTGACGTGCATCACGGCGAATACGCCGGCCTGGATGGGGTCCGTGACGACCATGTCCGCGTGCTTTGGCACGCTCCCGGCCATCTTCAGGGCGATGACGGGGATCCCTGCCTCCCTCACCTTGTCCACCGCCCGCGAGATCTCGCCCCCCATGAGGGACCCGGCGAGCACGAGGATCGCGGCCCGGGGGAGCCTCGCGACTGCCTCGACGGCCTGCGCGACGGTCTTTTCCCCGACGAGGGGTATCGTGTCGACCGAGATGCGTTCTCCCCTTATGTTGTGGCGGTCCGCCTCGTTGACCGCGCCCATTGCCACCTGGGCAACCTGCGCCCCGCCCCCGATGATGATGACGCGGGTCCCGTATATATGGCTGAAAGGCTCGACGACCTTCACTTCCCTGACGTGGGGGAGCGAGACGAGGTGGCTTGCCAGTTCCTCGGCATTGGCACACCCGTCAAACTCCATGTAGATCTCGGCCATACCCTTCCACGGCCCGGAGTCGAAGATCTCCTGGTGGATCATGAGGATGTTGCCGTCGTGGCCGGCAACGACCGTCGCGATGTCCCTGAGAACTCCCTTCTGGTTCTCTGCGATGATGCGGAGGGCAGAGAGATCCTTTTCCACTACATCCATCGGAGAAATGCGATAGCCGGGGATCGAACCCGGGTTAGAGGCTTGGGAAGCCCCTGTCCTGCCGCTAGACTACTATCGCACGAGAAATCCTGTATGTATATCTCGCGTGCTCCGGAGATAAAGATTATTTTGCGGGTGCAAACCGCGGGCATTCCCCTCGCGTCTGCGCGCTCACTTCTCTCTCTGCCTCCCCCCGCGGATCTCCGCGAGGACCTCGCGGTGCATCGCGAGCATCATGTCGGAGAACACCCCGAACATGAATATCTGGAATCCCACGATGATGAGGAGGACGGTCAGGATCGTGAGGGGGAGGTGCTCGACCTGTCTCAACCACTCGATCACGATGTAGATACCGATGAGGAACCCCGCGGCCATGATGGCAAGGCCCATCAGCCCAAAGTAAAAGAGGGGGTTGCTCATCTTCGCGAGCCTGTAGATAGTGGCAGTGATCTTCAGCCCATCGTGGAAGGGAGAGAGCTTCGTGGGCGTCCCACTCCGTTTCCTGTACCCGACGGGGACCACGGCGATCTTCTGGCCCCTCCTCACCGCCTCCGCGGAGATCTCGGTCTCTATCCCGAAACCCACCTCTTTTAACCTCAACTGGAGGACCGACTCGCGGGTGAAGGCCCTGTACCCCGAGAGGATGTCGGAGAGGAAGACCGAGTGGGCTGTCTTGAAGAGGCGGTTGAGGACGTAATTCCCGAAGAGATTCAGTCGCGAGAAGGCATCCCTGTTCTCCTCGGTCAGCCGGTCTCCAATGACGTGGTCGTAACCCCGCTCGAGGGGCGCGAGGAGCTTCTCTGCGTCGGCGGGGTCGTAGGTCCCGTCGCCGTCGATCATCAGGATGTAGGGCTGCTCAACGAGGGAGAACGCCTCCACGAGCGCCTGGCCCTTCCCTTTCCCGGACTGGACCTCCACGCGGGCACCCTCGCGCGCGGCGATCTCGCGGGTCCGGTCGCTGCTGTGCCCGTCCATCACGAGGACGTGGGGAAAACCCATCTCCCTGAACTGGCGGACGATCCCGCCGATGGTGGGGGCCTCGTTGAGGGTGGGGATGAGCACGCAGACCTGGTCTCTCGCGATGGCCATCCGGGTAATACTTTTTTCCATCACCGTTCATAAGGACTTGCATGCACGTCGCGAAGAAGGGGCTGCGGGTCCTCGGCATCGCGGAGAGCTTCTCGTCCCGCACCACTTCCGTCCTTTGCGGCATCGTGATGAGGAAGGACCTGAGGGTCGACGGTGTCGCGTTCGCGGGGATAACCGTGGGGGGGATGGATGCGACGGAGGGCGTCATGAGGATATACCGTGCACTCGGGAGGCGCGACATCAACTGCATCTTCCTCGGCGGCTGCATCATCGCGTGGTACAATATCATTGACCCCGCGGAGGTGCACAGGGTGACCGGGCTCCCCGTCGTCGTCGTCACCTACCGGCACTCCGAGGGGATACGCGACAAGATCGAAGCCCTCTTCCCCGGGGACACCGCGCGCCTCTCCGCCTACGATGCACTCGGGAGGCCGTGCCCCGTCACGCTCCCCTCGGGCCACGTGGTGCACCTCCGGCCTTTCGGCCTCGATCTCCCCGACGCGACGAGGCTCTGCAGGGACTTCACCCTCGACGGGCGACTCCCAGAGCCTGTGAGAGTGGCACGTCTCGCCGCGAGGGCCACGATGCGCATGCGACACGCCGATGTGCGGGAACCTGCCGCGGCAGGCGGGTAAAAAACCCTTTCCAAAATACGCGACTCGCGGGGGTGTGGAGTGTTCGGGACGCAGGACGACTGCCCGTGCTGCACGCGCCGGTAAGCCCGGTCCCGGTTATTTTCCCGGTATCCTCCCCGGTGCAGGCGGCGCGTCCGTCCCTGCGGCACGAGTCAATGTTCCCATTTCAGGTGCGACCGTGGAGTACCGCCCAAGCTTTCGAAACCCCCGCGTCTTCCCGCGCACGCGCGATTCCGGTGCAGTTGCGAATCACGCGGTGCCCGTGGACGCATTCCCTACGGGTATCGCACCTTCCCGAAGTGGGAGAGCGAGATTCCCCCAGTGATGGCCTCGAACTTCTTCCTGAACGATTCGTCCTGCACTATCCCGGGGGACACGCCGGGAGACCGCGCAATGACATGGAGGACGAAATTGCCCGCAATCTCCCCGGGCTCCCACGGCCGGCGGTACACCGCGGAGATCTCTCCCTCCCCCGTCCTCTTCACGACGAAGTGCCACGTGCGGGTTCCCGGTGCCCCGAGGAGGCGCGAGTCCGGTGGCCTGTACGAACTCCTGACGAGCTCGACGACTCCCGAGACGTCGAGGTCCCACCGGTATCCCGTCGAGGGGTTCTCGGGAAGCGACAGGAATAGGCTGTCGCCGGGGAAAGCGTGCACGGTCCTGCCGCTGTCAGCAATACCGAGGTAGAAACATCCCGCTTCCGCGCACCCGCAGAGCGCTCCAAGCACGAGGACGGACAGGACGATGGGTCGCGCGAGGGTTTTCACAGCAAAATCACCATCCACCCCTTTTGAACCTGATCGCATGAATTCTTTTCCCCCGCCGAGATCCCCCGGGGCACACACGTATTCAAACTGCCGGAAATTGTACCGGAAAAGGTTTACTTGCCGCCTCTAAGCGAAGGGATGAGGATCTCGAAGATGAGTGTCGCGACGATGAAGAACACGGACGCGATCCCCATCGCGAGGATGAAGAGGATGACCGGGCCGAGAAAATCCGGGAGTTTGCCGATGTCGACGAGGAGGAGGATCGCGAGCGAGGCGAAAAAGACGGCGAGCGCGTAGCCCGTCGTCGCGAGAATGATGTTCTTCACGCGCGCTGTCCTGCTGATGAGGACGAGTACCGTCGAGAACGCGACGAGCCCGGCACAAAATCCGATGATCGAGAACATGTACGTGAGGATGCCCCTGTAGAAATTGCATATCCATATCGTGAGCGCGACAAGGAGCGTCACGAGGGGGACCACGAGGAGGAGCCTCTTGAATGCCTCGATCCCGATGAAGTAATAGAATATCGGGCGTCCCGCGGGTTTCTCGAATGCCGTCCAGAGGACTGCGAGTGCTCCCAGGTACGTGATGAGGAGGGATGCACCCATGCTGACTACCCGCAGGTCGAAGAGCGCCCCGGCGTACGAGAACGTGACCGGGATCTCCGTGCTGATGGAGTAAGATATCGCGAGGAACACGGTGAGTGCCGAGAAGAGCGAGACGAAGACGAAGAGGTACCAGTATGCCCTGAGGAAGGCGTGGAGACGGAACTCGCCCTCCTCGACCTCGATGACCGGCACGGGAACCATCAGATGGCAAGATGTACGTGGGACTCCCATATATACTTCTCCTGCAGGTTTCCCCCGCAGGTCACTTCCCGTGCCGTTCCCGCGGGATCCGTCTCATTTAAATAAGTGTACCGTCCACTTTCCTCCTTGCAGCGAGTGGCTGTACTCCAAGGGGTGACGATGATCTCCATTCTTCTCGTGGACGACGAGGTGCAATTTCTCGAGGTCACGAAGATGTTCCTCGAGAAGGGACGTGGAATACGTGTCACCACCGCGACGTCGGGGGACGAGGCCCTCGAGATCCTGAAAAACCAGAAGTTCGACGCGATCATCTCCGACTACGCGATGCCGGGCATGAACGGCATCGAGTTCATGAAGCGCGTCAAGGCCCTCGGCGACGATACCCCCTTCATCATATTCACGGGCAAGGGGCGCGAGGATGTCGTGATCGATGCCCTCAACTTCGGCGCCGACCTCTACCTCGAGAAGAGCCCGGATGTCCGCGGACAGGTCGCGGACGTCGTGAAGAAGGTCAGGAACCTGATCTCCGCGAGGTCGGAGGACCGCGAGGAGAAGGAACGCTGCCGGTACCTGCACATCCTCCTGGAGAAGCTCCCCTGCGCGCTGTTCTGGCAGAAGGAAGGGGATGCAGAAGCCTCCGTTCTCGCGGGGGATGCCGCCTCGACGTTCCTGCCCGCATCCCTCTGCCGTGGAAAGGTCCAGAAGCACGACATCCTCGGGTGGGTCCACCCGGAAGACAGGGAGAAGGTCAGACACGCACGGTCAGAGGCATTCCGGAAGGCAAAGGAATACGAGGTCAGGTACGTCCTGCAGCGCAGGCCGGCGGAAGAGAGGCGGGTCATGGAGAGGGGGTTCCCCACGCTCCGTCCCGATGGGTACTTCATCGAGGGCTACATCCTCGACCTCGACTTCCGCTAGGGAAACCAACCCTCTCCCTATCCCGCCTTCTGCCCCCGTTCCTCTCCGGGGACGTCCGCGGCACCGGTTTCCGCGCCCGTGCCAGAGATGCGGAAGTGCCCATCGGGTACCCTTATCTCGAAGCGTGCCCCTTTCCCGAAGATCCCCGTCTCCTTGATGGAAAGTCCTGTGCTCTCGAGGATCTCCCGCGCGAGGAAGAGGCCGTAGCCGGTGTTCTTCCCGTAACCCCTCCGGAAAATGTCTTCCTTCTCGCGGGGGGGGATGCCCTGCCCGTTGTCCTCGTACACGATCTTCAGTCCCGCGTCGTCCTGGAGGGCAGAGATCCATATCGACGTGACGCCGCCGCCGTGCCTGAGTGAATTGTCAAAGAGGTTGTGGATCACGTGCTCGAGGAGGGGGTCGGCGTAGACCTCGATGTTCCCCGTATCGATGGAGACGGCGACACCCGAGCCCGAGAGCGCATTTTTCTCCCGCTCGAGGATCGGTCCGATCGCCTGCCACTGGGGCTTTCCCACCCCGATGTCCTGGTAGATCTTCGTGAATTCCACCTGCCGCTTGATGGTCTGGGCGAGGATCTCGATCTTCGCGAGGGTCTCCTTCTGGGATGCATCCAGCACGCCCTCCTTGAGGAGCTCGATGTAGAGGAGGAGCGCGGTGACGGTGTTGAGGATGTCGTGGCGCGTGATGATGTTGAGGAGTGTGAGCTTCGCGTTCGCGCGGCGAAGCGACTCTTCCGCGATGTGCCTCCCCGTCACGTCGTGGGCAGATCCGAGGACGAGTGTCTGCCCCTTCACCTTCACGGGCTGGTTCCTCACCTCGGCCACGACGAGGCTCCCGTCCTTGCGCACGAGCGTGAACTCCTCCGGGCCCGTCGCCTCGCCCTTGACGTGTTTCGCGAGGAGGGCGATCGCCCGCGGGATGTCTTCCTGGCAGAGGAGGCCCGCCTCGAGGAAATTCTTCCCCGCGAGCTCCTTCCTAGGGTAACCGACGAAGATCTCGGCCGCGTGGTTCCCGTCGAGGAAAGTCCCCCGGAGGTCCATGATGTAATAGGGGAACGGGGCGTACTCGAAGAAAACCTTCAGCCTCTCCTCCGACTCGGCCTTCTCCTCCTCTATCCGCTCCCTCTCCGTGATGTCCTCTCCCAGGCACGAGAGCCCGACGGGATTCCCGCTTGTGTCCCGGAGCGGCGTGTTATTCAGGGCGATCCGCCTCTCCTCCCCCTCCGCCGTCAGGATGCTGCACGTGAAGTACGTGGTATCGGGATCGCCCCGCAGCGCTGCGTGGAAGAGCTGGGACACTTTCGGCCTGTCCCTCGGGGGAACGCACGCCTCTGGGAAAGGCCTTCCGAGGAGGTCGTCCCTGCCGTACTTTGTGACCCCGAGGAAGTAATCGTTGCAGAAGGTGATCTTCTGGTCCGCGTCGAGCTGGAAAGCGATCAGGTGGGCGTTCTCGAGCGACTCGCGGAACCTCCGCTCGCTCTCCCGCAGGGCGAGCCTCGCCTCGTGCCTCCTTGCGGCTTCGCGGACCATGTAGAAGAGCTCGAGGAAGTTGATCTTCGGGTCCCCCTTCTTCTGGAGGTAGTAGTCGGCACCGTAGTTGAGGGCCTTTATCGCGACTTCCTCCCTGCTCCTGCCCGTGAAGATGACAACCGGGATCTCGTCGCCCTGCCGCCTTATCATCTGGAGGAGGTCGATCCCGCTCATGCCGGGCAGCTCGTAATCTATCACGACCGCGTCGAACCGGGAACGGGAGAGCCGCTCGAGCGCCTCGGAACCCGTCCCCGCGGCCTCGACCTCCACGTCCTCGTCCTCGAGGAACCTCTGGACGAGATCCGGGAGCAAAGGATCATCGTCGACGAGCAATACCCGCATCGCGGTCCACTCCCCACCTCGGCATGATAGATAGAGGTGTAGTGTCGCACATATTCGTATCGCCGGGTGGAAACACCGCGCAGGGTTGCACCCCGCGGAACTCCCCGGCGCAAAAATGGGTGAAAAAGGGGTCCCGCGGGAAGGCCATTTCACGGCAGCGCTTCCCTTCGCACCGGGCACGAGACGCACGATTTTCCGGTGCGATTCCCGCCGCGGGGATGCACGTCACCCGCGTTCCCCCTGTATTCCCGGACCGGGACGGCATTCCTCTCCCTCTGCAGGAGGGCTGCCACGTGCCTCGTCCCGATGCAGAAGAGCCTGTCGTCGACGAGGACCATGAGCTCGCGTTTCCTTGCCGCGAGGACCGGGGAGAGCCACGCGTACCCTTCCCCCTCCCCCTGCCCGTTGACGACCGCCGCGTTCCCGCCCGACGCGAGGTGCGCGAGCTCTTCCTCTGTCACGTAAAAAGTGCCTGCCTCGAGGACGAGGGCGATTCCCCTGCCCGATCGCCGGGCCTTGCCGGCCCTGACGAGGGTCGGTCCCGCACCGCGTGCCATGATGCCACCGCATTACCTATGGTCCACCCGGGGATGTAAAGGTGGCGTCAGACGCAGCATCGGGCCCCGATACAAAAAAAGATTGCAATTTTTGCTCCTTCTGTCCCCGGTCTCCACGCGCGCGAATCCCGCGGGGAAACTCCGGCACCGCCCACTGCTTCCCCGTGCCTCGCGTTCCGGCCGGGTCGTGGACGGGAGGACGTGTGGGGAGAAGCAGCGGGCCTTCCTCCCCGTGCGGACCCTGCGCGGGGAGGGGGGCCCTCGCCCGGGAATGCCGCTCCCCGGGGGGAATCCATTAAAACGGGGAAAGGCGATGGTCATGTGGTGATGGCGATTGAACGCGAGTGCCAGGGTTTTCGTGGTCTTCTTCGTCGCGTGCCTCTCCCTCGCACCGTTCTTTGCAGGCGCGGAATCCCCTGCCGGGGAAGAACAGGCATGGTATGCCGTCCACTGCAACGTCGACGGCGCGAAGGTCTACTTCGACGGGGACTATAAGGGCGAGATACGGGGCGGCGTCCTCGTGGTTCCGGTCCACACGGCCGGTACACCCTCCAGGATGTACTCGGTGCAGGCCGAGGGATACACGGCTTTCACCGCGATTGTCCCCGGTGTCCCCGGGAAGGGCGAGACGTACGACCTCCAAGTGACGCTGGTTCCCGCGCCGCAGACGAGGCCGCCACTCGTGGGCGGGGACATGGGGTGGATCACGGTCCACTGCAACGTCGACGGCGCGGCAGTATCATTCGACGGGACCCACGTGGGGTACATCGCGAACGGTATCCTCACCGTGCCTGTATACACCACCGCGACGCCGTACAGGACGTACACGGTTACTATGAAAGGGTACCTCCCCTTCACCGGGACGATCGACCGGTATCCCGCGAAGGGAGAGACGATAGACCTGCAGGCAACCCTCGAGCCCGCGCCGCCAACGTCCCCGGCGAGGTCTCCCCTCGCGGTCCTGCCGGTGCTCCTCTCGTCTGCCGCGGCTGCCCTCCTCGCCGCACGGGGGAAGGGTTGAAGCGTGGGGCACGCGCGAGGCATGGGAGAGGGCACGGGACATCCCTCGGTCGCTTTTTTCCCGGGTGCACGCCGCCGCAACTCCTCCCCGCGTGCACCTCTCCCTTTTTCCCCTGACGCGTGGGACCGGCGTTCAGGGCGGTTTAGTGTACTCGGCGGGGGGCATCGACCATTTTTATACCATTCGCGCCCGAAGTACAGGATGATGGACGAAGAAAGGATTCGGGATGCATTCGAGAAAGAGGGGATTGGAAAGGAGATCAGGTGTCCCGAGGCATTCGCCCTCTCGGAGAAGTACGGGATCCCGAGGATGGACATCGGGAAGTACTGTAACGCCCACGGCATCAAGATCCGTGCCTGCCAGCTCGGCTGCTTCAAATGAGCCTCTTTCTCCGGACAGTTCCCGTCGCCGAGGCGGTACGCGTCGCGCGCGGGATCGCGGTCCCCCCTCCCCCCGAAGAGGTCCCGCTAGGGGAGGCACTCGGGAGGGTGCTCGCGCGGGATGTCTTCCCTGACATGGATATCCCGGCGTTTCACCGCTCCACCGTGGACGGGTACGCGGTGCTCGCCTCTGATACCGCCGGGGCGGGGGACGCGGTTCCCTCCCTCCTCGCACTCGTGGGGACGGTGAGGATGGGGGAAGAACCCCGGATTCACGTGCGGGAGGGGACGTGCGCGTACGTTCCCACGGGGGGAGCGATCCCGGCGGGCGCGGACGCGGTCGTGATGGTCGAGGACTGCGAGGCCATCGGGGACCAGGTCCTCGTGAAGAGACCCGTGGGGCGAGGGGAGAACATCGTGCGGAGGGGAGAGGATTTCTCCCGCGATAGACCGGCACTGCGGGCGGGACGGAGGATCCGGCCGGCGGACTGCGGTGTTCTCGCCGCCGTGGGCTGCACTTCGGTCCCCGTCTTCCGCGTCCCGCGCGTGGGGGTGATATCCACCGGGAACGAGCTCGTGGATGCCCGAGAAATTCCCGCGCCGGGCTGGGTGAGGGACAGCAACGGGCCGATGATCGCCGCGTACCTCGCGCAGGCAGGGTGCGCGGCGAGGACGTACGGGATCGTCCCGGATGAGAGGGAGAGACTCCGGTACGCCCTTGACAAGGCACTCGGCGAGAACGACGCGGTCATCCTCTCAGGCGGGAGCAGCAAGGACGAGAGGGACCACACCGCAGCCCTCATCGGGGAAATGGGCGAGGTTCTCGTCCACGGGATCGCGATCTCACCGGGGAAACCCACGATCATCGGGAGGTGCCGGGGGAAACCCGTCGTGGGGCTCCCCGGTCACCCGGCATCGGCACTCGTCGTGCTCGACCGCGTCGCAAGGCCGCTCCTCTGCGCGCTCGCGGGAGAGACCGCCCGCATCGAACGGACCGCGACGGCAGTCCTCGGGGAACACGTCCCCTCCGCGCGGGGCCGCGAGGACTACGTGAGGGTCCGGCTCGAAGGGGGCAGGGCATACCCCGTTTTCGGAAAATCGGGTCTCCTGAATACACTCGCGGAGTCGGACGGCATCGTGCGCATCCCCGCGGAGCGGGAGGGATTGGAGTCGGGGGAGGTCGTCGAGGTGATCCTGTGGTAAAGAGATTCCTCTCGGTGGTCTCGCTCGGCGACGCGAGGAGGGCACTGTCGGGAGTGCCTGTCAGGTGGAGGGAGACGCTCGTTCCCCTCGGGGAGGCAGTCGGCCTCGTGACGGCCCGGCCCCTCTTTGCCGCCTACTCGGTACCGGGCGAACACCTCGCGGCTATGGACGGGATCTGCGTCAGGAGTGCCGACACTGCCGGGGCGTCCGAGCAGTCACCCGTGGTTCTCATGGATGCCGTGCCGGTCAACACGGGGAATGTCATTCCGCCGGGGTACGACGCGGTCATCATGGTCGAGGAAGTCTGGAGGGAAGGGGACGCTTACCTCGTCAGGAGACCGGCGAGCCCGTGGCAGAACATCCGTCCCCCGGGGGAGGACATCGCGGAGTCCGAGATGATCCTCCCCTCCGGGCACAGGGTCCGGCCACAGGACGTCGGCGCCCTCGCCACCTACGGCATCACCCACGTCCCGGTGAGGTCGTTCCGGGCGGGTCTCATCCCGACGGGGAACGAACTCGTCCAGCCCGGGACGAGGCCGGGGCCGGGACAGGTCGTGGAGAGTAACACGCGCCTCGCGGAGGCGTTCCTCTCGGCGCACGGCGGGGTCTGCACGCGGTATCCCCCGGTGAGGGACGACCCGGCCCTCATCCGCGAAGCCCTCGCGCGAGCCGCGGGAGAAAACGACCTCGTCATCGTCTCCGCCGGTTCCTCGGCGGGAACGCGGGACTTCACGGCGGAAGTCATCTCCGAGCTCGGGGAGGTCATCGTCCACGGCGTCGCGATGAAACCGGGAAAGCCGGTCATCGTCGGGGCTGTCGGGCAGGTCCCCGTCATCGGTCTCCCGGGGTACCCCCTCTCTGCCCTCACGGTCCTAAGGGAGATCGTGGCCCACCTCCTCACGGTCTCTGGGATCCCGGTCTTTGGGCACTCGACAGTCGAGGCGAGGCTCGCTTCCACGCTGCCCTCCGAGGCGGGCGTGGACGAGTTCGTCCTCGTCGCGTGCGGGAACGTCCGGGGGGAATGGGTCGCGATTCCCCTCCCCCGGGGATCGGGGATCCAGATGAGTGCCGTCCGGTCGAATGGGCACGTCTGCATCCCCGCCTCTGTCGAGGGGTACCGGGCGGGAGAGAAGGTCGACGTGCACCTGGCCACGGGGACGGACGAGGCGCGCGCGGCGCTCGTCGTCACGGGGAGCCACGACCCCGCGCTCGACTGGCTCGCGGACATGCTCGCGTGCCGGGGGACGAGGGTATTCTCGGCGCATGCCGGGAGCATGGGGGGACTCCTCGCCCTCCGGGGAGGATACTGCCACGCCGCGCCGGTGCACCTCCTCTCCGAGTCGGGGGAGTACAATGTCCCCTTCATCGAGAAGTACCTCCCGGGAATGGAGGTCGAACTCGTCTGCGTCGCGGAGAGGGAGCAGGGCATCATCTCGCGGACAGGGCTCTCCCTCGACGAGATTCCCGGGAAAACCTTCGTGAACAGGCAGAAGGGCTCGGGCACGCGAATCCTGCTTGATTTCGAGCTCGCGAGGAGGGGGATATCTCCCCGGGACATTCCCGGCTACGGGAGGGAAGTGACGACGCACACGGCCGTTGCCCTCGCCGTGAAGAACGGCCAGGCGGACGCGGCGATGGGAATCCGGTCGGCTGCGCGGGCTTTTGGCCTCTCGTTCGTTCCTGTCGCCCACGAGAGGTACGAACTCGCCGTCCCGGCGGACATGCTCGGTGACCCGAGGGTCGAGGCCCTCCTCGGCGCCGTCGCCTCGGCGGAATTCCGCGCAGTGCTGGAAAGGATGGGGGGTTACAGGACGGACCTCACGGGGACGCGGCGGAGAGTGCGCGCAGGCACGCCTCCTCCGGACTCTCGCAGGCAGTGACGCCGGGGATTTCCCACGTCCGATACCCGTACACGGGCTTTCCCGTCTTGAGGGCAAAGGCAATCTCGGAGAGGGTCCCGTACCCCTTCCCTATCGCGACGACCGCGTCGGCACTCTCCACGACGATGAAGTTCCTCGCGTGCGACATCCCGGTCCTCACGCGCACCGAGAGATGGGCGTTCCCTTCCCCTCCCCACGGGAGGATTCCGATCGCGATTCCCCCCGCGTCCCTCGCACCGCGGCACGATGCCTCCATGACGCCTGACATCCCGCCGGAGACGAGGATTGCCCCCCTCTCCGCGAGGATCCTCCCCGCGATTTCCGCAGCGCGTGCCTCCCCTGGCGTGCAGTCCGAAGGCCCGATCACCGCGACCTGCCACGGCCGGGGCGCGCCGGCCCCCTGCCCGGTCACCCCGCACCACCTCCGTGGCAGGGGCTGAGGGCGAGGAGCCGGAGCGTGGTCATCTCCTCTATCGCGTACCTCGGCCCCTCGCGCCCGAGGCCCGATGCCTTCTCCCCGCCGTAGGGCATGTGGTCGGCCCGGAATGTCGGGACGTCATTGACGACGATCCCGCCGAATTCCCCTTTCGCGAACGCTTCCACGATCCTGCCGATATCGCGCGTGAAGATGCCCATCTGGAGGCCGTAGCGGGTCCGGTTCGCGAGGGAGAGTGCCTCTGCAAAGTCGCTGTAGCTGCACAGGCCAATGACCGGTGCGAAGACCTCCTCGTCGAAAAGGCGCATGCCGGGCCTGATGCCCGCAACGACCGTGGGGACCATCGTCGCGCCCTCCGCGTGCCCGCCCGCCGCGATCCTCGCTCCCCGCACGACGGCGTCCCGTACCATTGCAAGGGCCCTCTCTGCCGCGTCCGCCGAGATCATCGGGCCGACGTCGGTCCTCTCGTCCCGGGGATCCCCCACCGCGAGGTCCCCCGCGAGCCGGCAGACCGCGCGGCACGTCTCCGCGTAGACTGCCTCATGGACGAGGACCCGCTGCACCGAGATGCACACCTGCCCCGCGTCGCCGAATCCCCCCTGCACGACGCGGGCCGCTGCGTGCCCGACGTCCGCGTCATCGTGGACTATCACGGGGGCGCTCCCCCCGAGTTCCAGCAGGACCCGTTTCTGGCCCGCCTTCCCGCGGAGGGCCCACCCGACTTCCGGGCTCCCCGTGAAGGAGAGGACCGAGATGCGGGGGTCCTCGACGAGCCGCTGGGCACGCTCTCCGGGGCAGGGAACGACGTTCAGCGCGTCGGGGGGGAACCATGCGTCGACGAGCATCCTCCCGAGGACCACCCCGAGGGGCATCCGACGCGTGATCGCAAACCTCCCCTCGTTCCCCGGAGTCCAGTCGAGCGGGATGACCTCGCCTCCGATCCTCTTTGCCTCCTCGGCTGATGTCCGGAGGGTCTCGGCCGCCCGCCGGACCTCCGTGCGTGCAGACGCGATGGTCTTTCCGCCCTCCATCACGAGGACGCGGGCGAGTGCATCGGAATCCCGCAGGACCCTCGCGGAGACGTCCGAGAGGACACGGTACCTCTCCGACGCCGAGAGTTCCCGGGTCTCGGAGAACCCGCGTGATGCGAGAAAAACCGCGTCCCCGAGGTCAGCCCCCGTGGCCTCGTGGACACGCGCGAATGTTTCCCCCGTGTAGGGGAACCGGACCGCATGCACCTCCCCCGAAAACCGCTCCGTCCCGCCGACGATGCACCCGTGCTCGGGAACGTCAAAACCGCTTGCGTGACCCCTGTCCACCATGGGAGATCGGTTGCGAACGGTTTCCCATGAAGCTCCCCCGGGGAACTGGATCCCTTCCCGCATCACGGCCCGGAGGGGCAGGGAAACACCGGGGGGATTTTTATATGCACAAACCCCATGTACATCTTCGTGGTGGAATAACTCCATGACGGATTGTTTTATTCCCTGATGCGCGCCGAAAACGGCGTTGGCCAGGAGAATCGTGGCCTGGCACGGGGGACCACCGCGCGGGGGAGGACGGGAGGAATTTGCGTGCACGTCCGGTGCATCCCCGCACGCTGCCGAGGATTTTACGGGTGTCTTGAGCGATGAAGGAAGAGAAGAGTAGTTTCCACGCGGGCGAGATCGAGGAGGAAGTCCAGGCATTCTGGAAGGAGAACAACATCTTCCGGCGTGTCGAGGAGATGCGCAGGGGAGGCAAGGAATTTTTCTTCGTGGACGGACCTCCCTACACGACGGGGCACATTCACCTCGGGACCGCGTGGAACAAGATCATAAAGGATTGCATCCTGCGGTACCGCAGGATGTGCGGCTGGAACGTGATCGCGCGGGCCGGGTACGACATGCACGGGTTGCCCATCGAGGTGAGGGTCGAGCAGAAACTCGGTTTCTCCTCGAAAAAAGACATCGAGCGTTTCGGGATCGGCCCCTTCATCCAGCACTGCAGGGAATTTGCCGCGGCGAACAAGGACATCATGAGCAGGCAGTTCATGCGGCTGGGCGCGTGGCTCGACTTCGACGACCCGTACCAGACGATGCACCCCGGCTACATCGAGGCCGCGTGGTGGACGCTCAAGAGGGCAGACGAGGAAGGGATGCTCGAGCGCGGGTACAGGGTCGTGAACTGGTGCCCGCGGTGCGCGACGGCGATCGCGGATGCGGAGGTCGAGTACTGGGACGAGTCTGACCCTTCCATCTTCGTGAAATTCCCGGTCGAGGGGCGGGGCTGCGAGTACATCGTCATATGGACGACGACGCCGTGGACGCTCCCCGCGAACGTCGCGGTCGCGGTCAACCCGGGACTGTCGTACGCGAGGGTCGAAGCGGAAAAAGACGGGCAGAGGGAGGTCCTCTGGATCGGGGAGGGACTCGTCGAGAGCGTGCTCAAGAAGGGCAGGTACCAAAGGTACTCTGTCCTCGAGACGCGGCCGGGAACGGCAATGGGGGACCTCTCTTATTCCTCCCCCCTCGGGGATCAGGTCCCCGCCCAGAAGGGGATAGCCCACAGGGTGGTCACGGCCGATTTCGTCGCCCCCGAGAACACGGGTATCGTCCACATCGCGCCGGGGCACGGGTGGGACGACTACGTCCTCGGGTGCAGGGAAGGCCTCCCCATCCTCTGCCCCGTGGACGCCCACGGGAAGTTCACCGAGGAGGGGGGAAAGTACGCGGCGCTCTTCGTGAAGGAGGCGGATCCCGTCATCATGGCCGACCTCGGCCATAACCTCCTCGCGCGCGAGAAGGTCACCCACCGGTACGGGCACTGCTGGCGGTGCAAGACCCCCATCATCTTCAGGGCGACGGAACAGTGGTTCCTGAAGGCATCGGAGATCAGGGACAAGATGCTCGACGAGGTCGCGCGGGTGACCTGGTACCCCGAGTGGGCAGGGAGCGCGAGGTTCCACGACTGGATCAAGGAGGCGAGGGACTGGTGCATCTCGCGCCAGCGGTACTGGGGCATTCCCATCCCGATATGGACGTGCGGGTCGTGCGGGAAGTACCGCGTGGTCGGGACCTTCCGGGAGCTCGAGGAGGCGAGCGGGACCCCCATTTCCGACCCGCACCGCCCGTGGGTGGACGAGGTGGTGATCCCGTGCGCGTGCGGCGGCACGATGCGCCGCGTCGAGGACATCTTCGACGTGTGGTTCGACTCGGCCGTGGCCTCGTGGGCAACGCTCGGATTCCCCGCGAGGAGGGAAGATTTCGAGCGCCTCTGGCCAGCCGATTTCATCACCGAAGGGCAGGACCAGACGCGCGGCTGGTTCTACAGTCAGCTGGGCGCGAGCGTGATCGCGTTCGGCCGGGCCCCGTACCGGAGCGTCCTCATGCACGGCTTCGCGCTGGATGCCGAGGGGCGGAAGATGAGCAAGAGCCTCGGGAACGTCGTCACCCCCGAGGAGGTGATAAAGGCGTACGGGGCGGACGTCCTGCGCCTCTACGTCCTCTCGCAGAACGCGCCGTGGGAAGACCTCAGGTTCAACTGGGAGGGCGTGAAGAACACCGCGCGGGCCATCAACATCTTCTGGAACGTCTACCGGTTCCCCCTCCCCTACATGATCCTCGACGGGTTCTCGCCGGCCGCGCCGGCGGGTGCTTACGACGGGCACTACGTGAGGGAGAATTTCACGTCGATGGCTCCCCTCGACAGGTGGATCGTCTCGAGGGTCAATTCCCTCGCGTCGCAGGTCACGGCGGGAATCACCTCCTGCGAACTCCACCGGGCATCGCGCGCACTCGTCCAGTTCATCCTCGAGGATCTCTCGCGCTGGTACATCCAGCTCGTGAGGGAGAGGATGTGGGCGGAAGGAACGTCACGCGAGAAGACCGACGCGTACGAGACGGTGTACTACGTGATGCGCGCCCTCCTCTCCCTCTCCGCGCCCTTCATCCCCCACGTCGCGGAGGCGATGTACCGGAACCTGCGGCTCCCGGGGGATCCCGAGAGCGTCCACATGCTCGACTGGACCGGCGGGGACCCCGCGCTCGTCGACGGGGAACTCGAGGAGATGATGGAGGTCGCCCGGTCATTTGACGACGCGTGTGCGAACGCGCGGCAGGCGGGGAAGAGGAAGCTCCGCTGGCCCGTGCGCGAGTGCGTCGTCGCGACCGAGAACGAGCGGGTGGCCACCGCGATCGAGGCGCTCCTGCCAATCTGCCGGGAGAGGGCGAATGCACGCGCAGTCAGGGTCGTGAGGGGGAGGTGGGACAGGGTCGGGTGGAAGGCAGAACCCGTCATGAAGGCACTGGGACCGGCGTTCGGGAAGAATGCGCCGCGCGTGCGCGACGCGATCGCCGCGGCAGACGGGAACGTCCTGAAGGCAGAACTCGAGGCGAGGGGCACGGCGGTCGTCTCCGCCGGCGGGGAGACCTTCGAGGTGCATCCCGGGCAGGTCACGTTCACCGAGGTCCTGCCGCCGGGCGTCTACCCGGCCCCCATGGAGGGGGGGACCGTGTATGTCGACACGACGCTCTCCGAGGATCTCGAGGCCGAGGGGTACGCCCGCGAGATAATCAGGAGGTACCAGGAGATGCGCCGGCAGCTCAACCTCGCCGTGGAGGAATACGTCCACGCGCGTGCCCTCATCGCCGACGAGAGGATCTGCAGGCTGGTCGCGGCCACGTGGAAGAAGGGCATCATGGACGAGGTCAGGGCCGCGTCGCTCGAGATCTCGTGCGGGGTGCACGACGTCGCCTCAGGGATGGACCTGTGCACGGACTGGGACGTCGAGGGGGTAAAGATGACCCTCGCCCTCTCACGGGCCCGGCAGGATCGAGGCGAGGAGCGCGCGCCCCTCCGCGGATGAGAAGACCGGCAGGTCCCTCTCGGTGACCACCTCGCTCCGGTAGCTCTCCACGACCCTCCCCTCCCTCGGGTTGAACCCTTCCACCCTCCTTGCCCTCTTCATGACGAGAATCCCCCTCCGCTGCCACGCGGGTGTCGCGGCGAGGTTCAGTCCCCTCGAGAATGCGAGCTCGTGCATCTCGGGTGCGGCCTTGCCCTTGAGGAATGACGCGGCTTCCTTCCTCGTCATCCCCTCCTCCACGAGGATGTGCTGGCAGTAGGCGTTCATGTGGTTCCTCCACGCCTCGGCCTGCCTCTGGATGAGGTATTCCTGCGCAATCGCCGGCGTGACGTGGACGATGCGGGCATCGAACGAGACGGGCTGCCGGCTCCCCATCTCTATCGTGAGGGCACTCGCGGCAAAGGACGCGGTGACCGAGTCGATCTTCTCGACGCGCCCGCTGTAGGGGAGGTGGGAGAAGTAGAGGTTGATCTCGTCGGAGAAGATGTAGGCGAGCTCCGGGGATAGCCCGCTCTGCGAAACGAGGAGCTCCCCCACCCTCGCCATCGCGTTGCCGAACCGCTCGTCGAAGGGACGCTGGAGACCCCACGTCTCCGCGAGCCTGTGGAAGGCGCGGCCGTCGAGCCTGACGAAGACCGGGGGGACGGCGACGAGGTTCGAGTAGAGTTCCCTCTGCCGCATGAAAAACGAGGATGGCAGGGGCGCAGTTTCCCAGGAGACGGCCTGCCGCGGGGATTTCACCGCGGCGCTTCGGCCGGCGCCTCGCCCTTCTTGAATGCCCCGGGGAGGTGGCGGATGATGACGATGTCCCCTATGCTCCTGATCATCCGGAACGGTATCTTGATGCCCTTGTAGTTCTTGATGTCCAGGAGGTCCTGGTTGAGCTTGCCCACGAGGAGCGAATCCATCTTCTTCCCCTCTATGTCGATGAGGACATCCTCTACCTCCCCCACGAAGACGCTCTTTTCCGTGTAGATATTCAGGCCGAATAAATCGGTGATCTGGGTTCTCATCCTAATCATGGAAGATATATACTATGATGGTTAAAAAGATACTCTTTTCATGGACGGGTCGTTCAAAATCGGGTCCATTTTTGGTATTCCGATCCAGATCCACTGGACTTTCCTCGTCATCATCCCCGTTTTTGCATGGATAATCGGGAACCAGATAGTACCCACGGTCGGAATCCTCTCGTCTGTATTCGGCGTCTCGATTGACACGACCTACCTCGTGGCCGGATACAACCCGTACATCATCGGGCTCCTCCTCGCGCTCGGGCTCTTTGGAGGCGTCCTCCTCCACGAGATCGCGCACTGCATCGTCGCGATGAGGAGGGGCGTCCCCATCCACAGCATCACCCTCCTCGTCTTCGGGGGCGTCGCTTCCATGGAGGAGAGCTCGCCCGAGCCGGGCGTCGAGCTCCCCATGGCGCTCGTCGGCCCCCTCACGAGCCTCGGCATCGGCATCTCGTTCATCGCCGCGGTGTACCTCGTCGATGCAACCCTCGCGGGTGGCCCGGTCTTGGGCCTGCTCACCTTCACCTTCTCCTACCTCGGCCTGCTGAACGTCTTCCTCTGCCTCTTCAACCTCCTCCCCGCGTTCCCCATGGACGGCGGCCGGGTGCTCAGGGCGTACCTCGCGTCGCGCATGCCGCTCCCGGAGGCGACGCGGATCGCGGCGGACGTGGGGAAGGCGTTCGCGGTGATCTTCGGCATCGTGGGGGTCCTCCTCTTCTCCCCCCTCCTCATCCTGATCGCGCTCTTCATCTACATCGGGGCGACGCAGGAATTCCACGCGATAAAGTACACGTTCCTCTTAAGGGACGTCTCGGTGGGGGACATCATGTCGAGCCCCGTGATCTCGGTCACCCCCGAAACCCCCATTCGCGAGGTGATCGACCTCATGTACGTGACGAAGCACCTCGGGTTCCCCGTGACGGACAGGGGGTACCTCGTGGGGATGGTCACGCTCGCCGACATCCACCGCGTCTCGCCCATCGACCGCGAGGCGATGCAGGTCAGGGACGTGATGACGCGCGACGTGGTCACGCTCCCCCCGGAGGCCCCGGTCATCGACGCATTGAAGACGATGACCGCGAGGAACATCGGGCGCCTCCCCGTCATGGCAGGCGACCGCCTCGTCGGGATCGTGACGAAGACGGATATCCTGAAGGTCATCGAGCTTCGCGAGATATAGGAGAACTAGGAGAGGGCGACGAGGTGCTCGAGGGGGAGGGCGCCCGCGACCGCCCTCAGCGCCTCGAGGTCGCGGAACGGTCTCTTGGCGGCGATCCGGGCGGCCAGCTGTTTCCCTACGCCGGGGATCCACGTGAGCGCCCTCCGGGGTAGCGCGTTTACCTCTATGGGGACGGGGAGGGCCGAGACGGACCGCATGCCGTGGTCGACGACGACCGCGTCGACGACGGAATTGACCCCGAGGCGCAGGGGGAACCCGACGAGGATGGGGTAAGAACCCATCTGCCTGCCGAACGAGAGGGAATCCCCCTCCTCCTCGATGAAGACCTTCCGGAGGACGGTTCCCACGGGGAAGACGCGCCTGAGCATGGGGAGGTCGAAGCGCTCGCGCACGTGCGCCTTGAACGAGGAGAAGAGTTCCCTGTGGAGACCGAGGGTATTCTGCGCGTAGGCCCTCGTCCCCCCAAACGGCATCAGCTGCCTGATGTTGACCCTCCGGACGAGGAGGCCGGAACGGAGGACGCGGTCGAGGAACGCGATGTTCTCCCTGTAGGTCTGCGCCGTCTCGCCCGCGAGGCCGCAGACGAAGTTCAGGCCGGGGAGGAGGTGGGGGATCCCGTTTTCGCGGTGCCCCCCGACCTCGTTCACGATCCGGATGGCCTCGAGGACCTCCTCCGGCCGCGCCTTGAGATTGTTCTGCTCGATGACGGCCGGGTCGGCGGTCTCCATGCCGAACGCGGCGACGTCCCCGGGCGTGTGGTGGGAGACGATCACCTCGAGTGCCGCGCGGCTCGCGTCCGGGTGGCGCGCGATCGTCGCGGGGTTCACGTTGTCGATGTGGAGGGTCTCGAGGGCAGGGGCGGACTCGCGGACGAGCGTGAAGAGCTCCTCCAGTCTCTCCGGGACGGGGGACGGGTACTCCTCGGAGGGGGATGACCCGTACACGAGGATGTCGGGCTGCCGCCCGAGCCGGAAGTGCCGGGCACCCGTCCGGGAGAGGCTCTCGACCTCGCGTGCAATCCCCTCCACGGGACGGAAGACGGGCGGGCCGTAGAGGGGTTCCGTGCAGAACGAGCACCCGCCCGAGTGGGACCTCGGGCACCCCCGCGCCGTCTCGACCTCGCACATCACCCACGGGAACCTCGGGTGCTGGGCGACGACCCACGCGCCGCGCACGCTCCACGGGTCTTCCCTACGGTAGTCGAAGTCCCCCCGCGGTTCCCTGCCCGAGAGGTAATTGTCGAGGGCGGATGCCGGAGACCCGCGGAGGACGACGTCGAACCCGGGGAAAGTATTCTTCTCCGCCTTCTTTCCCCCGCCCGGCGAGTATCCAAAGACGATGGGTCCCGAGAGGATGGCGAGGGGATCCTTCAGGGCCGCCCCGATCTGGAGTATCTCGGCGAGGGTTGCCGGGGTCCCGCCCATGTACTTCCCCGGGACGGTCACTCCCGCGACCACGACGACGAGCGACGCGGCCTGCATCGCGCGGATCAACCCGGGATCCCTCCTCGCCTGGTCGATCGTCGCGTAGGAGACGGTGTACTCGTGTTCCCCGAGGACCCCCGCGAGTGTCCTCACGTAGGGCGAGATGTAGGGGGGAACACCGAGGCACGCGGGCTCGTCCACGTAGCCGTCGAGGATGAATGCCCTCTTCTCCCTCATGGGTAGACCATCGCGAGCAGGCGCTTTGCCCAGCGGAGTTTCGCCTTCTTCACCCTGTCCACCCGCGGGTCGTCGAGGTCGAACCCGGCGAGGGTGACGCGCGCAGCGCCGAGTGCCTTCGCGGCGAAGACGGCGCGGTCCCCGTCCGTGAATCCCCCGAAGTTGTGCACGCGGGGGAGCGGCCTTGCCTGTGTCGTCCCCACGACGGGCCCGCGGAACCTCGGGACCCAGAGCCTGATGAGGGGGATGTTGTCGCCGTGGGCATGGACCACGATGACCGTTCCCCTCCTGTTCATCTCCACGAATTCCTCGGTTGCACCGTCGAGGTCCGTGAAGATCGCGTCCGGGAGTATCCCGTGGGACTGCAGGACGAGGGCTGCCGCGTCGGCGGCGAACACGCACCCGCCCACACCCGGGATCTCCCTCGGGAGGGAGGGGCCGTTGCCGCACACGCACACCTCCCTCCCCCTCGTGATCCCATGGAGGAGGTCGAGGTCATCGCGTTCGAGGAGGGTCGAGAGGAGGGCTGCAGCCCTCTCGTCCTCCGCCCTGTCAAAGCCGAAGTACTCGAGTATCTCCTCGTATACCGGTTCCCACTCCTCAAATTCCATGGCCAGACTCCGGCTCGAGTCCCACGAGGCCCATGAACCGGGAGAGGAGGGGGTCCATCACGAGGGAGAGGAGACCCTCCTTGTCCTTCACGTGGCGGAAGTAAAACAGGGGGATCGTCGCGGCTGCCATGTTCGGGTGCCCCCCCGCGTCGCCGATGTCCCCGAAGGCCTCCTTGAGGACGTTTCCGATGTGGAGACGGATGTCCCTGTTGCGCGCAGAAACGACAATCGCGTCGTCCGTGATCCCGTACACGAGGGCAGTGTTCACCCCCTCGAGGGAGATGAGCAGGTCCGCGGCCTGGGGGAGTGAGTCGCGGTTGTGTACATACCCCACGTTGGAGAAGAGGTAGCCGCTCCTGATGTGCCGGTTCTTGATCGCGGCGCCGAGCACGTCGAGCGTCTCCTGGGAGAGGGAAGGGGACATGATCTGGTCGAGGATTTCGGCATCGGTCAGGGGGAGGAGGAACGCGGCGTTGGAGAGGTCCTGGGGGGTGACATTCCGGCGGAATTCCTTCGTGTCAGCCCTTATGCCGTACAGGAGCCCCGTCGCGACGTTCCTGTCGACCGGGATGTCGAGTTCCTGGAGGTACTGGGCCAGGATGCTCGCAGTCGCGCCGAGGCCCGGCCGCACGTCGGAGAACGTGGCACTCTCCTGCCCGTGCCCGTCCCTGTGGTGGTCGATGATGATGGAGACCCGGGTCCGCGGGGAGAGGGGGTTGTTCAGGCCCGGCCCCGAGCTGTCCACGAGGGCGAGGTGCGTGCAGTCCTGCACGGCCCGGGGATCGAACTTTTCCATCTTGATGTCGAGCAGGTTGACCATGGTCCTGTTCTCCTGGTGGCCGATGATCCCGTCGTAGAAGATCCGGCACTTCAGTTTCTGGGGGTTCGCGCTCTTCGCGATGGCAGAGAGCGCCATCGCGCTCCCGATGGCATCCGGGTCAGGGTTATTGTGGGTGATGATCCCGAGCGTCCCCTCGAGACCCGAGAGGAGGTTGTAGAGCCTGCGCGCGAGGCCCGCGGAGTGGATCTTGTCCGCCTGGCGGATGGCGGCCTTCGCGACGACCTGCTGGGGGTAGAGGACGAGGTCTGCACCGGCGGAAGAGAGGAGTCCCGCGCCGATCGGGTCTGTCGCGCGGGCGACGATGTGCAGGCCGGGGATTGCCTGCCGGAGGGTCCGGACGGCAGCGGTGTTCACCTTGTTGTCTCCCGAGAGGACGAACGCCACCTCGAAACCCGGCAGGTCAGAGAGGAAATTCGGGTCGGAGATGTCCTTTTGGACGGCGTCGAACCGCTGCTCGCGGAGTTCCCTCACCCGCGAGGCGTCGATGTCGCAGACGATGACCCTCTCTCCCCTCGCGGCGAGTTCGCACGCGACGTGGTATCCCGTGCTCCCGCAGCCGAGGACCGCGTAGCGCGCGGCCGTTCCCCTCTCCCCTTCGCCCGCCCTCTGCATGAGACAATGTCAGTCCGCGGGATAATTAAATTTACAAACACGACACGCCACGGGACTGCACCCGGCGGGAATTCCGTGGCACCGCGGGCCCCGTTGCGGAAACTTTATGTTTTACCCGTGCGCATAAATACAAGCAGGTTTGCACGGGCTTGTAGCTTAGTTCGGAAGAGCGACGGACTCTTAATCCGTAGGTCAAGGGTTCAAATCCCTTCAGGCCCGCTATTCTCCTTTTCAATCCATTTCGGGGGTACCACGGGGATCGTTGCCACTCGCCGTTGGCAAACCTCACGCCCCGATCTTCGCGAGCATCTCCTCGAGGCTCGGGTAGTGCGATTCCACCCGCTCGACCGTCCCCCCGGCCGAAGTGACCTCCTGCGCGATCCTATTCATCTCCCTCACGTCGGGGACATCGACGCGGAAGTACCCGCCCTCGTGGGTGTAGCGGGCGACACCCGAGAGGAGCGCCGGGTCGCGGATGGTGAAGTACAGCGAGTAGGAGACAGACCCGTATGTCTCCCGCAGGTCGGAGAGCGTCCCGAGGGCGACGCGGTGGCCGCGGCGGAGGATCATGATGAGGTCGCAGATCGCCTCGACCTGGTAGAGGTTGTGCGCCGAGAGGACGATGGTTTTCCCCTTCGCCCTCAAATCCCGGAGGAGATCGACGATCTGGCGCGACGTCATCGGGTCGAGCCCGGAGGTCGCCTCGTCGTAGATGAGGATGGAGGGGTCGTGGATGAGCGAGCGGGCTATCGCGACCTTCCTCTTCATACCCTTCGAAAACTCGCCCATCTTCTTTCCCCCGTCGTTGAGCGAGAGCCATTCGAGGAGTTCCCTGCTCCGCCTCCTTATCGATGCACGGTCCATCCCGTAGATCTCCCCGAAAAACGTGAGGTAATCGTCCACCTTCATCGTCTCGTAGAGGCGCGACTCTTCCGGGAGGTACCCGACCATCTCCTTGTACCCGTCGGGATTGTGCAGGATGCTCTCCCCGTTCACGAGGATGTCGCCGGAAGATGGCTCGACCAGACCCGCGAGGATCTTGAGGAGAGTCGTCTTTCCTGCGCCGTTGTGGCCTATGATCCCGAGTATCTTCCCCTCGGCAAGGTCGAAGCTGATATCCCGGAGAACCTGTGTCCTCCCGTAGGTTTTCGAGAGATTCCGTGCGGAAATCATGTCATTGGGCGGAGTGCCTGTCCAGATTCCTCGACCTGCAACGTATTATAGGTACTGAAGCTACCCTATTTCCGGAAGGCCGTGAACCCGAGTGCATTTCTCTCCCACGTGGCAACCATCGCCCGGTGGGAGGTCCGCCGCACGTTCGGCGTGATGGGGAGGCACACGCTCCCCGTTGCAATCGTCCTCGTCGTCTGCCTCGTCGTGGTGACCGGGTTTGCCGCGGAACGCGGTCTCCACATCCAGGACGGGATCTACAAGCTCGGGACCGACAATCCACGCCTGCTCGCGGATATCGTCGGGGGGGATGCACGCTTCGACCTCCTCGCGGGGGAGAGGGAATCCCTCTTCGCGAACCGCGGGATGTTCGACATCATCGTCCTCGGGTCTGATGTGTACGTCCACGACACCGAGAAGGGGAGGGCCGCGCTGAAAACGCTCGAGCGCGACTACCAGAGGTACCTCGACTCCGTATACGGCGCCCAGCAGGATCTCTTCGCGGCCTATCCCCTCTGGATAGAAGTGCAGGAGGTGAAGAGCGAGCTTGACTTTTCCGCGACGCAGTCGGGCAGGCAGATATCGGCGCTGCCCCAGCCCGACAGGCCCCCCGTCCCGGAAAACCCGCCGGGAGAGGTCGTGCCCCCGTCGCCCGACATTCCCGTCCCGGTCGAGGACCTCCGGCAGGGTCTCCGGCAGTCATGGGAACAGAGAGGCGAATTCGCCCGTTACACCGAGCTCGTGGGGCCGAAAAGCCCGTTCGGCTCCTACAGGACACCCTCGCAGCTCTCGCCCCCCCTCCCCTTCGACTCGATCATCCTCGTCTTCCTCTTCATCTTCCCGCTCTACTTCTCCGCGCAATTCTACATGATGAGCATCATGCAGGAGAGGGTCGAGCGGAGGGGCGAACCTCTCCTCTCGAGCCCCGCGGGGGCGGCGGCGATCGTCGTGGGGAAAGCACTCCCCTACTTCTGCGGGATGCTCCTCCTCTGCGCGGCGATCGCGACGTACATCCGGGCGCCGCTCTCGGTCCTCGTCCCCCTCGTCCCCGTCATCCTCTTCTTCCTCTCAAGTGCCCTCGTCATAGGGATGGTATCGCGGAGCTTCAAGGAACTCTCGTTCGTCTCCATCTTCTTCTCCACGGTCGTGACCTCGTACCTCTTCTTCCCGAGCATCTTTGCCCACGTCCACGTCATCAGCATCGTCTCGCCCCTCACCCTCATCGTGCTCGCGCTGCAGGGCGAGGGGTACACCGCGAGCCAGTACCTCTACTCGACCTCCCTGTTCTTCCTCACGAGCACGATACTCTTCTACGTGGGGATCGTGAACTTCCGCGAGGAGCGCCTCTTTTCCCTCTCCGGTATCGCGCGCCGCGCGAGGGATTTCGTCGCCACCTCCCTCTCCCCGGCCCACCCGTACCTCTCCGTCTTTTCGGTGAGCGCGTTCCTCGTGCCTTTCGTCTTCATGGTCCAGATGCTCCTCCTCGTCCTCGTCTTCAACCTCCCCATGCCACTCTCCCTCGCAATCCTCATCGTGTCTGCCGCGTGCGTCGAGGAGATCGCAAAGTCCGTCGGCGTCGCGACCCTCGTCCTCGACGGTGGCAGGCGCGCATCCCTCCGGTTCGCCGTGCTCTCCTCGCTCGCGACGGCCGCGGGTTTCTTTGCCGCGGAGAAACTCCTCCTCTTCGTCACGCTCGCCCAGATCACGGAGAGCCTCTTCGGGAGCATCCTCTTCCTCACTGCCGGTTTCCTCGTGTACCCATTGCTCCTCCACTTCGCCTGCACGCTCTGCCTCGCATCCGCTGTCAGCTTCCTCGGGGAGAGGGGGTACATCCCGGGAGTAGCGATTGCGACCCTCGTCCACAGCGCGTACAACTTCGTCGTCATCGGGGGGCTGATGTAGGTGAACGGGAGGAACGTTCTCCTCGTCGCGGCCAAGGACCTGCGGAGCCTCGGGAACGAGAGGACGATAGTACTCGCGATCCTCCTCCAGCTCTTCGTCGCTCTCTTCTCCTCGTTCCTCATGGTGGGCCTGACCTCCATGTACGATCCCTCCGCGCTCGCGCGGTTCCCGGGCACCCAGTACCCGGTCGGCTACGTCGGGCAGGAGGGGGATCTCGCGCGCCTCCTCCGGGAGAGCGGACAATTCTCGGTGTACACCATGGACCTCGCGAACGCGGTCGGGGCGCTCAAGGAGCGCAAGCTCTCGGCGGTCGTGTATGCGCCGTCCATACCCCCGGATTCGCCGGGGCCCGTCAAGGTCACCCTCTACGTCCTCCAGAACGACATCCAGTCCACAATCGTGAGCGTGAAGCTGAAGGAGGTATTCCTCGCCTACGAGGAGTTCCTGCGGACCGTGCGCGCCTCCCGCCTCGACGTCGTTCCCGAGACCCTCGAATTCCCTGCCGATAGGTCGGGACCGGGGTTCTACGAGTTCATCTACGGCCTCCTCGTCCCCCTCCTCCTCATGATGCCCGCGATCATCTCGGCCGCCCTCGTGATAGACCTCGTCTGCGAGGAGTACCAGCACCACACCCTCGAGACCCTCCTCTCGACGCCGATGACGATGCCCGAGGTCGTCTGGGGCAAGGTCGCGGCCTGCCTCCTCCTCGTCCCCCTCCAGGCGGGAACGTGGATCGCCCTCCTCTCGCTGAACCGCATCGCCATCGAGAACATCCCCCTGGTCATGGCCCACGTGGTAACCACGTCGCTCGTCCTCGTCCTGTTCGCAACGCTCGTGGCGCTGTTCTACCGCGAGAGGACATCGGCCCAGTTCGTCTTCTCCACGGCTGTCGTCGTGATCATGCTCGCCGCGCTCGCTTTCCCGGGGAACCCGCTGAATGCAATCGCGCAGCTTTCGACCGGCACGGTTGCCCCCCCGCAGTTCGCGGCCCTCCTCCTCGCACTCGCCGCGTGCATCGTCCTTGCCCTCGCGACACACGCGGCTGCACGGAAGCTGCAGGGCAGGGGAGGAGAGTGAGGACGTCTCCGGGAGACCCGGGACGCGTTTCCTCCCGGTTCGCGCGGAATTGACAGGGTAAGTGCCCCGGGAACGTGCCCGCCGGTCCCGGGCTCCCTTTATGGAGAAAATTCGATACATTGAAGTGATACCCGTCGATTACTACCTGATCTCTAGGAGCTGGACCCGATGTTCTGTCCGAAGTGCGGGAGGGAAACGGAATCAGGGGGGCGTTACTGCCAGTGGTGCGGTGCAGACCTGAAGATCGCTCCCCCGAGGGCCGTTCTCCGCAAGAGGGTGGGGGAGATCACCACGGAGAAGTACGCGAGCCTCCCGAGGAGGATTGGCGCGGGGATCCTCGACATATTCTTCCTCCTCATCTTCGACATCTTCGCCGCGGGGATCGTCACGGTTGTCTCGTGGATCTTCCAGAAACCGAGTCCCCTCTCCGAGGCGGTGGTCATGCTCTACCAGTACTACCTCCGCATCCCCCGCACGGACGCGTACGGGAACGTCGTCCACGCCCTCCTCCCCACCCAGGTCATCATCTTCGTCGGGCTCTTCTTCATCCTCATCCCGTGGTTTTACTTTGCGTACCTCGAGAGTTCCGCAAACCAGGCGACGCTCGGGAAGATGGTGATGCGGATCGCCGTGACGGACATGAGGGGCAACAGGATCTCCTTCGCGAGGGGGACCCTCCGGTTCTTCTGCATCTTCCTCTCGTTCCTGACGCTCTTCGTCGGGTTCCTCATCCCCGCGTTCACGCGGTACAAGCAGGGTCTCCACGACATCATCGCGGGGACGCTGATGTTCCTCCAGGAGTACTAGCAAGGGAGAAAATCTCCATCTCACTGCGTGCCGTCTTCCCCTGGGCGACCACCGGGCGCGCGGGGAAGGCCTGCCCCCGTCACTCGTCGTACTTGCCCTTCAGGCCTTCCCACCCCGCGAACCCGCAGTAGATGCACCCGTCCCCGCCGCAGTGCCTGCACTTCCGCGCGGGTGCGGTGACGAGGACGTAGCCGGTCTTCTCGCAGTATATGCACCCTGCCCCCTCGCAGTGTGTACAGAGGACCCTCTCGTACTTCCGGCTGGTATCTTCGGCCATCCCTACATCTCCCGCCCTCGCCCGGTGTACTGACCTCACTCCCCGAGGACTGCTCCCCTGTCTGCCTGCCCGACCGTCCTCGCGTACCGCGCGAGAACGCCCCTCAGGGTCCTGCGCGGGGGTTTCCATTCGTCCCTCCGGCGCGCGATCTCGGCATCGTCGACGAGGAGATCGATCTTCTTTGCGTGGAGGTCGACCGCGACCATGTCGCCGTCCCTCGCGAGCGCGATGGGGCCACCGGCCGCGGCCTCGGGCGCCACGTGCCCGATGCAGGGGCCTCTCGTCCCCCCCGAGAAACGCCCGTCGGTGACGAGGACGACTCTCCTGTACCCGAGCCCCACGATGGCCGACGTCGGGGAGAGCATCTCAGGCATTCCCGGTGCCCCCGCCGGCCCCTCGTACCGGATGATGACCACGTCGCCCTCCCTTATCCTCCGGGAGAGGATGGCCTCCATTGCCGCGGCCTCCCCGTCGAAAACGCGGGCAGGACCGGTGTGCGTCCACATCTCGCGCGGGACCGCGGCGGACTTCACGACCGCACCGAGGGGAGCGAGGCTCCCGCGGATGATGCGGAGGCCTCCCGCGGGGCTGATGGGGTCAGACACCGCGCGGACGATCCCGCCTTCCCGCTTCCTCGCCCCGGCGGCGATCTCGTGGACGCGCTTCCCCGAGACCGTCAGCCCGTCCTCAAGGTAGTCCGAGAGCTCGTGGAGGACCGCGGGTATCCCCCCCGACCTGTAGAGCTCGAGCATGGAGTGCGGCCCGGCGGGCTGCATGTGGCAGATGTGGGGGATTTCCGCCGAGATCCTGTCAAAGTCGTCGAGCGAGAGGTCCGCGCCCGCCTCGCTCGCGATCGCGAGGAGGTGGAGAACGGTGTTCGTCGAGCCACCGAGTGCCATGTCGACGCGTATCGCGTTCCTGAGGTTTTCCGCCGTGATGATCTCGCGCGGGAGAATTCCCCCGCGGACGAGCGCAACGATCCTCTCCCCCGACATGCGGGCGATGCGGAGCTTCTCCGCGTGCACGGCAGGCGTTGCAGCGCACCCGGGGAGGGACATCCCCATCGCCTCGGTCATGCATGCCATCGTGTTTGCCGTGTAGAGACCCTGGCAGCTCCCGCACCCCGGCATCGCGGCGCACTCGAGCTCGTGGAGGCCCGCCTCCGTCATCGTCCCCGCTGCCACCTTCCCCACTCCCTCGAAGACGTCGATGAGCGAGAGGTCCCTCCCGTCGAGGTACCCCGGGAGCATCGGGCCACCTGTCACGACGATCGCGGGGATGTTGCACCTTGCCGCGGCCATCAGCATCCCGGGGACGATCTTGTCGCACGTCCCGAGGAGGACGATCCCGTCGAATGCGTGCGCCTCGACCATCAGCTCGATGGAATCCGCGATGTTCTCGCGGGAGGGGAGGGAGTACCGCATCCCCGCGTGCCCCATCGCGATCCCGTCGCATATCCCAATCACGCCGAACTCGAACGGGACACCGCCCGCAGCGGCGATACCCTCCCGGATCCTCGTGGAAAGCGTGCGCAGGTGGACATGTCCCGGGACGATGTCGTTCCACGCATTCGCAATACCGATGAACGGGAGGTCTATCTCGCCGTCAGTCACCCCGAGGGACCGGAGGAGCGACCTGTTGGGCGCCCTCTGGTACCCCTCCTTCACGATCCTGCTCCGCATCATTGGTGAACGCCTGCCTCTGGAAAGAGCTCTTTCCGGGATACCAAATAAGTGATCCCGCCGGTGGGCCCGGTCCCGCGGCCGGCTTCCTTTCCGCCGGCTATGTCCTCTGGTACATCTCCGCGGCGCGGACGAGGGAATCGGCGAACGCGGGCGAGAAGTAGGTGTGGGTGTACGTGCCGACGGTGCCGTGCTCGAAGAGACCGTCCCTGCCGCCGAGGATGCCCTTTCCCCGGGAGAGGGAGAGCGCGAAACGCGCGTCCCGTTCAGGTTCCACGATGGAATAGTGGAATTCGTGCCCCCGCACGGCAGACCCGCGCGGCGAGAGGGGGGGTCCGTCCTCCCACGTCCCCTCCACGTAGTCGAGCGCCTGGAGTCTCCCGGTCATCCGGGAAGTCGCGGGGAGGACTCCGGCCATCCGGTGCGTGCCCCCGGACTCGAGCGATTCGGAGAGGTACAGGAGACCGCCGCACTCTCCGAGCACGGGCATCCCGTCGGATGCAGCCCCGCGCAGATCCCTCGTGCAGGGCGAACGGGAGAGTGCTGCCGCGAAGAGCTCGGGGTATCCCCCCCCGAGGTAGACCGCGTCGACCCGGGGGAGGGGATCGGCGAGGGGGGAGAAGAACGTGACCTCTGCTCCCCGACACCGGAGGAGATCGAGGTTCTCATGGTAGTAGAAACAGAACGCGGAGTCCATCGCGACGCCCACCTTCACGCGCGGGGGAGCGGGCGCGCGGTCGTAATCCTCCGCGAATGGCAGCGGGGGGGCCCCAGACGCGACCCGGAGTATCCCGTCGATGTCGCAGTTTTCCGCGACGACGCGGCCGTGCACGCCCCTCTTGTCGGTCTCGTGGGCCATGTGGAGCCCAAGATGCCTGCTCTCCACAGATAGGGAAGGTTCCCGCGGGATGAACCCGAGCGCGGGGAGCTCGAGCCCCGCGGCAATCATCCTCCTGTGGCGCTCGCTCCCGGTCCTGTTGCATATCACCCCCGCGATCCGCACCGAGGGGTCGAAACCCGCGTACCCGCGCAGGAGCGCGTGCGCGCTGCGGGACATCCCGTGGACATCCACGACGAGGATGCAGGGGGCAGAGAGGATCCGCGCGACGTGGGCCGTGCTCGAGGTGTCGGTCCCGTCCACGCCGTCGAACATCCCCATCACGCCCTCGACGACCGCGATGTCTGCACCCCGGCACGCCCTCGCGAATGTCTCGAGGACACCTGCCTCGCCCATCATGAAGGGGTCGAGGTTGCGCGAGATCCTCCCGCACACGGCGGTGTGGTGCGTGGGATCGATGAAGTCCGGCCCCACCTTGAACGGCTGGACGGAGAGTCCCCGCGCGACGAGGGCCTCCATTATCCCGCGGGTGATCGTGGTCTTCCCGCACCCGCTGTGGGTACCGCAGACCACTACCCTCGGGATCGACACCCCGGGCCCCCGCGTCATCCCTATGCGATCCCCGGAGAGATCCACTCCCTCACCCTATCCCCCACTGGGCGAGGGTCGTCCGGGAGGGGTCGATGTCCGACCACGACCACCCGAGCGCCTCGATGATCCGGGATATCGGCTGCTTGATGGTCTTTTCCATCATGACCTCCCAGTCGACCTGGAACTCGGGCGGGACCTGGTCGCCATACTCGAAGCAGAGGACATCGGTCTTCGGGTACTTCCCCGTGACGTTCTTGATGTACACCCTCTTCGGCTTGCTCCCCCGCGAAAAGTCCATGCCGAGGTACTCGTTCGCGTACTTCGCCCCCCTCACGTGGGCATCGTCGTTCTGGTAATCTCCGAGTTCCTTCCCGATCCCCCCGGGGATCCCGATCTCGTCGAGCGTGTACTTCCCGGCGCGGAAGTCCCTGATCACTTCCCCGAGGTACTTCCGGACGGCTTCGTAGCCTTCCCCCTTGAGGATCAGCTCGATGACCCGGGCCTGGACGACCTTCGTGATCTGGGGGTAGTCACTCCGCCGGATCTCGAAGCCCACGATGTCGATCCCGTCCACGGGCACACCTTCCTTCCAGACCAGGTGCCCGGCGTACCTCTTCTTCCTCCCGGCCTGGAAGAACCTGCGGTAGACCTTCTCGAACTTTATCGAGAAGTAGTGGACGTCTGCATTCAGTTCCCTGCGGGCGAATTCCGCGTAGCTCTCGTTGACCACCGCCTCTATCCGCCGGGACTCCGCGATCGTCTCCTCGAGGCCGAGCCCCGGGAGCTCGACCATGCAGGAGTCCGTGTCCCCGTAGATGACGCGGTACCCCAGTCCCTCGATCACCCTCCGGGTGTGCTCGATGATCGCCCTCCCTACGGACGTGACCGCCGCGCCGATCTCCCTGTCGTAGAGCCGGAACCGCGCGTACCCGCTCACCCCGTAGTAACTGTTCATGATGACCTTGATGACGTTCTGCTGCATGTCGTACAGGACGTATTCCGGCGACCCGAAGGGGAACCTGTTCCTCATCGCCTTCTTCTCGTCCCTCTCGGCGAGGAGGTCGCGGATGATGCTCCGGGTAAGGCCGTCCGGTTCCTTCCTGAACCTGACACCGTTTGGTGCCCGGAGTTCTCCCTTCGGGTCCTTCGTCTCCGGGGACGCGTTGATCGTCATCATGGCCATGGGGTAGAGCGACTTTAGGTCGAGGACAACGACGTTCTCGCGGATACCCCTCGTCGGGTCGAATACCGTCGCCCCCTCGAACTCTTCCGCGGGGGCGTATCCCTTCGAGGGGAGGACGAACTTCCCGTGTGCCTTCCGGAGGACGAGGATGTCGATGATGTTCGAGGAGTTGAGCGTCTTTTCGAGGGGACAGCCCACGTATCGCGCGATCTCCCGGTAGAACTCGATTATCCTGTTCTTCTCGTTGATCCCCACGCAGAGGTACACGTCTTTGTAATTGTACTCGACGAGTGCGGGCAGGTCGTCCCGCCACGTGGCCGAGAGCGTCCCCTTGTATTTTACCTTCGTGTCGCCCAGTTCCGCCTCCGCGACGGCGTCGAGCCGGTAGGATTCCTTCTGTGTCACGTGCATCTTCCGGTACGCGAGGAGGAGGTCGAATATCGCCCTCCCCCGGACCGCGAGGCGCTCGATCTCGCCCTCGATCCGCGAGAGGCCCGAGAATGCAAGGGAGAGGGCATCCATCCTCCGGGAGATGTAGGGCAGGTCGAACTCGGTGAAGTTCCAGCCCGAGAGGATGTCGGGGTCCGTCTGCTTCACGTAGGATACGAATGCCTGGAGCATCGTTCTCTCGTCGGGGTAGAGCGTCACCTCGTGCCGCGCGGGATCGAAACAGCCGGATTCCCGCGGCGCTTCGCGCAAGGGGACCGGCCCGCCGAGTGCCTTCCCCGGGGGAGCGCACGCGAACGTGGTGTACCTGCCCGTGTAGGAATCCCACGCCGTGATGCAGATGATCGCGTCGCGCGCGGGCTGGGGGAAACCGTGCGCATCGTCGCACTCGATGTCCACCATGCAGATCCGCGGCGGCACGTCCGTGTCCGAGGGGGAGACCTGCCCGTAGTCGGCACAGGGGGCCGGCGAGGACATCCCTCCCCGTATCCCGCAGTCGATCGCAAACCGCGTGGTGAAGGGGATGTCCGCCTCGTAGTGGACCTTGTACCGCTCCCTCTCTTCCCTGACGTCGGTCGGCCGTTGCGTGAAGATCCTCACGAGGGTCTCTCCGCGGATCGACCGGTACCTCTTCCCTTCCTCCACCTCGGCCCTCGGGGACGGGGGAATTTCCGCGGCGAGCTCGGCGGGGACGTAGAAGTACGGCCGGAATCCCGTCACCTGCAGGTGAACGGAGTTCCTCCCGGTGTCCCTGCCGAAGACGTGGACGACGGGCCCGGAGGGGCCCACCGTGTACTCGATCTGGTTCACGGAGATGGCGAGTCCTGCAGTTCCTTCGCCTCCGCCCTCTCCTCCCGTCCCGGGTTCCCCTCGCATCTCCCTCAAACACCCAGTCTCGCGCAGAGCCCCTTCACTTCCTCGAGGGCCCGCGAGAACTTCTCGCTCTCCCATGAATCGAGTGCCCATTCCTCGATCTTCTCTATCCCGCCCCGCCCGATTCGCGCGGGGAGTCCGATCGAACAATCCGCTGCACCATACTCCCCGCTCGGGATGCAGGAACACGGGAGGACAGTCCCCTCGTTCCGGAGGATCGTTTTCACGAGCGTTGCGATGTGGTACGCGGGGCCGAAGACCGTCCCCCCCTTCCCCTTGATGACCTCCATGCTCGCCCCCTTCAGGCAGGCGAGTATCTCTTCCCTCCTCGGGATGTCCACCGGGTCGTCCAGCCGGCTGAAGAGGGGCACCTGGTTCTCCCCGTGGTCTCCGATGACGAAGGGGCGCCCGCGGATATTCGCCTCCCGGAGGATGAGGCCGAACCTCGCGGAATCGAGCTGGCCGCCGAACCCGATGCACCTCTCCGGTTCAAGGCCGTTTTTCTTGCAGAGGTAATAATTGTTTACGTCGACGGGGTTTGTCACGGTGATGAGGATACCGTCGAATCCGCGGATGGCCTGGCTGCACTCGGTCGCGACGGGGAGATTCGCGTCGAGGAGATCCGCACGTGTCCTGATCCCGGGGTTACGCGGCACGCCGGCCGAAAAAATGCATACGTCGGTCTTTGGGACCTCCCTCCAGTCCGTGCCGATTTGGATATCGATGCCCGCGTGGAGAATGTCGAGGACCTGTGCGCGGAGGAATTCGGACGCGCTGTCGTACATCACGAGCTCGTCCGCGAGCCCGAGCACCGCACAGAGGTACGCGACCTCGCCGCCCACTCTCCCCGTCCCGAGGACGGATATCCGTGCCATGCCATTCTCATTCGCGCGGGAAAAGGATAAATAATTACAATCGGTTCGCCCACCTCATACACATGCTCAGGCTTCTCCCGGGCCCGGTCGTGGCCGGCGGGGTCACCCTGCGGAACCACATGCTCCTCGCGGCGGGCATCCTCGGCACCACGGGGGCATCCCTCGCCCGGATCCTCCGCGGTGGTGCGGGCGGCGTCGTGACGAAGTCGATCGGGCCCCTCCCCCTCGAGGGGCACCCCGGCCCCTGCGTCGTCCCCCTCGATTGCGGCCTCCTCAACGCCATGGGACTCCCCAATCCCTCCATGGAATTCCTCGACGAGCTCGCGCCGCTCCGCGGCGAACCGGTCATCGCGAGCATCTTCGGGGGGACGCCAGAAGAGTGCGCGACCGTGTGCAGCTGGTTCCGGGACAGGGTCGCGGGCGTGGAACTGAACCTCTCGTGTCCCCACGCGAGGGGGTACGGCGCGGCGCTCGGGACGGACCCGACGATGGTCGAGGAGTGCACGAGGGCCGTTGCATCTGTCGGCCTCCCGACGTGGGTGAAGCTGACGCCGAACGTCACCGACATCGCCGAGATCGGGATGGCCGCAGAGCGGGGCGGCGCGTCGGCGATCGTCGCGATCAACACCCTGAAGGCGATGAGAATCTCGGTGGGACTGCGGCGCCCCGTCCTTGGGAACAGGTACGGCGGGCTCTCCGGAAGGGCGATCTTCCCCGTCGCGGTGAGGTGCGTGTACGAGCTCTACGAGGCGTGCTCCATTCCCATCATCGGGTGCGGGGGCGTGTCGTCGGCATCCGATGTCCTCGAGATGATGATGGCGGGCGCCGTTGCCGTCGAGATAGGGACCGCGGTCATGGATGACACGGCCATATTCTCCCGGATCGCGGCCGACCTTTACTCCGCGGACGGCGTTCCCGCGCGCGAGATCGTGGGGTGCGCCCATGATTGAAGGTCTTCCCGTCCCCGTCCGCGTGACGCGGGTCTTCCGGGAGACCCCCACGGTCACCACGCTGGTTTTCAACCGGGAGTTCCACTTCGTCCCTGGCCAGTTCGTGATGGTCTGGGTCCCGGGCATCGACGAGGTCCCGATGGCGCTCTCCTCGCCCTCCTCGATCACGGTCCAGCGCGTCGGCGACGCGACAACTGTCCTCTCATCACTCTGCCCGGGTGACAGTATCGGGATCAGGGGGCCGTTCGGGAACGGATTCCCGGCTGGCAGGAGAATGCTCGCCGTCGCGGGGGGTGTCGGTGCGGCCCCGATCCTCCCTGCCGTGGTCGCGGGGGGCGTGGAGAAGATCCTCCTCGGTGCCCGCTCGAGGGAGGAACTCCTCTTCTTGGAGAATTTCGCGTCGCTTTCTGACCTCGCGGTTGCAACCGACGACGGGTCGCTTGGGCACCGTGGACTCGTCACCGACCTCCTGCGCGAAGAGAACCTCGACCGGTACGACGCGGTTATCTGCTGTGGTCCAGAGAGGATGATGGCAACCGTCCTCTCCGTGCTCCGCGAGAGGGGATGCCAGGAGAAGGGACACTTCAGCCTCCACAGGTACATGAAGTGCGGGATCGGTGTCTGCGGCTCCTGCTGCATCGACCCGGACGGCCTGCGGGTCTGCCGGGACGGCCCCGTGTTCCCCGCGGCAATCCTCGAGAGGGGCGAGTTCGGGAGGTACTCGCGGGACGCGGCGGGGCGACGTCGGCCGGCCTGATCCCCGGCAGGCAGAAAGTTTTTGTATATATTTGTGGCACGATCAGGACCGATAATGCAGGTTAAATCCGCAAAAAAAGCGAATGCGCAGCGAAAATCATTTAGAAAGGTTTTAATAAGACCAGAAAGGATTTTAGTTTTGAACCTATACGCAAAGTGAATTATTGGTATGGTATAGGTAATCGTCAGAGAGGTGTGTAACAAATGGTGTTTCATCCCCCTGTTGCAATCGTCGCGAAAGCAGGCGATGCCGGGAAGTACAAGGTAGGACTGCCAGCATGGAACATGGTGATGCGTGGGTTCATGTCGGGGGCCTACATCGCCATGGGAGGCGGTCTCGCGACTGTGTGCAGCACCGGTGTCCTTGCAACCGATGCTGCGCTCAGGTATGGCACGGCGAGCGCGGGGTTCGCACAGCTCATCACGGGAGCCGTGTTCCCTGTCGGGCTTATCATCACCGTCCTCACGGGCGCAGAGCTCTTCACCGGTGACGCGATGCTCGCACCCATGGCCGCGTTCATCCACAAGGTCTCCTGGGCGCAGGTCCTCAACCTCTGGGTGTGGGTGTACATCGGCAACCTGATCGGGTCAATCGTGTACGCCTACATCATGGCATACGGCCCGTTCGTCTCCTTCGATGCCGCGGGAGCAGCGACGGTGACCGCCTTCGGTACGAGGGCGATAGCGATCGCGTCGGCCAAGGTGAGCTACGTAGGGACGATGGGGATGTGGTCGGCGTTCCTCAAGGGCATTGGCTGCAACTGGCTCGTGAACCTGGCCATCCTCCTCGGTATCTGCGCGGACGACGCGATTGGCAAGTTCTTCGGCATCTGGTTCCCGATCATGTGCTTCGTCTCCACCGGGTTTGAACACTCGATTGCCAACCAGTACTTCATATCCGCGGGCATCCTCACCCAGGGATTCATCACCGACCCAACGAAGATAAACGCGGGGTTGAACTGGGTGACCTTCTGGACGAACAACATGATCATCGTCACGATCGGCAACATCGTGGGTGGCATGTTCTTCGTCGGCGTGCTCTACTGGGTTGCCTTCAGGAAGGAGATCGCAGCCCTGAAGTAGCTGAACTGGATGAAGATAGGGGAAGTTAATGCGAAGATCTCGATCCTCGCCACCGCGGTGGTCGGGATCTTCGCGATTCTTTTGATTTACGCGTTCCTCGCCACGGGGGACTGGACGCTCCTTGCCTGGGGAATCCCGACTGTGGTCATGCTCTTTGCCATCCCCCTTGCCCTCAACTACATGAGCCAGAAGGAATACGCCGCCCTCGAGCCGGTGTACAGGGAGAGGGCGCGTCCCGTGAGGATCAGGATGATAAAGCCCCACATGATCGGTGAGATCGTGAAGGTCGAGGGGGTCGTCGAGAGGGTCTACTTCCAGTTCCTCAACCGGCCGCAGTACCTCGTCGCCGACAGGAGCGGCGAGATCTCCGTGAAGATGTTCACGTCGCCCCGCCAGAAGGTCAGGAAGGGTGACGTGGTCGAGGTTCTCGGGCAGGTGATGAAGAGGTACGTGGTCACGGGCGACCCCGTGATAAACGCGGTCTCCATCGTCCCCGTGCAGAGGACCGCGGACTCCCGGGAGAGGGAAAAAGGGAAGGGTCCCGCCTGATAGCAGTTCCTAGAACCTCGTTGCGAGTCCCCGCGCGAGGGGCTCATCGCGCCTTGACGGCATCCTCTCGATGTAGTCCTCGAACTTGTGGATCCTCGTGCTCACCGGGAACGGGATCGAGAAAGAGCTGATGATGGCCTCGCCCCGATCGAGCGTCTGAATCTCCGTGTCCATCCGGGAGAGATCCTGCTTTGCCGAGCTCGCGATCGTCTCCCTGTCTCCCCTGTCGCCGAGACCCATGATCACGAACGTGTTGATCTGCGCGAGGACCTTCGGGTCGATGTTCTTGGGCTGCTGGGTGATGACGCAGAGGCCCACGCCGAACTTCCTCCCCTCCATGGCACACTCCCGGAAGACCTGCGTCGACTGGCCACCCGCACCGAGGACCCTCTGCGCCTCCTCGATTGCGACGATGATGGCCGGGGCCGATTCCCCGGCGTTCCCGCCCGCACCGTACCTCTCCGCCTGTTCCTTCTGTGCCTCGAGGATCACGCGCGTGAGGACCGAGAGGACGAAGATCTCGCTCCTCTCGCTCATCCCGGGGATGTCCACGAGGACAACCTTCCGGTCTCTCAAGGCCGCGAGGATGTCAGGGATGCAGGATCCTTTCTCCCTGAAGAAATTCCGGTTCCCCTTCACGAGGTTCTCGAGCCTCCTCTTGATGACGCGGAGAGGCCCGGGGTTGGACGTCCGCAGCCGGTACGCGATATCCCGGTCGGTTCCTTGGAGGGCCTGGTAGGTGGTCGGCGTGAACTCCTCGGGATCGAGCCGCGAGAAAAACCCTATCACCGTCCCCCCCTTGTAGTCGCCAAGGGCCTCGAGGATGTCCCTCTGCGGGTCAGAGAGGTCGTAGAGGATCGAGAGGTCGCTTGCCCTCATGTCGTCGTACTCGAGCGAGAGGCTGCTTGCCCTGTAGAGCCTGCGCTGTTCCTCGGGCCGGGTCGTGAAGACCGCGAGGCCGTCCTGCAGCCCCTTCACGTGCGTGAGCCCTCTCGTCGGCTCGCCCGTGGAGCTCTGCCCGCCCGTGAGGTACTCCCCGTGGGGATCCACGACGAGGAGGCCGAATTTCCTCGCCTGCATGCAGGACGCGCAGAAGACCTTCATGAAGTTGCTCTTCCCCATTCCGGTCGTCGCGAAGACTCCCATGTGCTGGGGGAGGACGCTGCTGTGGATCTTGACGGGGACCCCCGCGAGTACGTCCTGCCCCGTCCTCATCGCCCCCACCTCGATGTCCCCCATGACCGTGGAGAGGAACCCGAGGTCATCCCCGGACGGGTAATCCACGGGCGAGAACTTCGTGGGCACGGTGCGCGGCTTGTGGAACTTCCCGCGTGCATCCACGTACCCGAGGGGGAACGCCTCGACGCCGATGAAGACGTCCTCGCCGAGGTTGTAGAACCGGCCGGAATATGGTCTCGTGTCCCACTTTTCGTCCGCGAAGTTACTCTCGTGGACGAGGTCTGTCACCCGCGCGAAGAAGACGAGCCCCTTCTTCCGGTCCTGCACCTTCACGATGTCCCCCACGTAGACGGTCTCGTCGTGGGGCACGACGAACCGGTACGAGAGCACGCTCGTCCCAATCAGCCGCCACTTCGAGTTGTCCTGCGTTTCAATAGCGTCCAAATGTATCATGGTAATCACCGAAGAGCACGTCGACATCGGATGCCCGCAGGCCCACGTCCGCGAATCCGGCCATCAGGTCAGACCTGACCTTCTCGAGGACGTCTGCGTTTATCGCGACGTGCCTGTGCACGTCGAGGAGGGGGTAGGGATACCCCTCGACCCTCGCGTCGTCCGCGCACGCCGAGAGGAGCGAGAACGCGTCGTCTGCAGCCTGTTCCGGGGTTCCCCGCGGGAGCTCGACCTTGACGGGGACTGTTTTTCCCCTCGCGAGGGAACAGACGTACACATCGCCGTGCTCCCACTGGGCGTAGCGCGTGCGGTCGAGGATGTCCTCCCCGATCTTCACCCACCACGGGGAACGCAGGCCCTCAGCCTGCGCGAGTGCCCCGACGGCGGGGAGGAGGGGGTACTTTCCCCCCCACGTCGCGGCAGTCCGCTTTGCAACCGCGACGAGGTGGATGCCTCGATCGCGGGACTCCTTGATGATGGAGACGAGGACAGGGTCGTGGCATTCCTCGGAGACCCGGAGTGCGCCGTCAAGGAGGAGGAGATCGGCCCGCGCGCACCGCCGGGCACATGCCAGCGCAACCCAGTACTCGTAGGTGTCCCGGATCGCGGCCGCGGCCCGGGAGGGGTCGTCGAAATTCGGGAGGTTCCGCGGTGGGACGCCGAAACACTCCTCGTAGAGCGAGGAGAACTCTCTCCCCGCACCGGGGGAATCCGCCGCGTGGAGGAGCACCGGGGTGATGCCGGCAGGTTCCCTCTCGCCGCCGCGGAAACGGGAAAAACCCGCCCTCACCGCGACCACTGTCATGCCCGGTGCGTCGAGCACCGTCGCATTGCTCCCGTCTACCGCCCATGCCATGCAGGAACCCCGTGGACCGACGGGACGGAAGTCGCGGCGGGATAAACCCGTGTATTCCCTGAATACCTCGCCGATGTCCCGGGGGACGTACTCCACCACGGCGCGGGCGATTGCCCGGATTGACTCGAGGTACGGGTCGGGGGGCACCTACGTCACCTCGACGATCCTGCTCCTCTGCGAGTCGACCATCTCGACGAGGAGGGTGTGGGCAAATTCCCCCTGTATCTCCGGGATGTGGGAGATGAGGATGATCTGGGGGAAATGTGCCTCCTGCGAGCGGAGGGCCTGGAGGAGGTTTGCCCTCCTCTCCTCGTCCTGGCTCCCGAATATCTCGTCGAAGACGAGGAACGTGCTCTCCCTGACGCTGTGCAGGCCGGAGATGTACCGCGAGAGGGCCACCCGGAGTGCGACAGCGATGTCGTCCTGTTCTCCCCCGGAGTAGCGGGAGATGGGGTAGTCACCGTCGATGTCGCGCACGAGGATGTTGAAATCCTCGTCCACGAGCACGCGGTCGTACCGCCCGGAGGTGATCTCCGCGAGGATCCGGCTCACCTCTTCCTCGATGTCTGCCCTTATGACCCCCGCGAGGTAGAGGACGAACTCTGCGACTGTTCTGCGGGTGACGCGGAGCAGGGCGGCCCTCTTCTCGAGGGCGGCGATCTCCCCCTTTGCCCTCTCCTGCTCCTCCACGACCGCGCGGAGACTGGAGAGACGTTCCTGCAGGATCCCGGACCTCGTGTCGAGGGAAGAGATCTCCCCCGAGATCTCCCGGAGTCGGGAGGCGAGGCGGGACCTGTCGGCGGAAAGAAAGCCCAGCCTCCCGAGGTTCTCCCTGCATGAAGAGAGCCGTGCCCCGAGAGCCTCGAGTTCTGCCCTGATCGCGTCCCTCTCGGCCCGGATATCCGCTTCGCGAGCGAGCCGCTCCTGCAGGATGAGGGCCTCGTCGCGGGACGCCTGGAGCGACCGGAACTCTTCCTCCCTCTCCGCCTTCAGGACCGGGTCGTAGCCGAGCGACTCGAGCGCCTGCACGAGGGAGCGGCAGCGTGCCATCTCTCCTTCCATCTCGCGGAGGAGCCCGTCCCTCTCCGCGACGAGAGCCCCGAGCCTCTCCTGGTGGAACTGCAGTTCGCGCAGCCGCTCCGCCATCTTTTCGAGGGCGGCGACTTCCCCGCGCGTTTTCTCGTGGATGTCGGGGCTGTACTCTCCCACCCCGAGTGCTTCGAGCCTCCCCGCGCGGGATGCGCGTTCCTCCTCGACCTCGCGCAACCTCTCCTCGAGATTCTCCTTGCGCGCTACCGCCTCGTGGAGTCCGCGCTCGACGTGCGAGAATTCTACGAGGTCACGGTCTATCGCGGCGATCTCTCCCTCCGTGCGTTCCTCCTCCTCCCTGCATGCAGAGAGGGCGGAGAGGATCTCGTCGAGTTCCCCCTCGATCCGGGCTATCCGTTCCGCGTACTCCCTCTCGATGCGGGGGTAGTGATCCCCGAGGACCTGGTGACAGAGGGGGCAGGTCCCGCCCGGGCCGGCGGAGAGGATTCTCTCCCGGTCGGAGGAGAGCGATTCCTCCTCTTTTCGAAGCGTTTCCGCGCGCGTTTCGAGTTGCGCGGCCCTCGTCCCGAGCTGGCGCAGCCGCGACTCGAGCTCGGATCTCTTCTCCCTCGACCGGGATGCCCCTTCCAGCCTCTCCCGAAGCACCCTCGCTTTCCCTTCGCATTCCTCGATCTCCCCGCGGATCCTCCCCGCGAGGGCCGAGAGATCGGAGAGTGCCCTCCATTCGACCTGGGCCTTCTCGAGCCTGGAGAGGAGGTCGCGCGCCTGCGCGAGCCGGGAGGCGACGGGAGAGAGAGACGCGAGTTCGCCGGCTTCCGCGGTGTACGCCTCGATCTGGTCCGAGAGGTCGAGGAGCCTCGCCTTCCCGACACGTGCCGCGGCCTCTGCCTGCGCGATCCTGTCGCGGAGGTCGAGGTACTCCCGTTCCTTCTTTTTCATCGCCTCCAGTTCCGCGGTGATCTCTGCCAACCGCCCGAGTGCGGGTGCGAGTGACTCGAGCCTCTCGCGCGCGCCCGCGAGCTGGAGGAGTTCGGACTCTTTCTGGCGGAGTTTCTCCTCGAGGGCGGCACGCGCTTCCCCGAGGGTCGCCTCCTCCCCGAGCAGCCGGTCTGCTTCCTCGAGGAGCGCCTTCTCCTCGTATTTTCCGCGGAGCACCCGCGCGATGTCCTTTATCTCCTGCTCGAGGGCGGGAATCGCGGTGGCATCGCCCTTGGCCGCGAGCACCTCGAGCCTGTTCTTCTCGCGTTCGAGGGACGCCTCGGTCTCCTCGACCCACTGCCTGATGACCTCGTCGCTCGCGGTTTTCAGCTTCTCGATGCCGAGGACCTGCATGAACCACTCCTTCCTCGCGCCGGGGCGGACCTCGAGGAGGGCGAGGAGATCCTTCTGCGCGGCATACACGGTATTCCTGAAATCGGACGGTCCCATGCCGCAGAGCCTCTCGATCTCCGCGGCGACCTCGGAGACCCCTGTCGCGAGGAGCCTCTCGCCCATGTTCAGCTGTGCCTCGTGGGAAACCGCACCTCTCTTCCTGAAAGAGCGGACGACCGAGTACCGTTCACCCCCGACGACGAAGTCCAGCCGCACCTCGCACTTCGCCCGTTCGTCCGCGAAAGACGAGACGATGTACTCGGACTGGACACCGGTACCCTGGATGCCGAAGAGCGCAAAGAGGATTGCCTCCACGATGCTGCTCTTTCCCGTCCCGTTGTTCCCGACTATCCCCGTGATTCCGTCCCTGAAGTGGATCTCCGCGTCCTCGAACCGCTTGAAGTTCCGCAGTGCGAGCCTCTCAATCAGCACCCCTCTCGCCCTCCTCCTGGAGTGCGATTGCTATCGCCCTCGACCCGTAGTCCCTGACGAAATTCATGTCGTCGGTCCCCATGTTCTTCCCCGAGACGAACCTTGCATACTCGGCGAGGTAGTCGAGGGACTTTATGTCCCTGTTCTCGCTCGCCCTCCTGTACTCCCCGGGGACCCTCGCCTGTACCTTCAGGTCGAGCATCGTCCTCCGGATCTCCGAGAGATCCCTCTGTGCGAGCTGCCGCTGGTGCTCCCGGTCGGGGAAACATACCGTGACTGTCACCATCGAGAGCGGGGGGACGCAATTCTCCTCGATCCTCCTCCTGATGATGCCGGGGACTTCCGCGGGTGGCACTTCCCGCGCATCGATGGTATCCAGTTTTACCAGTGGCGTGTGCGGGAGGGGCAGGTGCGAGGTCGTTTTCTTCGCGAGGTCAACCACGATGCCGCCCTTCTGGTCCTCGGCCTCGCCATACGTCAGGTACTCGAGCGAACCGGAGTACCACGCCTTTTCCCCCACGCGTACCTGCCCGTGGTAATGCCCTAGCGCGATGTAGTCGAAAGTGCTGCCGCCGGTCACCATTGTCGAGTCTATCTCGTGTTCCGCGACCGTGTTGAGCCTCTTTTCCTTGAGTGTCGACGAGAGGCCGTGCGTGACGAGGACGTTGTAGCGATTCCTGTCCGGGACGATGCTGTCGTAGGCTTCCCTGTAGTGCTCGGGCCTGAGCATGTTGGGGATGAGGTGGAAGACGGCCTCCCCCAGCTCGACCCGCTCGTACCGGTAGGAGTACGCCGCGTGGAGCTCGCCGTGGTGGAACTCGAGGACCCTGAAAGGGGAGGGGGTGTAGCGCGTCTTGGGCATGCTGTGGTTCCCCGAGATCAGCACGAGGGGGATTCCCGCAGCCGATAGCCGGTCGATCGCCTCGAGCGCGGTCATGTACGCCATCGTCTTGGGCCTGACCTGGTCGAAGAGGTCGCCCGCGTGCACCACGACGTCGGGGCGCAGCGACACGATCCTGTCGATGGCATCGAGGAAGTGAGAGTAAATGAGTTTTTCCCGGAGATTCATCCCGGAATCCGGGTCCACCTTCTGGAACTGCGAGAGACCCAGGTGCGTGTCAGCGATGTGGACGAGCTTCATCTCTCACCACGATCCCGGGTATTCATTCCCCCAAAAAGACTGGCCGCACGGGGTGAACGTGAATGCCTGCCTCACGGTATCTTATAGTCGCGTTCTGCATATAGGTATGGTGATCTGGTGTCAAAAACAGCAATCGTTGCCCTCTTCGAGGCGATGTTCATCCTCACTGACCTCCGCGTCATCCTCCGCAGGACTGCCCCCCACCACGCGCTCGGCGCGGGGGAGCGGGAGGAGGTGAGGGCGCTCATCGAGGGGCTGGAGAAGCGGGTGGACGTCCTGAAGAGGGAGCTCCTCGCATGAAATGTGCCGGTGACATCGACCTCCGCGACGTCGAGGAATCGACGATCAACATCGATCCCATCCAGGCGGGGGGCCGCCTCACCGCCGAGGCGATGAAGGCGCTCATCGCGTACGGGGACGGGTACTCGGTGTGCGACCACTGCCGGTCTCCCAACCGCCTCGATTACATCAAAAAACCGCCCATCGACCGGTTCCACAGGGACCTCGCGGAATTCGTCAACATGGACGTGGTAAGGGTCGTTCCCGGCGCCCGCAGGGGCTTCCAGGCCGTCGCGGACACCTACGTGGAAAAGGGGGACCCTGTCCTCGTCACGGCACTCTCCCACTACACCGAGATCCTCGCGATCGAGGCGCGGGGCGGTATCCCGAGGGAGATCCCCGCATCGGAGGGAAACATCATCACGCCCGACGCGACGGCAGAAAAGATCGAGGCCGTCGCCAGGGAGACCGGGAAGACTCCTCCCCTCCTCTTCCTCGACCACGTGGATTACAGCTACGGGAACCTCCACCCCGTGAAGGAGATCACGCGGGTCGCGCACCAGTACGATATCCCCGTCCTCCTCAATGGCGCGTACACCGTCGGGATCATGCCCGTCGACGGAAAAGACATCGGCGTGGATTTCCTCGTAGGCTCGGGACACAAGAGCATGGCTGCACCGGCCCCTTCGGGCATCCTCGCCGCGAGGGAGGAGAGGGCACGGGAAGTATTCAGGACGACTGCAGCGAGGACGGACGTGACGGGCCGCACATTCGGGATCAAGGAGGTCGAGATGATGGGGTGCACCCTGATGGGGGCGACCCTCGTCGGCATGATGGCGTCGTTCCCCGCCGTGAGGGAACGCGTCAAGCACTGGGAGGACGAGCTCGAAAACACGATGCTCGTCGTCGACTCGCTGGTGCGGATAAGCGGGACGAGGATACTCAGCCAGTACCCAAGGCAGCACACGCTCACGAGGGTGGACACCACGGAGTCGTTCGACAGGGTCGCCGCGAAGCACAAGAAGAGGGGGTTCTTCCTTTCCAGTGCCCTCGCGGCGAGGGGGATCTCGGGGATCATCCCCGGCGCAACGAAGGTCTGGAAGTTCAACTGCTACGGGATCACGCGCGCCCAGGCAGAACACGTTGCCCACGCGTTCCTCGAGATCGCGCGCGAGAACGGGATACCCGTCTCATGAGGCCGGGTCGTGGGATTCCCGCGACCTCCACTCCCCTGCTGCCCTCCGCGCGAGGGAGACGAATGCCCTGACAACCCCCCCGTTCCTCACCTCCGGGTGGAAGAGGACGCCGTAGATCGGCAGATCGGGGTGGGCGATTGCCTGCACGCATTTCCCGGACTCGGCGAGGACCGTCCAACCCGGCGGCGGGACACTGGCGCACCTGTGGAGTTCCCACGCCTGGAAAGAGGGTCCCCGCGGGAGGAGAGGGTGGGGGGAGAGGGTCCTGACCTCCACCATCCCTACCTCGGCGGCCTCCACGATCCCTCCCCCGAAGACGAGGGAGATCACCTGCATGCCCGCGCATATCCCGAGGACCGGGACGGGGATGCCGGAAAGCCAGTCGAACCGGTCGACCTCCCCGAGGTACCCCCTATCCTTGAGCGCCGTTCCGCACAGGATGACGGCGTCGTGGTCCCACGCGTAATCACCCCTGATCCCCGAGTAATGGCGGTATTCCCACCCGGCACCGGCGGATTGCACGAGGTCCCCCACGGGGCGGACGAACTCGTCGAAGAGGAGGCCGGAATCCCTGTACCCGAGTCCGACGAGGAGGACCATCATTTCCCCTCCAGCCGGGCCCTCGTGACGCGGTAGATCCCCCTGTAATTCTTCCACTCCGCTTCCGCCTCCTCGACGACTATCTTCCTGTGGAAGAAGGGTGCATCGAGGACGAGCGTCTCGTATTCGCCACCCTCCCCCGTCAGGGAGATCCCGTACTTCTCCCCGTACGCCGCGAGGTCCCGGACCGCGGCGGCGTCGAGCTCCCTCCCGAGCCATTCCGCGCCGAAGGGCTCGGATCCCACAGCGGAGACGATGACGTGGAAACCGGAGGAGACCAGGCGTTCCATGTAGAGGGCAGGATCCACGTGCCAGAGGGGGTTGAAACACCATAGGTCAAGGTCCATGCAGACGCGCTGGACCCGCGAGGCCTGGTAGACCGACCGCAGGGCGCCCGTCACCACTCCCTCGATCCCGTACCTGTCCCTCGCAGTGGCAATCGCGCGGGAGAGGTCCCCGAGTTCCTCCTCCTCCCTGCCGTGGCTCCTGCAGGCCACGAGGGGGATCCCCGCTGCCTCCGCCTGGAGCCTGACGAGCGCGACGTTCGGCGTGTGGAACATGAAACTCTCGGGGTTATCGGGCAATACCGTGATGAGGCAGGAGACCTCTTCCTCCTGCATTGCACGCATGCACGCGTAGAGCGAGTCCTTCCCCCCCGAACAGAGGACGCCGAGTCTCATCCCTCACCCCCTAAAACAGCCCCGCACGGGGACGACCGCGGGAGCGACGTGCCCGGCCGTCCCGGCTGCCCGGTCACGACCGGGAGGCCGGCAGCTCCCTCGAGTCCTCCCTCTCCGCGTCTTCCCGCGTCATGATCTTGAGCTCGCACGTCCTGTCACCCATGCACATGCTCCGCACGAACCGGAGGGTGTAGCCGGGGTTGAGTGCCTCGACCGTCGCGATGGAGAAGGCGAGGCACCGCGAGAGGAGGTTTGCGCGCGCGTCCCGCACTTCTGCCTCGCGGTACATGAATGGGCAACGCTTGATCATGAGGACGGCCCGCCCGTGGTCGATGGGGATCTCTTCCGCGCGGAATTCCGGCCCGAAGAGCACGGAGAGGAGGGATCCAAGCGTGGCCATGATCTCCTCTGCGTCTCCTGCCAGCAGTCCTGCCGCGGTGGCGATGTTCCGCGCGACGCCCGCGAGGTGGACCCACAGATGCTGCTCGAGTGCGTCGTAGTCATCTCCTACCCTCTCTCTGAAGGTGACATCGTAGAGGACGGGGAATGCATTCGCAAAACGGGTGGCAGCCTGCCATTTCTGCTCCGGTGTGAGGGGGTCGCGTCGTGGCATACTCTGCTGTCACCGCTCTGGCTTAAATTCCTTCCCCGAGTCCCCCGATGGCCTCGGGAACAAAGCCCGCTTCCCGCAACTTCGCGTGCCTCTCCCAGTTTTTCCGGACCTCTTCAGGCGATGCATTGGCATAGCAGTACGCACACAGGTGCATGCATGTCGAGTACCGCCCGATGTCCTTGCTCGCGACGCAGCCGCACTCCCTCCTCTGCCCCGGATCCTTGAGAGGCCCGGCACCCGCGGAATCGCCCCCGCGGAGCGCTGGCGAGAGGAACGAGAGGAGTTGCCTGTCACCCGGGAATGCGGAGGCCAGGTGCGACGCGCTGATGCACTCGCCGCGGTGAATGCCGAACGAGGAGAGGTCCCTTTCCTCCCCGCACGCGTAAATATCGAGGTTCCAGCCGGACGCGATGTCTGCGAGCCCCGCGCAGAACTGGTCGACCTCCCCGGGGGAAAACTCCCGTACACCGGTGTGCCCCGACACGGAGAGGAGCCTTTGGACTCTCGGGTACTTCGCGATATCGACGAAGCTCACGACGAGGCGCCGCGTGTACCTGTGGACAGAGGCACCGATGGACTCCACGCGCGAGAGGAGATCGTCTACGGAGAGTGAGTCCGAGAGGAGGAGGGGATCGTACCGCCACGTGACCCTTGCCGGGCCGAGGATGGAGGAGAGGCGGGCAAAAGTCCTCACCCTCTCGGGGAGCGGGGGGACGCGTGGCTCGAGTGACTCCTGCCGGTAATCATTGAGGGTGTAGAGGAAGGAGACCGAGTACCCCATCTCCCGCACGACGTCGATTTCCTCGAGGAATGGCGCGGGATTCTTCGACCAGAATACGATTGCCCTCGTTTTCGCGAACGAGACGTACTGCACGTTCCCGTTCCACGGGTTGACCCACGCCGCGTGCCCCCTCCGGAGCCTCTCCACGAACCAGTCGCCGTAGAACGCGGGGATGTCCGTCGAACGGGACGCAGAGACGATGACCGGGGCGATCGCCTCCCTCTCGGTCCCGCGGTCGTCGCGGATGGTGACGCGCTCCCATCCGGTGAATCCCGCACGTTTCTTCCGGGGCACCCTCACTCCCGTGGATCTCGTCTTCCGTTTCCCCACAAAAAACCCATGGATTGGGGGAACTTCTCGACAAGGTTATCAAAATACAGCGCATACCTTGTACGAGGTCCCGAAGCCCGCGCGGCAGTCGGGTGTGCGGCATGGGAATCCGGTTTTTCAGGGGAGAGAAGATCAAGCTCGAGCACGAGTACCGGCAGCTCCGCGAGATCGTGAGGATCCTGCGGGAGGCGTACGCAGAGGAGCCCGTGTACGTCCTCACGGGGGTGCTCGTCGCAAACGCGCAGATCGACTGCATCATCCTCACGAAGAACGGCCCCGTCCTCCTCGACCTGAAGGCATTCCGCGGGGAGATAAGGGGGCTTGAGAACGGGAACTGGGAGGTCGAGACGAAGGACGGCCCCATCGTCCTCCCGAACCTCTTCATCCAGGCAAAAATGCACAGGCAGGACTTCATCGACAGGATGATCCCGATCTGCCGTGATAACTTCCCCCACATAGGGGAACAGAACCTCCGCAAGACTGCGTCGTGGCTGTACTTCTGCAGGGGGAGCACGTACCCGGAAGGCCAGATCGACTTCCGAAAGGTCAAGTGGTTCAGGGTGGTGACCGCAGACGACCTCGTCGAGAGGCTAGGGTTCGTCGATTCCGGGTACACCCTCAGGATACAGGACATGGACGCGATCGTCCGCGGATTTCACCTCGAGGAATACTCCTTTGAGAAGGACGCCCCGCTCATCCCGCTCGCGAGGCCGGCGCGGCGCCCTCTCCTCTCCCGCAAGGCCCTCGTCGTCCTCGTCCTCATCCTCGCCCTCGGCCTCTTTGCTATCCTCGTCGTTCTCACCGTGCCGGGGGCGAGGATCGCCGCGGGTGACGCGCTCCGCGGGCTGTCCGCGATGACCCTTGGGTGGTTCCAGGTCATCGCGCGTGACACGTTCAGGGCGAACACGACGCCTGACGAGAGCAGGCATGCGATCCTCTACCTCAACCGCCTCCGCGTGGCGGAGGGGGCAAGCCCCGTGCTCTTCGACGAGAGGGCGTACGGGCTCGCCCTCGCGAGGGCGAGGGACATGGCCGAGTACAGGTACCTCGATTACACGAACCCGGTCACGGGGTCCTCTGCCCTCGCGCTCAAGCGGGGCCACGGGTTCTCGCTCAACGAGACGCTCATCGAGACCCTGTACGGCCAGTGGACAACCTACATCCCCGGGATCGAGACCCAGGCGATAGACTCGTGGATGATGGATGCCGGGAACCGGCAAAGGCTGTTCTTCAACCAGACTGCGGGCGCGATCGCGTGCTACAAGGGGTATTGCTCCTACATCGGTGTGAGGCCCGCCGTCCGGGAGGTCACGTTGCCCCCCGCGGAGAACGCGCCGGCCGCGGGCGAGGCCCCCTGACTGCCGTCACCCTTCCCGCGAGCCGGCCCGGGAGACACTCCCGTTCAACGCGACGTACTCCTCCGCGCCGGAGAGGAGGGCCTCCCCGAGCGCGTCTCCCCAAAAGCCTTCCTCGAGCGCGGCAATCGTGCCCTCGTCGGAGACCGTCGCGGGCGTCGGGGGCACGTACGGGCAGGAAAGCGTGCTCTTCGCCCTCTCGAACGACCCGATCTTCCTCCCGAGCGCGACGATCTCCTGCTTGTCGTACGCGACGAGTGGCCGGAACAGGGGGACCGTTGCCGCGCGGGAGATCACGGCGAGGTTCTGGAGTGTCTGGGACGCGACCTGCCCGAGGTTCTCGCCCGTGCAGATCGCGGGGATCCCCTCGCGCATGGCGAGGAGACTGCCGAGCCGTACCATGAACCTCTTGCAGAGGATGCACCGGAACCTCGGGTTGCCCCTCGCAACGAGCCTCTGGTAGAAAGGCCCCGCGTCGACGACGAGGACGCGGATAGGGAAACCCCTGCACCACTCCGAGAGCACGGAGGCGAGGCCGAGGACCCCCGCGACCGTCTCCTCCCCTGCCGGTCCCCCCGGGCTCACGTGGAGCGCAGTGACCTCGCACCCCCGTTTCATCATCAGCCACGCGGCGACGGGCGAGTCTATTCCGGCCGAGAGGAGGACGAGGACCCTCCCCTGTGTCCCGAGGGGGAGCCCGCCGGGTGCGGGGATGCGCCTGTCGTACACGACCCCGCCCGATGCCCGCAGCTCGACGTGTACCTCGTAATCGGGGTTGTCGAGGTCGACGACCGCACCGGGGATGGCGGAGAGCACGGCGGACCCCACCCGCGCGGCGAGGTCCTGGCTCGTGATCCCGGGGACGCCCTCCCTCCGTGCCCGGACCGCAAACCGCATCCCACTGCCGAGGGAGCGCGCCGCGAGCGCGACGGCAGCGCGGGTGACGGCATCGGGATCCGGCGCGGTCACCGTGCAGACCGCGACGTCGACGATCCCAAAGACGCGGGAGAGAACGTCCGCGACCTTTCCGGGAGAATTGCCGTAGAAGAATATCCTGCCCCTCATGACCCTCGCGTCCGTGGCGAGGCCTTCCGAGAGGAGTGCCTGCCTGCAGTTCCGGAGGAGGACGCCGGTGAACTCCCTGTGGACAGGGCTGCTCTTGAGGAATATCTCCCCGTAGCGGACCATCACGGCAGGTCCTTCCCGCAGTGCTGACATGCGCAAGCTTCCGGGGTAACTTTCGCCATCCAGACGGATAAAGGGAACCGCGGCGAGCGGGAATGGCCGGGCAACAGGTTTCCCCCGTGCGGGAACGGTGGGCGTGATGGCTGCGAAGCGAGGGAAACACCGTGCCGCGCGCCGCCTTCCTGCACATTTTAAATATGCGCCGCGGGACACATTACCTTACCACTGACAGGGTCTCCCGGAGGAATCTCCCATGTACGAAAAAGTCCTCGTTCCGTTCGATTTCTCTCCTGACTCGCAGCACGCGTTCTCCTGCCTCCGGTACATCCCGGGCATACGGCAGGTCGACCTCCTCCACGTGGTCTACACGAAGCACCCCTCCATCCCGGGAGAGTACGTGAGCCCGGAGGCTGACTATGCCCGTCTCCGCCTCGAGGAACTCGTGAGGAAAGCGGGTGAAACACGCTTCTCCGTGAAGGTGCGCGTGGAAGAGATCACGGGCGGGAGTATCTCGGACGTGGTCAACCGGGTTGCAGACGCCGAGGGGAGCTCCCTTACCCTCATGGGGAGGAAAGGACAGGGCGTCATCGAGTCCATCTTCGTGGGGAGTGTCGCGACCGATGTCCTCCGCGACGGGCAGACCGATATCCTCCTCGTCGGGAGACCGCAAGAGGAGAGGGCCGAGGGCAAGGTGCATCCCTGCGCGGACCTTTTTTCCCACGTGCTCATCTGCACAGACTTTTCTCCGCCGGACATTTCCGCGCTCGCCGCGGAGAGGCTCCCCCGCCCCGCACGCGTCACCATCCTCCACGTGATGGACCGCGGCGCCCCGGAACGCGAGACCCGGCAACTGGCGGATTCCGCGCGGGCCCAGCTCGAGAAGTGCGCGGAGGTGTTCTCGCGGAGGAATGTCCCGGTCGGAACGGCGCTCAGGGCCGGGAATACCGCCGAGGAGATCGCCGCGCACGCGAGGGAGGAGGGCGCCTCGCTCATCGTGGTGAAGTCGGCCGGCAGGAGGGGGTTCATCCCGAGATTCCTCGGGACGACGACCGGAAACGTCGTGCGAACGACACGTGTCCCGATCCTCGTCCTGAAGAGGCCGGGGGAGGCCGTGCCGCAGCGCGGGTGATCCGCACGGGGCACCGCGTGCGCGTCGGAGCGGGTGCGCGCGGGGCGGGGACATGATATTCATTGAACTCGTCTTTGCCGTCATTCCCGTAATAATCCTCTTCCTCTACGGGATCGAGCAGTTTTCCCGCGAGATCCAGCAGGCTGCGGGGGAGCACTTCCGCTCCTTCATCCAGAAAGTGACCTGCACCCCGGCCCGGGGAGTCCTCGCGGGAACCCTCGTCACCGCGGTCATCCAGTCCAGCACCGCGACGACCGTCATCACGGTCGGGCTCGTGAACGCCGGGATCATCTCGTTCTCGTCTTCACTCGGGATCATCATCGGGTCCAACATCGGGACGACGGTGACGTCGCAGCTCGTTGCACTGAAGCTCACGTCCTTTGCGCCGTTCCTCATCGTGGCCGGTTTTGCGATCGGGATAGCGGGCGGGAAGTACAGGGTGCTCGGCCGTCCCCTGTTCTACTTCGGCCTCGTCTTCTTCAGCCTCTCGCTGATATCGACAATCCTCGAACCTTACCGGTACGATCCCTCCCTCGTCTCGATCCTCGCTGCCCTCGACAATCCCTTCCTCCAGATCGGTTTCGGCTTCCTCGTCACGACGCTGTTCCAGTCGAGTTCTGTCACCACGGGGCTCGTCGTCGTGATGGCCCAGAACGGCCTCCTTTCTCCCGGAACCGCGATCCCCATCCTCCTCGGCGCAAACCTCGGGACTCCCACGACGGCTCTCCTCGTCGCATGGAGGATGAACATGCCGGCAAAGAGGGTTGCGAGTGCCCACTTCCTCTTCAATTTCCTCGGCGTCCTCCTTTTCCTGCCGTTCCTCGGGCCGTTTGCGGACCTCGTGCGCATGCTCGGCGGAGATCCCGCCCAGCAGGTCGCCAACGCGCACCTGATATTCAACCTCGTGTGCGGCATCGTCTTCCTCGCCGCCCTTCAGCCGTTCGCGTCGCTCGTCAAGATGACGGTCCCGGGGCAGGAGGAGGAGATCGTCTTTTCACCCAGATACCTGGGAAAACCCCTCCCGGGGGACACGGGGGAGGCGATTGCCCTCGTGAGCCGCGAGGTGACCCACCTCATGACCACGGCAGGGGAAGCCCTCTCGTGCATCTGCGGCCTCATCGACGCGCCGAAATTCGACACGGGGAGGATTACACTCCTGCAGGACTACGTCCGTTTCCTCTACGACGAGATCTCGGCGGCCATCCTCGACGTGTCCACGCGGGAACTAGGGAAGGGCGATGCAGAGAAACTCGCGTGCCTCGCGAGGATATCGAGCCTCGGGCGGGTTCTCGCCGACGAGTCAAGGGACCTCGTCTCCGTGCTCTCCCTCGCGCGGGAGAGGGAAATAGATCTCCCCCAGGAGATGGTGACGGTGATGAGGGACTTCCTCGTCGCGTCCGCGGAGAATCTCTCGAGGCTCTCGAAGGTATTCCCGGACGTCCCCGACGACGTGGATGCAGCCATGCGATCGGTGGACGAGTCGCTCCGCGTGGAGATCACGAGGTTCTACCACCATTACCTCATCAACCACGCCACGAGGAGGAGCCCGTTCTGGAGCATCGGGTCAAGGATGCTGTTCTACATCGAGGGGATCGGCGCCACGGTGCGGGAGATGAGGAAGACTGCACGGCTCTGCCGGAAAACCTGAAGGCCACCAACCGTTGCCGGGGTTGCCGGGACCGCCCCCGCGGGAAAAACTCTCCATTTTGCGAACTCCTTGCGCGCGACAATCCGATACACCTTTATCATGGGGGCGATTACCTGTATGGCAATGGCAAAAAAGAGAGAAAAGGCGGAGAAGAAGGGAGTGGCAAAGGAAGAACCGCTCAAACTCTTCTACATATTCTACAACAAGGACCGGTGGGACAACTGGATAAAGACCCTCCGGGAGTCGAGGTTCGAGCCGGAACCCGGGAGCGAGGAGATGCCCGAGGGGTATACCGTCCTCTATAACTTTGCAATGGACATCACGCTCTCCGTCTTGAAGATCATCAAGCTGTACCAGAACGGGCGATACACGAAGGAGGAGGCCCTCGAGAAGCTCGGCGAGGTGGAGGCAATCGTGATGGGGGACGCGCCGAGTGACGACCTCGAGGACTACATCGAGTCCCTGCAGCTCTCCCTCCTCGTGCTCTTCGCGGGGTGCAGGAAATTCCTCGCGGGCGAATACCAGAAAGACATCAAGGGACTCGTGAACGAGGGGAGGAAGGTAATCGACACGGACATGGAAAAAGCGCTCGATATCGCGGCCGACATCGCCGCGAACGTCATCGCCGGGGCATCCTGCTGCGGCAAGTACATCAAGGAAGACCTCGAGCAACCCACCCTTTTTGACGAGTGGCTGATAGAGATCGAGAGCATGGCAGAAGCCGTCGCTTCGCTCAAGGACTTCGACGAAGAGGCAGGAGAGGTGTGATAGCCGAGAAGGCCCGTTTTCGCCACGCGCGGCGGCTCGAGAGGGTCGCGGGATTCCGCATTCCCGACCAGGCATTCCACGCGGCAACACTCGAGGCGGTCTCGTCCCGCATCAACTTCGACAGGCTCGGCCATACCCTCCGCGAGAACCTCGTCTCGTTCGTCCACTCCTTCCTCGACTGCAGGTGCAGGGACGCTCCCCTCTGCGGGTGCCCGGAGAGGAAATTCACCCGCGAGATACTCGAACTTCGGGAAAACGGCCTCGACCACCGCCAGATCAGCCAGTATCTCCTCGAGGAATACGGGATCGACATCTACCCGGCCGACATCCTCTCCTTCCTCGAGGACTCGGTCCACGTCCTCGAGGCGGTGGAGGACATCGCGCGGATCGAGAACCGCCCCGCCCTCGCCCTCGCCGCGTCGGAGCACATCAGGAAGATAGAGCGGTGAGGCAGGGGGAGCGACGTCCCGCGGGCCGCGGGATCACCTTTTCTCGAATTCCAGGCAGTACCGGGAGACTCCCGGGGCAACGTTCCCGCATGCCCTGGCGGCGCGCAAAACGAGGCCACGGTCCTCAAACCGCCGCGTAAATTCCCCTATTTCGTGCCCCTTCTTGAAGGTGTAGAAGTGTATTTTTCCCCCGCTCCCCACGAGGGCCGCGGTGAGGGGGAGAGCATCGTCCCTGCCGTAGGGTGCGGGGACTATCGCGCGGTCAAAGTCGCGCGGGAGGGCGGGGAGGAGTGAGAAGAAGTCCCCCTCGCGGATGGTGACGTGGCTCGAGACACCGTTTTTCTCGCAGTTCCCGCGCAGGAATCCCACCGCGTGCGGGTTATTCTCTACCGCGGTGACGAACGCTCCCCGGGCCGCGACCGGCACGACGAAGGGCCCGATACCCGCGAACGGGACAAGTACCCTCTCGCCGGGCTCGACCGTGGCCGCGACCCGCGCACGCTCGGACGCGAGCCGCGAATCGAAGAAGACCTTCGAGAGATCGAGGTGGTACGTGAATCCAAACTCCCTGTGCACCGTCTCCGTGCCCCTGCCGGAGATGACTGCATACCCCGGGACGCGGCAATCGCCCCTCGGGATGGGCTCCCGGGAGAGGACTGTCCTGACATTCCTGTGCCGCGCCACAATCGCGCCCGCAAGTTCTCTTGCCCCCTCCGCCGTGCCGGGGTGGGTCGAGACGACCGCAATGTCCCCGACGATGCGGTACCCTGCGGGAACAAGGCGGGCGTTTTCGGGGGGAGTTCTCCCGCCGGATCGGGTTCCCCGTCGCGATCCCCTTGCCATGGCGCACCCTCCTCTCGCTCCCCTGCCCGAAAACGACGCGGGCATAACGCCCTGCCGGCCACCGCGGAGCGCTTCCCCGGGTGGGCCGGTTTTATTCCGATTGAATAATCTCCCCGCCACCTGAAAAGTATTGGGCATCTTCCATGGACAGGGATGCGGATTCCACGGTGTCGCCCGGCGTCCTGATGGATATCCTCGCGGGAGAGATCGCCGGGTGCACGCGCTGCGCCCTCTCGCTCTCGAGGACCCGGACAGTCCCGGGGGAAGGGCCGGTCCCCTGCACCTACCTCTTCGTCGGGGAGGCACCGGGGAGGACGGAAGACGAGACGGGGAGGCCGTTTGCGGGGAGGGCGGGAAAGGTACTCTCGGGAATGCTCGCGATCTCCGGTCTCTCGAGGGAGGAAGTATTCGTCACGAGCGTCGTGAAGTGCCGCCCGCCACGCAACAGGGTGCCGAAGAAGGGAGAGATTGCGTCGTGCCTCCCGTACTTAAGAGAGGAGGTGCATATCCTCTCCCCCGCGGTCGTGGTCCCGATGGGAAGGATCGCAACGCAGGCCGTCTTTTCGCTTTTCGGCATCCCGTTCTCCTCCTTCCGCGAGGCAAGGAGGAGGAGGCACGCCGTGCACCCGCGGGACGCGGGGGGTGCGATCGCCGTGTTCCCGGTTTTCCACCCCGCGGTGGTCACCCACAACCCGGCGATGGCGCGGGAACTCGAGTGCGATTTCCGGGCGCTGGCCCGCCTCGTCCAGGAGTGCGGCGGCCGCTGAAATGCGCAGAGGGGCTGGGGGAATCAGGAGGGGTTGCCCTGCCCGGATATTTCGCGCACGAGGAGGGCCCGGATGATATCCTCGTCCCTGTTGAAGTAGAGGTTGTCGTGACCCTGCCACGGCGCGCACCCGCGGAATACCACCGCGGGAACACCGTTGTTGCTCTCCCCCATCACGTAGTTTGCAAACCCCGCGATCTCGTCCACGACTGCCTCCTCGGTGATCTTCAGGACGTGGCCGAAGAGGTCCGTGTCCCCGCGGAAGTCGCGGATTGCCACCATCCCGCTCCACCCGATGGCGTGGCCCGTCTGGCCCCGGCGGAAGGATCTCCCGCAGGTGTCCGTGATGATAACCCCGACGTCCCTGCCGGTGAGTTCCCTTATCCTCTCCCTCACTTCCCTTGCCGCTCCCATCGGGTCGGGGGGGAGGAGGATGACCATGTCGTCCTCGATGTTGCTCTGGTCGACGCCGGCGCGCACGCCGACGTGGCCGCAGGAGACCTCGGAGAGGACGAAGGGGTACTCGAGGAGGACCTCGCTCGACGCGTCGAGGACTGCCTGGATGAACCGGGGGTCTTCGCGCGTTCTCTCCGCAATTCGCCTCGCCCGCGCGGAGGGCACGATGTCCTTGAGAGACCGGGTGTAACCCTTCGCCTTGGAATAGACCGACGACGCGATGCAGAGGATGTCACCGTCCGAGAACGAGTACTTCTCGCAGATGAGGGCCGCGAGGTCGTCTCCCTTCTTTATCAGGGGAAGCCCCCGTATCCCCTCCACTTCGATCCGCATGCATAGAGTATCCACCTCCCCTTCAGAAAAAAGATGGGGTGCCCGGAATCAGGTGATTCTGTTCTTCCCGAGGCTCTTCCTCAGCTCGGCGATGAATCCCTCGCTCGGTATCCTCTCTTTCTCCTCCTTCCTCACGGCGCCGTACCTGAGGAGGAGCATCAGCGAAAAGAGGAAGAAGGAGATCGCGAGGAGTGAGAGGGGATTTACCTCGAGGACCCCGTGCAGGATCACCTCGCGGAGTATGGAGACTATCCCGACCTCGATCATGATGTCGACGGCGATGCGGTGCTCGCGGATGTAGATGATGAGGAGGCGGTAGATCTCGACGAGGACGAGGATGTAGATCAGCTCCGAGGCGATGAACTTGAAATCAATCGGCCCCGCGAGTGCCTCGTAGAGACCGGCCAGTATCCTGATCATCAGCGCGAAGAGGAGCGCGCAGATGACGATCACGATGATATCCTGGATGTTCTCGAGCAGGCGCCTGAATATATCGTGAATGTGGTGGTAGGACCTCTCCGTCATGGACCGCGCACCTCCGGCTTCCGCGCCTCGCGGTGGAGGATCCCGTATTCCCTGTCAATCTCGCCTGCCGCGACCTCGAGGTCGTCGAGAATCCTGAGCGCATCCTTCCGTATCTCGCGCACGAGTGCGACGAGGCTCCTGCCCCGGATGAAAATCCGCTTCCTCTCCCTGTAGACGATGCCCGCGCTCGAGAGTCTCCTTATGTGGTGGTTGACGCGTGCAGGGGAGACTGCAAGCTCGTGCGCGATCTCTTCGACGGTGATGCCCTCTCCCTGCGAACCCGCGGAGAGGAGGGCGATGATGATCCGCGATGCCACCCTCTCGATGTCGCGGCCCTGCGCGATCCCGAGGCACCGGCAGAACCATATCACTTCCCCTTCCACGCCGCCCTCGACGGGGCGGTCCTCCTGCCGGAGGATGATCTCTCGTCCCACTGCCACCACCTCGTGCCGAAAATAAATTCAAGTTATATAAAATATAAACTTATTGTATTTTATCGAAATCATATATACAATTTTGATAATTATTAAATATTTTTTCGGCGATAAGTGTAGGTACATTCCAGGAGGTGCGGATGCACGATGGAGATTGTGCCCATTGGTGAAAGGGTCCTTGTCAAGCCGATACGCACAGAGGAGAGGACCAAGAGCGGGATCTACATCCCCGAGTCCGCGCGCGAGCAGAGGAAGCAGGGATCGGTGATCGCCGTCGGGACGCGCGACGACGGGACTCCGCTGCCCCTGAAACCGGGCGACCGTATCCTCTACGGCGGGTACAGCGCCGAGACGTTCGAGATCGACAGGGAGACGTACGTGATCGTCCCGTTCAAGGACATCGTGGCGCGTATCGTGGAGGGGTGAGGATCGAATGGCCCAGGCAAAGCAGCTGATCTTCCACGAGGAAGCCCGCCGGCTCCTCCTCTCGGGCGTGAACAAGGTGGCCGACACCGTGAAGATCACCCTCGGGCCGAAGGGCCGGTACGTCGTCCTCGACAAGCCGACCAACCCGGTGGTCACGAACGACGGCGTGACGATCGCGAAGGAGATCACGCTCCACGACAAGTTCGAGAACATCGGCGCGAAACTCATCAAGGAGGTGGCCCAGAGGACGCAGGACAAGACGGGGGACGGTACCACGACGGCCACGCTCCTTGCCCAGGCGATCCTCACCGAGGGCTTGAAGAACGTCTCCTCGGGCGGGAACCCTATCGAGATCAAGCGCGGGATCGACGCGGCGGTCGCCGCTGTGGTTGATTACATAAAATCGGTGAGCGTTCCCGTCAAGGACCGCGAGCGCATCATACAGGTCGCCACGATATCGGCAAACAACGACGAGGAGATAGGGCGGCTCATCTCCGATGCGATGGAGAAGGTCGGGTACGGCGGGCTGATCACCGTCGAGGATGCAAAGAGCCTCGAGACGAGCCTCGAGGTCGTCAAGGGGATGCAGTTCGACCGCGGGTTCATCTCGCCCTACATGGTGACCGACCACGAGAAGATGATCGTCGAGTTCGAGGACCCATCCATCCTCGTCACGGACCGGCGGATCTCGACCCTCAAGCAGATGATCCCCATCCTCGAGACCGCCGCGCAGGAAGGAAAGCCCCTCCTCGTCATCGCCGAGGACGTAGAGGGCGAGGCCCTCGCCGCACTCATCCTGAACCTGATCCGGGGCGCCGTGAAGGTCTGCGCCGTCAAGGCACCGGGCTTCGGCGACGAGAGGAAGGCGATCCTCGAGGACATCGCGATCCTCACCGGTGCGACCGTCATCTCGGAGGACAGGGGGATGAAGCTCGAGAACGTCTCCCGGGCCGCGTTCGGTTCGGCCCACACGGTCAGGGTCGACGGCGAAAAGACCCTCATCGTCGGGGGGAAGGGCGACAGGAAGGCAATCGACGAGAGGGTCCGGCTCATCGAGTCACAGATCAACATCTCGGACTCCGAGTTCAGGAAGGAAGAACTGAAGAAGAGGCTCGGGAACCTCACGGGCGGTGTCGCGGTCATCAAGGTCGGCGCGGCGACCGAGACGGAGCTCAAGGAGAAGAAGATGCGCATCGACGACGCGCTGAACGCGACGAAGGCGGCAGTCGAGGAGGGGGTCGTTCCCGGCGGCGGTCTCACGCTCTTCTGGGCAAGTTCCGCCCTCGACGCGCTGCGGTTCGACGACGACAGGAAGATCGGCGTTGCGATCGTGCGAAGGGCCCTCGAGGAGCCCCTCCGCCAGATCGCCCGGAATGCCGGCGTCGAGGGCGCGGAGGTCATCGCGCGCATCCGGAGCAGCGGCGACAGGATGTTTGGGTACAACGCGAAGACCGGGGCGTATGAGAACCTCATGGAGAGGGGCGTGATCGACCCGGCAAAAGTCGTGAGGGTCGGCCTCCAGAACGCGGCCTCCATCGCGGGGATGATCCTCACCACCGAGGTCGCGGTCACCGACTTCGACGAGGAGAAAGACAAGAAGTCCGCGGCGATCATCATATGATCCCCGGGCACGGGGCAAGAACGGGAGAGACCGGGGTGCAGGTGGCGGCCGGCTACCGGGTGCATCCCCGCACGGCCCATGCGAAAACCGGGACGGTGTCCCGGTCCAGCGTGCGACGGGACGCCGTTCTTCCGGGTTCCCGGCACCCCGCCACCCCGGGTCTCAGCACGTGTTAAAAATGTAAAGGTCCCACCTCTTGTGAGATGCCCGGCAAGAGAGGGGGAAGGGTGCGCGGCGACGGATCTCCCGCGATCCCCGCGGAGATCGAAAAGGCACTCGAAGTGTGGGGAGGAATCGGCGGGATCGTCGCGGCCCTCCCCCCCGAGCCGGAGATCGCCGCCCTCGAGGAGGTGCACAGGGCCTGCGCAGACCGGGTCCGCCTGAAGATCCTCTTCCTCCTCGAGGAGCACCCCCTCTGCGTCTGCGTGATCAAGCACGTGCTCGGTATCGCCGATTCCCGCCTCTCGTACCACCTCCACGTCCTCCGGAGGGCAGGGCTCATCGAGGGAGAGGCACAGGGCACGTACATCATCTACCGCATCAGCCCACTCGGGCGGTCCGTTCTCGGGGCACGGGGGACGATGCCCGCGGGTCGCGGGGCAGACGCGCAGTGATCTCGCGGTGCGCGACCATTCGGTGCGCGACCATTATATGGCCGGACGCGCGATCCCCTCGTGAGGGGGTGATCGCCACGATGTCGGTGTGCCATTTCCTGCTCGTGCACCCCGAGAAGGCAGGGGCCGTGAGGAGGGCGGTAGGGTCGCTGTGCGAGGTGTGCGGCAGCACCCTCACCGACGACGCATTCGTGATCCACTCGTTCTGCGACCCGGGGGAAGAAGCCCTCGCTTCCCCCGAAGATCTCGAGAGGTACCTGCTCGTGCTCTGCCCGCGCTGTCACGAGGAGATCCACTCGAGGCAAGTGCCGGTCCACGGGCAGGCGGCGATCGTGAGGGGGAGGAGCGAAGCCATCTCGCTAAAGATTCGGAAGATCCTCGGGTACGTCCCGCGCCGCTACACGCCCCCCGATTCCGACGTCGAGAGTGCGTACCGCGACGCGTGCGCCTCGCGCTATGGCAACCTCATCTGATACCGCCCCGCGCGCGGTGGACGCGGCAATGGAACCGTTGCCAGGCCCCCGGGGCGCCTCCCCGCCCCGCCGGGAACTCACTCCCCCCTCTTTCCCGGCCCGAGTATCCTCCCCTTCTGTTCCTCGAACTCTTCCCCCGTGATGACTCCCCTCTCCCGCAGCCCCTCGAGTCGTTCGAGGAGGGCGATGGTCTCCCCGGGGGAGAGATCCCTCCTCCCCCTCCGGTCCAGCCTCGCCTCCATCTCCTCGATGAACGCGGTGGCGAGGATGCTCGTCATGACCGCGAACATCGCGATCCCGAGGACGGCGATGAATGACGCGACGATCTTTCCCGCAGGGGTGACAGGATAGATGTCGCCGTACCCGACCGTCGTCAGGGTCACGATCGCCCACCACATCGTGGCAGGGATGCTCTCGAATGCCCCGGGCTGGACCTCGTGCTCGAGGGCGTACATCAGGCACGAGGAGAAGACGACGAGGATGACGACCACGAGTGCCGCGATCGCGAGGGCGTCCTTCCCCCTCCTGACGGCTTTCTCCATGAACCGCAGGGCCTCGAGGTGCCGTCCCAGCTTGAAGAGCCGCAGGATCCTCATCACGCGGATGACCCGCAGGAACCGCAGGTCGAGGGGGACGAGGAACGGGACGTAGAAGGGGAGGAAGGCGAGGAGGTCGACGACCGCGAGGGGTGTCGCCATGTACCGGATCCTGCCGGACACCACGCGGGAGAACGCCGCGTTCTCGGTGCATGTCCAGAGCCGGAGGACGTACTCGACCGTGAAGACGCCGATGGAGAATGCCTCGAAAGTGGCAAAGAACACGGGGAATGCCGCCGAGATACTCTCCACGGATTCGAGCACGGTCGCCGCGACGTTCGCGACGATGAGGAGGACGAGGAAGAGTCCGGTCACCCGGGCAGCGGTCCCGCCCCTCTCCGGGTCACCCTCGAGGAGGGAGTAGACCTTCGCCTTCAGCGAGGGGGAACTGCGATCGTCCTTCCGACTCTCGTCTCCGGGCATTCGCAACGAGTACTATGTCGATGCCGACGTTAAATTACCTGACCGGGCACGACAGAATAGGTGAGGATCGTCATTACCATGGCAAGACTGTTCACGATAGGGTACGAGGGGTGCACCGCCGAGGAGTTCTTCTCGCCCCTCCTCACGCACAAGGTAAAGGAGGTCATTGACGTGAGGCTGAAACCGAGCGGCGGTGGTTTCGCGAGCAAGAAGAATCTCCCCTACCTCCTCTCCGGTCTCGGCAAGATTGGGTACCGCCACGTCCCGGAGTGTGCCCCGACGCCGGAATTGTTCGGGAAGATGAAGAGGGGGGAGATCACCTGGACAAAGTTCAAGGCAGGGTACAGGAAACTCCTCGCCGGGCGGGATGTCGCCTCCCTCCTGACGCGGGGCGACCTCGTGGGTTCCTGCCTCCTCTGCTACGAGGCGGACGCGAAGCACTGCCACAGGAAGGTACTCGCGGAGTTTCTCGACAAGCACCTCGGGCCGTTCGAGGTAATCCACCTCTGACGGGGGAGAAAGGCAGGAGGGGTGGATGCGAGGGGTGGGATTCGAACCCACGGACTCCTTCGAGAACGGATCTTAAGTCCGCCGGTTTTGGCCTGGCTTGCCTACCCTCGCGTGACATGAGAGTATTGTGACGTCACCGGGCAAAAAGGTCGCCGGTAGATGGCATAAACCCCCCGTTCTCACCGGGTTGCGAGGTCCGTCGTCCCCGGCCCCGCGTGCCTCTCCCTCCACCACGCGGATATGGCGCCCGCGACGAGGAGGAGACCGATGCCGGCGGTGACAACCCCGGCGATCCTCGCCGCGACGAAAGAGACCGACCGCGGGTCCAGGATCGCGAGGATCCCGGCGGCGAGGAATGAGATCCCGAGGAGGATGGAGAGTGCCCGCCTCCCCGGGGAAGCAGCCGAGAACGCCGCGGTGGCCGCGAGCCCGAGGCCGACGAGGACGAGGATGGCCCCGGCGAGGGTCGCGATCACCCCGCCGAGGATTCCCGGCGAGACGAATGCCACGATCGACACGGCCAGGAGGAGGAGGCCGAGCGAGAGGGGGAAAAAGAAGGGCAATCCTCCGCCCCGGGAGAGGAGGGCAGCGACCGCGAGGCACAGGAGAGCCACGAGCAGGGAGACGATACCGAGTGAATAGAGGGCGAGCGTGAGGGAGAGGGCGGGCTCGAGGACGAGGAGGAGGCCGACGAGGAGGAGGAGCATGCCCGCAGTGAGGGAGCGGAGCCACGAACCGGACACGCGGGTGCAGAACGGGAACTCCATGCCAGATCGTGTGTCCCGGGCGAACAAAAGGGCCTTCGTTTCCGAAAGCCCGTGTCGCGCATTCCGGGATCCCCCCGTCCTCCGGGAAGGCTTAATCGTCTCGCGGCATGCACACACTAGGGGAGAGAAGGGGAGGATCGCGGCACATGTATTCCATACGTTTCTACCGGATATTCGATATCGGCGAGGAGATCGACCTCGGGGAGCTCGAGGAGGGCCTCGCGGCGAACATGACGACCTCCCGTTTCCGGTTCCAGAGGGTCAACCCCACTTCCATCATGATCGACCAGCCGCCCCTCCTCATCAGGCTCCCGGGGATGACCGTGGACACCGTGCGTGGCACCCTGCCCCTCAAGGCGATGGCCCGCATCTACGAATTCGGGGCGTTCTCCCTCTGCCTCTCCCTCGAGGAGATGGATGCCCCCCCTTTGGTCCTCCAGGATATGGCACTCTCTTTCTCCGGCCACGACCGGCTCGGGCACCTCTTCGACGCGGCACTCGCCGAGCTGCGCAGCATACTCTCGGTTCACATCGGCTCAAGGCCCGTCGACCCCGAGTTCTACGACGACTACACTATCTACCTCACCGACCGGGACGACCCGTCCCTCGACCCCGTCGCCGTCCTGCTCGGGGAGAGAGGGGAGTTCTCCCCCGAGATCCGGAGGGAGACCCTCCAGCACTCGTTCTCGTACTACCCGAACGAGAAGGCCATCATCTCGTGGGGTGGCGCCCTCATCATATCGCCCGAGCCCCCCGTCGACCTGATCGAGCTCATCGAGTTTGCAGCCGTCCAGGTCCTCGAGCTGCGGTTCTACGACAGGGAGCTCTCGCGCCAGATGGACAGGATGTACGAGGACATCGAGAACGCGGACCGCCAGTGGTGGATCATCCGTTCCCTCCACTACCGGACGCTCATGAAGGTTCTCATGAGCGAGCAGGCCGAGGTCTCGGAGATCCTCGAGGACATCAACAACCTCATCAAGGTCACGGACGACATCTACTACGCCCGGGTCTACGCTGCAGCCCTGCAGGCGCTCCGGAGCGACTCGTGGAGCCAGAGCGTCAACAGGAAACTCTCGATCATCAGGGAGACGTACCGCATGCTCTCCGACGAGGTGAACGTCCAGCACGCCCACTTCCTCGAGTGGATCATCATCCTCCTCATCGCGCTCGAGATCATCATCTTCACGTGGCCATTTACCGGTCACTGACGGCAGGGCTGCCGCGACCGGCGATACTCCTCTCCCGGCGTGCAGAAAGCGCCGGGATTCTCGCTACACGTCCTGCGATCGCCAGGCTGTTTGACCCCCCGGGTATCCCCCGCGAAATGAGGGATGGTGTGAGATGCCGGTCGGGGGGACCTCCCCTCTCCCCGCGAAGCGGGATCACGAGTGGATCTTCCTGAGGATCCACGCCATGTTCTGCCCGAGGACCTCCATCGTCTTCATCCCTTCGAGGTCCCTCTCGACGTCCCCCGGGTCCAACCCGACCCCGATGTTCCAGTACGTGGACCCGACGATGAACATGTTGCTGATGCCAAAGAAGTGGTTGATGGTATCGAAGGCATGGATTCCTCCTGCCCGCCGAACCGCGACGACGGCTGCACCCACCTTCCGGGAAAAAAGCCTCCCGTTTGCCATTGCGACGAACCCCGCCCTGTCGATGAGGGCCTTTGTCTCCGGCGAGACGTCGGCGAAGTACGTGGGGGAACCGATCAGGATGCCGTCGGAATCGGCCATCTCGCGGATGCAGTCGTTGACGATGTCGTCGTCAAAGATGCATTTCCGGTCCTGGTTCGCGAAGCACTTCCCGCAGGCAGTGCACCCGTGGATCTTCTCGCCACCGACCTGGACGAGCAGGGTCTCCATGCCCTCGTCCTCGAGGACAGAGAGGACGCGCTTCAAGAGTCTCTCCGTGTTCCCGCCCTTCCGCGGGCTCCCGTTGAATGCAACCACGCGCATGATCCAGAGTGGGATCCCCTGGGAAAATAAGGTATTCCCGGGCCCCGCGGAAGGTGAAAAATCGTAATCCCGCCGTTGGAGGTGGCCCGGTGGCTAGTGCTTCGTCATGAAGTAGAGGGATATGGCCCCGATGACCGCGGCGTTCGCGATCCCGTAGGCGAGGAGATCGCCCGGGCTCGCCGGCCACACGAGCGATTCCCCGAGGAACAGGACCGCGAGCGCGATGACGACGAGGCCGAGGAGCTTCTCCTTCAGCTCGTCGACGTTGCTGATCTTGAGCCAGCCGGGGAGAGGTGCCTTCGCGACGAAGAGCTCAAAGAGCCCGAGCGAGATGATGTAGAAGACCGTTGCGACGAGGAAGAGGTCCACGATCTCCACCGCGATGGCCATCGCTTCCTTCATGGCCGCAATATCGATCGAGAAGTGGGACACCGCGTACGAGATGCTCGAGAGCGTGATGACGAATCCATAGACGAAGAGGGCGATGGAGAGGAGGCCGGATCCTACCACCGCGAGGAGGAAGATGATCCTGCTCGCGCGGCCTACAAAGTGGGTTCCTCTCCCCCCACCCCCGGGATGGGTCCCCTCGTCTCCCGCGGGCGAAGCAGATACTTTCCCCCCCTCTCCTGCCACGTGCACCGGTCCTCCTGCAATCCATAACCTTTCCCTCCCCGGATATAAATACCGAGTGCCCCGTCCACGCGGGGAGATCGAGCCAGGTACCGTCACCCGTGTGAGCGGTGGATGGGAGGCCGCAAGGGATTCCGATGGAGAGGGGCCATGGTCCCTCACGTGAAAACAGAGTAGTTCTTCCCGCGGAAGAACCGGGCGACGGCCCTTTCCCATTCCCCGTCCGGCAGGCCGTCGAGGCAGTCCCTGAATGATTCCCAATCGCGGGCGAGCCTTTCGTCCTCGAGGTGGAGGAATCTCGGCTCCATGACCCGCCCGACGCGCCTCCCCGCCCCGTCGAGGATGAGCACCCTCCAGCACTGGTAATCCCGGCAGGTGGAAGGCCTCGTGCCGTGCACGGTGCACACGGACTTCCCCGACGCGGCATCGAAACGGAGGAATGCGCAGGGGTCTTCCCAGCCGGGGAGGGTCGCCCCCGACGAGAAGAGGTCCCGCAGGGAGGAATGGACCTCGACCTCCGTTCTCTCGCCGGTATAGACATTCTCGAGGACGAACAGGAACGGGCCCACCCTTTCGCGGACCGCAAATACCCCTCCCATCACGCTGCAGCATTCCCCGCACTGCTGGCAAAAGAACGTCATGGTCCCGCGGGGCGACCACCGTGCACTTCCCGCGGGCTCGCCGTGGACCGGCCCGGAAACCCGCGCGACCCGCCTCCGCCTTCTCCCGGCGCGTCGATCTCCGCCGAGTATGGTTTTATGTCGACCACGGGCGTGCCGTCGAGGGCATCGAGTCCCCGCACGGTGAGCGTGCATCCCTCAACGCCGAGTAAATCGACGAGGGAGAGCGAGATCGGGTTCGGCCTGTCGGGGGACCGGGTTGCAAAGACACCCTTCTCCACGGGGTCGTGGGGCGGGACGACTCTCAGGGTATCCCGGTCGGCCCGGTCAAGCCAGCAGAGGACAAAGAGGTGTCTCGATTCTCCTATCCTGTAGAGGCCGTCCCTGAATTCCGGTCTCACCTCGATTGTGGAGACGGCGGGGGAGAGCCTCCCCTGGCGCGGGGCATCGCCCCTCGACCGGAACGGCGAGTGCACGTACCCGATAGGGACGATTACGTAGTGTTCCCTTCCCGTCATGCCCCGCACTCGAGTCTCTCCCTCCAGAGCCCCTCGGGGACCCTAATCTCGAAGAGGGCGCCGTTCCCGGGAACGCCGCACTCGCGGATCGAGAGGCCCGTGATCGAGAGGATCTCGCGCGAGAGGAAGAGTCCTAGACCCGTCCCCGTCCCGTACCCGCGCTCGAACACCTTCTCCTTCCGGTCTGCCGGGATGCCGATCCCGTTGTCACCGAATCGGATGAGGAGGTCGCCGCCTGATTTCTCGCAGGTGACCCGTATCCTCGACACGCCGCCGCCGTGCCGGAGTGCATTGTCAAAGAGGGTGAAGAAGACCTTCTCGAGCATCGGGTCCGCGAAGACCTCGAGGGAACAATCCGGGATATCGAGAGCGACTCCATCCAGCTCGAACTGGCCCGCGGTGCGCCCGATGACGTCCGTGAGAGGCTGCCACTCCGGCGTGCGGATGCCGAGATCCTGGTAATTCCTCGTGAACTCGATGATGTGCCGGATGGTCTGGAGGGCGTTCTCGACCGACTCGAAGCACCTCGCAATGTCGGTCTTCCCGAGGTTCTCTTTCAGGAGCTGGATGTAGCCCGAGAGGACGGTGACCTTGTTCTGGATGTCGTGCCGCGTGATCGTGTTGAGGATATTCAGCTTCCGGTTCGCGTTCACGAGTGCTTCCTGCATCCTCCTGCGCTCCGTGATATCCCTGAAGACGACGAGGATTGCAGTGTTCCCCCTCTCGCGCAGCGGTGTTGCAACGACTTCCACGTCGACGGGTGATCCGTCGAGCCGGACGAACTTCTCTTCGACCGGCGGCATCACTGCGTTGGGGTCCCCCGCCATGCGGGAGACCCTCTCCGTCACCACGCGCCGGGAGTCCGGGTGGACGAAGTCGAGGACGTCCCGGCCGAGAATCTCCGTGATATCCGCGGCCCCGAGGATCTCGAGTGCCCTCCTGTTGGCCCACGCGATCTTTCCTTCCCTGTGGATGACCATCGTGTCGAACGTGCTCGAGACGATCCGCCTGTACCTCTCCTCGCTCTCCTCGAGGGACTCCTGGAAAGCCCGGAGCTCGTCGAGCATCTTGCGCAGTTCCTCTTCCGTCGCGGTGATCTGCTCGTACGCGGCGAGGAGCTCGAGGTGTTCCCTCTGGAACTCCTCCTCGATCCGCTTCTTCTCGGTGATGTCCGAGAGCATCGTGAAGGATCCCCGGAAAGCGCCGTTCGCGTCGATAACCGGGGTTGCAGAGACGTGCATGGTGCGAACCGACCCGTCCCTGTGGAGGAACTTCCGCTCGTACTCCCCGGACTTTCCCGCGAGCCTGTCCTCCACCTTCCTCGCGTTGTCCTCGAGTTCGCTCTCCGGCATGAAGGAGGTGATCGGGCGGCCGACCATCTCTTCCGGCCTGTACCCGAGGAGCGATGCCATCCGCGGGTTGACGTAGGTCGTCACGAAGTTCTCGTCCAGTTCCCAGATGCCCTCGTGTGCCGTCTCCACGATCCGCCGGAACCTCGCCTCGCTCTCCTCGAGGGACTCCTGGTACCCGACGATCTCGTCGAGCATCTTGCGCAGTTCCTCCTCCGTCGCGGTGATCTGCTCGTACGCGGCGAGGAGCTCGAGGTGTTCCCTCTGGAACTCATCCTCGATCCGCTTCTTCTCGGTGATGTCCGAGAGCATCGTGAAGGATCCCCGGAAGGTGCCGTTTAGGTCGATGATGGGCGTCGCGGAGACGTGCATGGTGCGAACCGACCCGTCCCTGTGGAGGAACTTCCGCTCGTACTCCCCGGGTTTCCCTGCCATTCTCTCTTCCAGTTTCCGGGCGTTGTCCTCGAGTTCGCTCTCCGGCATGAAGGATGTGATCGGGCGGCCGAGCATCTCCTCCGGCCTGTACCCGAGGAGCGATGCCATCCGCGGGTTGACGTAGGTCGTCACGAAGTTCTCGTCCATCTCCCATATGCCCTCGTGTGCCGTCTCCACGATCCGCCGGAACTTCTCCTCGCTCTTCCGCACCATCTCTTCCGCCGCGATCCGTTCGGAGAGGTCGGTTGCAATGGAGAGGACGACGGGTTTCCCCTGCCAGCTGGTCACCTTCGCCGTCACGTGGAGCGGAACGGTGCCGTCATTTTTCTTCCTGTGGGTCACCGTGAAGGAGGCCTCGCCTTTCCTGAATAACTCCTGCATCCGGGGCTCGATGAGTGCCGCGCTCTCGGGGGTATCGATCTCGCGGAGGTTCAGGGCCATGAATTCCTCGCGGGTATACCCATGGAGATCGAAGTTCTCCTGGTTCGCATAGATCAGGTTGCCATCCCGGTCGTGGATCGTGATTGCCGCGGGGGCGATGTCGATGATCTGCGCGAGGATCTGCGACTGCTCTTCAATGGCCACGCGGTCCGTGATGTCGCGGATCGACTCGATCGCGCCTGCAATTTCCCCGTTCTCGTCGTACAGGCGGCTCGCTTTCCCCCAGAAGTGGCGGACCTTTCCGTTCCTGTCGACGAGGCGCGTCTCCGCGGTGAGCGTCGTCCCCTCGCGGCGCGTGAAGAGGTACTTCTCCCTCTCGAACTCCTCGTGCGGGGCGAGCACCAGGTCGACCAGCATGGGCCTGGGCTCCCCGTAGAACGCGACGCCGTACTGGTAATTTCCCTCGCCGAGGATCTCCTGTGCCTTCACGCCTGTCATCTCTTCCATCGCCCTGTTCCACGCAATCACGCGCCCGTCCCTGTCGATTGCGAATGTCGCGTCGGGGAGGAAATCGATGATGTCCGCGAGCCGCTTCTGCGACTCGACAAGCATCGTCTCGGCTCTCTTCTTGGCTACCGCCTGCCGGACCTTGTGGACGAGCTCGACGAACTGGGTCCTCGGGTCACCCCCTTTCTGGAGGTAAAAGTCCGCGCCCGCGTTGAGCGCCTCTATGACGACCTCCTCCCGCCCCTTGCCCGTGAATATGATGAAGGGGATGTTGTTCCCCGCGGATCGGATCGCCTTGAGGAGCTCGATGCCGTTCATGGACGGCATCTGGTAGTCCGAGATCACCGCGTCGTAGTGCTTCTCCCCGAGGAGGGCGAGGGCTGCATGGGCCGATTCGACCGTCTCGATCGAGAAGTCGCCCAGTCGCTCGAGGTAGATTTTCCCGAGGGAGAGGAGATCCCGGTCATCATCCACGTAGAGGATAGTGTACTTCTCGGGAGGGATCATTCCTGCTGAGAATCGTTCTTAAAGTTTTATAAATGGATCTCCCACGGCAAACGCGCCATCCCCGATAATCACCTTTATCCGCGTGGAAGCAGACGCCTTCCCCATGCCTGACGCATCGCACATCATCAGGGCGGCGGGACTGGAGGGCTGGGTAATCCCCGGGAGGGACTATCCCGGCGTGCTCCCGGAGGGTGTCCGCAAATTTCACTGCTACACCCGCGACGGGGGCCACTCTCTCCTCGTCGTGCTCGAGAACGAGTACCGCCACGGGGAACCGCCCGAGAGGTTCGTCGTCGCCGCCCCGGTGAAGATGGTCCTCAGGGAAGGGTACAGGTCGGAGAACGGGTACCTCTGGGCGAGACTCCCCTACATCGAGGGAACGGGGCTCGTCGTCAGGGAGGGAGACGTCGAATTCTAAAAAACCCAAAAAGGCCATAAAGCTCTCCATTCCAATGTGTTTCCTCTGAAAAACGACACGAAGAAATCTTTTTTAGCGGCCCGGCCACAGGTGATGCCATAGGACCGTGTGTGAAACGACATTTTCCCCAGCGAAGGTTCCTGCCATTCTCGCGCGGGATGGTTCCGTCGTGCTCGACTCGCTGCCGGGCACGGTCTTCTCGCTCGCGGACGACCCGGCGACGCGCAACACCCTCCTCTCGGCAGGTGAGGGCGAGTTTTCCTCCAGGTACGCGGGCACGGACTTCCGGGCCGTCTTCACGATAGAGCGCACCACGGGATGGAAAGTCGCGGTGGCCTGGAGGGATTGAAGGAAGGAAAATATCCCTGGAAAGGCGGCAGAAAGGGGGGGGCTGGAAACGCGGGTAGCCTGGGACGGCGGACTCTGTATTTTTCAGGAGCCGAAATCCCCCAGTGCCTCCCTGCTCCTCATCTGGTAGAGGACCATCGGGTCCATCTCCTGGAACGACTCTGGGGCCGTCCTCATGATGACGGTTTTTATCCCGCTGTTCACGATCATCTTCGAGCAGAGGAAACAGGGCCATATCTTGGTCAGTTCCCCGGTCTCGACCTCGAATCCCGCGAGGTAGAGCGTGCAGTTCCGCGCGAGTTTCCCGGCCTGCAGGAGGGCGTTCATCTCTGCGTGGACGCTCCGGCACCGCTCGTAGTGCGAGCCGGAGGGGATGTTGTGCTCCCTCCTCCAGCACCGGCCGAGCTCCGTGCAGTCCATCTGCTTGCGCGGCGCGCCGGTGTACCCCGTCGAGACGATGGTGTGGAACTCGTCCACGATGATCGCCCCGAAGTTCCTCCGGAGGCACGTTCCCTGGTGGGCGCACCGCAGGGCGAGGTCGAGGAAGTATTGGTGGCGGTTGGTCCGCATGCCGGATCACCACTATATCTGAATGCACGTGTATTAAACTCCACACGGCAGTCGTGACGGGCGGAAACCTGCTAAAAAAAAGGATCCTGCCGTCAAAATTCAGACGCCGTACGACTGGTAATTCTCGAGGATCTCCTGCTCGGTGAGCCCGCGGTTGTAGAGGGCGAAAGAGCCGATCTCCCCCTTGTAGTAGAAGGGATACACGCTCGATGCCTGCTTGCCCATCGTCATGGGATGGTTGTTGTCTTTCAGCCTCACCTCGGGGTACAGGGCGGGATTCGTGATCTTGTTATTCCCGGGAACGTTCGACTGGTAGTAGCTGAACGGCCTCGATACCCCGTTCACGTAGATCTTCGGTTTTCCACCCTCCACGACGAGGTTCACGTACTGCCACGTGTTCCCATAGACCGCGGTCGAGTCGGTCATGATGTGGTAGTGCGTCCCCGTCACCCTGTCGTCCCACTCGAAGTAGATCCGGTCGCCGATGAGGTAGAGGTCGTAATTCTTGTCTTCCTTGTTCGAGCTGATCTGGAGCCCCTTGCCGATCACCTGCTTCCAGTACTGGGAATTCGTGTACTGGGAGGGTGTCCCCACGTCCTGCGGCTTGAGCCACATCGAGATCGTGAGCGCACCCGTGAACGTGAGCGTGGGGTCGTCGGCGAACTCCAACCAGTCGTTGCCGTCGAAGGAGAGGTAACTCATGTTCATCGGCGGCCCGGTGTTCCCCCTAACGGGGTTCCCGTGCACGGAGAAGGAGAGGGGAGTGCAGTCTGTCCTGTAGACGCCGCTCCCCGGAGTGCCTCCCGCCACCGCGTAGGACGATGCACCCTTCGTGATCCGCGCGCGGTCATCGCTCGAGACGAGGAGGTTTGCTTCCGGGTCGATCAGCTGGATGAGCCACGTCCCGGTCGTGAAGGGCTTGAGACGCCCCGTCGGGGGCATGTCGGAGACTACGTAGTCGCAGTACGAGGAAAAACCCGTCGAGTTGGGGTAGATGTAGAGGGTCTTCCCCTCGAGGCTGCCACCCTTGATGAACGGCACGGGGTAGAGGGTCCTCCCGTCCGGCGTGACGACCTTTATCACGACCTCCTTCCCCGCGACAGGCGGCTCCTGGCCCGAGAAGTGGAATGGCTCTGCTTCCTTGATGCGGAGGGTCACGATCTCCATCGGTATTCCCCCGGGCTGCATGAACTCCTCTGCCTTTGCCTCGCTCGCGATGTACACGGTGTGGTGGAGGATCGAGGGATACCCCATGAAGACAGACCAGAGGACAATCGCGATCCCGATGACGAGGATGACCAGCAAGAAGATGCTGACAGTGGCGCTGATTCCCGATTCGCTGCGAGAGATTTTTCCCATGGAAACCCCCGGCATTCACATTTATACGCGGGAGCATGAAAAGAGTTATGAAAAGCGATGGTGAGTCCCTTGAATTCCTCCCCGATGAGACCGGCCGCCGGGACAGAGAGGGCATTGTTCCGTGCTGTCCTCGCGGCGAGCCTTGCCATTCCGTGGATACTCGCAACCACAGCGGTCGCACTCGTCCCGCCGGGTGCACCGGACTTCGTGGAACCACTGCCGACAATGGGCACCGCGGCCGTTCAGGAACAACCCGGTAGTACCACCACTCAAGGGGGCACGCCCACCGTCCCGCTCTACGCGTGGACCATCGTAGGGTTCTCCATGATTGTCGTGGCAATCGCCGCCCTTTACTTCATCAGGCGCCGGGAGACCTACGTCCCCCGCGCAAAGCGCCTCCAGAAATGACAGGGCCTGTGACGTTCTCCCTCGCCGGATGGGTGGAGGTCGAGGGGCGGATCCTCCGGGAAGAGGAGATCGCCCTGCGTCTCGCAAGGGATCCTCTCGCCGCCGCGGAATTCGGCGGGGAATTCTCCATCGAGTGGGACGGGTACACCGCGAGGGATCCCTTCGGCATCGCGATCGGGAGGGGACCACCGGGAAAGATACTCAAGGACGGGCGCGTGATAGGCGAGGTGAACCCTCGATTTCCCGAAACGACACTCGCGGACGCGATCGTCGCGTCGGTTGCACTCCGGAGGGACGAAAGCGCGGTTGCCCTCTCGGGCGGGGTCGACTCCTCGCTCGTCGCCGCGATCGCCCGCTGCCCCTGCATCACCGCGGGGATACGGGGGAGTCCCGACCTCGAGGCGGGACGGGAGGTCGCGTCCCTCCTCGACCTCGAGTGGATACCGGCCGAAATCGCCCCGGCTGAAATCGGGGAGGCACTTCCGGAGGTAGCGTCGATCGTCTGCGGGGCAAGCCCGCTCGACACCTCGATCGCGCTCTGCTGGTACTTCGTCGCGCGGGCGGCGCGCGACGCGGGGTTCCGCAGGGTCCTCACCGGCCAGGGCGCAGACGAGCTCTTCGGCGGGTACAGGCGGTACCTCGATAACCCGGACACGGAGGCACTCCTCGCGGCCGACCTCTCCGGTCTCCCCCGGCAGGTGGCGCGGGACCAGGCAGTCGCAGCGTCACACGGCGTCTTCCTCTCCTACCCCTACCTCGACGGGAGGGTCGTTCGCGTCGCAAGCGCGATCCCCGCGCACGAGAAGGTCGCGGGCGGGACCCGGAAGCGCGCCCTCCGCGCCGTCGCCGAGAAGTTCCTCCCCCCTGCCGTCGCGCGGCGCGAGAAGAAGGCGATGCAGTACGGGAGCGGGATATGGAAGGAACTCCGGCGCCTCGCGAGGAGGGAGGGGGTTGGCTCCGTGGGAGAGTACCTCGCGCGGATCCCCTGATACCGATCCTCGACGCGCGCGCGGGGGAAATCGCCGGGGAAGTCTCCCGGTCACGGGGGATCGATTGCAAGGACTTTTCCTCCCCGCATTCCATCTCGCGGGGTGCGGGAGGGAGAGGGCGCCGCGGCGAGCAACGCGCGGCAATGATTTTAAAAGGCAATGCAGAGGGTACTTATTCTCATACGCGAACAGAGACCTCCGGGAGGGAGGAGGCACGCAGGGATGGTGACAGAAAGGGACGTGGAATACATCGGCATGCTTGCGGACATCGCGATTGACCGCGGGGAGCTGGCGGAATTCACCGCGAGTTTCAACAGGATCCTCGAGTACTTCGACATTCTCGACAAGGTCACCGTGGAGGAGGACGGGGGGGACAGCGCGATCGTCAATGTCTTCAGGGAAGATGACGTTGTCCCATCGCTCTCGCCGGAAGAGGCCCTCTCGAACGCGGGGGAGACGGAGGATGGATTCTTCCGGGCGCCGAGGGTGATGTGATGGGTGCGGAAACCCTCGACTTCCGCCCGGACGACAAGTACCACGCGTTCCTGAAGATCGTCCCGGAAGCACAGTACGGGCCCGGGAGACTCTCCGGCGTGCCCGTCGCGGTGAAGGACAACATCTCGACGGCGGGAATCGAGACGACGTGCGCGTCGCGCATCCTCTCCGGCTACGTCCCCCCGTACGACGCGACGGTCGTATCCCTCCTCAAGGCGGAGGGGGCCGCGATCGTCGGGAAGACGAACATGGACGAGTTCGGGATGGGGAGCACCACCGAGAACTCGGCGTTCGGCCCGACGTTGAACCCCCGTGACCCCGGGCGCGTCCCGGGCGGGTCCTCGGGGGGGAGTGCTGCCGCGGTCGCGGCCGGCCTCGTCCCCCTCGCGCTCGGCACGGACACGGGCGGGTCGATCCGGTGCCCGGCGGCATTCTGCGGGATCGTGGGGCTCAAGCCCACGTACGGACGCGTCTCCCGGTACGGGTTGATCGCCTACGGGAACTCGCTGGAACAGGTCGGGCCCATGGCCGCGACGGTGAGCGGTGTGAACCTCCTGATGAGCGTGATCTGCAGGCACGATCCCCGCGACTCTACGTCGCTCGACGCCCCGTACTCGCACACGCCCACCATGGACATACGGGGGACACGGGTGGGAGTCCCCGAGGAATTCTTCGGGGAGGGGGTAGAACCGAGGGTCGCCTCCGTCGTGTGGGACGCGATATCCCTCCTCGAGCGGAAGGGGGCCGAGGTCGTCACGTGCCGGATGCCCTCGATGGAGTACGCGCTCGCGGCGTACTACGTCACGTGCATGAGCGAGGCGAGCTCCAACCTCGCGCGGTTCGACGGGGTCAGGTACGGTCCCCCGCCCGACCACCGGAAACCGTGGCACGAGGCGTTCCAGGAGAGGCGGAGGGAAGGGTTCGGCGTGGAGGTGAGGAGGAGGATCCTGATCGGGACGTTTGCCCTCTCGTCGGGGTACTACGGGAAGTACTACGCGAAGGCGCAGGCCGCGCGGAGGAACGTGCGGAGGGATTTCCTCCGGCTCTTCTCCGAGGTCGACGTTATCGCCGGGCCGACGATGCCGACCGTCGCGTTCCGCTTCGGGGAGAAGAGCGACCCCCTCTCCATGTACCTGTCGGACATCCTCACGGTCCCCGCGAACCTCGCGGGGATCCCCGCGATATCGGTCCCCTGCGGGAAGGTGGAGGGCCTCCCGGTGGGACTCCAAATCATGGGGCGCTGGCTAGAGGACGAGAGGGTCGTGGACGTTGCCTACGCGTACGAGCAGGGGGCAGGCCAGTGAACGTCATCGTGGGACTCGAGATCCACTGCCAGCTCGACACGGCAACGAAGCTCTTCTGCGGGTGCTCGACGGATTACAGGGACGACGCGCCCAACACCCACGTCTGCCCGGTATGCCTCGGCCTGCCGGGTGCACTGCCCGTCCTGAACAGGAGGGCCGTCGAGTACGCGCTGCGCGTCGCAAAGGCACTCCACTGCAGCGTGCCCGAGGAATCGGTATTCGCGAGGAAGAACTACTTCTACCCCGACCTGAACAAGGGGTTCCAGATCACGCAGTACGATAAGCCGCTCGCGGTCTCCGGCTACCTCGACATCGAGGGAGACGACGGGGAAAAGAGGGTCAGGATCGCCCGGGTCCACATCGAGGAAGATCCCGGGCGCCTCGTCCACAAGGGCGGGTCGGACAGGCCGAGGTACTCGCTCGTGGACTACAACAGGGCAGGGATTCCCCTCATCGAGATCGTGACCGAGCCGGATCTCCGGTCCCCGCAGGAAGCGCGGCGGTTCCTCAACAAGCTCCGGGCAACCCTCGAGTACCTCGGCGTCTTCGACAGCGAGAAGGAAGGGTCGCTGCGTGTCGACGCGAACGTCTCCCTCGAGGGGAGCGAGAGGGTGGAGATCAAGAACATCACGTCCTACAAGGGGGTCGAGAAAGCCCTCACCTTCGAGATCACGCGCCAGAAGAACGCTATCCGCCGGGGCCAGAAAGTCGTGCGCGAGACGCGGCACTTCGTGGAGGCGAGGGGCGTGACCACGTCCGCCCGGAGCAAGGAGATGGAACAGGACTACCGGTACTTCCCCGAGCCGGACCTCCCGCCGCTCCGGGTCTCGGACTGGGTCGACGGGATCGTCCTCCCCGAACTCCCGGACGCGAGGCGCCAGAGGTTCATGGACCAGTACGGGTGCTCGCCGATCCATGCCCGCACCCTCACAGGGGACATCCGCATCGCGGAATTCTACGAGAAGGTCGCGGGAATCGATCCTGCCCTCGCGGCAACGTGGGTCGCCGACACGCTCCTTGGGGAGCTCAACTACAGGGACATGTCCATCTCCGCGGTCCCCCCCGAGATCTTCGCGGGGCTCCTCTCCCTCCTCAAGGATCGCGCGATCACCGACAGGAGTGGCGTCGAGGTCCTCCGCGTCATCCTCGACGAGCTGAAAGAGACGGGGACCTGCGAGACACCGGAGGCGTGCGTCGGGCGGCTCGGGTTGCGGGTGATCTCCGCTTCGGGGGAGGAGGGCGGTGACGACCCGGTCACGAGGGCCGCCCGTGAAGCGATCGAGGAGAACCCTCAGGCCGCGGAGGATTACAGGAACGGCCGGAAAGAGGCGCTCAACTACCTCGTGGGACAGGTCATGAAGAAGACGAGGGGGTGCGCGAAACCTGCCGACGTGCACAGGGTGCTCCTCCGCCTCCTCGACAAGGGCAAGTGATTCCGCGCATGCACCTCATCGTGGCCGAGAAGAACATATCCGCGAGGCGGATCGCGTCCATCCTCGCGGGGAAGAGGAAGGTCCACGAGTCGAAAGTGGGAGGCATCTCGCAGTACTGCTTCGACGGCACGTGCGTCATAGGGCTGAAGGGTCACGTGGTCGAAGTCGATTTCGCGGAAGGGTACTCGGATTGGCGCAGCGAGTCCCGCAAACCCCGGAGCCTCATCGATGCCCCGACCGTCAAGGTCCCGACCGAGAAGAAGATCGTCGCGCTCCTCCAGCAGCTCGCGAGGAAGGCGACCCGGGTCACCATCGCGACGGACTTCGACACGGAGGGCGAGCTCATCGGGAAGGAGGCGTACGAGCTCGTGAGGGCCGTCAACCCGACGGTCCCCGTCGACAGGGTGAGGTTCTCCGCGATCACCCCGGGCGAGATCACGCAGGCCTTCGCCTCGCCGACCGGGATCGACTTTGCCCTCGCGTCCGCCGGGGAGACGCGGCAGATCGTCGACCTCATGTGGGGGGCTTCCCTGACGCGGTTCCTCTCCCTCGCCGCGAGGAGGGGGGGATCCAACATCCTCTCGGTCGGGAGGGTCCAGAGCCCCACCCTCGCGATGATCGTCGACAGGGAGAGGGAGATAGAGGCGTTCCGTCCCGAGAAGTACTGGCAGTTACGCCTGATCACCGAGAAGAACGGCGAGGAGATAGAGGCCCGCCACGCCACGTCGAGGTTCCACGACAGGAGAGAAGCCCTCGCGGCGAAGGAGAGGAGTATTCCGCCCCTCGTCGTCACGGGCGTGAAGGAGGGCGAGAAGGTGGACCGCGCCCCCTCGCCGTTCGACACGACGACCTTCATCGTCGCGGCAGCCCGCCTCGGCTTCTCCGCGGCGAACGCGATGCGTATCGCAGAGGACCTCTACATGAACGGGTACATCTCCTACCCTCGCACCGACAACACCGTCTACCCCCCGACCCTCGACCTCTCGTCCATCCTCAAAACACTCCTCCCGACGGCATTCCGCGGGGACGTGGAATGGGTGATGACACACAGGCGGCCGATCCCGACGCGGGGGCAGAAGACGAGCACCGACCACCCCCCCATCCACCCGACAGGGGCAGCCACGCGCGAGGAGCTCGGCGAGGAGCGGTGGAAGGTCTACGAGCTCGTCGTGCGGAGGTTCCTTGCGACCCTCTCCCCCGATGCCCGGTGGAAGACGATGAAAGTGATGCTCTCCGCGGGCGGGGAACCCTACACCGTGACCGGCGGCCAGATCGTCGAGCCCGGGTGGAGGAAGGTATACCCGTTCAGCGCGGCGACGGAGACCATCCTGCCCCCGCTCGCCGAGGGAGAGGTTCTCCCCATCAGGGAGGTGAAGGTCGACGAGAAGGAGACGCAGCCACCCCCGCGGTTCACGCAGGCACGGCTCATCCAGAGGATGGAGGAGCTCGGCCTCGGGACGAAGAGCACGCGGCACGAGGTCATCCAGAAGCTCATCTCGCGGAAGTACGTCGAGGGGAATCCCCTCAGGCCCACCCTCGTCGGGAGGGCAGTGATCGAGAGCCTCGAGAACCATGCCGGCACGATCACCCGCCCCGAGATGACGCGGACCCTCGAGGAGCACATGCAACAGATAAAGGAGAGGGTGAGGGAGAGCGAGGACGTCGTGCAGGAATCGAGGGGGATGCTCCACCGGGTCTTCGACGAGCTCGAGGCGCACGAGGAAGAGATAGGGGAAGAAATTAGGGAACAGACCGCGGAGGAACTGAAACTCGGGCCATGCCCCGTCTGCGGGCACGACATCAGGATCCGCCACGCGAGGAACCAGACCCAGTTCGTGGGCTGCACGCACTACCCCGAGTGCACGTTCAACATCGGGCTTCCCGGGTCGGCGTGGGGATACGCCGTCAGGACGGACGAGGTGTGCCCCGCGCACGGCCTCCACCACGTGAGACTCGTCAGGAAGGGCGCCCGCCCGTGGGAGATCGGGTGCCCGCTCTGCCACCAACTTACATCCCTGCGGGAAACGCTCGCCCTCGTGCCCTCCGCGGGAGAGGACCTCGCGGAGAGGATGGGAAACTGCCGCCTCTATTCCGTCCAGAGCCTGCTCGAACTGCCCCCCGGGAGACTCTCGGAAATCCTCGGCATTCCCCCCGAGCGGGCAAGCCAGATCCAAGCCGAGGCGGCGAGGGCAATGGACCTCCTCCGGCGGAGATCGGACTGCAGGAAGTTCATCAGGGCGCGGATCGTCCCCCGGAGGGGGCGCAACGTGGGAGGGATCTTAAGGAAGCTCTCGGAGGCCGGTATCAACGGGATCGACGACCTCGCGAGGGCCGACCCGGAAGTCCTCCGCGGGACCGGGCTTGGGCAGAAAGAGGTGGAATCCCTCCTGTCGGAGGCGCGCCGCGAACTCGGCGAGCGGGCGCTGAAGGACATCGGCATCCCGCCCGCGAGCCTCAAGAAGTACCTCGACGCAGGGTATTTCTCGCCCGAATCCCTCCTGTCAGAACACCCGCTCGCCGTCGCCGAGAAGACCGGGATATCCCCCGATACCGTCTACAGGCACGTGGAGGCTATCGCACAGAGGCTCGGCAAGCCGGTGCCGGCAAGGGTGACCGCGGCGAGATTCAGGAAGGGCAGGGAGGATCTCCTCTCCCTCCCCGGGATGACGCCAGAGATCTACGCGCGGCTGCTCTCCGCGGGGGTCTACGACAGGGAGACGCTCCACGGCGTTGACGAAACGCTCGCCTCGGCGAGGACGGGTCTCCCGGTCGGGGTCATCCGCGCGTTCAGGGAGGCTGCGCCCCTCACAAAGAAGAAAAGGTCTGGCGGAGACATTATACAGATATAGCGAGGAGGGAGGAGGCCGTCCATGCACGTCAATTGGAAGAGCTGGACCCACGTGACGAAGCTTGACCCCGACCGGCATCTCACGCCCGAGCAGGTGCAGGGGGTCGTCACGAGCGGGACCGATGCCCTGATGCTCTCGGGGACGCTGAACGTGACGAGGGAGAACATGCGCGAACTCCTGCGGCAGGTCGCGGAATATGACCTCCCCCTCGTCGTCGAGCCGTCGGGGCCCGAGGCAGTCGTCTCGGAGGGTGTCGACCTCCTCTTCGTCCCGAGCGTCCTGAATACCCGGAACGTCGAGTGGATCGTCGGGAAACACACGCAGTGGGTCGCCCAGCAGGAGATCGACTGGGAGAGGGTCATCCCCGAGGCATACATCGTCCTCAACCCGAACTCTTCGGTTGGAAGGGTGACTGCTGCTGACTGCACCCTCTCGCCCAAGGCCGCCGCCGCGTACGCGACGGTCGCGGACCGGTACTTCCACTTTCCCATCGTGTACATCGAATATTCCGGGATGTACGGCGACCCCGAACTCGTCAGGGCAGTGAGCGAGGCCATCGAATCCGCCGTCCTCTACTACGGCGGGGGAATCGACTCGCCCGAGAGGGCGGCCGAGATGGCCCGGTACGCGGACACAATCGTTGTCGGGAACGCGGTGTACGAGAAGGGGATAGATATTCTTAGGGCAACGGTACAGGCAATCTCGTGAGAAACGACAGGGCGGGAATGCCTGATATCTCCTTTGTCCTGGTACAGCCGCTCTACGAGGGGAACGTGGGGTTTTCTGCACGGGCAATCAAGAACTTCGGTTTTTCTCGGCTCGTGCTCGTGGACCCTTGTCCCCTCGGCGACGATGCCCTCGCGAGGGCTGCCCACGCATCCGACGTCCTCAGAGCGGCACGGGTCTGCACGCTGGAGGAAGTCTTCTCGGAGAGCGACCTCACCGTCGCGACCACGGGGGAGGTGGGAAAGACCGTCTGCCATCCTATGAGGATGCCGTACTACTCGCCCCGCGAGCTCAAGGAGAGGATTTCCGGGTTTGAAGGGAGGATCTCGATCCTCTTTGGCCGCGAGAACTGGGGGCTGAACAACGAGGAGATACGACGCTCCGACATGGTGTGCACGATCCCGACGTCTCCGGATTACCCCATCATGAACCTCTCCCACGCTGTCGCGGTCATCGCGTACGAGCTGTCAAACCTCCCGAGGGGGGAATACCTGCTCGCCGGCAGGACCCAGATGGAATACCTCTACAGGCACATCGACGATTACCTCACGCTCATCGGCCACCCGCCCTTCAAGAGAAAGGCAACGATGCTCATGATCCGGAGGATACTGGGGAGGGCAATGCTCACCGCGAGGGAGGCTTCGACCCTCCACGGGCTTCTGCGGAGGTCCGAGTGGCACATCAGGCAGGCCGCGGGCGGCCGGGACTCCCGCGGGAACGAGGACGACGGGGGATGCGGGGAGGGCCGGAAAGCCTGAACAGCAGGACACTGCGAAAGGATCCCTTGCTCCCCGCGCGGGGAACACCGGGGAGGAGCTGTGAGAAGCCCTAATACGGATTTCGCGTACACATTCACCTATGATCCTCGTGGACTGGCAGATCCTCGACAGGATCCAGAGGGGATTCATCTCGGTGGACCCGTTCGACCCGTCCCTCGTCCAGCCTAACTCCCTCGATATCCGCCTCGGGAACCACTTCGTCTGGTACGAACCGGGGGAGAGCGTCATCGACCCGTTCCGTTCCGAGACCATCACCGAGGGTACGGCGGAGATGACCGCGGATTCTATCGTCATCCGGCCGGGACAGTTCGTGCTCGCCGAGACGCTCGAGGTCATCGGCCTGCCCGACAACATCGTCGCGAGCATCGAGGGGAAGAGCAGCATCGCGAGGCTCGGGATCGAACTCCACCAGACGGGGGGATGGATAGACGCGGGTTTCCGGGGCTCCATCACCCTCGAGATGTGCAACGTGAACGCCCGGCCGGTCAGGATGTACGCGGGAATGCCGGTCGGCCAGCTCGTCTTCTACCCGACGGAAAAAGCCCTCGTCCCCTACAACCAGAAAAAAGATGCAAAGTACATGGACCAGCGCCAGGCGACCCTCTCGCGGTACTACAGGAATGTTGCGGGCGCCTGAGTGGGTATATACGCGATGAAACCAGAATTATCTGGGACGATGCTGAGGGCAACGGAGCGATAACATGCGGCTTCTCCTGATTCACTCCGATTTTATCGAGTTCGAGGCAAAACAGAAGACGGGCATGGCAGAAGAAGACCATCCCCTCAAGGGATTCGCCGAGGAAGCCCTCGTGGTCTTCTGCGCGGTCGAATCCGGCGACGAGGACGACATCGAGGACGTCGTGGAGCAGGCGGGGGAGGAGATATCAAGGGCAGCAGACCAGCTCTCGGTGGAAAATATCGTCCTCTACCCGTACGCCCACCTCTCAAGCGACCTCGCGCGGCCCGACACGGCGGTCGGTGCCCTCAAGATGCTCGAGCACCTCCTCGTCGACATCGGGTTCGAGGTGACGAGGGCACCGTTCGGGTGGTACAAGTCGTTCCGCCTCTCCTGCAAGGGGCACCCTCTCTCCGAGCTCTCGAGGACGATAGTTCCCCGAGAAGGGGAGAAGAAGAAAGAGAAGAGGGAGGTCACGCACGAGTTCTTCGTCCTCACGCCCGACGGGACCCGCAGGGACCCAAAGGAGTTCATGGATGACTCGCCGTTCGGGTGCCTCGTCCGGAAGGAGCTGGGGGAGCCGTCCGCGGGCGGCGGGGAGCCTGCCCACGTGGAACTGATGCGGGGCAAGGAACTCGTCGACTACGAGCCTGTCTCGGACGTCGGGCACCTCCGGTGGATGCCGAAGGGAAAGATAATACGCGACCTCCTCGCGGACTACGTCCTCTCGCTCGTCCTGCCCTACGGGGCGACCCCCGTGGAGACGCCCGTCATGTACGACCTTTCGGACACCGCGATCTTCGAGCATGCCGACAAGTTCGGGGAGAGGCAGTACAGGTTCAAGAGCGGGAACAGGAACATGATGCTCCGGTTCGCCGCGTGCTTCGGGATGTTCTCGATCATGCGGGACATGCACATCTCGCCAAACACCCTCCCCCTCAAGATGTATGAGCTCTCCACGTACTCCTTCCGCCACGAGCAGAAGGGAGAAGTCATCGGGCTGAAGAGGCTCCGGGCATTCACGATGCCGGACATGCACACCCTCTGCACCGACATGCCCGAGGCCCTCCGGTGCTTCGAGGAGCAGCTGAAGATGGGGTGGGAGACGGGGAGGGACTTCGGGACCGAGCTCGTCGGCGTGATCCGCTGCACGAAGGACTTCTACAACGCGCACGCCGAGTGGGTCGCCCGGATGGTCGCCCTCTCGGGCCGGCCGATGCTCATCGAGATACTCTCCGAGCGGGTCCACTACTGGGTTGCGAAGGTGGACCTCGCGGCAATCGACGGGCAGGGCAGGCCCATCGAGAACCCGACGGTCCAGATCGACGTCGAGAGCTCCACGCGCTTCAACATCAAGTACCACATGGACGGGAAAGAGGTGTTCCCGCCGATCCTCCACTGCTCCCCCACGGGGTCCCTCGAGAGGGTGATCTGCGCCATCCTCGAGAGCTGTGCGAAGCAGGAAGTCCCCCGCCTCCCCACGTGGCTCTCCCCGGTCCAGGCGAGGGTGATCCCCGTCGCCGAGCGGCACCTCGAGCACGCGACGAGGGTCGCGCTCGCGCTGAACGCGGCGCGCATCCGCGCGGACCTCGACGACCGGGACGAGAGCGTCTCAAAGAAGGTGCGGGAGGCCGCCGTGGACTGGATCCCGTTCGTCGTCGTTGTCGGCGACAAGGAGGTCGAGAGCGGCCGGCTCACCGTGACGGTCCGGTCACGGTCGGCCGCGGGAAAGCCGTGGAAGGAGGTCCTCACCCTCGAGGAGCTCATCGACACGATTCGCGCCGAGATCGGGGAAAAACCGTTCCGCCCCCTCTACACGCCGATGAACCTCTCGAAAAAGGCGCGATACATCTGAAAATCAGAATAATATCCCATTTTCACTCTCTTTCCCCCGCTGTACCTGCGTCCCCCTGCAAGATCCATTCTCCATTGTAACCGGCAGCATCCGTGCTTGAAGAGAGACCATACCACTCCGGCGCACAATGGAGCGGCGACAGAAACCCTCATCACGGGGCGCTCCAAACAGGGAACGGGAGATGGCTCAGGACTGCAGGCAGTGCGGGCGCTGCTGCGAGCGCTGGGGCTGGGAACAGGAGGGACGCGCAGGGGACCTCGTCCCGTGGGTGGCCGAAGAGAGAAAGGACATCCTCGTGCACGTCGCGGTGCAGCTGGCCGGCGGGGAGTGGAGGCGCGGCGACGGGTTGCGGATGGAGGATATCCCGGCGGTCAACCGCGTCCTGTACTGGCGGGACCCGGGCGGCCATCCCCTCCGCAGTTGCCCGTTCCTCCGCAGGGAACGTGACGGGCGCGCTTCCTGCGCGATCCACCCGGTCCGCCCGGCCGTGTGCAGGGAGTACTCGCCGTGGAGATGCTCCGGGAGCGAGTACCTCCTCGTGAAGTGCCCGGCGTGCAGGGAGATGATGCCCTAAAGGGAGTGTGACCCCTAGAGACCCCGGCGGGCCTGCCTCCCCGCCCGTCCTCAGGATCACAGCGTCCCCTTCGTGCTCGGGATCGCCCCGGGCCGCGGCCCCGGCCGCGTCGCCTGTCCGAGCGCTATCCCGAATGCCTTGAAGAGGGCCTCGCACTTGTGGTGGTCGTTTTTCCCCTCGACCGAGAGGTGGGCGGTGATCCCGCCGCGGATGCAGACGCTGTAGAAGAAATGCTCGAAGAGCTCCCGCTCGATGCCGCCGACGCGCGGGTGCGCGAACTCGCCGCGGAAGACGAGGTAGCCCCTGCCCCCGCAGTCGAGCGCGGCACAGGCGAGTGCCTCGTCCATGGGAACGAGGGCGTGGGCGAATCGGACGATCCCCCTCCCGTCCCCGATTGCCTCCCGGAGCGCCTGGCCAAGGACGATGCCGACATCCTCGGTGGTGTGGTGGACGTCGACGCCGAGGTCGCCCTCCGCGCTGCAGGTGAGGGAGAAGTACCCGTGGCGGGCCATCGAGGCGAGCATGTGGTCGAGGAATGGTATCCCGGTCGCGATCTCGCCGGGACCCGCGTCGTCGAGGTCGAGGTCGACCGTCACCCGCGTCTCCCGGGTCTCCCTCTTCACGCTCGCCTTCCTCACCGTGCCGCCTCCATCGCTGCCACTAAGTCGAGCTTCCCGCTATATAGCGCTGACCCAAGGACGACGGCCGAGACGCCGAGTGCTTTCAGGGTCCTCACGTCCCCCGTCGTCGAGATGCCCCCCGCCACGGTGACCGGGAGGCGGGTGACGCGCAGGAGCGCTTCCACCGGCCGGGGGTCCACGCCCCCCTGCAGGCCCTCCACATCGACGTTCGTGAAGAGGAGCGATCCCGCGCCGCACTCCTCGAAGCGACGTGCCCAGTCGAGGTAGTTCCCGGCGCCCTTTCGCCAGCCCTCGATAGCGACCTCGCCCCCGCGCGTGTCGAGTCCCGCCATCACCCTCTCCCTCCCGAATTCCGCGGCGAGCCTCCCGAGGACGCCCGGGTCCCTCGTGGCCAGCGTGCCGATGATGACGCGCGCGACTCCTGCGTCGAGCCAGGCCGCGGCATCAAAAAACGACCGTATCCCCCCGCCGAGCTGGATCTCTGCTCCCGTCTCCCTCACGATCTCCCCGATGAGCTGCACGTTCTCCCCGGACTGGCCGAACGCGCCGTCGAGGTTCACCACGTGGAGGCAGTCGGCACCGAGGGAGAGCCACCTGCGCGCGCAGTCGATGGGCCTCCCGTAGATTGTCGCGGTCTCCCGCCTCCCCTGGACGAGCTGGACGCACTTTCCCCCGAGGATATCGACTGCGGGAATGACGCGCATACTACGGGATCATCCTCTGGATGGACATCACGAGGATGTCGCGCGCCCCCGCCCTCTTCAGGAGGTGGATGAGCTGGTAGACGCGGTCTTCCGACACCACAGCGTGGACCGCGACCATGTCTCCCCGGGAGGCGATCTCCATGACTGTTGGCCCGGAGAGGCCGGGGATGATCGACGATATCTCGGGGACGCGGTCCCTCGGCGCGTTCATCATCAGGTAACACTGGCCCCGAGCCCGGATCACGCTCTCGAGCGCGACCTGGATCTCCTCGATCCTCGTCTTCTTGGAGGCGAGCGAGGCACGGTTCGCTATCAGCACCGTGCCCGTCTCGAGCACGCGGTCGATCACGCGGAGCCGGTTTGAGCGGAGCGTGTTCCCCGAGCTCGAGAGGTCGACGATCGCGTCCGCGATCCCGAGGTACGGCGTTGCCTCGCAGGCACCTCCCACCGGGACGAGTGTCACGGGAATTCCCTTTTCCCTGAAGTACCTCTCCGCGATGACGGGGAACTCGGTCGCGACCCGCGCCCCCGCGAGGTCAGCCGGCGACTCGTAGGGGGAATCCTCCTGCACGGCGAGCACGAGGGTCGCCCTCCCGAACCCGAGATCGAGGAGCTCGGCGACATCCGCGCGGCGCTCGAGCACCATGTCGTGCCCCGTGATTCCAAGGTCCGCCGCGCCGAGGCCCACGTACTCGGGGATGTCCACCGGCCGCGCGAAGAGTATCTCGAGGTTAGGATCCAGTGTCCGCGCGAAGAGGCGCCTCTCGGGACCCTCGTCGAGGTGCAGGCCGCTCCTCTCGAGGAGTTCCCTCACAGGGGCCGCGATCCGGCCCTTGTTGGGAATGGCGAGACGGACGACGCGGGGGTCCGCTCCGGGCGAACCTGCTCCCCCTTCGCTAGAACGTCCTGACCTCGCCACGGATGATCTTCTCGGTGATGCACGTGATTTCCGAAAGGCCATGGTCCACGATGGCCTCGATGTCCGGCCTCATGGTCTTCAGCTCGAACCCCGGTTTCGGGAGGACCTGGACACTCGCGACGAGCGGCTGGTCGATCGGTTTGCCGATCTGCGAGAGGAGCCTGATGTAGATCTCCTCGATTCCCTCGACCGACCGGACGCACTCCTTCGCGAGCTCCGTGGAAAGGATATTGTATATCTTGCCGATGTGGTTGATCGGGTTCTTCCCGCTCGTCGCCTCCATGCTCATCGGCCTATTCGGCGTGATGAGGCCGTTGCAGCGGTTCCCTCGGCCGACCGACCCGTCGTCGCCCATCTCGGCGGAGGTTCCCGTGACCGTGAGGTACACGCTCCCGCTGTCGATGTCGTCTGCCGTGTTGACGTACACGTGGACCTTCCTCGGGGTGAACCTCTTCGCGAGCGCGAGCGCTTCCTCCTGGAGCTTGTCGCGGTACTCGATGTAGTCCGCGAGGCCCGCGCAGTACTTGTCGACCATCGCGCACGCGAGCGTGAGGGTGATCGTGTTGCCCTCCCGGAGCCCCATGATCTTTATGTCCTGGCCGATGACCGGGTACTTCGGCCGGAGGGTCTGGTCGATGTAGTCACTCAGGGCAAGGACGATGGTCTCCGTCTCGGAGAAGGGTGCGTGGCCCACGCCGAAGGACGTGTCGTTCGCCCTCGGGGGCATGTTCTGGCAGGGCTTGAAGACTTCCCGGAGGTCTGTAGAACCCGTCCCGAGGCGGCAATCCACGATGACGTCTCTCTCGAGGTTGAGGTTCGTCAGGGTCTTGCGGAGGTAATTCCTCGCGGCCTCGATGGCTATCGCGTCCGTGGGGATGCTTATCCCGTTGAATTGCTTCGTTGCCCTCCCGTCGATCAGGATGTAGATCGGCCGGATGACCTTCCCGCCGCCGTACTTCGGTCGCGATTCTCCTGCCACGATCTCTCCCTGGTCCGTGTTGTGGTGCAGGATCGCACCGCACTCTTCAAGATAGGCGAGGGAGAGAGCCCTGCTTATGGACTCGGCGATACCGTCGGCGAGACTGTCGGGATGTCCAATGCACTTCCTCTCCACGAGCTCGATCTCCTGCCGCTCGAGCGGGATCTGGTGGAGTTCCTCGACCCTGATGTTCCTCTTCAATCGTTATCCCCCGGTGGAGTGCTGGGTAACCAGTATATAAATGTCGGGATTGCTCATAATCATTCCTTTCACCGCGTTCGCCGCTGTGGTGGTCCGCCGTGGAACCGGACGGGTCGCCCCGCGGAGGGAATCGTCCCCTCGCCCGTGCCATCGCCGTCTCACGACCCGCGCCTCAGCCTGCGGAATATGTCCCAGATACCCCGTTTCTTCGTCTTGGAGTCCTGCGGTGCCATGTCCCCCTGCACGTGCTCGGCGCGGGGCGGTGCGGCTGCCGGTTGGCCGTGGACGTGCACCATGCGGGTCCCGCAGTACGGGCAATAGTTCGCGACGGGGGGAATCCGGTGGCCGCAGTGGTAGCAGAACTGTATCTGGGTCGGCGAACTATCCACCCTCGGAGGTGGGGGTGGCGGGGTGGGGCGGGCGGCGGGAACGTCCTTCTCCTTCATCCTCGTGTCCCGTGGAGCAACGTTGCTTGCGGCCGGCCTAGGGACCTCCTGTGGCCTTTGCGGCGGGAACACCACCGTCTCGGAGAGGGCGCGTGCCTCGGCAGAGAGGGGTTGCGCGCGTTCCCTCGTGTCCAAGCCCCCGGGAAGGTGCGGCCTGCTGTGCTTGACGAGGTGCATCCATTCCTCTGCCTCCGTGACCCGGTCCTTCCCTGTGTGGACGAATGTCATCTTCATTGTCCGGACTTCGTCCTCCGAGGTTCTCACCGAGAGGACGAGGATGGGTTCCTGTAAGGGTGAATGCTCGATGTAGCAGTCGACGATAGACTCCCTTGGGATCTCCTTTGCCGTCACGCCGCCGGCAATCTCGCCGGGATCGGTGAGGAAAAGCCTCGTGTCGGTCAGGTACGCGTCGAACCTGAACTTCTTTATCTGGACTCCCGGGGAGTACGCGAGGAGTTCCTCGCCAGGCCTCAGGTATCTCGCGGGCCCCGCAGGGGCCTCGTCCCCCTCGAAGGCATCTGTCAGTTCGGTCTTCCTGTCGGTCATTATTCCTCCGGGCGATCAGCTACAGAAATGGTGGTAACCAAGATGTTAAATGGTTTCTTTGAAAAAAAAGGGAGACGAGGTTTCTCCTCGGCATGTCAGAGGAGTTTTTTTATAAGCCCGGGGATCTCGGAGGGGCGTTCTGCCACCGGGACGCCCATCTTTTTCAATCTTTCGATCTTCGTGCGTGCATCGCCCTCGCCCCCCTCGATGATGGCCCCCGCGTGGCCCATCCTCTTCTCTGGGGGGGCGGTCACCCCGGCGATGTACGCGGCGACGGGGAGGTCGGTGGACCTCGCCCCCTCCTCCTCGAGGGACCCCCCCACCTCCCCGATGATGACGACCGCGCGCGTCTGGTCGTCCTCCTCGAACCGCCGGAGGACGTCCGTGAAGGTCTGCCCGATGACCGGGTCTCCCCCGATTCCCACGATCGTGCTCTGCCCGAGGCCTGCCCTCGTCAGCTGGTCCACGACCTCGTAGGTGAGTGTCCCGCTCCGGGAGACGACTCCCACGTGGCCGCGCGCTGCGAGGTGGACTGGCATGATCCCGAGCTTGATCTCGCCGGGCGAGAGGAGGCCGGGGCAGTTGGGCCCGATGACGGTGCAGTCGTGGAGGCGGGCGAACTCGATCGCCTTCATGGTGTCGTGGACCGGGATGTGCTCCGTGATGGCAACCGCGAGCGAGAGGCCCGCGCTCGCCGACTCCATGATCGAGTCTGCCGCGGCGGCCGCCGGGACGAAAATGACGCTCGCGGTCGCGTCGTGCTCTTTCAGGGCCTCCCTCACGCTGTTGTAGACCGGGACCCCCGCGACCTCCTGTCCCCCCTTGCCGGGCGTCACGCCCGCGACGACACCCTTGCCGCCGACTTCTCGCGCGTACTGGTTCATGAGCGCGATGTGGAAGACACCCTGCTTGCCCGTGGCCCCCGTCACGATCACGCCGCAGTCCTTGTCCGCGTAGATCATCGTGCCGCCTCCACCGCGGCCTTCACGGCCTCTTCCATGCTGTCGAGCATCCGGTAACCGGACGCGCCGAGGATCTCCCTGCCTTCCCTCTCGTTGGTCCCCGCGAGCCGGACGATGACGGGTTGCGCGACTCCTGCTGCGATGATCCCCCTCGCGACGTCGTCGCACCGCGTGATCCCGCCGAGGAGGTTCACGACGATCACCTTCACCGAGGGGTCACCTGCGACCAGCCTGACGGCATGCATCACCCTCTCCTGGTCGGCACCACCCCCGACGTCGAGGAAGTTCGCGGCGCTCCCGCCGTAGTAGCGGATGAGGTCGAGGGTTGCCATCGTGAGGCCCGCACCGTTCCCTATGACCCCGATGTTCCCCTCGAGCTCGACGTACGAGAACCCGTGCTTCTCTGCCTCCCTCTCCCTCTCCGTGAGGTCCCTGTTCTGGGTGATCCCCTGCCTCCGGAGGGCGTTGTCGTCGACCACGATCTTCGCGTCGGCAGCGTATATCCCGTCCGGGGTGGAGACGAGCGGGTTGATCTCCGCGAGGACCGCGTCCTTCTTGCGGAACACGGTGTAGAGCCGGTTCATGACCTCCCCGATCTCCGGCGGTGCCCCGGAGAGGAGATCGCGGACCATGAACGGGGGGACGCGGTCCATGAGGGCCGGGAGGGCCGCCCTCCGGAGCGCCTCGGGCTTCTCCCTCGCGAGGGTCTCGATGTCGACACCGCCCTCGCCAGAGAAGAGGATGACCGGGCACTTCCTCGACCTGTCGATCGAGATCGAGAGGTAGTATTCCCTCTCGATGTCGAGATAGCGGACCGCGAGGATCTCCCTGACGGGAATCCCCCCTATTTCCTTCCCGAAGAGCCGGGCCGCGAGTTCGACCGCGTTCGACCTGTCGGCGACGAGGATCCCCCCCTTCTTCCCTCGGCCGCCGACCTCCACGAGTGCCTTCAGGACGACCCGGTCCCCGAGCCTCTCCATCGCGGCGGGGACCTCGTCGGGCGACCTGATGACTTCCCCGTCGGGGACCCGTATGCCCTCTTCTGCGAGTAACTTCCTTGCCTCGTGCTCGAGGAGTTTCATTTTGTTCCCCCTGCTCCTACAAGTTCCATGCCTCTCTTCATCGCCTTCATGTTGAGCGTTTCCGTTCCTTTCGGGACGCTGTCGAGGATTGCCTTCTCGAGGGATTCCTCCCTCACGATTCCCGTCGCCCTGACGAGCGCGCCGAGCATGATGATGTTCGCGACGATCTCCCTCCCGAGGGTATTCTTGGCCTCGGCAGTGGCGGGGACCTCGATGTAACGGCACCTCGGGCGCGACCGCACGAGGGTCGAATCGAGGATCATCAGGGCACTCTCCTTCACCTGCACCCCGTACTTCTCGAAACCTTCCTGCGACATGATCACGAGGATGTCCGGGTCCCTCACCTTGGGGTAGAGGATAGGGGATTCGTCGATGATCACCGAGCTCATCGAGGCGCCCCCGCGCGCCTCGGGCCCGTAGACCTGTGTCTGGACCGCGTAGTTCCCGTCGTACATCACCGCGGCCCTCCCGAGGATCACCGCGGACAGGATGATCCCCTGGCCTCCGAACCCAGAGAACCGCACCTCGTGCCTCACGCCTTCACCCCCATCGCGGGTCTGTTCCTCCTCGCGAGCTCGCCCAGGATGATGGTGTCCGGCGGGATCTCCTTCCCCTCCTCGCGCAGCCTCCTCGCCTTCTCGACGAGCATCCCGTGCTCCTTGAAATACTCTATCTGGTCGATGGCCTGCCTGTAGCGGTTCCGCCGGCCGTAGTTCGTCGGGCACTGGACCAGTGCCTCGATGAACGAGAGGCCGGGGGTCCGGAGTCCCGCGAGGATGGCCCGCGTCAGCTCCTTGACGTGGTACGAGGTCCACCGGGAGACGTAATTTGCGCCAGCCGCGATCGCGAGCTCGCAGAGGTCGAACGCGGGTTCGACGGAGCCGTACGGCGTGGTCGTCGAGAGAGCCATCCGCGGCGTCGTCGGGCTCCCCTGCCCGCCGGTCATCCCGTAGATCATGTTGTTCATGCAGACGACCGTGATGTCGATGTTCCTCCGGCAGGCGTGGATGAAGTGGTTTCCCCCGATCGCCGCGAGATCCCCGTCCCCGGTGAAAACAACGACGTTGAGGGAGGGATTCGCGAGTTTTATGCCGGTCGCGAAGGCGAGTGCCCGGCCGTGCGTGGTGTGGAGGGAGTCCGTGACGATGTAGCCGGGTGCACGGGATGAGCACCCAATCCCCGAGACAAAGACCGTCTCCTCCTTCTTCCACCCCATCTGGTCGACCGCGGAGAGGGTGCAATTGATCACCGTCCCGTTGCCGCATCCCGCGCAGTAGATGTGGGGGAGGCGATCGACCCTGAGCCAGTCCGAGAACGTCACCTGACCCCCTCCACCGCGGCGACGAGTTCCTCGGGGGTGTGGAGAGCCCCCCCGAAGCGGGGCAGCCTGATGACCGGGACGCGCGTGTGCCTCTCGATCTCGCGCGCCATCTGGCCGAGGTTCTGCTCGGGCACGATGAAAGCCCTCGCGTTGCGGAATTCGCCGAGGGCTTTTTCAGGGAATGGCCAGACGACGCGGAACCGTAAGTGCCCGATGTCCAGTCCCGGGTTGTCGTGGATGGCCTGCTCCACGCTCCGTGCCGGCGAACCGTAGGTGACGAAGACGATCTCCGCGTCGGGGTTTGTGACCCTGTAGTCCGCGATCTCGTGCCTCTTCGACTCGACCTTCTCGACCAGCCTCTTCACGAGGTCCTCGTGGACCTTCGGGCTCGTCGCGCACGGGTACCCCCTCTCGTCGTGGGTGAGTCCCGTCACGTGGACGCCAAACCCGCTTCCGAAACGCGGGAACCCTGGGACGAGGTCTTCGCCGGGGCGAAAGGGGAGCATCCCCGGCTCGAGCGGCCTCCTCCCCACCACGGGGACCGATTCCGGGATCTCGATTCTCTCGCGCATGTGCCCGACGATCTCGTCTGCCATGACGAAAACGGGTACCCTGAACCTGTCGGCGAGGTTGAAGGCCTCGGCTGTGAGCTCGTACATCTCCTGGACACTCGCGGGAGCGAGCGCGATGATGCTGTAATCCCCGTGCGAGCCGAAGCGGCACTGGAGCATGTCCGCCTGGGCCGACATCGTGGGCTGGCCCGTCGAGGGCCCGCCCCTCTGGATATTCACGATGACGCAGGGGGTCTCGGTCATGACGGCATACCCGATGTTCTCCATCATGAGGGAGAACCCGGGGCCGCTCGTCGCGGTCATCGCGCGTGCGCCGGTCCACGATGCCCCGATGACGGCGGCAATGCTCGCGATCTCGTCCTCCATCTGGATGAAGACGCCACCCCTCTTCGGGAGCTTCGCGGCCATGTGCTCCGCGACTTCCGTCGACGGCGTGATCGGGTATCCCGCGAAGAACGTGCAGCCCGCGGCGAGTGCCCCCTCCGCGCTCGCCACGTTGCCCTGCATGAACTCTATCCGGGTCAAAACTCTATCGCCACCTTCCTCTTCTCCCCCTTCTTCTCCTCTTCCCACGAGATTGCCTGGTCAGGGCAGATCATCTGGCACATCCCGCACAGCGTCCTGCCGTACAGGGCTTGCAGCCTCGTGTTCGGGCACCGCTCGGGGCGGTCGAGCTCGGGGACGAATACCCCCTTCTGGTTGGGTCTCTTCCCGGGCCTGAATATCCTGTAGGGGCACACCAGCGTGCAGAGATTGCACCCCTTGCACCGCTTCTCGTCGACGTGGAGCTTCACGGGGCAACCTCCCGCGGCGTGGAGAACCTCTTCTTGAACCTCGCCAGCGCGTTCCTGTTCACGCCCTCGAAGAGGTCGTTTCCCGCCGCGTCTATCCCGACGACGAGCGGGAGGTGGTCGAGGTCGATCTCGTACACCGCCTCTGCCATCCCGAGATCCTCGAAGTAGACCCGCCGCAGCGTCATCCTCGACGCGGCGAGCGCAGCGCACCCTCCCGTGAACGCGAGGTACACGGCCCGCCCCCGCATCTGCTCTGCGACCTGCCTGCCCATCCCACCCTTGCCGACCAGTGCGCGGACACCGCGATCGAGGAGGAAACCGGAGAGGGAGTTCATCCGTGCCGAGGTCGTGGGACCCGCCGCGATGATCTTCCCCCCGTGGACCACGGGGCCGCAGTGGTAGATCGCGGCACCGTGCGGGTCGAAGGGGATACCCTCGTCCCGCATCCTGACGTGGGCCTCGTCGCGGGCGGTGTAGACCGTCCCGGAGAGTGTCACGTGGTCGCCCGCGCGCAGCATCAGGATCTCGTGGGAGAGGGGGGTGCAGAGGTGGATGACGCTCACCACTCCACCTCCACGGTCGCGCGCCGGCACGCCCAGCACTGGACATTCACGGCGACGGGCAGGGAGGCCGTGTGGCAGCCCGCCGTCTTCACCTTGACCGCGAGCGCGGTCGTCTTCCCCCCGAGCCCCATGGGCCCGATGCAGAGGTCGTTGACGGCGTCGAGGAGTTCCCGCTCGTACGGGCTCATCGCGTCGATGGGCTCGAGGAGTGCCTCCTTTGCCGCGGCTGCCGCCCAGTCGAACGTCCCCCCGATGCCGACCCCCAGGATGACCGGCGGGCAGGGTTTCCCCCCCGCGATGAGGACCGTCTCTGCAACGAACCGGGGGATGTTCTCCACCTCCGTGGGGAGCATCATCGCGACGCGGGACATGTTCTCCGATCCCGCCCCTTTCGGGAGGACCGTCACGGAGAGCTTCTCCCCCGGCCTCGCGTGGACGACGGGCATCCCCGGGCCGGTATTGTCACCCGTATTTTCACGCGTGAGCGGGTCGACGACGTTCGGACGGAGGGGGACCTCGCGCGTCGCACGCCGCACGCCCTCGGCAACGGCATCGAGGATATGTTGGGAGAGCGGAACGGACGGGGGGAGGGTGAGGTAGACTACCGGGATGCCGGTATCCTGGCAGATCGGGACGCGGAGGGACTCTGCCAGCCTGATGTTGGCGAGGATGTTCTCGATCTCCCCCCGGGCGATACCGCTCGTCTCGCGGTCCCTCGCGGCCTCGAGTGCCCGGACGACGTCGGGGGGGAGGGTGATTTCCGCCTGTTCGAGAGCCCTCGCGGTCGCACGGGTGATGGCCTCGCAGAGGGCAGGATCCGGGGGTGAAATCATATTCGCTTAAAATGTACCGACAAAAGGGAATATACATTGTGATTGTGGTTTTCCGGGCGCGCGGTCCCCTCCGCGACGTCCCCCGGCATCCTCGGGGAAAATGCGAATCCGCACCGGTTCATGGGCCGGGAAAAAGGGGAGTCCGGGACAGAGGTATGGGGGGATTGGGGGATAAAGGGATATGGGGATAAAGGGATTATTCCTGGCCTCCCGGGGCTACTTGGCCTGCCGGGGAGACCTCGCCTGCCTGGGGAACGCCCGGGACCGGGTGCTCCCTGATGACGATGCGCGTGGGTGTCGGGAGCTTGTGGCTCCCGGACCGGAGCGCGAGCTTTGCCTTCTCCACGAACTGCGGCGTCGTGTAGGCCGTGAATACCTCCTGCCCTTCCTTCACCCTCGCTGCCGTGCCCACCGGCTTTCCGAAAGAGAGGCGCATTCCCTCGGAGACGCGGTCGGCACCCGCCCCCGTCGCCTGCTTGTTCTCGCGCAGGACGTGGTGGGGATAGACGCGGAGCTTGAGCCTGTAGTTCGTCCTCCCGATGTCCTTCATCAGCCTCCTGTTGATGCTCGTGCGAGCCGCCTCGAGCGCGATGTGCCGGATCTGGCACGCTTCCTCGGCCACGAGCGAGATCTCCACCGGGAACGGCTCCGTCAGGTTCCCCATGTCGAACTGGACGACCTTGCTCCCCGGGATACCCCCCATGTACTCCTTCCTCGTGTACGCCATCTTCGCGAGGTTCCTGTACATCTTGCCTGGCTTTCTGACCATTGCGACCTGTCTCCTCGGTCCTGTCTGTGCTTTATAAAATGGGGACGGTCACTATTAAACCTTGCTTACGCCTTCTCCGGGACCGCCATGTTCTCCATGTGGTCGAGGACGTAGCGCCTGATGCGTGCGAATTCGATCCCCGTCCTGTCGCGCGGGCGCGGGAGGCCGACCCGCACGATCTCCCTCACGCGTCCCGGACGCGGCGAGAGGATGACGATCCTGTCGGAGAGGAAGACCGCCTCGTCGACGCTGTGCGTCACGAAGAGGACCGTCTTCTTGGTCTTCTCCCAGAGCTCGAGGAGCTCGCGCTGGAGCTTGTTCCGGGTCTGGGCATCGAGGGCCCCGAAAGGCTCGTCCATGAGCAGGATGTGGGGCTCGATGGCGAGGGCCCGCGCGACGGCGACGCGCTGGCGCATCCCTCCCGAGAGCTCGTAGGGGTAACGGTCGGCAAAATCCCGGAGGCCCACGAGCTCGAGGTACTCCGCCGCTTTCTTCCTCCTCTCCTCCTTCGAAATACCCTTTACCTCGAGCCCGAACTCGATGTTGCGGATGACAGTCCTCCACGGGTAGAGCGAGTACTCCTGGAATATCATCGCCATGCGGGGACTCGGGCCCTCTATCTTCTCGCCGTCAAGCCGTATCGTCCCCTTCGTCGGGGTCTCGAGCCCCGCGACGATCCGCAGGAGCGTCGTCTTCCCGCAGCCGGATGGACCGAGGACCGAGACGAACTCGCTGTCTCCCACCTCGAGGGTGATTCCCGAGAGGGCTTCCACCGCGGAACCGTCCCCCGTGGGAAAAGTCTTGGAGACATCCTCGAGGAGGAGGGTCACTCCCTTCCACCCCCCTTCCGGGGCCTAGATCCATTCATCGCTCGAGCCCCCGCCACGAGAACCACCGCTTCTCTGCCTTCTTGAAGATTATGTCGATCGAGAGGCCGATGAACCCGATGACCACCATCCCCGCGATGATGAGGTTCGTCTGGCCGAAGTTGTACGCGTAGAGGATGAGGTACCCGAGCCCCCGCGTGATCCCCGGGAGCCACTCTGCGGCGACGACGCACATCCACGCGATCCCGAATCCCACGCGGAGCCCTGTCCAGATGATCGGCGCGGCGCCGGGGAATACGACCTTGAGGAGGATCTGCCTCTCGTTTGCCCCGAGGGTCGTTGCGACCTCAAGCCACGTCTTCTTCACCGACTTCACCCCGTCGATCGTGTTGAGCAGGATGGGGAAGAACGCGCCGATGAAGATGATGAAGACGATCGAGGTGAGCCCTATCTTGAACCACGCGAGGGCGAGGGGCACCCACGCGAGGGGGGGGATGGGGCGGAGGATTTCTATCAGGGAATCGAACAGCTCGTTGAGGACCTGCGACCGTCCCATCATCACGCCGAGCGGAATCGCCACCAGCATCGCGATGGTGAACCCGAGGCTGACGCGCTGGATGCTGACCGCGGCATTCTCCGCGAGGCTCCCCGTCCCGAGGGTGTAGCTCGCCGAGAATGGATTCGCGAGGATGGGGACGACGGTCGCGAGGGAGGGGAGGATGAAGGGATTGTTGATGAGAAAGGCCGCAGCCTCCCACGCCGCGACGAGAAAGAGGGGGAGGAGGGCCCGCTGGTACCTCATGATCCCTTCTAGTTTATCCTTCCCTCACAGATAAACCGCTTGCATCGAGCGAGTACCGCAACAGGACATCCTGTATGGATCCCTTCCCCGGCGCGGCGATCTTCACCGGCTTTCCTGCAGCCGACCTCTCCTTTGCCCACGTGACGAACCCAGCCCAGTCGCGTGCAGGCGAGTCGTCGTTCACGACGATTCCCGAGCCCTCGCCGTTGAGCGCCATGATGATCTTCACGGGCGTCCCCTTGTCCGCCGCCGCGATCGCGGGCGGGTTCCCGACGAGCGCGTACCTGATGTTGCCCGTGGACATGAGTTGCATGAGCTGCGGCCCCGCGTCGCCAGGGATGAGGCGGAGCTCCGCGACCTTCTGGCCATTCACGACGAGGTCCGCAACGTCAGGCCGGGACGCCGTGGTGTCGCGCGGCCGGATGCTGATCCCGTAGGTCTCGTTGAAGTACTCCCACTTCTTGATGGCGACGAAGAGTGCCGCGTGGTGGTCCGACATGAGGTACCCGATGCCGACGGGGTCCTTTTCGGGTGCAGGCGTCGCGATCCGGCCCTCGCGGATCATCGCCGCGGCAGCATCGTAGGGGGACGAATCGAACAGGATCCTGAGTGTCTCCTCGTCGGTCGAGTTCGCGAGTGCCCCCGTGAGGACGCCGAGTTCCCTTTGGGCGTACACGAATTCGAGGTTCGACTTCTTCCACGACGGGGTGGGCTCGTTGACGAACTTCACGGTGGGAAACGCCCTCTTCAGGACTTCCACGGAAGAGACGGAGATGTTCCCGTACGTGAAGTTCCCCTTCCCCGCGAGCCAGTCTGCCACGATCTCGGCACCCTCGTCGGGGTGCTCGCCGATGTACTGCGTCGAGAGCACGAGGGCCGCCGTCAGGGCGTTCGTGAGTCCGGGGCTCCCCGCGATGGCATCCGAGGTCGCGGTGAAGACGCAGCAGGGATGGTTCTTCCACCTCCCCTCGGGGGGCATGTCGCCGGAGTAGACGAGCACCCTGCCGATGTTCGCGAGGGGGGCAACCTCGACGAACGGTTGCCACGCGATGTACCCGTCGATCTGCTCCGTCCCGAGCAGCGTGGGCATCGGGCCCGTTCCCTTCGTGTACGTGACGATTACGGTATCCCGCGTCGCGGGAGGTGCCTGCGTGGTCTGCGTGGTGCAGCCTGCGACCAGGAGCGCGCAAATGATGGCCCCTGCGAGGATGGAAATCGGTTTCAATTCCATGCTACATCCTGTGTCGCGGGAACTTTTTAAATTATCTAAAAATCGCAATATATTTTTACAATTAGGATAATATAATTATTTAAATAACATTATTGTCTAAAATTAATTGACAATAAGAGTAAACCGGGTGTGACTTTGGCAGGGGGACAGGATAGGGGAGGAGTCGCGGGGAGGGATTGCCCGTGATCGCGGATCCCGTCGACAAGGTCGTGCGGGCAGCGCTCCTCTCGGACGAGGAGTTCTCGCTCGTGCTCCGCGACGTGATGCGGAAGGACCTGCGCGTGAGCGTCGCGGAACTCGCGGAGGCGAGCGGTATCGCGCCAAGTACGCTCTACAAGATCGTGCAGGGGCAGAGGTCGCCGAACCTCTCGACGCTCCGCGCGATAGTCGGGGCCATCAGGAGATTCTCGCGCACCCCGGAGGGCGAATTCATCGGCCTGATAGCGGCGCGGCCCGTCCTCGACGTCGTGCAGGAGAGGACTGCTGTCGTCGACGGGCGGCGCATCCGCGTGAGGGAGTACCCTGTCCACACGATGGAGGAGGCGATTATCAGTGCCCTCCGTGCCGAGAGGGAGGGGGCGATCGCCATCGTCTGCGCACCGATCGTGAGCAGCGTGATAGAACAGATCGTGAATATCCCCGTCGCGACGATCATCCCGCGGGACTCGGTCCAGAGGGCGATCGAGCTCGCCGCGCGGAAGGCGTGGATTTAATCTCCCGGTTCCCCCAATGTACGGGTCGGCATGGAGATGATACCAGAGGACGTGGTCCGGAGGGGAAGGCTCCGGGGGGACAGGACCGGCGAGATGATGCATTTCCTCTCGTCCATGAAGGCGGACCGCTACATCGCGGATGCAGACATCCTCGTGGACATCGCCCACGTCCTGATGCTCTACAGGAGGCACATCATCCCGAGGGAGACGGCCCGCGACCTGCTGCGGGCACTCCTCAGGCTGTACGACGATGGCATCCCGGACTCGATCTTCGACGATCGCTTCGAAGACGTCCACGCGGGCATCGAGTCCCACCTCGTCTCCGTCCTCGGCGAGGAGACGGGAGGGAGGCTCCACATCGGGCGATCGCGCAACGACGAGGTCGCGACGTGCCTGCGGATGAAGGTCAGGGAAGACATCACCCGGCAGCTTGCCATCCTCGTCAGCCTGCGGACCGTCCTCCTCGACCACGCGGAAGGGCACGTGGGGACCGTGATGCCCGGGTTCACGCACCTCCAGCATGCCCAGCCGACGACGCTCGCGCACCACCTCCTCGCCCACGAGGCCGCGTTTGCCCGCGACTTCGCGAGGCTCTCGGACGCGTACGCCCGCACGAACCTCTGCCCGCTCGGTGCCGCGGCGTTCGCATCGACGAGTTACCCGATCGACCGCGCCCTCGTCGCGTCCCTCCTCGGGTTCGACGGTATCCTCGAGAACACGATGGACGCGGTGGCATCCCGGGACTTCGCGCTCGAGGTGATGGCGGACCTCTCCATCCTGATGTCCCACGCAAGCAGGCTCTGCGAGGAGCTCGTGGTGTGGAGCTCGCAGTTCGTGCAGTTCGTGGACCTCGACGACGCGTTCTGTTCCACGAGTTCCATCATGCCGCAGAAGAAGAACCCCGACAGCGCCGAGATAATGAGGGCGAAGGCCGGGTCCGTCTTCGGGGCGCTCGCATCTGCCTTCTCAATCTGTAAAGCCCTCCCGATGAGCTACAACAGGGACCTCCAGGAACTGACACCCGCTCTCCTCGCGGCGATCCACGACACGAAGCATAGCACGCGCATCCTCGTCGACATGCTCGCGACGGCAAGGTTCAACGTGGAGAGGATGGCGGCGGAGGCGGGGAAGGGGTACACGACCGCGACCGACCTCGCGGACATCCTCGTCCAGAAGTACGGGATGCCGTTCCGGAGGGCGCATACCCTCGTCGGGAAGGCGATCTCGAGGGGAGCCCTCGATCTCCCCGCGCTCGACCGCGCCGCCGAGGAGGAGGGCCTCGCGAAACCATCCGCGCTCGGTCTCACGCAGGAGGAGGTCGCGGCTGCCCTCGACGTCACGTCCGCCGTCGACCGGAGGAGGGCACCGGGTGCGCCCTCGCCCTTCGCGGTGAAGGTGTCCCTCGCGGAGAGGAGGGTAGCACTCGAGGAGGACTCCGCGTTCCTCGAGGGGCGCCGCGCGGCACTCTCCGAGGCGCAGAGGAGGCTCCTAGAGGACGCGAGGAAGGAGGCAGGGACGTGACAGGGTTCTCGCCCGGCGACCGGGTTGCTTTCGCGATCGGGGGGCGCGAGAGGACGGCAACGTACATCACCGAGCGGGACGGGATGGCGGTCGTAAAGCTCGACAGCGGGTACAACGTGGGTATTCCTCCCGGCGATTGCAGGCTCGTCGAGAAGGGAGTCTCCCCGCAAGTACCCGCAAAGGAGGTCGTCCAGAACCCGTCCCTCCCGCGCCTCTCGATAGTCTCCACGGGAGGTACCATCGCGAGCAGGATCGACTACCGGACAGGCGCGGTGACGAGCCAGTTCGACGCGTCGGACATCCTCCGGGCCATCCCCGGCCTCGCGGAGATCGCACAGTTCAGGACGAGGAAGATCTCCACCATCCTCTCGGAGAACATGACGCCATCGCTCTGGCAGGACCTCGCGAGGGCAGTCTTCTCGGAGATAAAGGACGGCGTGGAAGGTGTCATCGTGACGCACGGGACCGACACGATGGCCTACTCCGCTGCCGCGCTCAGCTTCATGATAGAGACGCCGGTCCCCATCGTCTTCGTGGGTTCCCAGCGGTCGGCAGACCGCCCGAGTTCCGACAACCAGATGAATGCGCTCTGCAGCGCGAAGACTGCTGTGAGCGACCTTGGGGAAGTGGTCGTCGTGATGCACGAGACGACGAGCGACGACCGGTGCGCGATCCACAGGGGGACCCGGGTGAGGAAGATGCACACCTCCCGGAGGGACGCGTTCAAGAGCATCGGCACCCCCCCTCTCGGCCACGTGAGTTACCCTGACCTCCGCGTGACGCTCGGTCCCGGCGTGAAAAAGCGCGGGGAGGCGGAACCATCGCTCCGCGACAGGCTCGAAGACCGGTGCGCGCTCGTGCAGTTTTACCCGGGAATGCCGCCGGAGGCGCTCGGGCAGCTTGATTCCCTCGAGGGACTCGTGATCGCGGGAACGGGGCTTGGCCACGTGAGTTCTGCCCTTGTCCCCGTGATCGGGGACCTCGTCAGGGACGGGGTAATGGTCGTGATGACCTCCCAGTGCCTGCACGGGCGCGTCTGCGACAGGGTCTACGACACGGGGCGTGACCTCCTCAAGGCCGGTGTCATCGAGGGGGAGGACATGTTGCCGGAGACTGCCCTTGTCAAGCTGATGTGGGTTCTCGGGAACGCGCGGGACGCGGAGGAGGCACGCGCACTGATGCGGGAGAATCTCAAGGGGGAATACTCACCGAGGTCGGTACCATGGTCGGCGATGAACCACCCCTGACGGCAGGGATAGAGATCCACCAGCAGCTGAACACGCGGGAGAAGCTCTTCTGTCACTGCCCGACGGTCCTGCGCCCCTTCGACCAGCGCAGCGGGGAATTCCACAGGTACCTCCGGGCGACCGAGAGCGAACTGGGCGAGGTAGACCGGGCCGCAGAAGAGGAGATGAAGAACCTCCGCCGCTTCTGCTACTACGCGTACGACACCACGTGCCTCGTCGAGGAGGACGAGGAGCCCCCTGCCCCGATGAACATGGAGGCGCTCTCTGTCTGCCTCCAGATCGCGAAGATGTGCGGCATGACGCCCGTGCCCCAGGTGCATACGATGCGAAAGCTCGTCATCGACGGGTCGAACACGACCGGTTTCCAGAGGACGGCCCTCGTCGCCGTTGACGGAACTATCCCGGGAGGAGTGAGGATCGAGACCATATGCCTCGAGGAAGAGGCTGCCCAGCGGGTCAGCGACGACACGTTCTCGCTCGACCGGCTGGGAATTCCCCTCGTGGAGATCACGACTGCGCCCTGCATGCACACCCCCCGGGAGGTCTACGAGGTCGCCCGGTACCTCGGGATGCTGCTGCGCTCCACGGGGAAGGTCAAGAGGGGCCTTGGGACGATCAGGCAGGACATCAATATCTCCATCCCGGGCGGTGCACGCGTGGAGATAAAGGGTGTGCAGGAGCTCGAGATGATACCCGAGGTCGTGGAGAGGGAGGTCGCGCGGCAGAAAAGACTCCTCTCCATCAGGGACCGCCTCCGGGAGAGGGGGGCAGAGGTCGACCCTGACCCAAGGGACGTCACGGCGGTCTTCAAGGGGACGAAGTCTTCCATCCTGAAGAAGGCACCGTGCATCCTCGCCGTTCTCCTGAGGGGGTTTTCCGGACTCGTCGGGGAGGAGATCCAGCCGGGGAGGAGGCTCGGCAGCGAACTCTCAGATTACGCGAAGAAGTGCGGTGTCGGCGGGATCTTCCACACCGACGAGCTCCCCGCCTATGGCATCGCGGCAGAGGAGGTCGCGGCACTCAGGGAGGCGGTGGGCGCAGGCGCGCAGGACTGCGTGGTCATCGTCGCCGCGGATGCCGCGAGGGCCGAGTGCGCCTGCCGGCAGGTCGTCCGGAGGGCGAGGATCGCGCTCGAGGGCGTGCCCGAGGAGACCCGGAAGATGGAGCCGGACGGGAACACCTCGTACATGCGCCCACTCCCCGGCGCGGCACGCATGTACCCCGAGACAGACGTCCTCCCCGTCCGGGTCACGGAGGAACTCTGGGACTCGATAGAGGTCCCCGAGCTCCTCGAGCAGCGCGCCGCGAGGTTCGCAAACGAGCTCGAGCTGGACCGGGCCCTCGCGAAGCAGATCGCGTATTCCGAGCACCTCCCCCTCTTCGAGGAGGCAGTGAGGAGCGGGATCGCCCCCAACCTCGCGGCAAGGACGCTCCTTGCGACAGTGAAGGAACTCTCGCGCGAGGGGCTGGATACGTCCCGAGTCCTCGATGTACAGGGTGGGGGAGGTTCCCGCGCGGTTCCCCCTGTCCTCCGGGTACTCTCTGCCGTCGCGGAGGGGAAGATCTCGAAGGAGGCAATCCCCGAGGCCCTCCGGTCGATCTGCAGGGGAGCGGATACCGAGTCCGTCCTCTCGTCACTGGGAGGGACCGTCTCGGACGAGGATCTCAGGGCGATCGCGGAACGCGTGGTCAGGGAGAGGATCGCGTTCGTCCGCGAGAGGGGGGAATCTGCTCTCGGTCCGCTCATGGGACCCATGATGAAGGAGGTCGGCGGGAAAGCCGACGGGAAGAAGGTCTCCGAGATCCTGCGGGGGGAGATCCGGAGGGCACTCGGGAATTGACTTGCCGCGGAGGCATGATTGCGGGAAGTATTAAAATGTACGGGGATACAAAAGATAGGGAGCTAGGATATGGGAAAGACGGGATCTGTGCAATGGGCCCAGGTGAAGGGTGTTAAGGGCCAGATAAGGCTCGTGCCCCGGTCAGAGGCCGAGTACAAGAAACCAGGACCGAACCAGAGATTCAAGGCGGGGGCATCCCTGCAGAAGCTCAACGAGGCATCGGGCGAGGGGCACGGTGGATTCAAGGGTCGCTCCGGTGGCCGGGGATCGAGGGGCGGCCGCGGACGGTCGGCAGAATCAGGGCCCGTTGGAAACCCGATGGTCCGCAAGTACATGCGCAGGTCAAAGTCATCGGTGCTCGGCACGAAGCAGAAATCCTCCCGCTGAATATTTTTTCCACGCGTTCCCCGGGACCGCGGCAGCTCTCCTTTTCTGCGTGATTTCCAACCCGGAAGGACACGTTCCTCGTCCAGGGAGGGTTGCCCTGTGTTCCTGCAGAAGTATCATGTATCCAGGCACGGAATTGAGAGTATGGATCTGAAGGCCGCGATCAGGAATTTCCAGTTCGCAGAGAGGGCAAAGAGCGAGCTCATCATATGTTCCCAGCTCGCGATCTCCCTCGCCGGATTTCCCGCGAATGAGAGGGCGGGGGGCAAGAGGATGCTCATTCTCCTCCTCGAGGCGGTGCGCTCGGAACTCGAGTTCGCGTGGAGGGGAACAGAAAACCAGGAGTTCAGGAAGGCCATCAATCTCCTCTCCGAGTCGATCAGCACGGTCGAGAGCGAGAATTTCGGCGCAGCCTCCCTCAAGCTGAGCGAGGCAATCACGGCCGTCACGACGGCCGCGCAGGCGGCAATGCAGGTCCTCGGGGAGCATGGACTCGTCTAGGTTCTACGAATTCCTCGCCACGCGGTCATCGGTGAGGGACTTTGGGAACGTTTCCGTTCCCGAGGGGGACATCGCTTACCTGCTCGACTGCGCGAGCACTGCCCCGAGTGCGGGAAACCTCGAGGCGTGGGACGTCGTCGTGGTGAGGGAGCCGGGCACAAGGGAAGACCTCTCGGACGCTGCCCTCGGCCAGGAACACGTGAGGGATGCCCCCGTTCTGCTCGTCGTCTGCGCAAATTACGTGCGGTCGATGTCGCGGTACGGGGAGAGGGGGATCCTCTACGCGATCCAGGATGCCACCATCGCGTGCACGTACATGATGCTCGCGGCCCACGCGCGGATGCTCCACACCTGCTGGGTCGGGGCATTCGACGAGGAAGAGGTGAAGGCAATCCTCGGGCTGCCTCCCCACGTCCGGCCGATCGCCATCCTCTGCGTGGGCAAGGGATATCCCCCGAAGGAACCCACTCCGCGGCTCCCGGTGGAGGAGCACGTCCACCACGACGCATGGTGAGGTGGTCGCATGCCTGACTACACGGTCATCCTCGAGGGTGCCTTCATCGTGAAGGACGTGGATTCGCTCGACGACGCGGTGAGCATCGCGATCTCCGAGGCGGGGAAGCGCCTCAACCCGGTCGCGTCCTTCGTCGACGTCGAGGTCGGGATGCTCGCGTGCCCGTTCTGCGACGGGGAACTCAATAGCGCGCTCGTCGTCGCGAAGACCGCGCTCGTGGGTCTCCTCCTCGAGATGAAGGTTTTCCGCGCGGAGTCGCCGGAACACGCGAGCCGGATTGCCCGCTCCGTCATCGGGAAGGCGCTGAGAGACGTCCCCCTCCAGGTAAAGGAGGTCTGCCCCCTGTGATCTACGTCGTCGGGCACACGGCGTTTGACCACATCTGCACGGTACGGGATTTTCCCCCTCCCAACAGCTCTGTCACGATCATCAGGCGGTGGGTCTCCTACGGCGGGGGGGCAGCGAACATCGCGGCGGGGATCGCGAGGCTGGGGGTCCCGTGCACCCTCGTGAGTGCCGTGGGCGACGACTTCCCCGGGAGTGACTACGACCGGTGGCAGAAGTCCCTCGGCGTCCGCCAGCAGCTCTTCCACGTGAAGGATGCGCACACCCCGACCGCGTTCATGTTCACGAACGAGAGGGGAGACCAGATCACCTTCTTCGAGTGGGGTGCATCGGAGATCTTTGCCACCGCACCTGCGCCCGCGCTCCCGTTCGTGCACATGGCGACGGCAGACCCCGATTTCAACGTGAGGGTTGCCGCGAACGCCGGGTTCTGCACGTTCGACCCGGGACAAGACCTCCACAGGTACACGCCTGGCCAGCTGGAAGCGATCCTCTCGAGGGTCGGGATCCTCTTTGCCAACCAGCACGAGGTCGATGCCATGTGCAGGATGCTCGGGATATCGAGGGAATCGCTCGCCGCGAGGGTTCCCGTCGCGGTCTTCACGGCGGGTGCAGGGGGGAGCGACCTCTACACGAAAACGGGCCGGATTCACATCCCCGCGGTGCACAGGGAGGTGAGGGACCCGACCGGTGCTGGCGACGCGTACCGCGCGGGGTTCCTCGCGGCGTATTACAGGGGGTACTCCCTCCCCGACTGCTGCAGGGTGGGGAGCGTGACTGCCTCTTTCGCGATCGAGGTCCCCGGCTGCCAGACGAACCTTCCCACGTGGGAGATGGTGGAGTCGCGGTACACGGAGTCCTTCGGGGAATTCCCCGAGCGCTCCCACCCGGAGAGGGGATCGGGCAGCCCGGAAGGGGGATAGGGATGTCTGTCGCGGGCGGGGAGGCGAGGCTCGAGAGGCTCGCGCGGTTCCTCTTCAACGCGCCCTCCTGGCCCGACTCCATCGCCATCATCGCGATCACCGGGCTCCTCATCGACGGCATCCCGCTCCTGCACGGAACCGTACCTTTCTTCGGAACGCTCCTCTTCTCGGTCCCCGCCCTCGCCGCGTTCGTCGCGACGAAGCCGCTGGTGAGCCTCCTCGGGAGGCCGATGACGTGGAACAGGTCGGCCCTCCTCGCCCTCTCGTGCGTTATCTTCGGGGTCCTGATAGTCCTCTGCGGGATTCTCATCTCGCCCGCCCACGCCGGGATCTCGTACGCGATCGCGCTCGGGTTCATGTTCGGTCTCCGCCTCCTCGTCCTCGTCGCGATCGCCGACTACCGGATCGCGCGGATGATCGTTCCCGCGGGAATCCAGAGCGCGGCCGGGATCGCCATCGCGACTTTTCTCCTCCCGCCACAGTTCCTCCCGCTCGCCCTCCTCCTCCAGGTACTCTTCCTCGGGGGCTTCTCCCTCCTCATCTGGCTCATCGACAGGCCCATGTACAGGGCGTTCCGCGTCCGCGGGCTCGACTTCGTAAACTCTTTCCTCGCGCACCTGACGGACGGGTCACGGGCGCTCGAGGAGTTCTTCGAGAGGATCGGGGAGGAGGTCACTATCCCCCAGGTGAGCATCTTCTTCCGGAGGGGGGAGCGCCGGGGACTCGTCATCACGATCCCGAACATCCATCCCGGGCCGGTCGGGGAGATCGGAGGGGGAAACCTCCCGAGGGGCATGCAGGCGGGGTTCGAGGAGATGGTGATGGTCCCCCACGGCGCGGCAACCCACGACTTCAACCCGGTCTCGGAGCGGGAGATCGCAAAGCTCGTGGAGGCGGTGAGGGGGACGCGCGGGTCCCTCCGCTTCTCCCCGCACGCGACGCGCTCGGCGCGGTTCTCTGAGGGGCACGTCTCCCTCCTCTGCCAGGCCTTCGACGGGACACTCCTCATCGTGGGCACGCGGTCGCCGGAAAGGACAGAGGACATCGACTTCAACATCGGCATGACCATCATGGGGGAAGGGCACAGGTTCTTCGAGAACGTGGGGTTCGTCGATGCCCACAACTGCTCCGCCGGAAACGCCTCGTACGTCCTCCCTGCAACGCGTCCCGCGATGGAATACTACAGGGCCGCGCTGCGGGCGATAGGAGAGATGCACGGGAGCGCGACGGGGCCGTTCGAGCTCGGGATATCGCAGGTGAAGGTCCCCTTCACCCGCGAGCAGGGTTTTGGCGACAACGGTATCCAGGTCGCGGTTGTCAGGGTCCACGGGCAGACAACCGCGTACATCCTCTTCGACGGGAACAACATGGAGGCGGGCGTGAGGGAGAGGATACGGGACCACGTCCTCTCGCGGGTGGACGAGGCAGAACTGATGACAACCGACTCCCACGTCGTGAACACGGTGAAGGGCAGGAACCCGATCGGCCTCCACGTCCCGGTGGATGAGATCATCCCGTGGGTCGACAGGGGCCTCTCGGAGGCCCTCCGCGACCTCTCTCCCGCCGAGGCGGCGGGGAGCACCGCGTGGTGCGAGGGGGTTCGGATCTTCGGCTCGCACAGGATAGCGCAGATGGCAAGCACCGTCAACACGATGCTCGTCTTCATCCCGTTCCTGAGCGCGGGGATGCTCCTCCTCGTCGTCCTCCTCTCCCTCATCGCCTACCTCGTCCTCGGGTGAGAGCGCGAGAGGAACGGGGAGGCCCGGGAAACCATTGCGGGAATGACGGTGCGGGAGTACTACCCGCGGACGAAAGACAGGTGGATGTCCCTTCCCGGGGAAATGGTATCCGAGGACAAGTACCACCATGATCCGGGCGGAACAAGATCATCGATGCATGAGAGTATCAGCCAATGATCAAATGGAGTATCAGCATTTCCCGCCCTGGACCATGCTGGTTTCACTTTACTTGTTGCACAGTCCATTATATAAATTTTTCCTGTTTTACCGGCGGAAAACCCGTCTCCGGCCGGGAAAACGGGTGTTTGGAACCGGTACCCGGCAGGGGGGAGACCGGCGACATCCCGGGCGGCAAAATCCACACCGGACTCCCGTTGACACCGCGTCCCGGGGTCCTCGGTGAATCACAATGGAATCAGGGGAAATCGCCGCGCTTACCCTGTGTGTACTGCAGTGGCCTCGTCCCGTCCCCTGCCGGGGCCTCCCCTTTATAGGACCCTAGAACCCCATGTTAGTGGGAGAAATGGACATCGCCCTTGTGAGTTCCCTCTCCGATCCCGGTGGGAGCACCATCCACGACGCCCTCCTCTCGCTCCTCTCTAGACCCCACACTCCCTATCCCCTCGAGGAGCACCGCCTCGTGCACCACAGGATCGAGGACAGGTTGATATTCCATGACCGCATCGACAGGGAGGTCGACGCAGACCTCATCGTATTCCTCTCCCGCCACTCCTCGCAGAAACCCGTGCCGGTCCTCACCGTCCACGTGACGGGGAACTTCGGGCCCGCGGAATTCGGGGGTCTCGAGAGGTCACTTGCCCGTGCTGCCCCCGCGTGGATGCGTGCCGTCCTCCTCGGCCTCTCCCGCAACGCCCCGCCGGGATACAGGGTCGCGTACGAGGTTACCCACCACGGGCCCACCGAGGTGGGTACCCCGTCGTTCTTCGTCGAGGTGGGGAGCACGGAGAGGGAGTGGAGGGACGTCGGGGCGGCCGCCGCAGTCGCGCGGAGCATCCTCTGTGCGGAACCCGGCGACACCATCCCGGTCGTGGGCTTCGGGGGCACCCACTACGCGGCGAGGCAGACCCACATCGCACTCCACAGCAGGGCTGCATTCGGCCACATCGTCCACAGCCGTGACGTCCCCCTCCTCGACAGGGACCTCGTCTCGGACATGGTCGAGAGGACCGGGGCAGTCGCCGCCTACATCGACCGGAAATCGCTCCCGCCGGCGGAGACGAGGAGGCTCGAGCAGCTCCTCTCCCGGGAGGGTATCCCCACCGTTCCCGAAAACGACTTCATCCGCATGGGGAACCTCTCTTTCGACGCGTACAGGAAGGTCCAAGCCCTCGCGGGAGACTACGCGGGCGACAGCAACGTCACGTTCCACGGGACATGGCCGGATGGGGCGCCCGTGCCCGTCGATGTCCCCCCCGACCTGCTCGAGGAAGTCCTCAGGTCCGATTCCCGGGCGTTCATCGAAGGCATCGAAAACATCCCTGTCGCAAGGATAGTGACGCCGCGGAGCAAGGCAATGCCCCGGTTCATCACGGTAGAATCATGCAGGGAGAGGGTATTGCATCATTTAATAAGCTTATGTGTAAACATCTTACGTAGAGGGGAGAGTACGTCGATCGCGGGTGATTCCATAGTGATCCGGAAGAGGGGGTTCGATGCGGCGAGGGCCGAGGCGCTCGGTGTTCCAAGGGGACCCCTCTTCAGCCGGCTGATGAACGGGGAGTCTGTCCTCGCGGGGGACAGGGAGGTCACGCCGGAAATGGTCATTGTCACGAGAGAGAAGAAGATCCACATCCCGGGACTGGAGAAATACCTATGGCGATGACATCCATCGTGGAAGAGGCACTGTCCAGAGCAAGCAAGGAACTTCAGGACACGAGGAAGAACAACGACGACCTCGACCAGGTACTTCGGGAGCTCAAGACCGAGATCGCGGTGATCGGGTGCGGGGGGAGCGGCTCGAACACCATCACCCGGATGAAGGAGGAAGGTATCCACGGCGCACGGCTCATCGCGATCAACACGGATGCCCAGCACCTCTCGCGCACGGTTGCTGACCAGCGCATCCTCATCGGGAGGCAGAGGACGCGGGGCCTCGGGGCCGGGTCGATTCCCCAGATTGGCGAGGAGGCCGCGCTCGAGAACGAGGAGGACATAAGGCGGGCGGTCGCGGGGTGCGACATGGTCTTCATCACCGTCGGGCTCGGCGGCGGGACCGGGACGGGCGCCGCGCCGATCGTCGCGAAGGCCGCGAGGGACGAGGGGGCCCTCACGATAGGCGTCGTGACGCTCCCGTTCACGGCGGAGGGTGTCATCCGCATGGAGAACGCGGAGGCCGGCCTCGAGCGGCTCCGCGACGTCGCGGACACCGTCATCGTGGTGCCCAACGACAGGCTGCTCGAGGTGGTCCCGAAACTCCCGCTCTACGCGGCGTTCAAGGTCGCGGACGAGGTCCTCATGCGGGCCGTCAAGGGCATCACCGAGCTCATCACCCTCCCGGGACTCGTGAACCTCGACTTTGCCGACGTGCGCACGGTCATGGAGAAGGGAGGTGTCGCCATGATCGGGGTCGGCGAGAGCGATAGCGAGGAGAAGGCCGCGGACTCTGTCAAGAAGGCGATCCGCTCCCCGCTGCTCGACGTCGACATCTCGGGCGCCCACGCGGCGCTCGTCAACGTGGTCGGCGGCCCGGACATGACGATGGAGGAGGCGGAGGGTGTCCTCGAGGAGGTCTACAACCGCATCTCGCCGGACGCGCGGATCATCTGGGGTGCACAGATCGACCCGAACATGCAGAACAAGATGCGGACGATGCTCGTCGTCACCGGTGTCCGGTCGCCACAAATATATGGGAGAAACGAAAAAATTACCCCGAAAGTCCAGAGGCAGTTCGAGATCGACTTTTTGAAGTGAGAGACCATGGAGATAACGAGGCCTGAACTGAAGTTCGATGTCAACGAGGAACTCTTCCGCAAGTACTGGCGCGTGATCAAGCTCGCGAGGACACCAACCCGCGAGGAGTTCCAGAAGATCGCGGTCGTTGCGGCTGTCGGCGTGCTCATCGTGGGACTGATCGGTTTTACAATCTATGAGTTGATGCTCCTCCTCCTCTGATCGACATGGAAGAGACACAAAACAAGATTTTTGCGATCAAGACGACCTCGAAGCAGGAGAGGACAGTCGCGGACAACATCAAGAAGGCCATCGAGTCAGGGGCAACCGACATCAAGGTGTACGCAATCATCGTCCCGGACGAGCTGAAGGGGTACGTGCTCGTCGAGACGTCCGAGAGCCTCGCGCGGATCGAACAGCTCGCGGAGAAGATCGCCCACGCGCGCTCGGTCGTCCGCGGTGAGACGACCCTCCCCGAGGTCGCCCACTTCCTCGTCCCGAAACCCGTGGTGAGCGGGATATCGGAGGGGACGATCGTGGAGCTGATCGCCGGGCCTTTCAAGGGTGAGAAGGCCGTCGTGAAGAGGATAGACACGGGAAAGGAGGAGATCACCGTCGAGCTCTACGAGAGCGTTCTCCCGATTCCCATCACTGTCAGGGGCGACAACGTGAGGGTCGTGGACAGGGGCGAAGAGAAGTGAGGTCTCTTTCCCGGTTCTGGTCCCTGGTATAGATTTAAGTCTGCCGAGGTAAACCTTTTTTACCCACGCTCGATCCCTCTTGGGACGGCTTGGTGATACACGCATGGCAGAAGTGGTCGAGGTATTAGTTGCGGGAGGAAAGGCAACCGCAGGTCCACCGCTGGGACCGGCCCTTGGACCCCTCGGCATAAACGTGAAGGCCGTCGTCGACGAGATCAACCGGCAGACCGCGAGCTTCAACGGCATGCAGGTCCCGGTCCGGATCGAGGTCGATGACAAGAAGAACTTCACGGTGAGCGTGGGAATTCCCCCCACCACCGCCCTCATCAAGAAGGAGGTCAATGTCGAGAAGGGATCCCCGGAGCCCAACGTGAAGATCGTCGGGGACCTTCCCATCGAGGCCGCTGTCAGGATTGCCCGTATGAAGCAGGCAGACATGCTCTCCTACAACCTCAAGTCCGCGGTCAAGGAGGTCATCGGGACCTGCGTGAGCATGGGCATCACCGTCAATGGCATGAGGGCAAAAGACGCCCTGAAGGCCGTCGACGCGGGTACCTTCGACAAGCTCCTCGTGGAATAGACGGGAGAGAACCATAGAAGATCAGGAATGGTCGCGCACTATGGAGGAAACAGATGGTTGATAGGGCGAAAATCGTAGAGGCTGTGAAGGCAGCCATCGAGAAGGCGCCTCCACGCAAGTTTGCCGAGAGCGTGGATATCACTGTCAATCTCAAGAACATTGACATGGCGCAGCCCAAAAACCGTATCGATGAGACGATTCTCCTCCCCCACGGTACTGGCAAGAAAGTCAGCATCGCTGTCCTCGGGAAGGGTGACATCACCACCCAGGCAAGGGAAGCAGGCGCGGACCTGATCATCGGACCCGAAGAGATCGAACGGCTCGGCGGGGCACCGCGGGAAGCCAGGAAGATCGCGAACGCGTACCGTTTCTTCCTGGCCGAGACGAGTGTCATGCCGCAGGTCGGCCGGTACCTCGGCCCGAGGCTCGGGCCGCGGGGAAGGATGCCCATGCCGGTGCCGGCAGGGACCGATATCAGGCCCATCATCGAACGTCTCCGCAATTCGGTGAAGATCAGGACGAAGGACAAGAAGACCTTCCACGTCAAGGTCGGGTCGACGGGGATGACCCCTGAGCAGATCGCGGATAACATCGAGACAATCCTGCGGAGGGTCGAATCGGTCCTCGAGCAGGGTTCCCACAACATCCGGTCGGTCTACGTCAAGACGACGATGGGGCCCCCCCAGAGGGTGGTGTAGATGCCGTTGTACACCCACCACCTCCCCGAGTGGAAGAGGAGAGAAGTCGAGGAGATCAAGTCCGACGCGAAGAAGTACTCGCTCGTCGGCCTCGTCGACATGTACGGTATCCCCGCGAGCCAGCTCCAGCAGATCAGGCGCAACCTCCGGTCGGAGGCGAAGATCCGGATGACCCGCAACACGCTCATCCGCTGCGCCTTCGACGAGCTGGGAGGACCGATCGCGCAGCTGAAACCGCACATCTCCGGCCAGTCGGCCCTCATCTTCACCAACATGAACCCCTTCAGGCTTTTCAAGGCGCTGGAGAAGACGAAGACGAAGATGGCCGCAAAACCGGGGGAGATTGCGCCGGCAGACATCGTGGTGGAGAAGGGACCCACGAGTTTCAAGCCCGGCCCGATCGTCGGTGAACTGCAGCAGGTGGGTATCCCTGCCGCGATAGAGGCGGGGAAGGTCAAGATCCGGGAGACCCGTACCGTCGCGAAGAAGGGCGACGTCATCAGTGCGAAACTCGCCGACGTCCTCGCGAAGCTCGGGATAAAACCCATGGACGTGGGACTCTCGCTCCAGGCAGCACTCTACGAGGGGTCTGTCTACGAGCCGTCGATCCTCGCGATCGACGAGGACGCGATCTACAGCCAGCTGCAACGCGCGGCAATCGAGGCGTTCAACCTCTCGGTGAACGCGGTCATCCCGACGAGGGACACTGCCGCGCACATCCTCGCGAAGGCCGCGAGCGATGCCCGCGCACTCGCGATCGAAGCCGGCGTCTACTCTAAAGACGTCATTGATGCGATCATTGGGAAAGCCTACAGAGAATCCCTCGCTCTCATGGCAGTGACCGGAGAGCACTGAAGAAAACGAGAAAGAGAGGTAATTGAGATGGAGTATATCTACGCAGCCCTCCTCCTGCACAAGGCGGGAAAGGAGATCAAGGAAGAGAACGTGAAGGCAGTCCTGAGCGCTGCCGGTATCGCAGTCGACGACGCCCGGGTGAAGGCGATGGTTGCCGCCCTCGAGGGGATAAACATCGAGGAGGCCATCGCGAAGGCCGCCGCCGCACCCGTCGTTGCCGCAGCACCCGCACCCGCCGCGGCAACCCCGGCCGCTGCCTCCGCTGCTGCCGCCGAGCCGAGCAAGGAAGAGAAGAAGGAAGAAGAAGAGAGCGGGATGGCGGGCCTCGGTGCCCTCTTCGGGTAATCCCGCGCCTCTCCCCTTTTTTCTCCCCGCAGTAATTCCCCATAGGTCACCCGCCGTTCTGCAAATCCGGGGATAGTCACGCGTTTCGCGGGTCCACCGCCCACTCCCCGGTGCCGGCCACTCCCGGCACGTGACCACTCCCCTTAATATTGCCTCCCTGCAACCACCTCTCGATGGATCCCCTCATCTCGGTGCTCCTCGTCCTCGCGGTCGCAAAGGTCCTCGGCGAACTCGTCGAACGGGCAGGGTATCCCTCGCTCGTGGGGGAGATCGGCGGGGGGATACTCCTCGGGCCCGCGGTTCTCGGCCTCGTCTCGGTGGATGCCGTCACGGGGACGTTCGCCGACATCGGCCTCATACTGCTCCTCTTCGCGAGCGGGCTCCAGCTCAACCAGCGCGCCCTCCAGAGATCCCTGAAGACGGGAATATACGCTGCCGTCGCGGGTATCGCCATCCCCCTCCTCTCCGGGATCGCCGTGGGGGTCGCGTGGGGTTTTGACCTTGCCGCGTCGCTCGTCACCGGCATCACCCTCTCGATCACCTCCATCGGCGTCTCCTTGAGGACCCTCGTCGATCTCCGCAAGCTGAAGACAGACATCGGCCTCGTCATCGTGAATGCAGCGGTGATCGACGATGTCCTCGGCATCGTGCTCCTCGGGAGCCTCCCTGCCCTCGTCTCGGGCGGGGGCAAAACCGGCGACGCGTTGCTCGGCGCGCTCTCCGCGGCGCTATTCCTCGCCATCCTCCTGTTCCCCGGCAAGAGGCTGATACTCTGGGTCTTTTCCGTCTCCCACAGGGCCCACACGAACGAGATGCCCTACTCCGTCGCCCTCATCGCCGGCCTCGCGTGCGCGGTCCTCGCGGACCGCGTGGGACTCCACTACGCGATCGGGGCTTTCCTCTCGGGCCTCATCCTCGGAGACAGCGTGAGGAACGACAGGACGCTCTACGACAGCCTCTCCGACATCGCGTTCGGCCTCTTCGTGACGTTCTTCTTCGCCTCCATCGGGCTCCTCTTCCCCGTCGACCTCCCGGGATTCTCCGTCACGCTCCTCCTCTGCCTCGTTGCCGTTGCACTGGCCTCAAAGACACTCGGGGGATTCGCGGGTTCGGTTCTCACGCTCCGGGACCACGGCAGGGCGCTCGTCGTGGGGTTGGGCCTCTGCCCGCGGGGGGAACTGGCACTCGTCGTGGTAAAGACAGCCCTTGCCGCGGGGCTCATCTCGGCGACCCTCTTCTCGACGCTCGCGCTCGTCGTGATCGTGACGGTCCTCCTCTCGCCGTTCCTCATGACGTACGGTTATTCCCTTGCTGCCCACAGCGGGGCCCGCCCGGGGAAAAGAGGTGCGTGAGTACCGCGCAGGGATCGACGACGCCCACTGCGACACCCCCATCCCCGGTGACGACGAGCCCGGGGCAGGGGTGTTTCTCGAGCAGGCGGACCGCCTCCGAGAGGGGAGCGTCCCGCGGAACGCTCGCGTGCCTGTGCGACATCACGTCCGCCGCGACGAGGGGTGCCCCCGAGAGGAGCGTCCCGAGGTGGTGCGCCTTCCTCCTTGCACCCATCCCCACCTCGGGGAGAACGTGCGCGAGGATATCGCCCGGCGTGACCACGCCGAGAAACCGGCCGTCTTCTCCCGTCACGTACAGGCCCCTGCATCCCGTGCGCGACATCAGGGAGATGCACGCCGCGATCGGAGTGGATGGGCCAACGCGGGGAAACTCCCCCTCCATGATCTCGCCCACGGGCACGTCGAGACTGCGCGCCGGGTCCGCGTCCCCGTCGCCCACTGCCATTCCGCGGTTCCCCCTCCGCGTGCTCAACCGTCTCCTCCCTCCCATGAGTGTTCCCGCGGGATGCGATTAAAAGGATTCGATTGCGGGGGGAGGGTTCACGCGGTACCCTCGAGGCGGGACCTGCACTCGGGGCAGAACCACCTCTTCTGCCGGGCGATGTCATCGAGGGTGAGCGGGTTGTGCATGATGCACTCTCCCCGGGAGCAGTGGGGGAGAAAGAGGAGGTGGCCCACCTCGTGGGCCGATTCCTTAACGAGCCTCTCGACGAGTTCGCCGTCGTCGGGCGGGAGGCCGTAGTGGTCGTTGGCAAGCCGGCACGTGGATACCACGGCAGTCCCCGTCTCGGGCCTCGCGAGCCCAAAGAGGTACTCGTCCCCCTCCCTGCAGAGGTCCCCGCCCACGACGAGCAGGATGAGGTCCCTGCAGCCCGTCCGCCTCTTGTAGAGGTCGAGCGAGTCGAGGAGGGCTGTCGCGTCGGTCTGCCTCCTCGCGGGGAGGAAGCCCGTCACGAGGATGGGATTTTCGCGCAGCCGTGGCACGACCGGGAGGACCGATGCGATCTGCCTGCAGAAGGATGCCTGGATGCCGGAAGGTGCTCCCGTATCCCAAAAAATAAGGAGTTCCATTCTTCACTATTCATGGTGACTGGCACGTATAAACGTATTGAGAGCCTGATTGCCTCCCACATCGCGAAGAACTACAGGAGGGTGGCGGAGGTGGGGGTCGGGGAGAACGTTGCCTGCGCCCGGCTGCTCGCGCGCGCGGGACTCGATGTCTTCTGCACCGACATCCGCCCCGGGCCCACGGACGGCGGCATCCCGTTCTTCCGGGACGACGTGTTCTCCCCTTCAGTCAGCCTCTACAGGGACCGCGACCTCATCTACTCGATCCGGCCCCACGAGGAGATGGTTCCCCCCCTCATCGCCCTTGCCCGCGAAGTCGACTGCGACCTCCTCGTCTACCACCTCGGATTCGAGGGGTACGGGAGGGGGGGCGAACTCGTCGATTGCGGGGTTATCCTGCACAGGTACCACAGGTGTCAGAACCCGTCAAAGAGGGTCCTCTGATTCTTCGCCCGCGACCTCTCCACGTGTTCTGCGTCCTGCGGGATGCTCTCTGCCGGCGTTCCCGGGGCCTGCTTCGCCGATTCCTCCCTCCTGCGCGATTCGCCTTTCCCGGCAGAACGCTTCTCTCTCTCCCTCTTTGTCTCCTTCTCCGCGGCTGCAATCTCCTTGATGATGGCCGCGGCCCTCTCCCGGTCGTGGATCGCGAGGGCGAGCTCGTCTGCATCGAGGGCAAACTCCCTCGCGTACGGGAGCGGGTCGTGCTCGATGATGAGGCAGAGGGGATCCATGTACTCCTCAAGGAGGGTGTGCTCGGGCATGTGGAGTGCGGAGGCGAGTTTCCTGAGGAACGAGGCCCTCACCGCCTTCTGCCTCTGGTACGAGGAGATCTTCTTCCACCTCGCGGGGGGATTGATGCGCGAGCGGATCCCTTTCCCCGCGGTCACGCGCGCGACACCGAGGAGCATGAGGGCGTGGGCATACCGCCAGAGGGTGTAGTACTGGAGGCGGTAGGTATCGCCGATGTACATGTCGGCCTTCGCGAGGGCAAAGTACGCGGCCTCGAGGTCGCGGGGACTCTCGATGCCCGCGAGGTTTGCCTCGATCCACTGGATGAGCGTCTCGGGTGACTCGTCCGCGTCGTAGGCGAGCCGCAGCAGGGTTTCGGGGTCGGTCCTCCCGTACAGGGCACCCACGACGTCGAATACCGTCGCACGCGTGTCCTTCGCCGAGAAGACGATCTCCTCGTCGAGCCTGTCCTTTCCCGCCGCGGACGCGTGGAGCATGTGGATCGCGGCCCGCATGTCTCCCCCCGCGGCTTCCGCGATCTTCATAATCGCCGTCTCGCTGCAGGATATCTTCTCCGCGCTGCAGATGTACCGGAGTCTCGGCGCGATTGCACGGGCCTGGATCGCCCTGAACTGGACCGGCTCGCAGCGGCTCCTTATCTCCGGGGCCACCCCGTAGAGATCGTTTGCGATGAGGATGACGGGCTGCCGGGCGACCTGTAGGAGCTCGAGGATCGCGCGGGCTCCCCCGCGGTCAGCCGTCCCATGGAGGTTGTCCGCCTCGTCGATGATGATGAGCCGGTGCTTCCCCGTGAAGCTCGCGGTCGTGCCCCCACTCCCCGCGACCCTCTCTATCACGGACCGCGTCCTCTGGTCACTCGCGTTCAGCTCTATCGCGTCCCATCCCATGTCGCGGGCGAGCGCGTGGGCACTCGACGTCTTCCCGGTACCCGGTTTCCCGTAGAGGATCAGCGGTTTCTTCCGCGGGTTCCAGTCCCTTGCCCACTCGAGCATCTGGTGGAGGGCGGCCGTGTTCCCCACGACGTCGCGCAGGTGAACAGGCCGGTATTTCTCCGCCCAGTCCATGCCCAGACATTCGACACGTTATCAAATAAATTATCACTGATGATGCTCCAATGAGATATCACAACCGCCACCGTGGGTCATATGGAATTGAACGGTGTGTCCACTGCAGAGATTGCACGCGCAGTCAGGGAGTACGAGGGCGTCAGGCGGAAGCATGCCATCGGCGAGATGGTCAGGGCTTTCTGGACAGATTCACCGGGGGTCCTCGCCTCCTTCGGTGAGGACGCTGCCGTGATCGAGCACGGTGACGAGGTCCTCCTCCTCGCCGCGGACGGGATATGGAGCCGGCTCATGGAGGCAGATCCCTACTGGGCCGGCTACTGTGCCGTCCTCGTCAATATCCACGACATCGCCGCGATGGGCGGAAGGCCGGTCGCGATGGTGGACGTCCTCTCCATCTCCGACCCGCAGATACAGGAGAAGGTCATCGCGGGGATGCGCGACGCCTCCCTCCAGTTCGGAGTGCCCATCGTGGGGGGACACCTCCACCCCGATACCCCTTACAGCGTCATAGACGTGGCAATCCTCGGCATCGCGGCGAAGGACGCCGTCATCTACTCCCACACCGCCCGCACGGGAGACTCGGTTGTCGTGGCCGTCGACCTCGACGGCCGCGTCCACCCTTCCTGCTGCCTCAACTGGGACTCTGTCACCATGAAATCGCCATCCAGGGTGAGGGAACAGGTCAGGGTCATGGAATCCCTCGGCCGGGATCACCTCGTCACCGCCGGGAAAGACATCAGCAACCCAGGCGTCATCGGGACCCTCGGGATGCTGCTCGAGGTGAGCGGGAAGGGGGCAACGATTGCGCTCGACAGGCTGCCGGTCCCCGACCTCGGTCTCCACGGGATGACATTCGAGCAGTGGGTGAGGGTGTACCCGGGGATGGGATTTGTCCTGACCGTACCTGCCGCGTCGGTCGGCGAGGTCTGCCGCAGGTTCTCGGCGGCAGGGCTCACGGCAGCCGAGGTCGGTGTCGTCACCGACGAGAGGGTCCTCTGCATCACCCTCGACGACGACCGGGCCCCCGTCTTCTCGCTCGACCGCGCGGGGATCATGCGACTTTTTTTCCCACGGTGACCTATGCCACAGGGCCGGATAGGAATCGGCGTCCTTTCCGACGCGCAGAAAGTCTGGGAGAGCATCGGGCGGGCACGCGTCCGGTCGCGCATCGTCGCTTACGCGAAGACCGGGACGGGGGACGCGCCCCGCGGCATCCCCGTCGAGGAGAGCGCAAACCCGTGGGATGCCCTCGCGCAGGATCTCTACGCGGGGAAGATCGACGCCGCGGTGCGGGGGACTCTCCCCTCCGGTGCGGCCCTCCGGTCGTTGAAGAGGGTCGCCGCGGTGGACCACCTCGAGCGTGCCGCCCTCCTCGAAGACAACAAGGGCCACAGGTTCCTCCTTGCCCCGGTGGGAATCGACGAGGGGTGGACCGTCGTCGAGAAAGTCGGAATCGCGAAGAGGGCAAGGGACCTCGCGTGCCGGCTCGGCCTTGCCGGGGAAGTCGCGATCCTCTCAGGCGGGAGGCTCTCGGACGCGGGGAGGCACCCGAGGGTTGACGAGAGCCTCTCCCACGCAGAGCTCGTCTCGCGCCTGACTGGGTTCCCCCACCTCGAGATCCTGATCGAGGACGCGGTGGAGAGATGTTCCGTCGTCATCGCCCCCGACGGGATTTGCGGCAACCTCATCTTCCGCACGCTCGTGCTCGTCGGGGGAGGGAGGGGGTGCGGCGCTCCAGTCCTGAATATCGACCGCGTTTTCATCGATACCTCGCGCGCCTCGCCCGATTATGCAAATGCCCTCCGCCTCGCCGAGTTTCTCGCGGGGACGATAACGAGTGGTAATTAATCGCTTATTTCCGAAAATATCAATTTTAAAATGTAATTTGGGAGACGGTTTTCAGCCCGGTGGAGTTTTCCCGCGATCACTCCCGTGAGAACCGCAAAGCGGCATTCGGGCTTCCAAAGAGCAAGAATCGCGAAATATTTAAATATATCCTCAAACACTTTTTGAATTGAGGTAAAATAAATGGCAGATTTACCCATTGCTGCAGTTGTGAGAATTGCAAAGAAGAACGGTGCTGAGAGGGTAGGCAGCGATGCTGCAGCGGCTCTCGTCGCAAAGGCTGAGGAATACATCGCGAACCTGACAAGGGAGGCAAACCGCCTCGCCCTCCACGCGGGAAGGAAAACCATAAAAGAAGAGGACGTGGAACTTGCGGCAAAGTCCGCATAAACCTATCCTTTTCCCGGGTCTCACGCGGGTTCTCACAGCGGCGTAGGGGAGCAGCAATCGCTCAATCAAGGTGGCATCTCACTTTTCTCGCACATTTCGCTGCCCCGTTCGCGCCGGCAAGGGATTCATGTATATAAGAGTATGCCATGCATTGCTGGATGGCACAATGATTTTAGGACGTCTGACCGACATCCGTTCTGCCCTTGAGAGAGGGAAATGGGGGTTGTCCGGAATGGCCAGCCACGTGGATGCGGTGGCAGAGAAGACCAGGTACGACATCATCCAGTCAATCGAGGAACTGGGACGGAAGGGAGAGCCGGCAGTTGATTTCCTCCTCCTCGCCCTAAAGGACGAGGATAAGAGGGTGAGGATCGCCGCTGCAAATGCCCTTGGGGAGATTGGGGATTCCCGGAGCATCGACGCGCTGATAAACCTCCTCGCGGACGGCGACAAGGATCTCAGGTTCATCTCCGCGTCCCTCCTCGGGAAGATAGGGGACCCTCGCGCACGGGAGGCACTCTCGAGAGCATGCTCCGACGAGAATTGCTTCGTCCGGATCATGGCGAGGGAAGCCCTCTCCCGAATACGCTGAGAGACCGATCTCCCGCGACCGAGCGCTCTCCTATCCCCCGGCGAGGACAAACTTTTTTACCTCCCGATGACTTCCCCACATCTGGGGGGAAGTCCATGGGCACGTCAGGAAAGACACACGTATCCTTTCCCACCGTCGTGGACCGCGCGTATGAGGAGTACAAGAGGCACCGGAAAGTGGCCGATATCATGAGCACGGGGGTCGCGATCACGACGCCCCAGACGTCGATGTCCGATGCAGCACGGATAATGGGGGAGCGGCGCATAGGGAGCCTCGTCGTCGTCCGTTACGGCACCCCGGTTGCGATCGTGACAGAGAGGGACCTCCTCTCGAACGTCTTTGCCGCCGGCAGGGATCCTTCCGACGTCCTCGTCGAGGATGTCATGTCGTACCCGCTCATCAGGATCTGCCCCGACCTCGAGATCCGGGAGGCTGCACGGACGATGATACGGAAGAAGGGGAGACTGACGGTCTTCTCGTGCGGCGAACTGTGCGGGATAATCACCGCGTCCGACCTCATCCGCGAGATGCCCGAGGCAAAGGAGACGTCGATGAACGTGAATGACTTCATGACGAAGGACGTGGTTTACGTCCCGGAAGACGAGAAGATTTCAGAGGTCGTCCGGATCATGGGCACGGAGAGGATAGGGAGCGTTCTCGTCACGAGCGACGGGAACCCGAAGGGGATATTCACGGAGAGGGACCTCCTCACCACGCTCCTCGCGAGGGGCGCGGCGCTCGATATCCCCGTCGGCGATGTCGCGAGGTCTCCCCTCATCACGGCCCCCGCGGGGATCAGCATCCACAAGGCCGCGCAGATCATGGCCCAGAACCACATAAAAAGGCTCCCGCTCGTCCGGCGCAAGAGAATCGCGGGCATCGTCACGGCAAGGGACCTCGTCGAGGCATATGCCCGCTAGGAGGCGGGCCGGCCGCCTGCTCTCCAGTCGCGTTCAGAGACGGGATACCATGCGGACAGAGGGAGATCTCGAACAGGCAACGTTCGCCGCGGGGTGTTTCTGGGGCGTCGAGGCCGCATTCCGCCGCGTGAAGGGCGTTGTCGAGACGTGGGTCGGGTACACGGGAGGGAATGTCCCTGACCCGACGTACGAACAGGTGTGCTCGGGCACGACGGGCCACGCGGAGGCGGTGAGGGTCGTCTTCGATCCCCGCGTCGTCACGTACGACCAGCTCCTCGAGGTTTTCTGGGAGATCCACGATCCCACCCAGAAGGACGGGCAGGGCCCTGACGTGGGGACGAACTACCGGTCCGCGATATTCTACCATTCCGATGAGCAGAGGGTAAAAGCTCTCGCGTCCCGGGAAAGGCTCCAGAATTCCCCGCGGATGAAGGGGAAGGAGATCGTGACGGAGATCCTCCCCGCCGGGACGTTCTGGAAGGCCGAGGACCACCACCAGCAGTTCTACGAGAAGTGCGGCTGGGGCTACGCCGCGGCACCGAAGTACTGGGAATGACCGGTTCGCCGTGAGTTCCCGGGGACCGGTGCCCTCTCCGGGTCCCTTCCGCGCTGCTGCATATCCCGGGTTCAGGGCGGCGGCGTGCGCATCATGGGGCAGACGTTTGCCATCTCGAGCTCCCCGCCCGCGAACGCGAACCGCTCCCTTATTGTGGGGGGGAGCTCGTCCTCGCGGATCCTCCGGAAACCGAACTTCCCGTAAAACTCCGTGAGATTCAGAACGGAATGCATGTAGAGTGTCTCGTGCCCGCATGCCTCCACGAGTGCACCCACCGTCCTCCTCGCGTATCCCTTCCCCCTGTGCGCGGGGGGCGTGAAGACGGCGTCCACCTCGAACCCGTCGGGGTGCCGGCGGCACCGCGCGAGCGAGACGATCCTTCCCCCGGAAAACGTCGCGAAGATCCTGTCCGTCACCGGGTCTCCCTTCGCCTGGTGGTAATCCATCCACACCTCGTCCGCGAGCGGGAATTCAACGGAGAGGAGCTCCCGCGTCTCGGGTTCCCCGTCATCCCCGGATTCCTCCATCCGCGGGGCGGGGACGGGGGGCGATTCCTCGCTCGTCCCCTCGATCCTGTAGTTCCCCCTGGGGACATGGATCACGAACCGCGCGCCGCTTCCCTCGCGTCCGGTCTCCTCGATCGTCATCCCCGTGACGGACGCGATCTGGCGGCAGACGAAGAGGCCGAGGCCGGGGTGTTTCCCCGAGTCGTACGCGAAGATCTCCTCCTTTTGCCCGGGCGGTATTCCCACCCCGTCGTCCTCGACGTAGATCTCTGCGCTCTCGGGCGTCTCGCGGTAGGACACGACCACGTTTTTCGCGGTCCTCCCGTGGCGGACGGCGTTGTCCACGAGGTGGAGGATGACTTCGCCAAAGAGGGGGTCCGCGTAGACACAGAGCCTCTCGGCCCAGTACCTGACGGAGACCCCGTCGGCCTTCCCCTCGGGGTACCTCTCCCGCAAGACTTCCTGTATCCTGATCCACCGCGGCGGGCTCGTGCCGAGGTTCCTGTACGTCTCCGAGAGCCGTATCTGGCGCGCGAGCGTCTCCACCTTTTCGAGGATCTCGGAGGCGAGGGCCCTGTCTCCTTCGGCCGGGAGCACGCCGAGGAGGCGCTGCACGAGACCCCCGATCTCGGTCACGGTCCCCTGCAGGTGCTCCGAGGATATCCGGGAGAGGTGGTGGAGTTTCCTGTTCGCGTTCCGGAGTGCTTCCTCCGCTGTCACCCTCGCCGTGATGTCCACGAGGGAGAGTGCAGCCCTGTTTCCGGGGAGCGTCACCGCCGAGAGGATCGCGTTGCGCTTCTTTCCCCCGGGGCACTGGAGTTCGAGTTCGCGGCCGTACACCTTCCCCTCGCGGTCGAGCCTCCCCGCGAGGTCCCTTGTCACCTCGCTCCCGAGGAACCGCGAGAGCGGTGTGCCCGGGAGCTTAACGAATTCTGTTCCGCACAGCCGGGCCGCATTCCAGTTTGCCTCGAGGATCGTCGCGTCTTCCCCTGCCCTCGCGACGACGAGCATTCCCGCCTCCGAGTTGTCGAAGATTCCCCTGTAGAGTTCCTCGCTCTCGCGCAGCCGGGACGAGAGGTACGCGATGAGCCACCCGACCGAGAAGACGACGACAGCGCGGGCGAGGGCTTCCCCCAGTGTCTCGCCGGGACCGTAGAGGAAAAAGACCATCGCGCAGTAGGTGCCCCCTATCCCGAGGGCAATGTACGGCCCGTGCCGTGGATACCGGTAGGCGCCCATGACCACGGGGATGTAGAGGAGGTGGGGGATCACGTTGGTGATGCCCACGAGGAGTCCTGCACCGTTGAGAGCGAGCACCGTCACCGTTGCGAGTCCCAGCGTGACCTTCCACCTCGTCTCCCTTGCCATCGTGATGCCGCGCAAATGCATCCCCGTACCTCTCTCCTCTCCGCACCGCGTAATCGCGCTGAGGCTCCCGCCCGGGTCCCACCGGCGGGATCCCCGCGTGACCCCGCGCGTACCTCGTGCGTACCCTGTAATACTCACCGGAGCAGGATATTAGGAGATCGTCCGCGCGATTCCACGCCACGCCACCGCCGGGGAGCGGGAGCCCAATCTCCCCGCAGTCATGCGCGCGACGGGAACCACCATGTTTTTCCTCCTTCCGCCCCACACCCTATGGTGATGGACACGCAGGTTCCGGCCGGTCCGCACGGGCCAAAGGGTGAACAAGGCATCATCGAGAGTTTCTTTGAGTCCGGACTGTGGACGTCCCGGCTCGTCGTCATTCTCGCCGTCGCGTTCGGCACGTTCTCGGCGATCGTCCTCTTCGTCTCGGGATCGCTCGAGATCCTCAACACGCTCAACCACGCGATCGACCTGTCTACCCTCGAGGTCGAGCACACGAACATCCTGATAGGGATCATCGGGGCAGTGGACTTTTACCTCATCGGCATGGTCCTCCTCATCTTCTCCTTCGGCATCTACGAGCTCTTCATCTCCGAGATCGATGTCGCGAGGAGGGGGCAGGTCTTCCACAACATCCTCGAGATATCGAACCTCGATGACCTGAAGAACAAGATCATCAAGGTCATCATCATGGTCCTCATCGTGAGCTTCTTCCAGCGCGTCCTCGCACTCCAGATGCTGAACGGGACGGACATGCTCTTCATGGCACTCTCCATCGCGGCACTCTGCATCGGGGTGTTCTTCCTCCAGAAGCTCAAGTTCTGACGTGGGGGGGTCCTGCGCGCCGCTGCGGCGGTCAGGGGGCTGCGGCCGGCACGGTCCGCGAAGGCCTGCCCGCAACCCTCCGCCTCGTGGGTGAATCGAGGATAGTCTCCATCCTCTCCACCGAGAGGAGGTCGAGCGAGAGGAGATAGTCGAGCGAAACGGGGGAAAACCCCGTGCACTCGCACGAGACGTTGATCGTGCGTGTCACCCCGTTGATGAACGGGTAGGTGTCCATCCTGTTGTTGTGGGTGTGCCCGTGGATCACCCACCCGTTCCACGAAGCGGGCACCGTCGCGGGATCGTGGACGAGGTAAAAGTCGATCCCGCCGTACGACAGGACGGAGTGGTGGCGCGCCTTCAGGAGGGGGGTATCGTGGTTGCCCCGGATAAACACCTTCCTCCCGTTGAGCGCGCGGATGAAGCGGAGGGGATCCCCCCTCATGCAGAAATCCCCTAGGCAATACACGGTATCGCCCGGCCCCACCACCGCGTTCCACCTGCGCACGAGGTCCCGGTTCATCTCGGAGACCGAACGGTAGGGTCTCCTGCAGTACCCGATGATCCGGGCGTGGTTGAAGTGGAGGTCGGCGACGAGGAATATCCGCCGCTTCTCCCCCCCGAGGGGGGAAAAGAGCGCATGCAGCGCGGGGATGCCGAGGCGCGAGATGGTATCTTTCAGCGTGCCGAACGCCGCACGCATCCCTGCCGCGAGGAGTCCCCCCGCGCCGGACCACCGGGTGGAGGCCCGCGGTTCCATAAGCCCCTGTCCACCCGCGCGAGAATCGCACCCGCCACGCCTCAAGGATCCATCCCCGGGAAAAAGGTCTTTAAGGATTTCAGAGGTCCCTTGCGCACCCGGAATCTATCGCGGCCTGCCGCACTGCCCTCGCGATCGCGCGGGTCACGTCCCTGTCAAGGACCGTAGGCAGGATGTGGTCCTTCTGGGGTTTCTCCACGTAGGCCGCGAGCGCGTGGGCCGCGGCCACCTTCATCTCGTCGGATATCCGCGTCGCGTAGGCATCCAGCGCCCCGCGGAAGACGCCGGGGAACGCGAGGGCATTGTTGATCTGGTTGGGGAAATCGCTCCTGCCGGTCCCCACGACCGCTGCACCCGCCCTCCTCGCCTCCGCGGGCATTATCTCGGGGACGGGGTTTGCCATTGCAAAGACTATCGGGTCGTCGTTCATCCTCCGGACCATCTCTTCCGTCACGATGCCCGGCGCGGAGACACCGATGAAGACATCTGCGCCTTCCATCGCGTCGGCGAGCGTCCCGGTCCTGCCCGCGCGGTTGGTCTCGTCCGCGATGATGAACTTGTACTTGTTCCTGTAGAGCCCCTCGCGGCCCCTGTGGATGATGCCCTGCCTGTCGCAGACCACGATGTCCTTCACGGACCGGCAGACGTCGGGGCTGTACCCTATGCAGCGCAGGAGCCTCGTGATCGCGTACCCCGCGGCACCCGCCCCGCAGACCACGATCCGGAGGTCCTCGAAGGTCTTTCCCGTCACCTTGCAGGCGTTCAGGAGGGCGGCGAGGACGACGATCGCGGTGCCGTGCTGGTCGTCGTGCATGACGGGGATGCCGATGTCCTGGAGTGCGTCCTCCACCTCGAAACAGCGGGGAGCCGCGATGTCCTCGAGATTGATGCCGCCAAAGCAGGGGGCGATGTTCCTCACCTGGTCGACGAAGTCGGTCTCGTACCTCTCGAAGCAGATCGGGAACGCGTCGATCCCCGCGAACTTCTTGAAGAGGATCGCCTTCCCCTCCATCACGGGTATCGCCGCGAGCCCCCCGATGTCCCCAAGGCCGAGTACCGCGGACCCATCGGTCACGATGGCAACCGAGTTCCCCTTGAGGGTGTACTTGTAGGCGAGGTCTCGGTTCCTCGCGATCGCCCTGCACACCTCGGCGACGCCCGGCGTGTACGCGCGGGCGAGGTCGCGGCGGGTCTCGAGCGGGACCTTCGACCGTATCTCGAGCTTCCCCCGGTGCGCAGCGTGGAGTTCCAGCGCCTCCCTGTATATCTCTTCCCGGTCGGGCTCCATGATCGCTCGTGGACGCGTCGCCTCATAAAACCGCCATCCGGGTGAGCGGCGTCCCGCCGGGCCGCGCCTACGCCCGGGTCTCCGGGGCAGAGGTCGCCGGCGCGCTCCCCGCGGGTGCACCCGCACCCCGCGCTTCCCCGCGCGCGTGCTTCCCTGCCTCGTCCACTGCGAAGACGACCTCCTCCCACGCCTTCGCGAGGAGTCCCCGGTAGTACCCCACGTCGAACCGCGCGGCCTTCCAGTCGAGGTCCACTTCCCACGTGCGGGCATCCCTCACCACGAAGCGCACCTCCATCCCGGGGGAGAGATCGATGCCCTCTGCCCGGCAGGCCTCGACGGCCGAGGCCTCCGCGCACGCGCGGCGGTACCTGAGGGTACTTATCCGCCGGGTGACGGCCATCTCGGACGGGTGGGCAGAGGGGAGGGCGTCCGCGGCCTCCCTGTAGAGTGCGCGGAGGGTCTCCCGCAGCGCCGCGACACCGGGAATGGTCGCGGCTCCCCCGAGTACCTCCAGCATCCGGTGCTGCACCCTCCTCACGTAGGGCGGCATGTCTCCCCGCCGGGCCGCGATCCCCCGTGCCTTCATCCTCCCGTCCCCGAGCCTCCCGTAGTACCTGTTGTACGCGCCGGACCCGTCCGCCATGGGGAGGAAGACGATCCAGTCGTACGTGTCCGTGACGGCGTGGAGCCGGGTCTCGCGCTCGATGCGCTCCCGGAGCGCGCCGATGTCACCCCCCCTCACCCAGAGGCAGTCCACGATCCCGTGGAGGACCGAGAATCCCATCCCTTCCGCGATGTCCCGCGCTTGCAAAAGGACCTCCCTCGCCGCCGCCGTGATCGCCTCGTGGACCTCGATCTGCCCGAACTTCGCGTTCCGGTAACCGGTGTACCCGAAGCACGTGACGAGCATCCACTTGAGCACGGCATCGTGGCCCGCGTACCCCGGGTCGGCCGCCTTCAGCTCCTTCGTCCTGCGGCGGAGGGAGAGGAGGGGTTCCAGCACCTCGGGGAGGAAACCCTTCTTCCCCGGGGTATCAATGGTCTCGGGGGAGAGGTTGTCCCTCACGATGAGGGAGGGGTACAGCGAGGTGAAATCAATCCCGTGGACGAGGGGGTAGATCCCGGGGACAGGCTGGAAGATCATCCCTCCTCGGTCTGCCGCGCGGAGCGCCGGGAGACGCCGCGCGCACTCTGCGTCCGCCTTCCTCCACGGGACCGCGATCCCCCTCCTCTTCGCCTCGTACACCTCGTAGGAGGAGATGAGCGTCCCCGGCGAGAAGCGCGCGACGAGGTTGGGGGGGAGACATGAGAGCCGCGACCCGAGGAGGATGCCGGCAAGGCCCCCCTCCCTGTAGTGGAAGCTCCCCGCGGTGTCCACGAGCAGCCGGCCGTCGGGGATCAGGGCCCCCGCGCGGAACTCCGTCCTCCCGTAGCTCCAGTACGACTTGCCCGGCAGCCTGCGGAACTTCCCGGAGCGGGAGAGGGCGGTATCGATCCCGAGGGAACGGGCCCGCGCGACCATCCTCGGCACCCAGAGGTCGGCGTGGGGGAAGAGGACGACGTCCGGGTCGGCGGACGAGAGGATCCCCGAGAGGTCCGAGAGAATCGTCCCCTCGTCCCCGCCGAGCCTCTCCCGCCTCCCGTCGACGGTGACCTCGAGGGGCGGGAGCGTGTCGCGGCGGAACGGGTTTCCATCAGCCGATATCTCCACGGTCGAGAGATCGGGGGAGATATCGGGAGAGAACCGCGACTCCCCCTCGCCGCCGCAGGGGGAGATGCCTGCCTCTGCCATGAGGAGGAGGTCGGGGCGGACGTCGGCATCGTAGATCTCTGCAGCGTAGTGCGTCTGTTCCTCGATCCGGGCCGCCACGTCCTTCCCCGCCATGACGCGGTACCCCGGGAAAACCCCGCGTATCGTCCGGATCTCGCACTCCTCCACGCGGTACCGGCTCTCGAGGTCGGCGAGGAGGTCGCAGAACCAGTGGGAATCGGGGAGGCGGAGGAGGAAGGAGGGGGGCGCGGGCTGGACGAGGTGCCTGCCTCCACGCCCCTTCTCCCAGAACTCGACCATCCCGCCGCGGGTGCACGAGTCAAGGATCCACACGGCACCTCCCCCCCTCCCCGCTCCTCCCGAGCTCGACGAGGAAGGAGAAGATCGCGGCCTCGAGGGGGTCGTCGAACGCGTAGAAACACTCGCTCGCGTGTACCCTCGCCATCCGGACAGCGCGCAGGGCGCACTCCCTGTCGCGGCCGGGAAGGGTGCGCGCGGTCCTCTCCCACCGGTCCGTGAGCACCGTCACTCCCTGCCGGACGCTCGCAAAGCTCCTCCCCATCTCACACCCCCTCCAGCGTCTGCTGCCCGCGCGGGAGTCCGCCCGGGAACCTGACCTTCCCCCGTCCCCTCGCGCGCGGAGCGGGCGATCCTGCCGTGGGACTCGCGAGGTAGAAGACGCGGTCGGCGAGCCCTGCCATCGTCTCGAATGCGGGATCGGGGAACGGGGTGTACAGGACGACGAGCGCCCCCTGTCCGAGCTGCCGGAGATCCTCTCCCACCTGGTACGCGAGGTCCCCGCCGGCATCCTCGTACAGGGTGGGATCGTGCTCCACGAAGACGACCGTGTGGTACGACTCCCGCAGGATCTGGAGGAGCTGGAACGCGGTGAACGCGCGCCTCACCTCGATGCTGACCGCCCTCCTGTCCATCCCCGAGAGGAGGCGCGAGTAGTTCCCGCTCACGAAGAGGAAGAGGAAGCGCGAGAGGACCGGGTTGCCGTTCAGGCCGGCGAGGATCACCTCCTCGGGCGCGACGACCGCCGAGAAGGTCCCGCTCCGCAGGGTCACCGAGGGGTGCAGCGCAAGCTCCATGCCACCTCCCCTCGCACGCACACCCCCATAAGGGTGGGGAGCACGCGGTGTGAAAGTGGGATCGGTGCCCACCCGCCGGGTGCACGGGGAGAGAATTGCGCGGACTTTTTTTCGATCGGGGCTCTCCAGGTGGCGATCGTGCCCTGCGCGGTGCCGCGGGAAATGGAACGGCGGCAAGGGAAACCGCGGCAGCCGCGCGCTGCCACGAACACCCCCCCACCGTGACTAACTTTTTATACAATAATGCATATTAATATGCATTATTACACGTAATAATTCATTCTTACTGGTGAGAGAACAATGGAGTGCGAATCGACCGTTGACAGGATCGCGGGAAGATCCGGGATGAATTCCCGGCCACCCTCCCCGTGCTGCTGCCCCTGCACGAAACTGCAGACCCACCGCCCGGGACGGGGACATCTCCCGGGTTCCCCGGAACAAGCGCGCGGATTCCTCCCTCGTCCTCTGGGGAGCTGATGCAGCGATGAAGTCGAGAGACATCGCAATCGTCGGCATACTCCTCGCGGTGGGCGCCATCCTGCGCTACTTCCTCGCGATGCTCCACACGCCCCTGACGCCCAACATGATCATCGCCTTCTACTGCCTCGGGATCATCCTCGTGCGCCCGCGCGTGGGGGAAGCCCTCGGGATCGGGATCGTCGCCGGCCTGCTCTCGATGCTCATCTCGAGCTCGATATTCCCCCCGGCCAACCTCGTCAGCGAGCCGGTGGGGGCGCTGGTCTGCTTCGGCCTGTACCGCCTCCTCGGGGAGAGGACGGGATCGCCCGCGGCAACGACATTCGTCTCGACCCTCGCGAGCGGTTTCACCTTCGCCGCGGTCGCGCTGGTCGCGGTGGCCCCGAAGATCCTCGCCAAGTACTCGACGGTCTTCGGGTTCGTCCTCGTCTTCGTGCCCATCGTGGTTGTCACCGCGGTATTCAACGCTCTCGTCGTCCAGATCCTCTTCTATCCTGCACGGAGGGTCCTCTCGAGGGTGTAGGGGATGATCGCGCTCGAGAACGTGAGGTACAGGTACCCGGCGGGCACGAGGGACGCTCTCTCCGGCATCACGCTCTTTGTCCGGCCCGGCGAGTGCACCATGGTCACGGGTCCCTCCGGAGCAGGGAAGACGACGCTCTGCATGGCAGCATCCGGCATCCTCGAGCACGAGTACGGGGGAGAGAAGGGGGGACGCGTGGTCATCTGCGGGAGGGACGCGGGGGAGTACGGCGGACTCCCCGACATCGCGTCCCGCGTCAGCCTCGTCTTCGACGACCCCGAGGCACAGCTGATATTCTCCACCGTGGAGGAGGAGGTCCTCTCCGCGCTCGAGCGCCGTGGGCTCTCGCCGTCTGAGGTCGAGGAGAGGCTCGCCTCGATCCTCGAGGTCACGGGGCTTTCCGCCCTGAAGGACAGGGCCCCGCACGCACTCTCCGGGGGACAGCGACAGAGGGTCGCCCTCGCCGCGGCACTCGCGCCGGGTACAGACGTCATCATCCTCGACGAGCCGACGGCGGAACTCGACGTCGGGGGGACCGCGGGGATCGCCTCCCTCCTCCGGGACCTGAAGGCAGGGGGGAAGACAATCCTGCTCGCCGAGCACAAATTCCTGCCCTTCGACGGTATAGTCGACCGCCTCGTGGTGTTGGGGGACGGTGCGATCCTCGCGGACGGGTCGCCCTCCGAGCTGTTCAGGGACGGCTCCGTCTCCCGCATCGTCGCCCCCGATTTCTCCGACCTGCGCGGGAAGTTCCCGTCCCGTGCACGGGGAGAGGGGGGGCCGGTCGTCTCGGTGCGCGACCTCGAGTACGCGTACGGTGATATCCCGGCCCTCTGTGGCATCACCCTCGACATCTACCCGGGAGAGCTCGTCGCCATCGTGGGGGAGAACGGTTCGGGGAAGACGACGCTGGTCAAGCACTTCGTCGGGCTCCTGCGCCCCGCGCGGGGCACCGTGGTCGTCGACGGGAAGGACGCGAGCAGAGCCCCGGTCCACGAGCTCGCGCGGTCAGTGGGACTGGTATTCCAGAATCCCGACCACATGTTCTTCGCCGACACCGTGGCCGGGGAGATCATGTTCGGGATCAAGAACCTCGGTATCCCGGAGCCGGAGAGGGTCCTAGGGGAGGTTCTCTCGAGGTGCAGGCTCTCGGGCGCAAGGGACCTCTACCCGCGGTGGCTCTCCCGCGGCGAGAGGCAGCGGCTCGCGATCGCCTGCGTGCTTGCCATGCAACCCCGCGTCCTCGTGCTCGACGAGCCGACGACGGGGCTCGACGGGAACGAGGCACGGGAGATCATGGAGATACTCCTCTCCCTCCGCGCGGAGGGGCGGGCGGTCGTGGTGGTGACCCACGACCACCGGATGGCCGGGCAGTGCGCCGACAGGATCGTGAGGATGGAGGGGGGCAAGATCGTCTCGGATACCCGCACGGCAGGGTGATCGCGCGTGGGCGAGATCCTGAGCTACATCCACGGGAACGGCATTTTCCACCGGATGCACCCCGCCGCGAAGGGCCTGATCGTCCTTGCCCTCGGCGTCATGGCCATCCTCTCCGTCTCCGTCCCGTTCCTCCTCCTGTTGCTGGGGGCGGTCGTCTCCCTCGCGTTCGTGGGAGGGATACTCCGGGAGATCCTGGACCAGCTGAAGCTGATCCTCGCGATGGGCGCGGTCTTCATCCTCGTCACCCTCGTCACCATGCCGGGGGGAGATACCCTCTTTTCCCTCCCGGGAGGGCTCCTCCCTGTCACGACGGGGGCACTCGACGCGGGGGTCGTCCTCACGCTCCGGTTTGCCATCCTCATCATGTCCTTCCAGATATTCGTGGCCACGACGCAGCCGAGGGACCTCGTCAACGCGCTGGAGAGGGCGGGGGTCCCCGTGGATTACACCCTGATGTTCCTGATCGCCCTCCGGTTCATCCCCACCCTGCAGGCCGAGGCGAGGAGGATCCACGAGGCACAGCTCGCGAGGGGCTACTCTCCCGGGAAGGGGCCCGTGGGGAAGGTGAGGAGCATCGCTCCCGTGCTCGTCCCCCTCGTCTCGAATGCCCTCGGCCGGGCACACACGCTCGGGCTCACGATCGACATGCGCGGGTACCGCACGCGGGCGAGGACACCGGTCAGGGAGGTGAGATTCGCGCGCCCCGACTGGATAACCAGCGGGATAGCGGGGGTCACCCTCGCAGTCTACATCCTCTCCCTCGCGTGCCCGCACGGGGGAGGGTGACCGGGCGAAGCGGGCCGGCAGGTGACCTCCCCCACTACTTTTTTGGGCCATGCCGGTCACCATTCGTCCATGCCGACGTGCAGCGACTGCATGCTCTACGTCCCCGGGAAGGGCGGTCGCGGGGGGGAATGCCGGATCAACGGCCCCGCGCCTCCCGACAGGGACGCGGAGAGGTGCCCCTCCCGCACATTCCGCCCGAAATAGCCGCGGGAGATTGGCAGTCGGGGCGTGGTCAGGGGAGTCCCTCGCCGGGACCCCCTCCCCGGGAGAGGACGAGGACGGAGAGCGTCTCCCCCTCCATCCGGTACCTCGAGAAGACGGTGCACGAGAACCCGTGCTCCCTGATGGTCTCCTTCAGTTTCGGGACGTCCACGAGGGACGAGACGAGGAGGAGGATTCGCCCGCCGGGTGCGAGGACCCGTCCGGCCTGCGCGATGAACCTCGAGATCACGCGAAGGCCGTCCTCCCCGCCGTCGAGGGCATAATCGAGCCAGTCCCCCGTCCGCTCCCCTCCACGCGTGGGGAGGTACGGGGGGTTGAAGATGACGGTATCGAAGGGCCCCCTGATCCCGGAGAGGAGGTCGGCCCGCACCACCTCGATTCCCGCCTCCCGCGACTGCCGCAGCGCGTGGGGATTGATGTCGGTCCCCACGACGTTCGCCCGGGAGAGCAACCCGGTCGAGATGAATCCGCTCCCGCACCCTACCTCGAGGACGCGTTCCCCGGGGGAGACGAGGGCGAGGGCAGCCCCGAGGAGGAGGAACGTGTCGTCGTCCGGGGGGTAAACCTTCCAGTCCCTCACGCCTTCCCCATGTTCGCGATCGTCGCGAAATCCTCTAGGTAGAGCTCCTCGGGCCTCGCGGAGAGGATCTCCTCGGGGAGGTTCGCGAGGAGGTGGTCGACGAAGTCCTTCTCGAGCATGGATCCCGCGCTGCGAAGAGAGTTCCGAACGGTCTTGCGCCTGTGGGAGAAGAGGGCCTTTACCACCCGCGCGTAGAGGGCCTCGTCCCTGATGGGGAAGAGCGGTCCCCGGGGGACGACGTGGACGACCGTCGACCTGACCTTCGGCCGCGGGGAGAATGCCTGGGGAGGGAGGTCAAAGACCCTCCGCGCCGCGCAGTACGTCTGGACCATCACCGAGAGCCTCCCGCACCCCGGCGTCCCTGCAGGGGCGAGCATCCTTTCTGCAAACTCGCTCTGGTACATCAGGACCGCTTCCTCGAACCCGAGCTCGAGGAGGCGGAACGTGATCCTCGAGGAGGCCGAGTAGGGGAGGTTCGAGACGACGACGTCGAATGCGGGCAGGGGGCACGTGACTGCATTCCCGCGCACGACGACGAGCCTCCCCTCCGCGACCTCGCTCGCAAACCTCTCCGCGAGTCCCTCCGCGAGGTGCGGGTCGATCTCCACGGCGACGACCGTCGCCCCCCGCCCTAGGAGGGCCGCGGTGAGTTCCCCGTGCCCGGGCCCTATCTCGAGGACACGCCTGCCTCCGACCCTGATGATCCCCGCGATGCGCTCGATTGCCTTCTTGTCCACGAGGAAGTGCTGGTCAAACGGGGCGCTCATCGGGACGTGAAAAGGTGGTACTTCACGGACGGATCCTGCAATTCTTCCAGCACGCGCGCGATGATCATCTTCTCGGGGTGGGGAATGGACTTTATCCGCTGGCTGATCTCGGCGAAGCTCTCGAAGGGTTTCTTCTCCCTCTCCTCGAGGATCTCCCACATGAGCTTCTTCCCTATCCCGGGGAGGAGATGGAGCATGTGGAGCTTTGGGCTGAGGGAGATGGACTTGTTGAAGAACTGGACGAACTCGCTCTCCTTCTCCTTGACAATCCGTTCCACCGCGTAGGGGAGCTCGAGCTTTGCCGTCTGGGTGAGATCCTCGTAGCTGATGCGGCGCTTCACACGCTCGATCTTGTCCCGCTCGCCGTCCCCGATGTACACGTTCTCGTGGATCTGGATGTCGGTCGTCTTCGGGACGAGCTCCAGCAGCTTGAACTGGGCGACGCCCACGGCCTGCACGAGGGGTTCCCGCTTGAAAACCGGTCTTGGGTCATCAGGGTGGCCCTTCAGAAGGACATCCAGCACTATCGCGTTGACCTCTTTCTTCTCCGTCTTCATCGGGCCACCTTCAGAGATGGGCTTTCACCAACTCGATGATGGTGTCCAGTTCCTCGGGCTGGAGGGTGAATTTCTCTTTCGCGTAGATTGCCCTCAGTTCGTCCCGCGTCCGCGGCATGATATTTGCGATCCGGAACGCGATGTCTGGTTTCATCTTCTCGAGTTTCTGCAGTTCGGCCACCAGAAGACGGGATTTCTCGCTCGTTGTCTTGGAGAGGAGGTTGGCATGTTCAATGCTCCTGCGCAGCTCGTATGACATCTCCCTGCCCGCCTCAATCCGCTCCGCCTCCACCTTGTGGAGGATCTCGCGGAGTTCGGGGAGGGTGATCCTCTCCTCCCGGATAATCGCCTTGACCTTCATGCCACGCCTCCTCCCCTCTCGGGGCCTCGCTCTTCTGGATTGTTCACCTTTGAGCTTTTAGATGTTGTGGTCTCGCGATGAGGATCTTCTCCTTGCCGCCGTCGCGAATGGAGAGGAGCCATGCCCTGCCCCTCTGGCCAATGACGGTCCCCGTCATCCCGTGGAACCTCCGGTGGGGCATCCCCTTCTGGACGCTCGGCTCGATGACCACGTGAACCTTCTGCCCGATCTCGAACTGCTGGATGAGGGACGTCACCGGGACGATTCCCCGCCTGCGGATCTCTTTCTTGAACTTGTACCGAGTCTTCTTGCGCGGTCCGTTGTGATGTGCCATGTCCTCACTCACCTTCCTCGTGACCCTGGACCTCTATCACGTCGAGCTGGCATACCCTGGCTGGTCTCCCCAGGACGGCGGAGAAGCTCGGGGATGTACGTCCCTGGTCACCGGAGATGAGCTCTTTCACGTAGAGTCCCGCCTCCCCGGTGACCTCCAGGATCACCCTGCCATCCTCTTTCCCCAGTTCACGGATATCGATGACCCGTCTCTCCCGCACGCGGTCTGCACGGCGGTGTGCGACCCGCAGCGGGGTGCGCTGGTTCACTTTCGCCCCTTTCAGGGCTCTGATCGCGGATTCAAGCTCGTCCTGAGTGTACGGGCCCTCTATCTCGACGAGGATCCTGTATTTTTTATACCCCTTGGCCAATTTAATGATTTCCACGTCTTCCCTCGTCCCGTACCGCTCGAGGGTCACGGTCACCCTGCCCCCCGCCTCCCTGTTGATCTCCTCCTCGAGGAGCCCGAGGTCCACGGTGCGGACCCTCGGGGACACAATCTCCATCACGAACGGCCTGCCCGTCCCTACCATGAGGGCATCGATGTCCTCGCGTCCCGCCCCGTGGAGGATCGCGTTCTCTGCGGAAAAAAGGCGGATCGCCGGCCTCCCGATGATCTCCTCGACCGAGTCCGGGTACTGCTTCCCGGTCTGCCCGCACCTCTCGCACCCCGCACCCCGGCACGCCCTGCAGTACCAGTGCGTCTGGGGAATCCCCCTCTCGAGCTTGCGGTACCGCCCGCAGAAGAAGACGGGGTTTATCTGGACCTCGACCCTGTCTGCCGGGATGTCGAGGATCGCGACGACCTCGGGGTGCGCAGGGTCTGCCGTCTTTCCCGTGAGCCTCGCGACGTGCTTGCCCACCTCCCTGTTCATCTCCGACTTGAAGGGCTCGGCGTGGGTGAGGCCAAGGTCGCTCCACACTATCTCCTCGCTCTCCGCGACGAGGGGCGGGACCCTCGTCCCGATCGCGAATCTCGTGAACTCCACGCCTGAGAGGGCGTCGCACACCCTCCCTGCCCACTCGGGGACGCGGTCGAGGAGTCCGCCGCACACGAAGCACCCTCCCCGCGGGACGACGGGCCTGTTCTCCTGCAGGGCAACCGCGACCCGGAGGGCGCGCCCCCTCTCCTCGTTCGTGAGGCCGTGGGAGAGCTTCCCAAAGAACCGCCCGAGGCACCTGTCGCAGATCTCCCCGTACGAGAGGATGCGCAGGGCGAGCCCCGTCACGTCCATCCTGCCCGCCTCCTGTCGAGCTCGTTATGGAGGACGACGATGGCGTGGTCGGCGTGGAGCGTGGCCGGCCCCACCGAGTACCGCTCCCTCCCCGCGATGAGTTCCACCTCGTCGGGCGTGAAATCGAGGTGGTCGCTTAGGAGGAAATTTTCGGGGAGCGCGCGGCACGCCCTGATGTCCGCGCCCGATTCGTCGAGCACCGCGAAGGGGAACATGGCGAGGAGGTCCGGAAGACCACCCTTCCTCACCTCCACCCCCGGCGTCGACTTGCGGAACTCCGACCCTGCGGGGATGGCGAGCGCCTTTTTTATCAGGGACCCGGCACTCCTCTCGTCCGGGTTGAGCGAGCGCAGGTGCGCGCCCGAGAACCGGACGATCTTCTCGGGCCCCGGAGGGCCGCGGAGGACGAGGTAGCACTCGACGTCCCTCCTCATCCCGTGGGAGAGGAAGAGGGAGGCGTTGACGCACCTGCAGAGGACGTCCATCCGCCCTGCACCTCCTGGCATGTCCGAGAGCGAGAAGTCACCGGCGGTCCGGGCGGTGTGCCCGATGACAGCGATGCGGATCATGGGGAACTATGGTCCACCGCCAAACTTCTTCAGCATCCGCTGCATGGCGAACCTGCCCTGCCCGCCCCTGAACCCCTTGAGCGCCCTCTTCATCGACTTGTAGTAGCGGAGGAGGTCGCGTACCTCGTCGGGGGACACCCCCGCACCCCTCGCGATGCGCTGGATGCGCGAGCTCCCTATCAGGGAGGGATCGTCGAGTTCCGCGGCCGTCATGGAATCCATGATGACGCGGTACCTCTGCATCTTCGCGCTCGTGATGTCGTATGCCTCCTCGGGAATCTGGAGGTTCCCGAGGGGGAGCATGCTCATGATCTGCTTGAGGGGGCCCATCCGGTTCACGGCCTCGAGCTGGGCGTACATGTCGCGGAGCGAGAACTTGCCCCGCAGCATGGCATTGACGTCGACCTCGGTCGTCGCGAGCGTCTCCTCCGCCTTCTCCACGAGGGCCCTCAGGTCTCCCATCCCGAGGAGGCGGGAGATGAAGCCGTCCGGGTCGAACCGCTCGAGGTCGTCGACCGTCTCCCCGCTCCCGATGAAGACGATTCCCGCCTTGGTCTCCGCGACCGCCGAGAGGGCGCCCCCTCCCTTCGCCGTCCCGTCCATCTTGGTGACGATGACGCCGTCGATGTTGATCGCCTCGTGGAACTTCCTCGCCTGTTCCGCGGCCTGCTGCCCGAGGGCCGCGTCGATGACGAGCCAGCGGTGCTTGGCGGACGCGATCGCCTGTATCTCGATGATCTCCCGGATGAGGTCGCTCTCGAGGGCGTGGCGTCCCTGTGTGTCGATGATGATGACCTCTGCCGGTGCCATCTCCCGCAGGCCGTCCCTCACGATCTTGAGCGCGTCCTTCTCGTTTTGGTCGCCGAAGCAGGGGACGTGGATTTTCGCGCAAAGCGTGTTGAGCTGGTCGAAGGCCCCGGGCCGGAACGTGTCCGCGCAGATGACCCCTACCCGCAGTCCCTTCCGCTGGAAGTACCGGGCGAGTTTCGCGGTCGTCGTCGTCTTCCCGCTCCCCTGGAGGCCGGCCATCAGGATGGTCTGGGGTTCGAGCCTGACTTCTCCTGCCGATCCCACCAGCCTCACGAGTTCCTGGTAGACGATCCGGAGCACGTGTTCCCGGACCGTCATTCCCTTCGGCGGCTGCTCCTCGAGGGCACGCCTCTTGATAGTCTCGGAGAGCTGCATCACGAGCCGGACGTTCACGTCCGCCTGGATGAGGGCCCGCTGGAGGTCGCGTACCAGCTCCTCGACGGCCGCCCTGTCCACGACGGTCTTCCCCGCGAGCTTCTTCATCGCGTCCCGGAGCGACGTCCCGAGGCGGTCGAGCATCAGGCACCCACCCCGATGAGTTCGTCCACGATTGCCCCCGGAGAGAAGGGGACGAGGTCCTCGTAGCCCTGTCCCACGCCGAGGAACATGACCGGTTTTCCTATGGTGTGCGCGATGGAGATCGCGGCGCCGCCCTTCGCGTCCATGTCTGCCTTCGTGAGGATCACCGCGTCCGCACCCACGGTCTTCTCGAATTCTTCGGCCCTCACGACCGCGTCGTTGCCCGCGACCGCCTCGTCCACGTATACCACGATGTCCGGGTTCATCACCCTCTTTATCTTCGCGAGCTGGTTCATGAGGTTCGCGCGGTTGTGGAATCTCCCGGCCGTGTCGGCGAGGACCGCGTCTATCCTGTGCGCCTTCGCGTACTGGACCGCGTCGAAGAGCACGGCGGAGGGATCGGCCCCCGGCTGGTGCTGGATGACCTTTATCCCGAGCCTCTCCGCGTGGACGTCTATTTGTTCGAGTGCACCGGCACGGAAGGTATCCCCTGCCCCGATGACGACCGAAAAACCGTTCTTCTTGAGGAACGCTGCGACCTTGGCGATGGTCGTCGTCTTGCCCGTGCCGTTCACGCCCGTGAAGAGGATCTTCACCGGTCTCTCGTGCCCCTTCACGTAGGAGACGAGGTCAAACCCGTCCCCGAGGACCCCGAGCAACGCGTTCCGGAGCGCGCCGGCCACTATCCCGTGGATGGATTCCCCGATCTTCCTCCGTTTCCCCGTGAGGTCTTCCCTTACCTTCCGGATAATCTCCTCTGCGACCGGGAGGGCGACGTCGTTCTCGAGGAGGGTGATCTGGAGCTCGGCGAGCGGTTCCTCGATGTCTTTCTCGGAGATGTAGAACTCCCCGTCCGCGATGAGGACCTTGACCCGCGAGAGGAGCGAGGGGTCCTTTCCCCCCGTTTCTCTCCCGGTCTCCGGGGAAGGGGCCGGACTCCCCGCGACTTTCTGTTCCCCGGTGACACTCCTGCCAATCCGCTCTTCCAGCGACCCCGTGATCTTCTGGAGCCTGGACCGGAGCCCCTCGAACATCCTCCCCTCCCGCGGAACCGTCAGTCGCTCTTCTCCGCGCCGCGCGAGACCTGCGCCTGCTGCATCTGGTACTGGTGGTACCCTGCCTCGAGCCTCCGGGCAATGTCCGTCATCTGCTGGCGGATCTGCTCGAGGGTCTCCACCACCTTCTTTGCCGACGCTTCCATCTCGGTGATCCGGTCCTTCAGGTACTCGATCGCCTCCTCGCCCGAGCGTTCCACGACGACCTCGGACCCTATGTTGACGAGGAACCGGCCCGGATCCTGGACGCGGGCCCGGACACTGATGCCGCCGCCGAGCTGGAGGAGGACCGTGCTCTCGGGAGACTCGGCGATTCCCTTGATGGCCTCGATCGCGGACATCGCCTCGACCCTCCCCTCCTCGAGGATCGCGAGTTGCTGCGAGAATATCTCTGCCTGTTGCCTGTACTCGTTCAGGTAGATCTGCAGGGACTGCAGTTCCCTCGGGTCGATCGCATCCACGCTACTCACCCTTGAGCGGGTTGACCGAGTCGATGGAAATGTCCCTCCTCTTCGTCCGGTGCTTGCTCCCGAACAGCGCGTACGTCCGTTCCTTCGCCTGTTTCTCGTTCGGTGCCTCGATGACCTTCACGAATGGGTGGACCTCGCGGCCCATCTTGAATGAACCCTTCACCTCGAACTTCTGTCCTTCCATTGCCCCTCACTCCAGAAATCCAAAAACGTCCTCTATCCTTCCCAGTTCAAAACCCGTCGTCGCGAGCCCGGCAGCGTACCCCCGCGACGTGGCGAGGAGCCCGGTCCCCACGAGGCCGGTGCCGCCGTTCACCGACCCTGTCCCGACAGGCAGGCCGAAGAGCTCCTCTGCCTTCTGTATCTCGACCCTCGTGCTCCGGGGGTGGACGAGCACGCCCCTGTTCGTGGCCACTCCGGCCATTCCGACTGTCTTGACGCCCCCGAGTGTGAGCGGCGCGACGCGCACGCCGAGGAATTCCCCTATCTCCCTCGCCATGTCCTCGGGCATGTCGGGGTGGACGGCAGCGCACGAGTCGTTCGCGAGGATGACATTCCCCGCGGCGTTCATCATGTGGCCGAGCGTGAGGATCTCGTCGCGGTACTCGCGCAGGACCGCTATCTCCTCCTCCGTCGCCAACCCGCTCACGACAAAACCCCTCGAGTTCCCCGACAGCAGCGACCCGACGATCTCGCTCCCCTGGATGGTGGTCTGGATTACCTCCACGTCGAGCAGCTCGGTGAGTGCCTCCCGGAAATCCGCGGGAGCCGACGGGGCGACGACCGCGACATCCTCCAGGACGCGGGAAAACACCCCTATGTGGGGTATTCCCCCGTACGAGATCGTCCTTTCCATCTCATTCCTCGGCGAGTTCTGCCTGGACCTGGCCGTCGTCGAACTTCATGGCGCGGACCCTTATCCGTGTCGGTGGTTTCTCCGCGCCCCTCTCCCAGACCCGTTCGTTGATGGTCCGGTCGAGCCTGACGTCACTGCTCTTCAAGTGCTTCGAGAGGAACTTCCTGATGTCCTTGATCGCCGTGTTGCTCCTCTTCCACCGCGGCGCCCTCTTCGCGTCGCGGAGCGGGATCACGTAGATCTGCTCCTGGACTTTCTCCGCCATGGCTTCTCACACCTTCAACGTGCTCCGTCTCCAGTTCCGCCTGCGTGGATGGCTCACGACGCGCCTCTTGGTCCGGGCCATCACCCACGCAGGTACCCTCCTGTTCTGTTCGCACGCCTTCGCGAGGCGTATCTTGTACCCTTTCGTCGATTTACTCATGGTATACTCTCCTCATGGTCCTGCCAGCCCGACGACGAGGGACTGCTCGTGGAACCGGGGGAAAAACCGGGAGACGTCCATGCCCCTCGAGCGGATCGCTTCCCTCAGTTCCACCTCGTAGTCACCGTTCTCCAGTGTGCCGGTTTCCCCGAGGATTACCCTGAGGTGGAGGGCCGCGAGGCGGTCGACCTCCCTGCGGGGATACCCGAGGAGGGGCCGGACGTACGAGCAGTGCCGGGTGTCCTGCAGCGACTGGGCCTCGTCCCTCGAGAGCATGGGGACGCGGTCGTCGAACCGCGTCCCATCCGCGACGACCCCGTAGTGGATTGCGAGGTCGTGCAGAGCGGACTTGTGCACCATCGAGATCGCCTCCGACGGGTTCCCGCGGGCGAGTATGGAATCGATCGCCGCGGAGAGGAGTTCACGCGAAAACACCCTCACCCTCCAGGGAAACCCAAGGGACGTTGCCGCCCTCTCCACGCCGGACAGGTGCGCCGGTTCCTCGCTGAACACGTAGGTGTTCAGTTCCACCTCGTAGTCGCGCGAGAGGAGGATCGCCGCGAGGGAACTGTCTTTCCCGCCGCTGTAGAGGACTCCCACCTTCGTCATTTCCTTGTAATCCTGAAATCCCTCTTCGCGGGTTGGATCTGCTGCAGCAGGGCCTTCAGCTGTTCATCCGTGATCTTCTTCGTGATGCGACCACTCTTTGCGAGGAGGACGAGCTGCTGTTCGACGGCCCTCGCAAACTCCGGGCGCGTCAACTTGATGGTATTGAGGCGTTCCCGTGCCTCGGGCTCGAGTATCTGGAGCAGGATGAGGTGGATCTGGGATTCGAGCTGCCTCTGCCTCTCGGCCTCCTCCTGGAGCAGCTGCTGCTCGTACGCCTGCTGCTGGAGCTGAGCCAGTCTCCTGCGCCTCAATTCTGCGAGCTCGTCGTCACCCATCCCTCATGCCCCGCTTGGTTCTCCCGCCTTTTCCCCTTTCGAGATCCTCTCCGCGAGGTTGTCCAGGTAGGATATTCCCCCCGGCGTCAGTCTCCTCCCTGTCTTTTCCTTCTGGACGAGTCCTGCTGTCTCGAGCTGCTGGAGGGCCTTCCTCAGGATCGAGCCGCTCCCCTTCCTGAACTGCTTCGGGCGCGATCCGCGGTCCTTCTTACCGCCGTAGATGGTGCGCAGCCTCTGGACACCGATCGGCCCGTCGATGTAGACCCTCCTCAAGAGGGATGCCGCCCTCACGAACCACCAGTCGGGGTCGTGGGGGGGATTCTCCTTGTGCACGCCGGTCTTGACGAACAGTGCCCACTCCGGCGGTTTTATCTCCGGTCTCTTCTTCAGTTCCTCGGCAAGCGTGCGGATGAACTTGTCCGGAGGAACGTCGTAGACGGTCGTCATACCTCGTAAAACCTCTCTCACCGATTGGAATGAACGGTCTTTACTTATTTGTGTGCTACACTTTTATATATTTCGAGTAGTGCGCCCTATTCCCTGTATCTCCCCGGATTATCCCCGATTCTCCCCCAGATCCCGTTTCTCGAGCACCGCTGTCCGGCCCCTCACCATGGCGAGCCTCGCCCCCGCCCTCTGCGCGAGCGCAACGGGATCGAACTCGGTGTTCCGCAGCCACTTCACCTTCACCCTCTGCCTCTTCTCGAGCTGGAGGACCACCTCGCCGACCACGGAATCCGTGAGCCCCTGTTTCCCTATCCAGACAGTCGCCCGGAGCTCCGCCGCCGTCCCGCGCCTGTCTCCCACCACTAGCACCTCCTGCGGGTCGGGAACCTCGCGCGGTGCCCGCACGCAAGGCAGGTGACCGTCACTTTCCCGCGTGCGATCCGCACCCTCGCGTTGACGCCGGGGACGAGGTACCGGTAGCAGCGGTGGCAGAACTGTCTCCGGTACTCCCTGTCGAGCCGTACGCGGAGTTTCATCGCGATCCTCCGCGCGAGGGAGACGTAGCGGTCCGAGAGGTGCGGCTCCGCGTGGAACACCTCCCTTGCCCGCGCAAAGAGGATCGCAATCCTCTCCCGGGCAATGCGCCGTGCATCGGATCTTGGCGATCTCTTCGTCATGCGCGTGGAACGGGATCTCCCGGGTATCCTCCGCCGGGGGGCGATGGACCCCCGGATCTCAGGGGGGGACGGGGGGCCCCCCGGTGACGATGACCTTCCTCCCGTCGATCCTGATGCGGTCCTCGCAGAACGCGCGTATCGCCCACGGGAGGCACTTGTGTTCCCTCTCGAGGATCCTCTCCGAGAGCGACTCCTCGTCGTCCTCCGGGTACACGGGGACGCACGACTGGACGATGATGGGGCCCGTGTCCATCCCCTCGTCCACGAAGTGGACCGTGCACCCGGAGACCCGGACGCCGTACTCGATGGCCTGGCGCTGGGCATGCAGGCCGGGGAAACTCGGGAGGAGCGCGGGGTGGATGTTGATGATCTTCCCCTGGAATTCCCTCACGATCCGCGGACCGAGGATGCGCATGTACCCGGCAAGGACGAAGAGATCCGCGCCGAGCGCGCGCATGGCCTGCAGGAGGTCATCCTCGTACGCGTCCTTCGAGGGATACCTCGCGTAGTCCACGACGTGGACAGGGATTCCCGCATTCCTCGCCCTCTCGATCGCGTACGCGGCGGGATTGTCGGAGACGAGGCCGACGCACGTTGCGGGTATGTATCCTTCCCTGATCGCGTCGATGACTGCCTGGAAATTGGATCCCCTCCCCGATGCGAGGACCGCGATCCGCTTCATCGTCCCTGTTCCCCTTTCTCCTCGCCCGGGGGGTGCTGGATCACCTTGACCTTGACGATGCGCCTCCCGAGCATCTGGGTCACGACGAGCGTCGTGTGGCACTCCTTTATGTAGACGCTCTCGCCGGGGTGCGGGATCCTGCCGAGGCGATCGATGACCAATCCTCCGATGCTCTCGTAGGACTCGGAGACGGGGAGGGAGAGGTCGAGCTCGTCGTTGATCTCTTCCACCCACACCTTCGCGTCGACGAGGTAGATTCCCTCCCCCACTTTCTGGATAGAGGGCTCTTCCCTGTCGAATTCGTCGAGGATGTCGCCGACGATCTCCTCGAGGATGTCCTCCACGGTCACGATGCCAGCGAAGCTCCCGTACTCGTCGAGAACTATTGCCATCTGGACCTTGCGCAGCTGGAGCTCGCGCAGGAGATCGTCGATCTTCTTGCTCTCGGGGACGAAGAACGGGTCGTACATGAGGTCCTTGATGCCCACGTTCTTCTTTCCCGTGACCATGCTCGCAAAGACGTCCTTTATGTTGAGGATCCCCACGATGTTGTCCATGTTCTCGTGGTAGACCGGGAGGCGCGAGAATCCCGTCTCGTTGAAGAGCTGGAGTGCCTCCTCTATGCTCCTCTCGTCGTCGATCATGGCCACGTCCACGCGGGGCGTCATGATCTCGCGGGCAGTCGTGTCCCCAAACTCGAGCACGGAGTAGAGCATCTCGCGTTCTTCCTGCTCGATCGCTCCTTCCTCCTTGCCGACCTCTATCCACTCCTTGATCTCCTCCTCGGTCACCGCGGGCTCCGCGATCCCCGCGGCGGACGTGCCCCGCAGGTTCACCTTCGAGACGAGCCAGATGAGGGGCGAGAGGACGATGGAAAGGACGTAGATGGGCCGTGCCACCGCGAGGGAGAGCTTCTCGGCGTTGTGCGTCGCGTACATCTTGGGCCCTATCTCTCCGAAGACGAGGAGGAGGATGACCACGACGCCGGTCGCGATCCCCACACCGATGTTCCCGAACAGGGATATCGTCAGCGCGGTCGCGATGGATGCCGCGGCGACGTTCACGATGTTGTTGCCGATGAGGATCGTCACGAGGAACTTGTGCGGGTCCTCTTTCAAGCGCGAGAGCATCTCTGCACCCGGCCTTCGCTCGTTCACGAGCGTGCGTACCTTCGCCCGCGAGATGGAGATGAGTGCGACTTCAGAGGCAGAGAAGAACGCGGACAGCACGAGGCATATGATGAAGAGCAAAAGGAACAAAAAGTCCTGGATCATCGAGTCCACGCCGACCAAGCGGCAATTCTCATCTTTTCCATGTGGTCGTTGACACTCTAACTATCGCGCTGACATTTTATAAATTCGTCGATTCCCCGAAAATTTTCTTCACGTGGTTCAATTCCCGCGAGACGAGGGATATCTTCTCCTCGCACGAGAGTGCCCGCGGGAGGCAGAGGTCCTCTATTTCGAGTGTCAGGTGCCCGTCGTACCCCTCGGCGGAGAGCTGCTCGAGGATGGCCGTCACACCCGGGTCTCCGGACGGCGGGAGGTGCTTCTTCCCGTCCTTCCCCGCGCTCACGTGGACATTCACGAGGCGGTCACCGCAGAGTTCCACGTACCGGCGCGCAACGTCGCGCCCGCCTGCCATCGCGTGGCAGAGATCCAGCGTGAAGGAGAGCCACCCCTCGCGGTCGAGGAGGGAACTCATGCTCTCCGGGGTAGAGACGAGGCTGTTTACCCTGTTCTCCATGTTCTCCATGGCGATCTTCACGCCCGTCTCCTCGGAGACTTCGTGGAGGTCGCGGACGTAGAGGTCGAACCGCGCGAGGTCGTCGGGCCCCGGGGGTCTCTTCGCTGTCCGCCTCCCCGGGTGCACCGTGACGAGCGAAAAACCCGTCCTCCCCGCGAGCCGGACGGAGTCGCAGACGTGCCTCCGGGACACATCGGCGATCTCGGGATTGATGGAGACGGGGTTCAGGTCGAGGACGGGCGCGTGGAGGGTCGCCCTCTCCATCAGGGGAAAAACCTGCCTCGCACGCCAAATCTCGCCCTCCGGTCGCCCCGCGAGCCAGAAAGAGGGTGTCTCGACCCAGAATTCGACGGCGTCGAGCCCGGCCCTGGTTGCAGCGGACAGGATCTCCTCGATGGTGTACTCGTGGAAAAACATCGTGGAGACCGCGAAAACGACCATGATCCTATTTCATAAAGACCTGTCCATAATTATGTGTGATGGCCTCCGCCCCGTGGTATCCCCGCACCACCACCCAGGCCGAGCCAAGGGGCATCCACTCGGTCTCGGAGATCTCCTCCCTCATCGAATCCCTCCTCGACGACCCGCGCCTGCAGGACATCTGGATACGGGGGGAGATCACGAACTACAAGAACCACACCTCGGGCCACCGGTACTTCTCCCTCGGGGAGAGGAACGGGGAGAGAAATGCCCTCATCTCCTGCGTCATCTGGAGATCGGACGCCGCGAGGCTTTCCTTCGAGCTCGCGGACGGGATGGACGTTCTCGCGTTCGGCTCCGTGGGCCACTACGCGCCCCAGGGGAGGTACCAGTTCTACATCAAGGAGATTCTGCCCGCGGGCAGGGGCGAGAAGTACCTCGTCGTCGAGCAATGGAAGGCGCAGCTCCAGCAGGAAGGGTGCTTTGACATCGCCCGGAAACGTCCGCTCCCGCAGTTTCCCGCGAGGGTGGGGATCGTCACGTCCGAGACGGGGGCAGTCATCCACGACATCCGCAACATCATCGCGCGGAGGTACCCCACCGAGCTCATCGTCTCGCCCACTGCCGTGCAGGGCGACACGGCCCACATCGAGATCGCGCGCGCGATCAGGAGGCTTGCGGGGCTCGTGGAGGTCATCATCATCGCGCGCGGTGGCGGGAGCTTCGAGGACCTCTTCCCCTTCAACCACCCGGATGTCGTGCGGGCAATCGCGTCCTCCCCCGTGCCGGTCGTCAGTGCAATCGGGCACGAGGTGGACGTCACCCTCGCGGACCATGCCGCGGACGTCAGGGCACCGACACCATCGGCTGCCGCGGAGCTCGTGGTCCCCGACAGGGTGAAGATACTCGAGGACCTCGGCGCGATGAGGAAGATCCTCGCGGGGCGTCTCCTCGCGAAGCTCGACCGGGCTGCATCCGACCTCGCGGACCTCCGGGAGAGGCTCTCCCCGCGGCGCATGGGGCAACGCCTGACCCTCCGGCGGGAAGACCTCTCTGTCCTCGAGGCGAGGATGAGGAGGGCGCAGGATGTCCGCATCGCGCGGGAGAAGGAACGCCTCGCCGCGTTCCGCAGCATCCTCGAGGCGAGGAACCCTCTCCACCTGCTCGGGAGGGGGTACTGCATCGTCGAGAGGGGGGACAGGGTTATCCGGTCCATAGGAGAGCTCTTGCCGGGAGACAGGATCGCGATACGGATGGCGGGGGGACGCGCGGGCGCACGCGTGGAGGACGTGGTCCATGACGGAGAGATTCGAAGACCTAATGAAGGAGATTAAAGAGATAATCGAGAAGATCGAGGACAGCCAGACCGGGCTCGACGAGTCGATCGCGCTCTACGAGAGGGGATCGGTCCTCATCCGGAAGGCAGAGGAGATCCTCGCGAACGCGGAATTGAAGATCACGATGCTCGGGAGGGAGTGAGACCCCGGGCGATTATTCACCCACAATTCCCCCCCCCGCGGGTCAGGGCACGCTCACCTCGAGTACCACGAGGATATCCATCCCTCCCGCCGCCCTCTCCACGAAACCCCGGGGAACGTCCCGGGCAGCGGTATCGGCGCAGATCGCGACCGTCCTGTCGCACACGTACGTGCTCTTCCGGAAGACCATGTCGGTGGGGTGCGAGAGCGTCATCCTCGCGCTCCCCCTCCCCCGGACCGCAAACGACTGGTCGCCGCAGGAGAACGTGGCGGTGACGGTCGCGTCGTCCCGGCAGAGGATTTCCCGCATGTCCCGCGGGATGTCGCGTGCCGCCGTGTCCGCGCAGATCCCGATGATGCAGTCCCCGGCCGGCGTGAGGAACTCCTCCCTCGTGATCTCGAGGGTCGTCGGGTGGCGCGCGGACACGTTCCGGTGGCCCCTGCAGTGGATCGCGATCCTCCTCGTCAGTATTTGTACCATCTCCCCTTCTCGTCGTACACTCCCCCGCGCGGGAATTGCTCTCCTCCCGGCAACCCCCCGACCACCTCGCGGTAGAAAAAGGCCTTGAATGCGAGGACGACGTTGGCGGCGAGTGCGAACCAGAAAAATGCGACGAGGGCGGTGATGATAATTCCCGCTTCCCCGAGCATCGCGTTCACGGTCTCCATGGAGATCGACTGGAGTTCCGCATGCTGCATCGTCGCGAGGGGGAGGAGGCGGTCGTAGAGGATTCCCGTCCACAGGACCATGAGGGGAATGGAGACGAGCAGGGCAACACCTGCAGCCGCGATGGAGAACCCGACGACCGCTCCCGGGCGGTTCAGGACGACCTCGATGCTCCTCCTGATGCTCTCAAAGACCCCCTTCTCCTCGAACACTGCGGCGCAGTCGGAGAAGAACGTGAAGAACACGATGGGAACCGCGGTGCCGAGGGTGACGAGGGGGAGAAATGCCGCGGGGTTCCCAAGGAACGAGAGCGGGATCGCGAGGAGGACGATCGTCGCGAGGACCGCGAACGCGACGACAAGGAGGGGAAGCAGGACCCTGAAGAAAGTGCGGGCTCCCCCGGCCACGAAGGAACCCGGCGTCCCCCCGCCCTCCTTCACCGCAGAATACGCTCCCCCGACGAGGAAGGGGACGCAGAGTGCCTGGACGAGCCACAGCCTCGTCACGAGGAACGGGTCGAGGTAGTACTGGAGGAGGAGGTCGGCCGCGGCGAGCCCCCCCATGACCGTCCCGGGAATCCAGAGGACGGGGTTCCTCGCGAGCGCGGAGATCGCCTCCGCGAGGGCAGAGAGGACCATGCTTCACCGGTTCCTCGGCATCGCGACGATCTCCCTGACCTGGAGGTCGAAGAACGAAGCCGTGTGCGCGGGGCGGATGACGCAGACCGTGTCTGCACCGCTCGCCGTGCCTCCCACGGCGATTACCTCCTCGTCAGGGGAGATTACGCCCTGGTCGGCGGCGATGAGCGTGCACTCCACCGCGACCTTGAGCCCCACCGCGATGACCCGGCGGAATGCCTCGGCGACCGCCTCCGTCCGGGAACCCCCGCCCACCTTTGCCGACCGCGAGAATGCCCGCTCGAGCCCGGAGAGGGCGTGCGTTCCCGTGACGATCGTGACCCCTTCCCGCCGGAGCCTCTCGGCCGTCTCCCTCGAGAATTCCCACACGCCAGGCTGCGAGAAACCCACGACGTGGGTGACGACGACGAGGGAGATCCCCGTCCCCCGGAAGACCCTGTGGAACACTTCTGCCGTCTCTCCGGTCGTGCTCGCGACAACCACTTTCTTTATTGCAAGTTCCCTTGCCCTCTCGAGTGCGATCTCCGCGCAGTCCTTCGTATTCCCGGGACCCGGAGCATCGAAGTAATAGATGGCCTTCTTCTGGTAAGACATAGGGCACTATGTTTTAGGTGGTGAAAGGTAAAGGGAATTGCTATGATAACGCTTGCCCTCGCGGGAAAGCCGAACTGCGGGAAGTCCACTTTCTTCCGGGCGGCGACGATGGCCCCCGCGGAGATCGCCGGCTACCCCTTCACCACCATCGACGCGAACTTCGGCGTGGCGTACTACAGGACGGAGTGCCCCTGCCGCTCGCTCGGGCTGTCCTGCGGCCACTGCACGGACGGCATCCGGTACGTCCCCGTGAACCTCATCGATGTCGCCGGTCTCGTCCCCGAGGCCCACAAGGGGAGGGGCCTTGGGAACCAGTTCCTCGACAACCTCCGGCAGGCAGATGCCATCATCCACGTCGTGGACGCGAGCGGGTCGACCGACGCGGAGGGAAACCCCGTCGAGCCGGGCAGCCACGATCCCCTCGAGGACATCGAGTTCGTGAAGACCGAGATGACGATGTGGATACACGGAATCATCGAGAAACACTGGCAGAAACTCCAGAGGCAGGCGCAGTCAAAGACCTACCCGATCCACAGGGGGCTCGCCGAGATCTTGACCGGCCTCAAGGTCACCCCCGAGGACGTCATGGATGCGGAGAGGTCCGCGGGAATCGACCTCGCGCACGCCGACGGGCCCGCGCTCGTCCGGTTCTGCGGGGAGCTCGTGCGACTGAGCAAGCCCATGCTGCACGTCGGGAACCGCGTCGACCTCGCGCCGGAACACGTGGTGGCGCGCCTCCGGGCTGCTGGCCTCACCTTCGCGACGGCCGCGGGAGAGCTTGCGCTCCGGAACGCGGTCTCCGCCGGGCTCGTGAAGTACCACCCCGGCGACCCGTCCTTTTCTGTCGTCCGCGAGGACGGGCTCACCCCCGCCCAGAAGGCAGGGTTGAAGACGATCGCGCAGGTCATGGAGAAGTTCGGCGGGACCGGCGTCCAGCAGGCAATCAACCGCGCGGTGAAAGACCTCCTGAAGATGGTGGTCGTGTACCCGGTCGAGGACGAGCACAAGTACTCGGACTCGCGGGGGAACGTCCTCCCCGACGCGTTCCTCATGAAGGAGGGATCGACCCCCCGGGACCTCGCGTTCCAGGTCCACACCGAGATTGGGAAGGGATTCCTCTACGCGGTGGACGCGAGGACCCACATGCGCGTGAAGGACACCCACCCGCTGAAAGACGGGGACATCATCCGGATCGTGAGTACCGCGAGATAACCCACTTTTTTCGGAAAAACCTGTGATTTGCCAGGTTTGCGGGAGGTAAATTTATATACTAGGAATTGTAACCGCTCTGTACCGATGGGTGGCGAGATTTACCAGGCGCAGATACTGAAGAATTTCTTCGATACCATCACGGGGACGGACAGGAACCTCACGCGGATCTTCATGTGCGTGATCAGCCTCGCGAAGATACGGATGGAACCCCCCGAGAAACTCGCGTTCCTGATAGACCAGCTCCGCAAGAGCAAGCAGCACAAGGAGCTCTCGGTCGACATCCTCGACTACATGTGCGACGTCGCGGCGCAGCTCGATATCACTGCTGTCCAGACCGCGTTCGGTGTCAAGGAGATCGGCGAGATCGCCGAGGATTTCCGCGGGGTCAGCCTGGACAGCCTTTGAGCCCGAAGAGAACCCGGGACCCGTGCCGGTGCATTCCCACCGGCATGCACTGCCATGGTCCCGCCCTGATCCCTTTTCCCCTCCCCCTTCTCATCCCGGGGAGATGAGCTTCTTGTACCCTTCCAGTATCTGGATGACGAAGTTCTGGTGCTCGTCGAGCGACTGTCCGTCATCGGGCGACCGGAGGTACGCGACTGCGTAGAGGAGGAGGAGGGCGTTGTCGAGGTCGTATATCTGGGGGGCTTCTATATTCTCGGGGGAGACGTGGAGGGCGAGGAACGGGTGGTCGTCGGCCTCGAACGTGACGGGAGAGAATTCGCCCGGCTTCGACTGGCCGAGTGCTTCTGCCCTGTCCCTCACGATACTCAGGGCGCGGCTGAGCACGCCACTGTTGTCTGCCTTCCCGAGTTTCGCGATCGCGCGGGCCGCGTCGGACGCGGCCTTCGTGTAGAGCCCGAACTTGAAGGAGAGGACGGTGGACGCGATGTCATGGGCGCAGTCCTTCTGAACCCACGAAAAGAACGGTCCTATCCTGTCGATGTAATCGTAGAGGTACTTTTCCATCGTGATTTCCTCCCTGTCGGCGGGACCGGGGGTACTGAACCGGAGGTGGAGTCTCGCGGAAAGGGCAGTGAGGCTCGCGGCATACAGGGCCTGCAGGAGGAGGGACGGTTTCGTCTCGAGGGGCACGACGAAGACGAAGATGGCAAATATCGGGGCGCAGAGAGAGACGATGTCCTTCCGCGGCTTTTGGAGGGCGACGATCGCGAGCACGAACGATCCAAGGACGCTCCCCCAGAAGAAGTCGGCCGCGTCGCCGATGAGTCCCGCGCCCTGCAGCACCACCGCGAGCAGCAACCCTCCGAGTGAGAGCACCGGGACGAGGACGAGGAGCCCTGCCCCGAGCCAGTTCCCATGGATATCTCGTATTCCCCGGGGTATCACAGCCAACCACATGAATGTGGGGAGAAGACGAGAAAAAGATTTCAATGGGTATTTCGACGGCGGGAGAATGGGAGGGGTGTTCTCGCTTGTTTTATGCGCCCCTGCGTATCACATTCTTCCCATGAAGGTGTGCATCATGTGCGGCGGGGAGGGCACCCGGCTCCGGCCGCTCACCTTCGAGAGACCAAAGCCGTGCATCCCGATCGTCGGCCGTCCCTCGATCCAGCACCTCGTCTCCCACCTCTCCAACCTCGGTTTCTGCGACATCGTCATCACGCTGGGGTACATGGGTTCGGCCATCGAGGACGCACTCGGTGACGGCTCGCTCTTCGGCGTGAGCATCACGTACGTGCGGGAGGAGACGAAGCTCGGAACGGCTGGGAGCGTCAAGAACGCGCAGCGGTACCTCGAGGACGGGTGCTTCCTCGTCGTCGGGGGAGACCACGTCACCGACCTCAACCTCCTCGAGTTTTCCCGCAGCCACGATCCGCGCAAGTCGATGGTATCGATCGGGCTCATCAGCATCGACGACCCGGGAGACTACGGGATCGCCGAGATCGACGCGGACTTCCGCGTCCTCCGCTTCAAGGAGAAACCGTCCCCCGGGGAGATATTCTCGAACCTCGCGAGCACGGGGATCTACGTGTGCTCGCCGGAGATCTTCGACGAGATACCGCCGCACACCAAGTTCGACTTTGCCCGCGATCTCTTCCCCCGCCTGATGGAGGGAGGCCACACGCTCAAGGCGTGGCTCGCGAGGGGGAACTGGACTGACGTCGGGAACCCCGCGTCCCTCCGGCAGGCGGAGAGGTGGAAACTCCAGGAGTTACCCTACACGAGCATCAGTGGCGACATCACGGTGAAGTCCGGCCAGATCCTCGGGCCGGTCCAGATAGGGAGCTCGTTCTCGATGGGGACGAATTCGCGCATCATCGGGCCCGTCGCGATCGGTGCGGGAACGAGGATCGAGGACAACGTCATCATCGGGCCGTACACGTCCATCGGCGAAGGGTGCCTCATAGAGAGCCACGCGAAGGTATTCTCGTCGTCCCTCTACGACAGGGTGACGGTCGGGAAGAACACGACTGTCTCGGGGAGCATCATCGACAACGACACGGTGATCGGGGACGACTGCAGCCTCGAGAACGACACGGTGATCGGTCCCCGGGTCGTCATGGAGGAAGGGGTGGTCGTCCACTCGCGCACGCGCGTCTGGCCCGAGGTCCACATCCCGGCGGGATCGGCCATCCGCGAGCACCTCCTCAACGACGCGTACGAGGTCCGGTACGATGGCTCCTAGCCCCTCCGGACGAGGCGGTGAGTGATCGCGACGAGCGGGTGGCGCGCGTAGTCGAGTATCTGGATGTCATCGAGGGACCGGAGGTTCATCGCCCTCGCCGTCCTCTCCATCCCGAGCTCTATGTCCTCGTTTATCTCGATAACGTACGCGTCGAGGGCCTTTATTCCCAGCTTCCGCGCGGCGATCGCGCGGTGGTGTCCGTCCACGAGGATGAGGCGACCGGGTTTCCTCACGACGATGAGGGGTTCCGCGAGGCCCTTCTTTATCTCGTATATTCTCCCCTCGAGCTCGTCCTCGTAGATCCGGGACTGCGTGGGGAGGAGTTTCTCTATCTGGACGACCTCCCTCTTCAGCTCGGGCACAACGCCGTGGAGTGTCCGCAAGGTGGAGATGAAATTGAAGACTTTCTCCGGGGAGACGTGCTCGATCTGGGACCGGATCACGTCCGTGTTCGAGATGATCCCGAGGAGGTGGTTGTGTTCGTCGACGACGGGGAGTTTCTGGATCCCCGACCTGAAGATGACCCGGGCTGCATCGTTGATGCTCATGTCGGGGTCCGCGACGATGAGCCTCTTTGACATGACTTCCCGGACGGGGGTGTCAGGGGAACTGAAGAGGATGTCGCGGGCCGCCACGTATCCGACCACTTCCTTCCCTTCCACCACGGGAAAACCGTCGTGACCGGTATCGCGGATCTTCTCCATGACCTCGCTCACGGTACCCCCCGCGTCGACGGTCACGACGTCGTAGGTCATGTAGTCCCGGACCTTCTTCTTGTCCATCCCATCTCATTTAAAGGTCCATTCACTAAAAACCATCGGGAAAAAAAGTGGGCTGATATGGAGTCGAACGGCCGTCCTCACTCGATCTTGATCCGGCTCCCCCTCTCCTCCTTGGATTTCTTCAGCCGGACCTCGAGGACACCGTTCTTGAAGCTCGCGGTCGCCCCCTTGTCCGTCACGTCGTGGGGCAGGGCAACGGTACGGGACATGGAACCGTACAGCCTCTCCCGGACATAGTACCCCTCGTCCTTCTCCTCCTTGTCAGACCGCCTCTCGCAGGCGATCTCGAGGAGGTTCGGGCTCAGGAGCGTAATTGAAATGTCCTCCTTGTCCACGCCCGGGAGGTCGGCGACGACCATGATCTCGTCATCGTGCTCCCGCACGTCGACCCTGAATTCTCCCCTGATGGCGGGGAGGAACCTGTCAGCAACCCCTGCCGACGGGAGGAAACGTCCACCGGTCCCCCAGAACCGGTTCTCCATCTCCGCGAGCATCTCTTCAAAGTCCCGGAGCATCCAGCTGAACGGATACCTCCTTCTGAATACCATGCGAACACCTCCTTCATCGTGCACCAGCGTTGTGCGACGCTGACTAACTTCATGTGAGTAGTAGTTCTATATAAAATTTTCTATAAGGGCACGCGGGTGTCGTGCGGTGACCTCTCCCCCCCCGCGCCCGGCCTCTTCCCGCGTCCCATGAAACGTTTATTTTTCGCCGGGTTAACCATGGATGAATGACAAAGGCACAAGGAACAAGGAAAAAGGACGGTAATTCCGGCTGGGATCTCCGCAAGGTCGGTCTCGTCGTGATAGGAGTGAGCTTTGCGGTCATCATGGTGGTAAGCTCGCTCGGCATGGGGTGGCTCGTCTCCCTGCACTCTGCGGCCGCCGGCGACCGTGCCGTGGTTTTCCTCACGCTGTACGACCAGACGGGGCGCCCCGTCCTGACAGGAGACCTGAGGAAATTCAACCAGACCCACGATGCCGGGAACATCGTCTGGTTGTGCGGGCCTATCCCGTTCACGGTGGGAGAAACGGAGACAAGGGAGATCGTCCCCGTGGCCGCCTACAATTACGTCCTCGGTGAATCCCGGTACGGTATTCTCCCCGCGGAGTACAATGCGATTGCCCAGGGGATCGCGGGGATGCGCCAGGGAGAGATCAGGAAGATCCCGCTCCCGGGGTCGGCGGGCCTGGAGAGGGAGATGAGCGCAGAGGAGTACGAAGAGTACGGCGGGAACTTCACGAGGGTCGTCCCGGGCGACCAGGTGATACTCGGGATTCCCTACGGACAGGACGCGAAGGGAGACGCGAACGAGACGCAATCCTTCGTGGTCAGGACGGGGTACGTGACGGCGAAGACGGGCGACGCCGTGAGGGTGAACTATGCCCACAGCCACGCAGAGGTGACACTCCGCGAGCTTTCGAAGGCTTAGTGGACAACTTTTTACCGGTCGCTCTCACATTTCTCCTCCATGACAACTCGGATCCTCTACTTTTTTCAGGAAGGGTGCATGGCCTGCCACGAGCAGGAGCCCATCCTCGCGGAGGTCGAATCGGCCACGAATCTCCGTGCTGACCGGATAAACCCCTTAAGAGACAGGGCGTACATCTCCAAGTACCGGCTCTCGGTGACCCCCACGATCGTGATCGAGCGGGACGGACAGGAGGTCGCCCGGTTCGAGGGGCTCGTGCACAGGGAACAGCTCGAGGAGGCGATCCGGAAAGTCACGCCGGGTACCCAAAGATCCTCCTGATCCTCTTTGCTTCCGCCTTCTCGCCGGATTTCTTGAGCATCCCGCCGTTCCGGATTTTTATCCGGGATATCCGGATCCTCTTCTTGCCGAACGAATACGTCTCTCCCACGGCAAACTCGTCCTCTCCCGGCACGGTGACGCGGAGGGGTACCGTGGTCTTCCCCGCGTGGACCGCGATGCGCAGCGGGACCTCCTCGACCTTTCGCGTCCATAGCGTTGATATCTCCTCTGCCCTCGCCTTCCGCGTGCGGGTCCCGCCCGCCTCTATGGACGTGACCTCGACGCCGGTGTACTCGTCCCCGCATTCCGCGACGAAGGTGTCCCCGACCCTGCAGACCTCCCCCTCCTCCATCCCGACCGTGCCCGGGCGGGAGGTCGCGCCGTCGCTCACGATCGCCTTCACGAGGAGCTTCTTCTTCTCCCTGCCCGGGCTCACCGGGTGGACGTCGCCGCACTCGGTGCACCTCCCCACGGGGTTCCTGCCCCCCGCGAGGATCTCGTGCACCGTTTCGCAGGAACATTCCGGGCAGTATGTCTCGATCTCCCCTCCCATGTTCAGGGCACCTCCATGGCCAACCTACGCGAGGCTCCAGAGGACGACCGCGATCGCGACCGAGGCGACCCCGCCGCCGAGCGTCGCGATGAAGTTCGTCCCCGCGTTCCCGACGTACCCTGGGTTCTCGAGGAGCGCTCCGACGAGGCTGTCGATGTTCGTCCCTATGAAACCCCCGAGTGTTCCCGCAAGCGCGACAGGGACGTCGACGATGCCGAGGGCGAGCGCGGTCAGCGAGATTGTAAGCGCACTCGCGAGGGAGACGAGCTCCCCCTTGAGCGAGACGCCCCCGTTGGTCCCGGGACTCACCTTTTCAAACGTCGTGATGAGGTACGGCTCGCCACCCGTCACGCCTATCTCGCTTGCGACCGTGTCTGCCGCGGCCGTCGCTACGCTCCCGAGGAAGAGCGCGAGGAAGACCGGCGACCCGCTCACCCCCCAGAGGACCGCGGACGCGGCCGAGACGCTCCCATTGGCAAAGACGTTGAGGTATCCCCTCGCACCCCCGCGCGGCTGCTCGATCCCGAGCTGGAGCTTGTAATCCCACATGTACTTCGTGCTCGCGGAGCCGAGGATGAAGAAGGCGAGCATCACGATGAACCACCGGATGTCCCCAAAGACGATGAGGATGATCCCGATGAGTGCGCCGGAGAAGAGGCCGCTCACGTCCGCCGTCCCTGTCCTGTAGGAGAAGTACCCGAAACTGAACGCGATGACCACCGCGAACGCGATGAGCGCGAGGTCCGCGCTGTAGTTGAGCTCGTCGATGAGGAACATCGTCATCGCGACACCGAGCGCCTCTATCATGAGGGTGTCTTCCCTCCTGCGCAGGATCGCCTTGAGGAGGACCGCGACCACTATCCCGAAGATGACGACGAGTGGTGCCCACGTGCCGAGGTACGCCGAGACGAGGAGGCACGCCGCGAGGCCGGAGACTACCTGGGCGATGTAGGGGCGGATCCTGTTGCTGCTCCCGTGGAATACCACCTCGCCCGTCACGAGGATGGCGAGCGTGCATGAGAACACGAAGAGGGAGAGGATGGAGAGGCCGAAGAGGATGGCGATGGGGACGAGGGCGACCGAAAGGAGCCTCGTTCGCGGTATGAGGTACATCACGAAGGCGCACAGCACCACCATGACGGCGAGGAGCCACGGGGGCTGGATGAAGGGTGCGAGGAGAATGAAGGAGAGGACGAGCACGGTCGCGAGCCGCTCTCCCATCCGGTTGAGCATCCCATTTCCCTTTGTCTCCCGAGGATAAGAGTTTTCCCCGGCGTCGCGTGGCGGGTGCGTCGCCGGGAAACCCACGGGAGGGGCAAATTTTCGCGTTGGGGCTTGAAAAGGGGAGAATCGCGCAAGATTAGGTATATCTCCTGAAAGTTCCAATACTGTGAGAATGTCGTCGTCTCTGGATCTCCCGAAGAACTACGATCATTCCGAGGTGGAAAGGCGCTGGATGGGCGCATGGCGGGACGAGGCAAACTACTTCGTCCATGACCCCAGCCGCCCGAAATTTGTCATCGACACGCCGCCCCCCTACCCGACGGGCACGTTCCACATCGGCAATGCATTCAACTGGTGCTACATCGATTTCATCGCCCGGTACAGGAGGATGAGGGGCGACAACGTCATGTTCCCGCAGGGCTGGGACTGCCACGGTCTCCCCACCGAGGTGAAGGTCGAAGAGATCCACGGGATCACGAAGAACGACGTTCCCCGCGAGGAGTTCAGGAGGATGTGCCGCGAGCTCACCCTCGAAAACATCGAGAAGATGAGGCGGACACTCCGGCGGATGGGTTTCTCCGTGGACTGGAGCCACGAGTACATCACGATGTTCCCCGAGTACTACGGGAAGACCCAGCTCTCGTTCCTGCGCATGCTCGCCGCGGGGTACATCTACCAGAGCGAGCACCCCGTCAATTTCTGCACCCGCTGCGAGACGGCGATCGCTTTCGCCGAGGTCCACTACGAGCCGAGGGAGACCACCCTCAACTACTTTGACTTCGACGGGCTGGAGATCGCGACGACCCGACCCGAGCTGCTCGCGGCATGCGTGGCAGTGGCGGTGCACCCGGACGACGAGCGGTACAGGGGCATGGCAGGCAGGCGCCTGACAGTCCCGATATTCGGCCACAGCGTCCCCCTCATCACGGATCCCGCCGTGGATCCCACGTTCGGGTCGGGGGCGGTGATGATATGCACGTTCGGCGACAAGCAGGACGTGCACTGGTGGAAGCAGCACGGGCTCGACCTGCGGAAGGCAATCGACAGGCAGGGGCGGATGACGCACATCGCGGGGAGATACGCGGGGATGAAGACGACGGAGTGCCGGAAGGCCATCCTCGAGGACATGAAGAGGATGGAGATCCTCACCCGGCAGGAACCCCTCGAGCAGCGGGTCGGCACGTGCTGGAGGTGCAAGACGCCGATCGAGATAATGAGCGAGCGGCAGTGGTTCGTGAAGATCGACCCGGATGCAATCATGAAGGCCGCGCGGGAGATAAGGTGGATCCCCGAGCACATGTTCCTGCGGATGGAGAACTGGGTCTCGCAGATGGAGTGGGACTGGTGCATCTCCCGCCAGCGCATCTTTGCGACCCCTATCCCCGTATGGTTCTGCAACTCGTGCGGGGAGATCGTCGTCCCGCGGGAGGACGAACTCCCGGTGGATCCCACCGTCGACCGGCCCTCGCGGCCGTGCCCAAGGTGCGGCTCGACGGACTTCACCGGGGAAGAAGACGTCCTCGACACGTGGATGGACTCCTCCATCTCCGTCCTGAACGTCACGGGGTGGGACGGGAAGAACGATCCCCCCCTCTTCCCCGCCGAACTCCGCCCCCAGGGGCACGATATCATCAGGACGTGGGCATTCTACACGATCCTCCGGTCAGTCGCCCTCACGGGCCGGCGCCCGTGGGACACGATACTCATCAACGGGATGGTCCTCGGGGAAGACGGGTTCAAGATGAGCAAGAGCCGCGGGAACGTGATCACCCCAGAGGAGATCATCGAGAAGTACGGAGCAGATGCACTCCGCCAGTGGGCCGCGGCAGGTGCGGCAACCGGGTCCGACATCATGTTCAGCTGGAACGACGTCATCGCGGCGTCGCGGTTCCAGACGAAGCTCTGGAACATCGCCCGGTTCGTCATCCTCCAGCTCCGGCGCAAGCCCTACGACCGCGACGCGACGCCATCCGTCCTTGCAGACCGGTGGCTCCTCGACTGCCTCGCGGAGACCGTGGAAGAGGTCACGGCGGCGATGGACGCGTACCAGTTCGACCGTGCCCTCAAGGTCATCCGCGAGTTCGCGTGGGACGTCCTCGCCGACCACTACATCGAGCTCGTCAAGGGGAGGCTCTACTCCGATGACCCCGCGAGGGACAGCGCGTGCAGGGTCCTCGAAACCGCAATCGACACCCTCTGCAGGCTCATGGCCCCCTTCACCCCGTTCTTTGCGGAGGAGTGCTACGCGCACCTCGGCAGGGGGAGTGTCCACGCGCAGCCTTGGCCCGCACCCCTCCCCCGGGACCCCGAGGCACGACGGAACGGCGACGTCCTCGCGAAGGTCGTTGCCGAGGTCCGGCGCTACAAGCACGAGAAGGGGTTGGCCCTCAATGCACCGATGGGCCGCGTGTCGGTCTTCCTCGCGCCGTTCTCAGACGACGCGGGAGACGCGTCGCGGACGCTGAATGCACCCGTGGAATGGCACACGGGCCAGCCCCACCTCGAGAAGACCGCCGGCGAGATCCAGTTCAACATGGCGGTGATCGGTCCTGCGCTCCGCAAGGACGCGGCGGCGTTCATGAGGGCGATACGGGAACTGCCGCGGGAACGCCTCTTCGACCCTCCAAGGACTGTCACGGTCGATGGCCGGGAGATCCCCGTCCCTGAAAATTCATTCTCGGTCCAGTGCACGTACCGGCTCGAGGGAGAACAGGTCGACGTCAGGGTCGTCGACGGCGTGATCGTGACGATCCATGCCACTCCCTGACCGCGGCAGAGACGAGGGAGTGGATCTTTTCCGCCGGTTGCGCGGCGTCGACGACGAGGAACCGGGAAGGTTCCCGTTGCGCGAGCTCTAGGTAATTCTCCTGCACGCGCTCGAGGAGGGCGGAATCCTCGAAGTGTTCCCGCCTGCCCGCGCCCGCCTTCCGGGCGAGCGCTTCCCTGACCGGAAGGACGAGGAGGACCGTCCTGTCGGGCGGTACAGTCCAGCCGTCGTGGACGGACTTGAGCCACCCCAGCGGGTCCGGGACGATTCCCTCGAGCGTCGCGGACTGGTACGCGTACCTGCTGTCCGTGTACCTGTCGGAGATGACGAGGCGCCCTTCCGCGAGGGCGGGGCGGATGACCGACGCGAGGTGGGCGGCGTGGTCCGCGGCAAAGAGGAGGGCCTCGGCGACGGGGTCGATCCTCTCGGCGATTGCCCTCCTCACCTGGTCCCCGATCCAGGTCGCCCCCGGCTCCCGGGTGATCACGGGGGAGAGGTCCGAGAGGGACTTTTCGAGCGCGGAGAGGAGGGTGGTCTTGCCGCTCCCGTCGATCCCCTCGAGCGTGACTAGGACCATCTGCCCCTCCTCACCGCACCGACCGGGACCTGCCCCCTGTGGACCGCGGTGGAGACGATCGCCCCGTCGAAACCGATTGAGGCGAGTGTGTCGAGGTCTGCCGCTCCGGCGATGCCCCCGCCGTAAAGGAGTGTCCTCCCATACGCTCCGCGGAGCCTCCCGAGCAGCGGGAGGTCAAGGCCCCTCCCCGTCCCGACAGCGCCGACGTCAAGGACGATCGCGCCCGAGAAGTTCCACGAATCGGCCTCCGAGAGTATGGTCCGCGGATCTGCCCCGGAGGGGATCACCCTCCCCTCCCGGATGTCGACCGAGAGGAATCCCGAAGGGTACAGGGAGAGGTCGACCCGCGACGACTCCGTCGACGCGACGTCGGTCACGAAGGGATCGTGCAGGAAGTCCCCGGGGCCGTGAGCCCCGCGGTCGAGGAGGCACCCGCGGACCATCCTCGCGAGCGCGAGCGCCGTCCCCGTGTTGTCGCCGGTCCCCGCGATCCTGTCGAGGTCCGCGACGTAGATTTTCCGCGGGGAGAGGTTCCTCACGTAGCCTTCGGGTTCCGCCGTCGGGGAGAGCCCCCACGTGAGGGGACGGTACTTCTCCCTTTGGCCGGATGACCCGTGGACCACGAGTCCACCCTTCAGGTCAATCGCGAGGAACAGGTCCATGGGGGAAACGTAATCACTATTAGATAGCAGAATCATTAAATCCTATGCAATTGCTGGTCAGCCCGAGGGACATCGACGAAGCGAAACGTTCTCTTGCCGCTGATATCATCGACGTGAAAAATCCCGCAGAAGGATCACTCGGAGCGAACTTCCCCTGGGTTATCAGGACCATCAAGGCACTCGCGGCAAAGCCAGTCAGTGCAGCGATAGGAGACTTCGATTTCAAACCCGGCTGTGCCGCGCTTGCCGCGTACGGGGCCGCGTGCGCCGGCGCCGACTACGTGAAAGTGGGGCTGATGTTCGACGGCGCGTCGCGGGCCGCAGAGCTCATCAGGGCCGTTGTCAGGGCCGTCAAGGACGAATTCCCCGAAAAGAAGGTCGTCGTCGCGAGCTACTCCGATTACTCCCGCCTCGGGACCATCTCCCCCCTCGAGGTCGCACCCCTCGCCGCGAGGGAGGGGGCCGACGTGGCCATGGTCGACACGGGGATAAAGGACGGGAAGAGCACCCTCTCCTTCATGGGCGAGGGGGAACTCGCGGAGTTCTGCGCGGTGAACAGGAGATCCGGTCTCCAGACGGCAATCGCGGGATCGCTTTCCTTCGACGACCTCCCGGCCATCAGGCGAATCGGCCCGGACATCATCGGTGTCAGGGGGATGGTCTGTGGCGGGGATCGGTCGTCTGGGATAAGGGAAGAACTCGTGGAGAGACTTGCGCGGATGGTGCACTGACCCATGTTCACGGAGAAGCTCGATGCGCCCCTCGCCCTCACGTTCGACGACGTCCTGCTCGTCCCGGCATCGTCCCGCGTCGAGCCAAACGAGGCAGACACGCGGACGTTTTTCTCCCGCAATATCCCGATGAACATCCCCCTCGTGAGCGCGGCGATGGATACCGTGACGGAGTCCGCGATGGCGATCGCACTCGCGAGGGAGGGGGGGATAGGCGTCATCCACAGGAACATGTCCCCCGAGCAGGAGGTCGCCGAGGTCCTCCGCGTCAAGGAGTCAGAGCAGCTCATCGAGAGGAAGGTCCTCTCCGTCGGCCCTGAGATGAGCGTCGCAGAGGTCGAGCGCCTCATGGTCGAGCACGGGATCGGTGGTGTCCCCGTCGTCGAGGACGGGAAGATCGTGGGGATCGTGAGCAGGAGGGACGTGCGGGGGATCGCGGCGCGCCGCGGGAGCGAGAGCGTGCGGGCCATCATGACGAGGGAACCCATCACGGCGAGCGAGGACATCTCCATGGAGCAGGCCCTCGAGATCATGTACACGAACAAGGTCGAACGCCTCCCGGTGGTCGATTCTTCGGGGCGGCTCATCGGGATCATCACGATGCAGGACATCCTCGAGAAGAAGCAGTACCCCAACGCGACCCGCGACAGGGAAAAGAGGCTCCGGGTGGCCGCGGCCGTCGGCCCGTTCGACTTCGAGAGGGCAATCAGGCTCGACGAGTGCGGTGCGGATGCCCTCGTCGTCGACTGCGCCCACGGGCACAACCAGAACGTGGTCAGGTCCGTTAGGGACATCAAGGGGAGCGTGAAGGCAGACGTGATCGCGGGGAACATCGCGACCGCCCGCGCCGCGGAGGACCTGATGGACACCGTGGACGGCCTCAAGGTCGGGATTGGCCCCGGGTCGATCTGCACGACCCGCATCGTCGCGGGCGTGGGGATCCCGCAGGTGACCGCGATCGCGACGGTCGCGGACGCGATCAGGGGAACGGGCATCCCCCTCATCGCGGACGGCGGGATCCGGTACAGCGGTGACGTCGCGAAGGCCATCGCTGCCGGCGCGGACTCGGTGATGATAGGGAGCCTCTTTGCGGGAACCGACGAGTCCCCCGGGCGGATCATCACGATGAAGGGACGGCGGTACAAGCAGTACAGGGGGATGGGGTCACTCGGCGCGATGAGCGGCGGTGTCTCGAGTGACAGGTACTTCCAGAAGAGGGAGATCGGGAAGACGAAGTTCGTCCCCGAGGGTGTCGAGGGCGTGACCCCGTACGTGGGGAGCGTCTCGGAGGTCGTGTACCAGCTCGTCGGGGGGCTGAAGGCAGCGATGGGCTACACCGGCTCCCAGACGATACGGGAGATGCACGAGAAGACGACCTTCGTCAGAATCACGGCCGCGGGTCACACCGAGAGCCACCCCCACAACATCCTCATCACCGACGAGGCCCCGAACTACCGGATAACGGACTGAAAGAGGACTCCCTGCACTCCCCTTTTCCTCCCTTCCTCCCGCTATTCCACGGGCTTCCCGAATGGCCGATGGTCGCCGCCGCGTGGGGATAATTTAAATATAGGGATGACTAACATAAAGTTAATAATGCTCGACCGGGTAGAGGTCGCAAGGCTCCTCGACATCCTTGGAAACCGGAACCGGAGGCGGATCATCGATCTCCTGAGGCAGAAACCCTGTTTTGTGACGGAGATTTCCGACAGGTTGATGCTCTCGCCGAAAGCGGTCATCGAGCACCTCCAGATAATGGAGAGGGAGGAGATACTCTCCTTCCGGATGGACGAGAGGCGGCGGAAGTACTACTACCTCGCAAACGACATCGACGTGATGATCCGCCTCCTCAAGCGTGACCACGCGCCGGTCACCGCGAAGGACGAGTTCCAGAAACTCCGGTCGGCCCTCCTGCAGCTGCGCAAGATGATCGAGACGCGCGAGGAGCTCGTGGAAAACCTAAAGAACCTCGAGGAAGACATCGACAGGCAGATCAGGGAGATCAGCCTCCTCGGCAAGGCAACGCTCGGGAACGACCTCCAGACAGACATCCTCATAAGCCTCGCCCACTGCGACCTCTCCCGCGAGGAGCTCTCTGACCTCACGGACGCCCCGCCCGATGCCGTGTCCGATAACCTTGAGATACTGAAGGGGAAACATATCATCGAGCAGGCCGGAGAGACGTACCGCCTGTGTGGTTCCAATGCCCAGTACTGAGAATCCGTACGACGAGATGATCAAGAAGATCGCGAAGATGGTCGAGGACCTCCTCCACAACCTCCCCCAGGAGGAGAATGCCCGCATCATAGGCTGCACCATCATCACGCACGGGGGGACGCCGTTCTTCGCGAAGAATCCAAAGATCACGGTGGAAGATTCCCACGTCCCGATCGAGGTCATCGATTCCCCCGATGTCCTCTTCGTCACCGCGAGGCTCCCCCCCACGCTCCACACCGCCCCGTACGCAGACATATCGACCGATTCCCTCCACATCGTCGTGAACGAGAGGCGCATCCACGTCCCCCTCCCGTGCAGCATCGACGTCGTCCACAGCTTCTACCAGGTACGGCACGGTGTCCTCGACGTCATCCTGAAGAAGAAAGCGCCGAGGAAGAGCGCGGCGCCGGGCGCAAGCTAGGACCGGGAAATCCTCAAAGGATACCACGCACCTTCTTTTTTTGCTCGAGCATGTTCCCGTTAGAGGGAGCCGGCCGGGCCGGGTCCGCGCACCATGCATTTTTGCTCTTCCAACGCCCGGAGCCGCGGGAATCGCAGTGGGAAGTCAGCTGCACAGCATCGACAGGCCGATCGCGACCAACACGATTGCAAAGATTCCCCGGAGAAGGCCGGGGCGGCACGCGTGCGCGACGCGGACGCCGAGCCGCGAGAGCGGGACCGTCACCGCGGCGAGCACCGCCCACGCGGGGAGGTAGACGTACCCAAGAGACCCCGCGGGCAGGCCCTGCACGCCGAGCCCGTGGAAGATGTATGCTATCACCGCCGCGGAGGACGAGAAGACGAGGCAGGCGGACGAAGTCCCGACCGCGACGTGAATCGGGAACCCAAAGGCGGTGACGAGGACGGGGACGAGGAGGACCCCGCCCCCTATCCCCGCGAGGCCCGACACGGTCCCGATGCACACGCCCACAACGGCGTACGTCACCCCCGAGCCCGCGCGCGCCTGGCGCGTTTCCCCTCCCCCGTGCCACGCCATCCTGACCGCCATCGCGATGACGAGGATCCCGAAGATCCCGCGCAGGATGCTGCCCGGCAGGTGCGCAGCGAGGGTCCCACCCGCAAGGCCCCCAAGGACCGCGCCGGCAGCGAGGGGGACCGCGGCACCCCAGTCGACCGCGCCCTTCCCGTGGTGGCCAAGAGTCCCGCTCACCATCGTGGGGACCATCACCGCAAGGGAGGTCCCGAACGCGACGCGGGTCGCGAGTGTCTCTCCTGTCCCGCCGGCGGAAAAGAGCCAGTAGAGGACGGGGGTCATGAGGAACCCCCCACCCACACCGAGGAGGCCGGAGCAGAGCCCCGCGAAGAGACCGGTCAGTGCGAGGATCGCCAGTTCTACGGCAGGCTCCATCCCGGGTCCCCCGCGCGGTCCATGAGCTCACATTATTTTCACCGGCGGGGTATATCACAGGTACGTGAGATCCATGGTTCTCCCCGCGCTCCTCGTGATAGACATGCAGAACGACTTCGTGCGGGAGGGGTCGCCGCTCCGCATCGCGGGCGCGCAAGCTATCGTCCCCCGAGTGCGTGAGGTACTCGGTGCCTTCAGGGAGAGGCAATTCCCGGTCATCCACGTCCTGCGGGTGCACAGGGGCGATGGCTCGGACGTCGAGATCTTCAGGCGTGAACTCTTCTCCAAGCACCCGTTCGCGGTCAGGGGCTCGTGGGGTGCCGCCGTCATCGACGAGCTACAGCCCGCGCCCGGCGAATACACCATCGAGAAGACGAGGATGAGTGCATTCCTCGGGACAGACCTCGACCTCCTCCTCCGGTCGCTCGGGGTCACCTGTATCTTCGTCACCGGGATACAGACGCCAAACTGCGTGAGGACGACCGTCTTTGACGCGGCAGCGTACAACTACGAGGTGTACCTCGTCGACGACGCCGTGGCTGCCCAGACAGAGGAGATCCACAGGTATAACGTGAGGGACATGGAGGGGATCGGGACGAGGATCGTTTCGGCAGCGGATGTCGGCAGGATCCTCGACGCGCTCGTCCCCCGCGGCGGCCGCGGGTAAGACAGCACCGGGGGGGGGAAGCACCGCGGGTGCGGGAACTCAATCCCCGTTCCCCCGCGCGTGTCCTCACGCGCTGATGCGTGACCCCGCGGGGACCCAGCCTTGAACCCTTTCCTTCTCCCCGCGGTACTCCTTGAACTGGTGGAGGGAGACCGTGAGGTCGCGGGTGAACGCGAAGTACCCGATCTGCGTCGTCCTGCAGAGATTGAAGGCCATCTCCATGAGCCCCCGCGGGTCAGGGCGCGATTCCCCGAGCCATATGTGGAAGATGTTCCCCCCGTCGACGATGGGGAAGAAGACGTGCTCTATCGCGATCCTCTCGGCGAGCGAGATCGGCGCGTTCGGTGCGACGTGCGTCCCGTTCGTGTAGTAGATGGGGAGGTCCCTCGTCTTCCCGAGCTCCGACAGCGCCTTTTCAAGGTTCCCCTTGATGACCCGCTTTGCGTGTTCCCTGAACTCGGGGTTGAGGAGGTCGGCCACCGCGAACCTCTGGCCCGTCGTCTCCGCGGGTGTGCGCGCGAGCGCGATCGTCATCCCGTGCCGCTCGGAGAGCTCCTTTGCGTAGAGTTCCATCTTCGTCATCGCGAGGACCGCGAGGGAGAACGCCTCGCGCGACTCGTGCATCTGGGCACCGGTGTGGTGCTGGACCATCTCGTTCACGCCGACGACCCCAATCGTGTAGACGAGGTTGTCGAGGTCGACCGCGACGGCCCCCCGCTCGCCGGTGACCGGGTCCCGGGGACGCTGCATCGCGAACGGCATCCTGCCCTGGGCGCGTATCGTCTCGAGCCAGCGTCGCTTTATCTTGAAGACCTCCACGCAGGTGTCCATCAGGGCACGGAGCTCTGCAAAAAGCCTCTCGTTGTCGCCCCCTGCCCGGTACGCCGCCCGGGGACAGTTGAGGGAGACGACCTGCCACGAGCCCATCGAGAAGTGCTTCCCGTCCCGGAAGTAGAGCTTGTCCTCGAATTCGCTGTCCTTGTCCGCGACCGCCGAGAACTGGTAGGCGCAGCACTGGTAGCACGAGATCCCCTTCCCCGCCCCCCTGTAGAGGGGGATCTGGTTGTCGTAGTAGGGGGTGCCGAACTTGGACGCGAGCTCGAACGAGAGGAGGTAGAGGTCGCGGTACGTCGGGAGGTCCGGGTGCGCCTCGTTGAACGCCTCGTCCTCCACCATGAAGTCAGGCTCGATGCTGATCTCGGGCTTCGGGAAGGAGAATGGTTTTCCCCACGCGTCGCCCTCGAGCATCACCTCCATGAGGGCCTTGAAGAGGAGGCGGACCTCCCTCTCGAATTCCCCGTAGGTGCGGCGGGGCCCGCGCGTCCCGTCCCAGACCATCCCGCGGTACACGCACGGCTTGTCCTTCCAGAGCGTGGGCACGCCCGGGCTGAGCTGGACGGAGGAGAAGACGAGCTGGCCACCCCTCGCGACCATCATCTGGGTCATCTCGTACACGAACATCTGCATGAGCTGCTTGATCTGCCCGTAGTCCATCCCCTCGAAGTACGGCGCGAGGAAAGTGAGGAAGTTGTAGTATCCCTGCCCTCCCGCGAAGTTCGTCTGGGCACTCCCGAGGGCCTTCACGGCGTGGAGGACGGCGACCTCGGCCCTCTTCGCGGGACCGGCGACCGATGCCTTCGTCCCGTTCCCGTCGGGCATCAGGCCGTAGTAGAAGAAGTAGCGGAGGTCCCAGTCCTGGCAGAACGGCCTCGTCCCGAAGTACTCGAGGTCGTGGATGTGGATGTCGCCCGAGAGGTGGTGGTCCGCGAGGTGGGGCGGGAGCTGGAGGAGGTACTGTTCCTTGCTGATCTTGTCTGCCTTCTTCTTGTGGGAGGTCTCGGCGTTCTCCTGGAGGTTCGCGTTGTCCTTTGCCTCGAATCCACGACCGACGTCGATCAGGTGCGCGTCGTACACCGGCGTCCCGACGCGCGTGCAGACGTTCCGGTACTGGACCATCCCCTTCTCGAGCAGGGTGATGTTGACGATCTCCCTGATGAGGGGCCCGCTCAGTGCGCGGAGTTTCAGGGCCCGTATCCTCTCCTCGACGAGCCTCGCGACCTCTGACGCGAGCTCTTCGCTCGCGCTCTCGTATCCGTAGAACTTGGTGACGAGCTTCGTCTCCTCGACGATCTGCCGGACGATCCGCTGGCGGTCCCACTCGAGGATGTGCCCGTCCGACGTCCGTACGGGCGGCATCGGGGGGACGAAGATGCCGTCGAGGGTCGCCTGCCTCGTCTCGCGCCTCGCCATCAGGAACCCTCGAGGAATGCGAGCACGATGTCTTTCCGCAGGCCGGCGGGCGAGAACATCTCGCCGGAGGTGAGGAACCGATCACCCCGGCGCAGGACGGGCGCCTCGCGGACGAAGATGCCGTTGACGCGGAGTTCTGCGAGTGCCTCTGCCGTCGAGAGGTCCTGCTCGCTGTAGGAGAGCCCCCTCTCCTTCAAAAAATCCTTCAGTATCTCGCAATTAGGGCACGTTTCGAGTGAATAGACGGTGATATCGTGAGAAATGGCCATGAATCTCCCCCCTCTTTCCTTGACCTTGGTTTCTTGTCTCTCCTGATCGGGATTTTCCGTTATTAAAATTATGATTTGACAATTTGAAGAACTAATGGGTCACGGTGGGATAAAAACAACATCTTTTCCCCCCCCGGAGCAGGGTCTGCGCCGCCAATCTATCCCCCGCCGCGAGCCCGCATCCCCGGAAATCGGGGTATTCCGCGGGGACAAAAAGGTATTTGCGTCTCCCCTTTCAAATAATCGGAGAGGAATTCAGGGAAGAACGCGGATTTTCGGAGGCGAGGGGTTCACCCGGGGCTCCCGCAGTGGATCCCCGCCGCCGTGCCAAGGGGAAAAACCAGAGGTTAAGGATGGACATGGACCGTCTCTTCATCGCGGTGGATCTCCCGCCGGGGATCAGGGAATCGCTCGGGTCAGTACAGGCGATCCTGAAGGGGAGCAGCGCGAGGCTCACCCACGTCGATCCCGGCATCCTCCACGTGACGCTCAAGTTCATCGGCGACACCCCGCCGGAGAAGACCGCGGCGATCGCGGGTGTCCTGAAGGATCTCAGGGCGGCGCCTTTCACCGTGAGGGTCCGCGGGGTGGCGGGGAACGACCCGAGGCGGCCGAGGGTGATATGGGCCCGCGTCGAGGACGGCGGGAACTGCGGGCTCCTCCACGCCGCGATCGAGGATCTCCTCGCCCCCCTCGGTATCCCCCGGGACGACCGCCCGTTCGTCCCCCACGCCACCCTCGCGCGCGTGCGGGAATTCCACCCCGACCTCCCGAGGATCCTGCGGCCGCTCTCCGACCGCGACTTCGGCGAGGGGAGGATCGACAGGGTCGCCCTCAAGAAGAGCACCCTCACGCCGAGGGGGCCGATCTACCGGGACATCGCGGAGGTCCTGCTTGAAGAGAACGCCCCTTGAGGAGGAAGTCCTCTCCCTCATCAGGCCAAGGCCCGAGGAAGTCCGGCACGTCTGGGAGGTCGCGGAGAGGATCCTCGCGCGGGTCAGGGCGGACGGCCGCGCGGAGGGGATGGTCGTCGGGTCCGTCGCGCGGGGGACGTGGATCCACGGCGACAGGGACCTCGACGTCTTCCTCCTCTTCGACCCCTCCCTCCCGCGCGAGGAACTCGAGGAGAGGGGCCTTGCGCTCGCCCGGGAGATCGCCGCGGCCGAGGCGGAGAGTTTCCGCGAGAAGTACGCCGAGCACCCCTATATCAACGCGCACATCGACGGCCTCGACGTCGACCTCGTCCCCTGCTACCGCGTCGATTCGGCCTGCGCGATCAAGAGCGCGGTCGACCGCACGCCGTTCCACACACGGTACATCAGGGAGAGGATCCAGCCGTACATCGACGACGTCCTCCTCCTCAAGCAGTTCGCGAAGGCGGGGGGGATATACGGCTCGGACCAGATGACGGAAGGGTTCGCGGGGTACCTCTGCGAGCTCCTCGTCCTCTCGCACGGCGGGTTCCGCGCGCTCCTCGAGGCCGCGTCACGGTGGAGGCCCGGGACGGTCATCGACCCCGAGGGGCACGCGGCCCGCGAGTTTCCCGAGCCGCTCGTCGTGGTCGACCCGGTCGACCCGAACCGGAACGTCTCGGCATCCGTCTCCCTCGGAAAGATGTGCGAGTTCATCGAACTCGCGCGGGGGTACCTCCGGAAACCCAGTCGGGCGTTCTTCTTCCCTCCCCCGCGGCCCGTCCTCTCGGTCGAGGAGGCCGCCTCCATCCTGTCGCGGCGCGGCACGTCGCTGTACGCGATCGTGCTCCCCACCCCGCCCTACATAGAGGACATCGTCGTGCCCCAGCTGCGGAAGAGCATGGACGCGATAAGGAACCTCCTCGAGCGCCACGGCTTTTCCGTGAACCGCGCGGACTGCGAGATGCACGAGGAGGTCTCGATGATCCTCTTTGAGCTGCTCGTCGACGAGCTCCCCGCCGTCGTCCGGCACGCGGGCCCCCCCGTCTGGAATTACGTCAACGCGACGAGGTTCTCCGCGAAGTACCTCGCCTGCGGTCCAGACGATCTCTTCTCCGGGCCGTTCATCGAGGACGGGATCTCCATCGTCGAGAAGAGGCGCGCCTACACGCGGGCCGGGGACCTCCTGCGGTCCCCCGAGGTTCTCAAGGTCGCGCTCGGGAAGCACGTGAAACTGGCGATGGAGAGGTCCTACACCGTGCACAGGGGGATCGAGTGCTACCGCGACGAGTTCGCGCCGTTCATATCCGGTTTCCTCCTGAAGTACTCCCCGATGGCGTGGATCGCGAGGCACGGGCGGGAAGGTGCCTGACGACGGGGTCCCCACGCTCCCTGACCCGCCCCAACTCCCCGCCGGGACGGGCAGGTACCGTACGAACACGCGGGGATCCCCTTTTCCCCGGGATGCCCTCGTGCACGGTATCGCGCGGAACGCTTGCTCCCCGCGAACCCCGCAAGCTGCCTCGCGGCGGGGCTCCCGCGGCCTATCCTCGAGAGAAAAACCGGATAACCACGTGGAAACCGGAGGATGACCGTTTGATATATTTAATAAATAACCGGTGCACATACTCCAATGGTCCCATGCCGCCCCGACGCTCCGATGAGGCACTCTCCGAGGTCATCGGGTTCATCCTGATCCTCGCCCTCATCGCGGCCCTCGCATCCCTCTACGTCACCTACGTCGTCCCCGCGCAGGGGAGGGAACTCGAGATAAAGCACATGGAGAAGGTGTACGACCAGTTCCTCCAGTACAAGGCAACGGTCGACTCGCTCTGGCTGAACGACCAGAGGAACGTGCCGGTATCGAGCACCTTCACCCTCGGGACGGTGACCGGGCTCACGCAGGGTGGGTTCGTCATCCCCGTCTTCCAGCCCTACCCCTCGAGCGGGACGGTCGTCGTGAATGGGAGGGGGGAATACATTACGATTAACGCACAGATTCTCGCACTGGGATTTCCGGGGAATAGTTTACCCAATGTAAACCCGCTATATCAAAAGCCAGATCATCTCTATATTCAACTGAAAACAACCGATAGAAACCAAGGGGGTGGAATTAAAATCTCTCCAGCCGATCCCAGCGACAATTGGACTATTTATCTCAACATAACACCTATCGTGGTCTCCACAGGGACAAGCTCCCAAGCCCCCGAAACATTACCTTTTTGCGATCAGGGTGCTAATGCAATTCAAGACTGGATAAATAATATTTTAAGACCTAATTGGACTCGCCTCGTCCAGGGTTCTGGAACCTCAAGACCGGCTTTGACAATGACACTCCTCAAAAATGACAATGCGACATTTTCGAATTTGACCATCGTTCCCGAAATAATAGACAATAAACTCTACACCATCGATTTGCTCGACGATGCATACGGGCTCGCATCGGCCCTCGACTATCCATTCAGCATTTCAACACCAATACCTACCACACCGAATATCGAGGTTTTTTATCCTGTTCAGTTTGGTTACATCTCTTCAACAGTAAGTGAGAACCACCCGATGGGATCCCTCGAATTCCGGTCCGGGAATAACTATTGGATCCAGCAGAATTACTATTTCCAGCAGGGCGGCATCTTCCTCGAGCAGCCGGACGGAAAGGTCGCAAAAGTCATCCCCCTCGTCAGTGTTACGAATAAAACAGGTATTCCCTCCGTCCGGGTGGTGGACGTAACTATCGACGGCTCTGCCTCCGTGGGAGGTACCTCCCCCGTGCAGGTCATCACCACTGTGCAGTCGATAGAAGACAACGTGATTGGCGGCCAGAGACTCGCCAAGGGTATCCCCAACGCGAGGAGCGTGACGCTCGTCGTCGAAGCACAGGACCAGTCCACGGCCCAGATGTGGAACCAGACCTTCGCCCGGGTCAGGAGCGCGGCTCTCGGGGAGGGATTCCCCGCCGCGTGGCTTCCCGCGCCCGTCCAGTCCGGGAACACCGTCCAGTTCACGGTCTCCGCCCCCGATTACTCGGTATTCTTCGACTACACCCGCGTGAACATGACCGTCAGCCTCCAGGCGGTCCCGGTATGAGGACCCTGCCGTCACGCGACCCTGCTGTCTCGGAACTGGTCGGCGCACTGGTCCTCGTCGCCATCGTGAGCCTCGCGATCGCGACCGTGGGGGTCACGATCCTCTCGGGCATGCAGGTCTCGCAGGTCCCTGCCGTCTCCTTCTCGGTCGAGAACCGCAGTACTAATGTTACCATAATCCATGCCGGCGGCGATTCCCTGCCCGCAGGATCCTACAGGATCCTTGTCGACGGAGTCGACAGGACAGAAGGGTTCTCCCCGCCGCCGGCGACGACACCTTTCAGGGCAGGGACGACCCTCGAGTACACGGGAGACTCACCCCCGCGGGTAGTCAGCGTAGTCGCCCGGGGTTCCGACGGGAGGGAGACGGTCCTCGTCCAGAGATACTTCCCCTGATGGTCCCGCGCATCCTCCCGTCCAAGGGAGAGGTGGCACTCGTGATTTATTTATATGATGGAGATTGCAGAGTAACAAGAAAATGAAAACGCCGGGGTGTGCAGTTTCAATGGGTGACAATTCCGGTTCAGGTGTCTCGGAGCTGGTCGGGGCTATCCTCCTCGTCGCCCTCGTCATCACCGCGATGGCCATCGTCGCGGTCCTCGTCCTCTCGGGTCCCCCGCCCGTGGAAAGACCCCACGTGAGTGCCCTCGCGATGAATACCACGGACAGGGTCATGGTCTCCCACAACGGGGGAGACGAGCTCAGGGAGGAGATGACGACTGTCCTCCTCAACGGCAACCCCGTGGACCACGGGACTATCTTCCTGCGGCGGGAAGACGGCACGCTCGAGGAGCACCCCTGGTCGGAGACGAGGACACCGTGGTCCGTCGGCAGGACCCTCGTCATCGATTCCCCGGCGGTACCCGAGAGCGTCACGGTGATTTACCGGGGGCCGTCGGTGCAGTCCATCGTCCTGCAGGCATCCTTTGTCCCCGGGACGACACCGGCCATACTCCCCTCTTTAACGACTACGCAGACGACGATTCCCACCACGACACCGACTCCCACGGTGACCACATCGCCAACCACATCCCCAACGCCCACAACCACGCTGACGACTCTGCCAACGACTACGCAGACGACGATTCCCACCACGACACCGACTCCCACGGTGACCACACCACCAACCGCATCCCCAACGCCCACAACCACGCTGACGACTCCGCCAACGACTACAATACCAACAACTGTCCCGACTACTTCTCCCACTCCCACCCCCACACCCTCGTGCGGGACCATCTCCGGGACAAAGTATAACGACCTCAACGGGAACGGGAAGCGGGACGCGGGGGAGCCCGGCCTGGAAGGGTGGACGATCGAGGTTTACAGGAAGGATGGGAACGACTTGGTACGGGTGGCGACCGCCGTCACGGGGCCCGGAGGGGAATACACCGCGTCAGGACTCCAGTACGACCCGGCACAGCAGTACGCCGTGAAGGAGGTTTCCAAGGCCGGCTGGCACCAGACAGAACCCCGGAGCATCTACTACGACGATATCCATCTGGAACCGCCACATTGCTATGAGAAAGGCGTTGACTTCGGGAACTGGAAGATGGATGGAAGTGTAGTTGACGCGCTGCTCAACACGAAGAGAGGCGGATACGTGACGAACGGCGGCAAGCTGCAGTTCACCGTGACCGGTCAGTACTCCTATATCAAGATCGGAACAACAAAACACGAACTCAAGGAGAAGGATGTCGTCTCCCTCACAGTCCATGAGGACAGTACCGATGTCGAGATCGACATGAACGGAAACAGGATCTCCAGATTCGCTTTCCCCGACGTGTTGGTCTACAGGAATGGCAACCTGCTCGGCCGCGGGGCGATAACCGATATCTGGATAAGCGGATATACCGAAATGAAATCCTCGCTTGCCCTCACCGTCCCCGCGTCTTCCAAGGCAGTCTGGACCCGCTTCGTGTTCGGCGGGACTACAATCATCGACGGAAATGACGGCAGGCAGATAGAACTGTACGAGCTCTACCCGCGGGCCAGTGACGGGTTCATGCGCCTCGACGCGGAGAAGGGCAAAGTCTACTACGACGGTGCAGCCGTATTCTACCGGCTCACCTGACCGGGTACCTGGAGCGGACCGATGGAAAGGATCCAGAGAAAAACGAGACTGATGATCTACGCCATCGTCGCGCTCTGGATCCTCATCATCGGGACCGTCGTTTACACGACGTTCCTTGCCCCCCGCCCCGCGGTGTCGGCCCAGTTCAACCTCACGGTAACGGGAAACGTCGCCTCCATCACGCACGAGGGCGGCGACGCCCTCCCGTGCGACGGCATTGTCCTCTCGGTCGGCGGGAGCGAGGTTCCGTTCCCCGGCGGGATCGCCTGCCCGTGGTCGATAGGCGAGACGATCTCCCTCGTCCTGCCCCGGACGGGATCTCCCCTATCCCTCGCGATAGGCTACCGCTCGGCAGGGGGGACGCGCGAACTCTTCTCCGCCGAGATCCGCCCCGCGGTGACCGCGGCAGAAGAGGTGCCCGTTACCCCCACACCCGCGCCCGCAACGCCCGAATCACCCCCCGTCCGGACGACGGTCCCGCGCACGCCCCCGACCTTCATCCCCGTCGACACGCTCGGGCCCCCCGTGGCATCGTTCGACGCGGTGCCCCGTTCCGGCCCGGTTCCCCTGACCGTCAGGTTCATCGACCTCTCCCGGGGGTTGCCCGACGAGTGGCTGTGGACGTTCGGCGACGGGGAGACCTCGACGGAGCAGAACCCCGTGCACACCTACACGCGGGTGGGGACGTACCAGGTGGGGCTCACCGTCAGGAATTCCTTCGGGGGGCACACGAGGATCAGCCAGGGATTCATCACGGTGACACCCGCGGAGTACCGGGACGTGTACCTCGAGGCGGCGCGGGACGGGCACGTCGTCCATGGGGGATTCGTGGAGTTCGTCGTCACGGAAGCGGGATCGAGGGTGAAGATAGGGGGATCCACCGTCGCACTCCCCGCCGGTTCGCGGGTCCGCCTCGCCCTCCCGTCCGGCGGGAAGGGGAAGGTGTCGGCGAGTGGCGGGAAGATAACCGCGTTCTCGTTCGGGGATACGGTCCTCTCCATCGACGGGGAACGGCGAGGGCAGGGTGAGATCACGGATATATCCGTGCAGGGCTACGGCGACCTGCTCTCGGGCATCGTCCTCTCCGTGGACGGCGGCGAGGACGAGCCCCGGTTCATCGTCTCGGGAGAGGCAAAGGGCGTTGGTGGATCGCCGGTCACACTCGCCTCCGTACGGCCCGACTCCCGTGGCAACCTCGCGCTCGACTGTTCCCGCCCCGGAAAGATCCTCTTTTGGGGAGCGGTCTCCGGCTACACCCTCGGGGAGGCCTGAAAGGGGAGGTGCACCGCGGGAGGACGTGAACGCGCATTCTCCCCTCCATATCCCCGCACCGCGCCGGGTGCAAGTACCCCGGTAGAGGGGCGCGGCCCTGTGCAATCGGTTCGCAAGTCCCCTCCCGCCCTGCCCTTCCCGGAGCAGTCCGCGGGAAGTGGGGATCGTGCCCTTTTCATGGATAGATTGATATAGGGTCAGGAAAGACTACATTTAAATACCGGGAGAAAAATCCCGCGCCGCGTCAGATCCACGGGAGAAAGACGTCTCGCGGGAGATTTCAGGGTGGAAGAGAATGGACAGGGAATCGGCAATATCGAAGAACATACTCCTCGCGCTCGTCGCAGCAGTCGCGATCATCTTCGTCGTCATCGTCGTGGTCTTCATCTTTTTCCCGTTGCAGCCCGACGTCGTGCCCAGCTTCTCGGCAACAGTCGAGAGATCCGGAAATGTCGTCTACATCTACCACGACGGGGGCGATCCCCTCCCGCGCGGAAAGACACTTGTCCGCGTCAACGGCCAGGTGATGCCCGATTCTTCCCTCTCGTTCCTCTACTCCCAGGACTGGCCGTGGACGCCGGGAAAGACCCTCCGCGTCCAGTACGACGGGCCCGGCACGCCCGACCTCGTCGAGGTCGTGTACTCGGGCCAGAAAGGCGAGGCAGTCATCTTCGAGTCCCGGGCCCCGGCCGGGCCTACTCCCCCCGTCCCCGTGTCGACGGTGGAGACAACGCCGCCCGCAGCTTCCCCCGCGCCCTCTCCCGCGGGAACCCCTGTCCCGGCGACCCTCATCCCGGTCGTGACTTTCACCCCCACGGGGACCCCGCAAGCCGAGCCGCCGAGGGCTGAATTCACCGCCGAGCCCACCGCCGGCCGCGTGCCGCTCGTCGTCCGGTTCACGGACCATAGCAGCGGAATCCCCACGTCGTGGCTGTGGAACTTCGGCGACGGCGAATCCTCGACGGAGCAGAATCCCGTGCACGAGTACAGGAGCCCCGGCGTCTACACCGTCGCTCTCACGGTCCGCAACGCGTACGGGACCGGCCAGAAGGTCGAGAGGGACCTCGTGAAGGCGGGGACCGTTCCCACCGCCCAGTTCGCGGCCATCCCCTCCGAGGGAGAGGCCCCGCTCACCGTCCAGTTCAACGACCTCTCGAGGGGTCTGCCCACCGATTACTCGTGGGACTTCGGCGACGGGTCCGGATCCCGTGCGAAGAACCCGGTCCACACCTACACGCGCGAGGGCGAGTACACGGTGAGCCTCACGGTGAGCAACCAGTTCGGGTCCGACACGCGGATCCAGAGCGGCGCGGTGAAGGTCGCTGCCGCAAAGAAGGTGGACATCTCGCTTCGCGGGAGCAGGAAGGGATCCCTCTCGACGGGGTACATCCAGTTCTCTGTCGGCGGGAATGGAGGGTGGATGAAGATCGGGGGCTACACCCACGCGTTCTCCCCCGGTGACCTCGTCCAGGTATTCGTGGACAGGACCGATTCCGGCCACGTCGACGTGAATGCCCACGGCTTCACGGGACTGAAGTTCGATTCCGCGAGGCTGTACGTGAACGGGAACCACGCCCAGAGTGGAATCGTCTCGGACGTCAACGTCCCCTCCTTCTCCGGCTTCTTCACGACGTTCACGATCGAGATCCCGCCCGATGACCAGACGATGGTCCTCTTCGTGAACGAGGGGAAGGTAATTCCGGCACCCGACAGGAAGATAGTCATCGGGAACCTCTGCGAGAACTCCGCGGGGCAGATGAACCTCGAGTTCGTCCGGGGGTCCCTCAACTACCGCGGCGGGGCAAGGTCGTTCAGCGTGACGCCGGTGAAGTGACGGGAAAAATTTTTAGCCCCGCGTGAATCATTGGCCGGGCCATCCCGCGGGAACGGATCGGAGGCCCGCGCCGTTGGATTCCCGGCGGCCCTTCCACGGGATGGGAAAAACGGTGAAACCTGCGTGCTCCCCGCGGTTCCGTTGTACGCTCCCTCACACCTGCTGGGAGAGGTCGCGCAGCCTCTGCGAGACGAACTCGACGAGTTCCCTCGACTCGTTCCGCGCGTTCTTCAGGAATCCCTCGTACGCCGCGATCGCGTCTGCCGTCTTGGAGAGCTTCTCGCACGCGAGGGCCTTGTTCAGGAATGCCCGGGCGTACCCCGGTTTCACCCGCAGCGCCCTGTCGAACTCCTCGATCGCCTCCCTGCACATGTTGCGGTTGTAGTAGATGCTCCCCATGTTGAAGTATGCCTCTGCGAGGTCCGGGCGGAGTGACACTGCCTTCGAGAAATCGGCGATGGCCTCCTCGTAGAGTCCCCTCTTGCCGTACTCGATGCCCCTGTTGTAGTATGCCGTCGGGTTTTCGGGATTCAGCTCGATTGCCCGTGAAAAGTCCGCGAGGGCCTCGCCCGACATGCCGAGCGCGGCCCGGGCATTCCCGCGGTTGTTGTAGGCCTTGTCGTTTGCCGGGGAGAGCTCGATCGCCCTCGTGTAATCGGCGATGGCCTCCTCGAACTTCTCGATGCGCTGGTAGGCGACACCCCTGTTGTAGTATGCCTCGGCGAGGTCCGGCTTCATCTCGATCGCCCGGGAGAAATCCGCCATCGCCTGTTCTATCAGGCCCTTCCTCCCGTACTCTATCCCTCGGTTGTAGTACGCCGTCGGGTTCCCGGGATTGATCTCTATCGCGCGCGAGAAGTCGGCGATCGCCTCGTCGTACATCCCGAGCGCCGAGTGGGCGTTCCCGCGGTTGTTGTAGGCCTTCTCGTTGTCGGGGGAGAGTTCGAGCGTGCGCGTGTAATCGGCAATCGCCTCCTCGAGCATCCCCTTCTTGTGGTAGGCGACACCCCTGTTGTAGTATGCCTCGGCGAGGTCGGGCCTGAGGGCCACCGCCTTCCCGAAGTCCCTTATCGCGTCGTCGAGCATCCCCGCCTCCCCGTACTCGATCCCCCGGTTGTAGTACGCGACCGGGTTACCGGGGTCTAGCTCGATCGCCCTCGAGAAGTCCGCGATGGCCTCCCGCGACCGCCCCTTGGAGGCGTGGACGTTCCCCCGGTTCACCCACGCCCTCGCGTTCTTCGGGTCGACCTCGGTCGCCTTCGTGTAGTCGGCCATGGCCTCCTCCCCCATTCCGAGGCTCTCGAAGATGAGCCCCCGCGCGATGAGGAGGTCCGCGTCGGTGGGGGAGTTCTCGAGGGCGCGGGTGAGGTCCGCGATGGCCTCCTCGTAGCGCCTTTCCTTGGTGTATTCCCTCGCCCTCGCGGAATAAGCCTCCACGGAGCGGGAGTTGAGTCGGATCGCGTTCGAGAAGTCCTCGATTGCCTTCGCCGTATCCCCGCACTTGCTCCTCTCCTGTCCCCTGCACATGTATGCCTCGTACATCCGGGGATCGACCTCGAGGGCGCGCGTGAAATCCGCTATTGCCTCCCGGGATTCTCCCCTCTCGGAGTGCAGGCGGCCACGGAGGAGATACGCCTGGGCATCCGCGGGCCGGATCTCGAGTGCCCGAGAGATTTCCGCGATCGCCTCGTCGATCCGTCCGAGCTTGGAGAGTGCGCGTGCCCTCTGGGAGTGCGCGTCGGGGTTCGCGGGTTCAAGTTCGACCGCCCTCGAGAAGTCCGCGAGTGCATCCTCGTCCCTCCCGATGCGGGACTCTTCGAGGCCCCTCTGGATGTAGAGGACCGCGTTGTTGGGATCGAGTACCATTGCCGCGGAGAGATCGTCGATGGCTCGCTCGGAAAATCCCTTCCGCGAGTACTGGGCGGCACGGGCCGCGAACGCCTCGGCGTAGTGGGGGCGCATCTCTATCGCGCGCGAAAAGTCCCGGATCGCCATGTCGCACAGTCCGATGCGCGCGAACTCGCATGCCCTGTGGTAGAGTGCCTCGGGGTACGCGGGGCGGATCTCGAGCGCCTTCGTGAACTCGGAGATGGCCCTGTCCGAGAGGTTCGCCTTCTGGTACTCGATGCCCCGGGCAAAGCACGCCTCCGCGAACTTCGGGTTAATCTTGAGTGCGCGCGTGTAGTCGCATATCGCGTCCTCGAGTCTCCCGAGCCTGTCGAACTCGTTTCCCCTGTTGAAGTACGCCTCGATGTAGCCGGGGTCGATCTCGATGGCGCGCGTGAAGTCCTCTATCGCCTTCTCCGGCTGGCCGAGCCGCGAGTACTCCATCCCCCTCCTGTTGTAGAGCTCGGGGTTGTCGGGCGCACGGTCGATCTCCTCCGATATCTCGCGTATCACGGGGTCCTCGACGGGCCCGGGCTCCGGCGGGACTGCCTGTGCCTCTCCCTCCCCGGGAGCAGGGGTCTCCCCCGCGGGGGCGGGCACTTCTCCCTCGGCCGCCTCCGCCTCCCCCGTCGCCGCCTCGCCGGTTGTGATCCGGGAGAAGACCTCGAGGGCCTTAGAAAATTCTGCGATCGCCTCGTCGTACTTCCCGAGCCTGTTGAAGAGTACCCCCCTGTTGTTGTAGGCCTCGACGAAGCACGGGTTTATCTCTATCGCCTTCGCGTAGTGGTCGAGCGCGGTCTCCACGAGCCCCAGACGGCTGTACTCGACGCCGAGGTTGTTGTGGGCCTCCGCGTAGGCGGGATTCTTCTCGAGGCACTGGAGGTAATCCGCGATCGCTGCCTCGGGCTGGCCCTTCTTCCCGTACGCGAGGCCCCTATTGTAGAGGATGTCGGCGTTGTCTGGGGAGAGTTCGAGAGCCCTCGTGTAGTCCGCGATCGCATCGTCGAGGTGCCCGAGGCGGGAGAATTCGATGCCCCTGTTGAAGAGCGCCTCGGAAAAGGTCGGGTCCAGTTCGAATGCCCTCGTGTAGTCCTCGATGGCCTTCTCGTGCATCCCCCTCCTCGCGTAGATGACACCCCGGTTGTTGTACGCCGCGGCGTGTTTCGGGTCCCTCGACACCACCTCGGTGAAGTCCGCGATGGCGAGGTCGTCCTCGCCCAGCCGGGCATACTCGAGGCCCCTGTTGTAGTATGCCTCGGTGAAGTCCGGGTCGAGGGAGATCGCGCTTGAAAAGTCTGCGATCGCGTTCTCCGGCCTGTTCTGGAGCGAGTGGGCAATTCCCCGGTTGTAGTAAGCCTCCGGGAAATTCGGGTTCAGCCTGATCGCGTGGGTGTAATCCTCGATCGCACCCGCATAATCGTGTTTCCCTGCCTTTGCGACACCCCTGTTGTGGTACGCCTCGGCGTCCTCCGGATTGATCTCGATGGCCCGGGTGTAATCTGCGATCGCCTCGTCAAATAGCCCCTTCTTGTGGAACGCGATGCCACGGTTGTAGTATATCTCGCCGTCCATCAGCAGAGACCACCCGGGTGGAGAACGCGCGTCGGTAGGTGAATCGCCAACCCCTCGTACTGGATGTATCCGTCACAATATTAATGGTATTCCCGCTTCCCGCGCGGAAAAACCCCCTCGTGGGATACCGTTCTCTCCCCGGGAGATTCGCAAAAAATATCAAGGTCCATCGCTTACAAATCTCACCGAAATCCGGCAGGACACTTCCCCCGCCCCGGAACGAGGACCTGCAGGGTGCCTTTTTCCCGGCAAGGGAGGTGTCTTGGGAACCGCGGACCGGCGTTCGGAAGGGAGGAGCGAGAAAAATGGGCGCGTCCACGATATCAAGGGTAGTCTTTCCCGCGATGTGCCTCGTGCTGGTAATCTCTTTTGCCTCGGCAGACCTGCAGAACGTGGTCATCTACGAGACAGACTTCTCCGAGAATCCGGGGTGGATCACGAACAGTCCCTCGCGGTACTACTGGGACGGGTCTCGGGGGATGTACCACTTCAAGACCGAGGGGGGGACGAACGCGTATGCATACGTTCCCGTCCAGTACGACGGGCAGTCGTTCACCCTCGACTACGACGTTGTCATCCTCGTCTCCCAGCCCAACAGCGCGTTCCGCTTCGGGCTCACGAGCATGGAGATGGACTTCACGCGTGGAACGACGGTCCTCTCCGCATTCGAGAACGGGAAATTCGGCAGGCTCTTTTCCCTCCGCGTCATCGACCAGAACAACCAGATGCGCGAGGTATCCAGTTACTATGCCTCGTACTGCGGGGACATGGCCGGGTGCAACACGGTCGAATTCAAGGAGAACACCACGTACCACGTCACCGTGAGGTACAACAGGGACCTGCGGAACGCGGACATCAAGATCGTCAGGAAAGACACGGGGGAGGTGGTATTCGGCTACTTTGTCCCCGTCGCCCGCGAGCTCCTCTACATGAACAGGATCGCGATCACGACAAAGGGGGATTATTTCTCCGGGCCATTCACCGAGGGCTACATCGACAACGTGAGGCTCGAAATCCTCGCGGCGGTCACGCCGACGCAAAGCCCGACGCCAAGTCTGACGTCTACCCCCACGACAGGGGTGACCAGCCCCACGACCGTTCCCCCAACGACCCTGCCGACCACGACAGCGACCGCCACGGCGACGGCAACGGCACTCCCCGCGATGCTCCCCCTCGTCGCACTCGCCGCGGCGGGCCTCGCAGCACGCGCGGTGGCGGGGCGGAGGGCGTGAGACCGGAAACTCCCCGTGCACCGCCCGGGGACGCTTGAGAGGGACGCGAGGGCAAGGGTATGGCAGGCGACGGCGAGGACGAACACGTCGTGGAGGCAATAGGGCGGGCACGGGTCGTCATCCGCGGCGGGAAGGTCGTCTCGGTGGGAGAACCCTTGATTTGGGAATGCCCGCTCGCGCGGAGGTTCGGCAAGCCCGTGCACCCCATCACCCCCGAGGCGATCAGGGAGAACATGGAGTACCGGATCCGGGCATTCGGGATGTGCACGCCGGATAGGATCGTCGAGGCGAGGGGCGATTACGTGGATTTCGGTGCATCCGAGCTCCTCGCCTGCGGCCTTGAGTCCGGGCTCCTCTCGTGTGCGGTCATCGCGTGCGACGGCGCGGGCAGCGTCATCGTGTCGTCCCCATCCCTCGTCCAGGGAATTGGGGGGAGGATGTCGGGTCTCGTGAAGACCTCGCCGATCGCGGAAGTCATCCAAAGGATAAGGGAGAAGGGAGGTATCGTGTACGACCCCGCGCGCGCATCGGTAGACCAGCCGGGAGCGGTCCGGGTGGCCCGGGCGGCAGGCCACGAGAGGATTGGGGTGACCGTCACTTCCGCAACCGATGCCCTGTCGATCCGCCGCGATTTCCCCGGCGCCCTCGTGATCGCTGTCCACACGACGGGCGTGTCCGAGGAGGACGCGCGCGTCCTCGTCCGGAACGCCGACATCGTGACGGCCTGCGCGTCCCGCCACGTGAGAGAGCTCGCCGGCCCGGTCGCGCTCCTCCAGGCAGGCGTCTCGATCCCGGTATTTGCGGTGACCCCGGCGGGAAAGGATCTCGTGCTCGAGAAGGTGCGCCGGTCACCCTCGCAGGTTCTCGTGAAGAGCGCGCGTCTCCCCTTCACGCTCGGCGACGAGCCACGCCCCCTCGTGTAGGGGGATACCGCTCCGATTCTCCCGGATGGTGCGCATTCACCGCGTGGTGAAAAAAGGATGAGAGATGCGAGGGATGGGATTTGAACCCAAGAACCCCTGCGGGACCAGCCCCTCAAGCTGGCGCCTTTGACCTGGCTCGGCAACCCTCGCGCGTGCCTATATAGATGGATGCGTCCCTGAAATAAGATTATCCCTTCTTCGTTCTCCTGCGTAACTCCCCTGGGAAACAGGCCCGTGTCCCGGGAGGGGGCGACCGCCCACCGTGCTCCACGCCTGCTCCCCCGGGGCAACCTTGCAGGCACCGATGCCCCTTCCCGCTCGCTGGTGCATATTTATATGCAGGCGCGAAATTCATCACTATGTGGTCGGAGATCATCAGGGAATTTTCCGATTCCCCTTCCCAGGCAAAAGTCGTGAAATTCCTCCTCGAGAACGGCTTTTCCGTGAACGAGAGGGGGCGGATTGCGTGCAACGGCCTCGAGGTGCCGTCCACGCAGGTCGCGAGGGCGACCGGGACGGACCGGAGGGTCGTCGACGCGACGGCCCGGAGGATCCTCTCCCTCCCCCTCCACCGCACCGTCTTCTCCCACATGAGGGTGACTCCTGACCTCTCCCAGGTCGCAGGTCACCTGGGCCTCTCCGTGATGACAATCTATCCCGTCGACGCGACCGAGAAAGGGATAGTGAGCGGTGCCGTCCGGGTCATATCAGAGGCGGGGCTCTCCATCCGCCAGATATACGTGACCGATCCCCTCCTCTCCGAGGACCCCCGGCTCGTTGTCATCATCGACGGGGACTTCCCCCCGGCCGTGATAGAGGGTGTCCGCCGCCTCCCCCAGGTGCGAAAGATCGTGCTCTGACGCGGGAAAGGGGAGAAGAGTCCCGTCGTCCCCGGGGTTCCTCACCCCCTCGCGGACTCCGCGAGTCCCCTGAAGGTCTCCATCTCGAGCCACAGGCGGAAGATCCGCCTGCGCACTTTCCGGGGGAGGTACATGGCCCGCATCATCCGCTCTTCTATCCCGACGACGCGCGATCCCGAGACGAGGTTATCGGCATTCGCGACAGCCCTCTCCTCGGCGGTCCCCGGGATGCAGTCCACGGGCCGGAGGCGGAGGAGTGTGCACTCGTCGGCGGTCAGGCCAGCGCCGAGGTGACACTCGACGATCCTCGCAATCTCCTCCCCAAGCCCGATCTCCCTGCAGTACTCGGCCCCGGCCTGCGCGTGGGAGAGGTCGTGCGTCCTGCTCCTCCCGATGTCGTGGAGCATCGCACCGGCGAGGAGGATCTCGCGGTCCATGATCCCGGGGATGTAGAACTCCAAGGCGAGGTCGCGGACCGCCTCGCAGTGCCGGATCACCCCCGCGCTGCAGCCGGCCTCCTCGAGGATCTGCCTCCACGCGCCGCGCCCGTCCTCACGCATGCCCGAGAGATTCCCTGATTGCCCTGATCCTCCGCTGCAGAGCCCGCAGGAGTATCTCGTTGTCGAAGTGCTCGAGGGGGTTGTCGCACGAGGGGCACTGGAATTCCGTGTCCATCGCCCTGTCGAACGTGCAGATCTCGCCGCAGGACTTGCATATGTAAAAATCGTTCTCCTCCTCGAATCTCTCCCGTGCCTCGAGCTTCTCGAGTACCTGGGCCATGTCCTCGGCGATGACCTCGTATATCCTGTCCATCCGGAGCTGCCAGAGGTAGGTGAGCCACCCCGTCTCAGTATTCTTGATCCGGCGGTACTCCGCGAGTCTCTTCTCGTAGAGGGTATAGAGGGTGTGCCGAACGGAATTGAGATTGATGCCTGTCTTCTCGGCGAGTTCCTCATCGGAGAACTCCCCTTCCTCCGGGAAACTCTCGATGAGCGCGATCCCCTCCTCCCCGACCAGCCGGTTCAGGTAAGTGCGGATCGCTGGATTCGCGAGTATCTCCTCCATACGACCTTCACCGTACGTATTGTCGGACTCTCCTGATATGTGTATCCAGGAGACCCCACGCTTCCTCCGCCGTCTCACCCCAGCCGTACACGCTCACGATCGCCTGGCCCTCCTCGAAGGACGCGCCGGGCCACGGGATGTCCGAGACGGCCGGGAAGAGGGGGGAGAGATCTCCTTCAACGGTGCAGTCCCTCTCCGCGAAGAGTATCCTGCGGACCGCGACGCGGGCGGGGTGGAGAGTGTCTGGCGACGGGAGCGTCCCGTGGCACGCCTGCACGTGCGCGGAGAAGAGGTTTATCCCAAGGGACATCTCGACGGTATCGAGGGTCGCCTGGAACCGCGGGTTCACCTCGATCGCGAAGAAGTCGCGTTCGCCGAGGACGAAATCGATGCCGATGCACCCCCTGCACCCGGAGGAGGCAGCGATCCTCTCCGCGCACGCGGCCATCCTTTGGGCGAGGGGGTGGTCAAGGGGGGTCAGCGACCCGCAAAACCCGTACGCGGAATCCCCTGCCCCGCGGAGGATCTGCATGTTCGCCGCGACGGCCCTCGCGTGTCCCCTCCCGTCCGCAAGGCACGAGACGGATGCCGGGATCCCCTCCACGACCTCCTGCACGATCGCTTCAATAGCCCCGAACTCCTCCCGCCACGACGCGAGTTCCCGGGCAGAGGAGACGACCCTGTTGCGCCACCCCCCGGATCCCCACCGCGGCTTGACCATCGCGGGGTACTGATTGTCCCCGCGCAACCGCGGGACCGGGACACCCAGCGACTCGAAGAACTCCTGCGTCGCGAGCTTGTCGAGGAACCTTGCAGCCACGCCGGGGGGCGTCCCGAGGACGGGCAGGTCCCGGAGGAGCGCCTCCGCGCCTGACGTGGGGATCGCCCAGTCGATCCGGTGCCTCCCGCACATCTCCGAGACGGCCGCCGGGAGGTCGTCGAGGTCCTCGAACCGGATCATGTCATGGGTGTACCACGAGAGGTCCTGGTCGCAGAAGTGGTCGACGGCGTAGACGGTGTAGCCTGCCGCGTGCGCCGACTTCGCGACGTGCCTCGTCGAGAAACCCGCGACGAGGACTGACCCGGTCATACCTCCTCGCAGCGCTTCCCCCTCGGGGAGGGGATTATCCTCACGCGGCCACCCGGGAACTCCCTGCCGAGTTCCTCGCCCATAAACAGCCTGTCGAGGAAGACGGCGAGCCCCGCAACCTCCGAGTGGGGCTGGTTCGTGATGGCCACGTTGTAGTCGGCGAGCGAGAATACCTCCGCGGGCACCTTCTCTGCCCCGACGACGACGAGGATACGCTCGAGTTCCCTCAGCATCGGCTCGAGTTGCTGGACGGGCTCGCCGTACATGGTCAGGTGTACGACCGTGCCGCCCGATTCCTTCCACTCCCTGACGATCTTCTTCCAAGAGACCCCGTCCTCGACGGAGAAGTCCCCGCCGAATCGCCTCACAACGTCCCTTATCCCCTCGACGATCCCGGGGTCGCGCGAGGCGAGGTACATGCCCCTCGCACCGAGGGCGCGGGCCGCGAGCCCCACGTGCGTCGTCACCCGCTGGTCCCTCCCGGGACGGTGACCAAGGCGGAGGACCCAGACGTCGGTCATTGTTCAGGCCCCGGGTCACCCTTCACCTTGATGACCCCTCCCTCGACGACGAAGGGAAAATCCTTCCTGTACTTGGCCTGGCAGCGGATGAGCATCTCGTGGACGGAGAGGACGCGGATCTTCCCCTCTTTTTCCCTCTCGATGAGGAACGCTCTCTCGAGCCTCTCGAGCGACGACTGGATATCGTCCACGGGGCACCGGAGGCATTCCGCGAGTGACTCCGGGTCGCGCGTGGGATCCGCCGCGATGTAGTGGTAGACGGCCCAGTCCAGGTCTTCCTCCTTCATGTCCTCCCGGTGATTCATGTAGTGCACGGGAAACGATAATCCTCGTGGTACACCCCTCGTCCCCCCGTGGTGGAAAACCGCGTTCCACTATGTATAAGCACGCGGAGAACCAAGAACGGGAGTACCATGCAGGAGGGTGAAGGTCGGCTCTCCGATGATGACCTCGCGGGGATCGCAGATTCCATCCTCGAGCGCGCGGGGGACGACGAGGATGCACTCGCGCGGGAACTCGATCGGCTCGCCCCGCCGGTGAGGGAACGACTCCTCTCGTCCGATTTCCTGAACGCTTACCAGGTCTACTACTACTTCTACAGGAGAGAGCCGGGAGAGCTCGAACGGGACCGGCTCCTCCTCCAGCCCGCGTCCGCGCTCGGGAACGGCGTTCTCATCGACGAGCGCGACCTCTTCGAGGTCATATTCCGGGTCGAGGGGGGAGAGCCCGTCATGAGCGTGAGCGACGGGGAGCGCGTGCTCGCGAACTTCAGGGGAAAGGACGCCCACGAGAGAGCGTTGCGGTTCGTCGACGAGTCCGTGTAGCGATTGCCCGGTGCGGGGAGGGCAGGAGAGATGCGGGCAGGTCTCCCTCCTTCCAGCCCTCCTGCCCGGTTCCCCCCTTCATCCCCCCGCGTCGCTCACCTCCGATGCCCGCCGGATTATCTCCTTCAGTCTCTCGAGGCGGACTGCTTCCGGGGTAGGTGGCCGATCCTCCCCCTTCCCCTTTCTCTCGAGGAGGGCCGAGAACGCTTCCTGGGCCCTGACAATGCGCGAGAGCCTGCAGTACTCCTCGAGGAACTGCCGCCACCCGGCCTTTCCGGCAACCCTTTCCCTCACGGTCCTCATCTTCTCCTTCTCCGCGAGGAGGTCGGCCACGGTCTTCTTGAGGGCCCGCAGGTCGAACGGTTTCATCACGTACCCGTCGATGAGCGGGGCGTACCTCTCGGCCTCCTCCCGCGTGGGGGGCTTTGCCGTCACCATCAGGACACGGACGGGGTCGTTTTCCCGGTCGCTCCGGATGCGTTCGAGGACCGTCCAGCCGTCCATGCGGGGCATCACGATGTCGAGCAGGACGAGGTCGGGCTTCTCCCTCGAGACGAGGGCGAGGCACTCTTCGCCACTCCCCGCGGCGTGGACGATGTACCCCTCCATCTCGAGGATCGCCCGGAGGATGCTGATTATCCCGGGGTTGTCGTCCACGACGAGGATGATCGGCGCCATCCGGATCCTGCCACCTACCACGGCCCTCCCGTCACGAGATCCCTGTCGACGCGTGCACTGACGAGGGGGGGGAGATTTCCCGCACGGAAGATCCACTCGCCCTCGATCGCGAGCACGCCCGTGACGCGGTCCCACGGGACGCGGGCCATCACCTCCTGCCTGCGCGGCGAGAGGGTGTTGCAAAGAGCAGTCGCCCACGCGTCTGCGAGGCAGGGATCGCGCGCGATGACGCAGACAGCGTCCGCCGTCCCGAAGGAGAGGGACGGTCCGACGGTCGCCGACGAGGTGCAGATGCCGAGGATCTCCTCCTGCGGGGGTATCCTGAACGCGAGGCGGTCGCTGTGGACCGACTCTCCCGCGTGGATGCCGACGGATATCGGCCTGTCCGTGACCATGGCGATGTCCCCGCCGTTGTCGACAACCGCGAGGCCCGCCCCCTCCCTGACCATCTCCTCGACGCCGGCAAGGGCAATCGCGCCGGCGACTGCCGCCATCGGCCCCACCCCCGCCGAGACCCCCGCGGCCGACATCCTGTCGACGACCGGGATCCCGGTGTGCACGGGGTACGGTTCCAGCGTCGCGGAGAAGTAGGGGTCGCCGGCGATGTAGCGCTCGAGCTCCTGGCGTGCGCGGATAATCCCCCTCCGCGCGGCCTCGACGTGCTCCTCCCTCTCCGCGAGGATCGTCGCGATCGTCTCCCTGAAGTGGAACCGCCGGCGTATCACACTCTGGTATTGTCCCCGCAGGCGAAAAACGCGTCTGTCGGCGACGGTTTCCCGGGCAGTTTTTTCTCTCCCTGCACCGAGAACTCTCATGGGTGACCGCACGGGGGATAGCAGGGGAGGGGCACCGCAGGTTCCGCGCCACGCGTCCACGGGCGCCCGCCTACATCGTCGTCCTCTGCGTCAACTGGCCGGAATTGGAGACTCTCCAGGGCCTCGTCGAGAGAATTGTGGGGCTCTCGCGCGACGAGCGTTTCTTCCCCCACGTGACGCTCTGCGGCCCCCTCACCCTCCGGCGCGGGGCAGACATCCTCCCGCTCCTCGACCGTGCCCTCCGCGACCTCTCCCCTCCCGGGAGACTCCACCCCCTCCACCTCGAAATGTTCCGGGGGAGGAAGGGTATCGCCGTCTCTCTCGTCCTCCGCGAGGACCCCCCGCTCGCCGCGTGCGCCCGCGCGGTCGCATCCGCGCTCGTCCCCTCCTGCACGAGGTGCAACACCGTCGACACCACCGGGGGCCGCATCCTCCACGTCTCGGTCGCCGTCAACCTCCGCCGCGGGAAGGGGGAACGCGTCTATTCTCTCCTCCGCGGTCCCCGCGGGGCACTGGCCAGCGAGGCGCAGCGGCTCCTCCGGGGGAGACCGCCCCTCGCCCACGCGGTCGCCGTGATCAGGAGGGGCACCCTCTGGAGGGCGTACGACTTCTCCCTGCGGGAGTGGGTGGACAGGAGCGGGATATTCCGCGCGCGGGCCACCCGCAGGAAGGGCCGTCTGGCCGGGAAAAACGGGAACGGGGAGTCGCGGGGACGGTGAAATTCCTCCCCGCGGCCGGTTCAGATCGCTCCCCTCCGCGAGAGGGCACGGTGGGGGCATACCTCGATGCACCTCCCGCAGAGGATGCACTTGCGCGCGTCCATCCTGATCCGGAAATCCTCGTCGAACGAGAAAACCTCCTGCGGGCATATCCCGATGCACGCCCCGCAGTCGATGCACTCGGACTCGTCGCGGACGATCTCGTCCTCGAGGATCCGGACCGCGGCCCCGAGATCCGTGAGCCTCTCCTTCACGACGCGGCACGACTCGTCCGGGATGTCGATGAGGGCCTCGCCCTCGTGCGAGTCGATGATGGCGCGCTCCACGTTCACGAGGACGCCGGTGTCGCGGACCACCTGCGCGATGATGGGCTTTTTGCCCTCCTTGCGGGAGAACGTGACGAGGAGCTTCACTTGAGCCACCTCCCCCCGAAGAGCTTGCCGAGGTCCATCGCGGTGAGTATCCCGATGACGTGCATCTCCCTGTCCACCACGGGGAGCGCGCTGATATTGTACTTCTCGAGCTTCCGGACGGCGACGTCGACGGGCTCGTCGGGGGTCGTGGTGATCACCCTCCGCTTCATGATGTCCCTCACGTAGTTCCCCTTCCCCGGGTTGACGACGGCCTTGGAGATGTCGTACGTGGTCACGATGCCCACGAGGACCCCCTCCTCGTTCACGACCGGGAGGTGGTTGGTCTCACCCTTCAGGAGCCGCGCGGCAGCCTCCCTGATGTGCTCGTCCTCCCCGATCGTCGGCACGCGGTGCTGCATGATCTGGACGACGCGCGGGCCCTGGACCGTCTCCCTCATCGGCTCTGCCCTCCGGGTGGGGTCGAGCCGCCGCGTGGGGAGCGTGAGGACGAGCCTCCCCCCCTCGACCCACTTCTTCAGCTCGGCCGCGACCATGCGCGCGCGCGAAAAGCTCGAGAGCGAGGACGTGCGGACTTCCTCGCCCCCTATCTCCACCTTCCCCGACCGGAGCATCGCGTAGTTCACGCGCGCGAGCGAGGGGCGCGAACGCGAGGGGACGCTGTAGTCGATGACGTCGACCCATATGTCCTCGTCGCGCACCGCGGTGCACCGGACCGTCTCGATGTCGAGGACGGGTATCGGCACGCCGAGTCCCACGTAGAGCGTCACGCCGTACCCTGTCATCGTCGCCGCGCGGAGGAACTCGGTATTCATCTCCTTGAGGTTCCCGGTCACCATGAGCGTCCCGAACCCGGTCGCCGGGGACGCCTGCGTTCCCTCGCCGATGACCATCCCCTCCGCCCCGCCGAGGAAACAGGGGACACCCGGCCCGATGAGCCTCAGCTTCGGGTCGTTTGCGAGCGGGTTGAGGACCCCCGCGCCCGAGTACGTGACGTTCCCGATGGACGGGAGGAGCATCCCCATGTAGGTGTAGAGGACCCTGTCCCCGGAGTTTGCCGCGGCGTTGTACTTCTGGTACCCGTTCCGCGGGTTGACCATGATGGCCTGGTTGCAGCTCTCGAGGAGGATCTCGGTCGTGAGCGTCCTGCGCGGGTAACAGTCGGTCCCCCTCGAGATCGCCCGCAGCTCGACCGATCTCCCCGAGACGAGGTCTTCCATGACGTGGGCACCCCCGTAGTTCTCCTCCCGCGTCGTGGACTTCTCGGTCGCGCCGAGGTACGCGTCGACGGCCGCGATCCCGGCGTACGCTTCCACGTCGTTGAGCCAGACCTTCTCCATCCGGATCGGGGGATCGGCGTGGCCAAAGTTGAAAAAACACCCTGAGGAGCACATCGCCCCGAACGTGCCGGTCGTGACGACGTCCACCTCTGCGAGGGCCCCCTCCTCGCCGAGTTCCTCGACGATCCGCGGCATCTCCTCGGCGGTGACCACCCGTGCATTGCCCTCTCTTATCCTCTCGTTAATCTCCTGGATGGTCTTGCGCATGGGATAATGTGTAAAAATGAATATTTAAAGAAGTTTCGTATTACTCGAGGTAATAAACCTTTGATTACCTCCCGCGCGCAGGTACAATTGATGGACCTCGCGGAATTCCTCTCCCTCATGGAGGGGATCGCGCCGGCAGGCCTCGCGGAGGAGTGGGACCGGGACAAGATCGGCCTCGTCGTCGAGGGGAACCGGGATATCGGGCACGTCTGCTGTGCCGTCGACGCGACTCCCGCGGTCGTCGGCAGGGCGATCGCGTCGGGTGCAGACGCGCTCGTCGTGCACCACACGCCCCTCTGGACACCCGTCACTGCGGTGAGGGGACCGCTCGCGACCCTCATGAGGGGCGTCCTCTCGTCGGGCATGCACGTCTACGTCCTCCACACCAACTTCGACCGCGCCCCCGGCGGCATCAACGACGCGCTCGCCGGGCTCCTCGGCCTTGCGAACTGCCGGGGACTCTCCCTCGGAGTGGTCGGTGACTGCCCGCTCTCCGTTCCCGGGATCGCCCGGCGGCTCGGCTGCCCGGTCACCGCGTGGGGCGACCCCTGCCTGCCCGGTCCGCTCGGCCTCGCGGGGGGCTCGGCGTTCACCCCCGAGCTCATCGCCGAGGCGGCTGCCGCGGGTGCGCGGGCATTCCTCTCGGCCGACCTGAAGCACGCCGTTGCCCGCGCCTCCCCGCTCCCGCTCCTCGAGGCGACGCACTACGCCCTCGAGTCCCCCGGCATGAGGGCACTCGCCCGCCGGATGGGATGGACGTACATCGACGACCCCCCCGCAGTCAGGACATGGAGCCCAGCGCGCTCTTCGAGAGGCTGAAGAGGGAAGGAGCACTCACCCCCCCGCTCCGGGACGAGATCGTCAGGCTCTTTGGAGAGAAGGGCAGGAAGGCGCTCGAGGCACTCGACTCGGGGAGGGTGATGCGGTACAGGGACTTCGACGTGGTCCGCGGCAGTTCCGGGACTTACGTCGTCGAGGAGGATTTCTGCACCTGCCACGACTACCTCTACAGGAAAGTGACGTGCTGGCACATCCTCGCGGTGCGGATCGCCGCCGCGACGGGCACCTTCCGCGAGGTCGACGAGTGGTACCACGAGGCCTGGACCGGGAAACCGTGAGGAAATCCAACAATTTTTATCGTTCCAAGCCGAATTCTATCAGAACACGTGATTTTTATGCTCGAAGAGGAATACCAGCTCGAGTACTTCAGGGAACACGGGCTCACCCGCAGGATTTGCCAGAAGTGCGGCGCGGCGTTCTGGACGAGGAACCCAGATACTCAGACGTGCGGCGATGCACCCTGCGAGACCTACAAGTTCATCGGAGCCCCGGTATTCAGGAGCCACACCGTCGACGAGATGCGCGAGGCTTTCCTCTCCTTCTTCGAGCAGAACGGGCACACGCGGATCTCGCGGTACCCCGTCGTCGCGAGGTGGAGGGACGATATCTACCTCACGATCGCCTCCATCGCCGATTTCCAGCCGTGGGTCACCGGGGGGATAGTACCGCCGCCCGCAAACCCCCTCGCCATCTCGCAGCCGTGCATCCGGCTCAACGACCTTGACTCGGTCGGCCGGTCGGGCCGGCACCTCACCCTCTTCGAGATGATGGCCCACCACGCGTTCAACCGCGAGGGGGAAGAGGTATACTGGAAGGAGAGGACGGTCGAACTCTGCGAGAAGTTCCTCGCGTCGATCGGAGCGGACCTCTCCCTCGTGACCTACAAGGAGCACCCGTGGGTGGGCGGGGGGAACGCGGGGCCGAGCCTCGAGGTCCTCATCGGCGGGCTCGAGGTCGCGACGCTCGTCTTCATGAACCTCGGCCGGGCGAAGACGGGGAAGCCCGGGATCGAGCTCAAGGGAGAGATGTACTACCCGATGGAGAACTACATCGTGGACACGGGCTACGGACTCGAGAGGTTCGTCTGGGCGTCGCGGGGATCCCCCACGATCTACGATGCCGTCTTCCCCGAGATGGTGAGCAGGGTGATGGAGGCAGCGGGGCTCACCCATGCCCTCGAGGACAAGGAGTACACGAAGATCCTCTCCCTGAACGCGAGGTTCGCGGGGGTGATGGACATCTCGGGCACGAACCTCTGGCAGCTCCGCAAGAAGGTCGCGAGCGCGATCAATGTCCCCATGGAGCGGCTGGACAGGATGATCGCGCCCGTGGAGAAGGTGTACGCCATCGTGGACCACACGAGGTGCCTCGCCTACATGCTCGGGGACTGCATCGTCCCCTCCAACGTGCGGGAGGGCTACCTCGCCCGCCTCGTCCTCCGGCGCACGCTCCGGATGATGAAGGAGCTCGGGATAAAGGAGTCGCTCGCGGACTTCGTCGAGCAGCAGATGAAGATCGTCGGGACGGGCAACTTCGAGCAGGACATCTGCATTGTCCGCGAGATCATCGAGCGCGAGGTGGAGAAGGGGAACGCGACGCTGGAACGGGGCACGAAGATCGTCCAGAGGGTGGCCCGGGCCTACAAGAACAAGAGGGAGCGCGTCCCGCTCAAGGAGGTGATAACCCTCTACGACTCCCACGGGATACCCCCCGAGATCATAAGGGAGGTCGCGACCGCGGAGGGGGCGGTCGTCGAGCTCCCGGACAACTTCTACTCCCTCATCGCCGAGATGCACTCCGAGTCGGAACGCGCGGAGGAGGAGGAAGATCCCTTCGCGAGGTACCGCGACAGGATCTCGGGGCTGCCGGCGACGAGGAAGCTCTTCTACGAGCAGCCGTCGGACATGGAGTTCGACGCCATGGTGATCGACTTCTTCGACGGGTACGCCGTCATGGACCAGACCCTCTTCTACCCGGAGGGTGGCGGCCAACCGTCGGATACCGGGATGCTGATCTCCGCGGAGAACATCGTCCGTGTCGACGACGTGGCGAGGGTGGGCGACGTGATCCTCCACCACGTCACCGGCGGCACCCTGCGCCGCGGCGACCGCGTGAAGGGCATCGTCGATGAGGAACGCCGGTGGTCCCTGATGCGCCACCACACCGCAACGCACATCCTCCTCCACGCCGCAAAGGAAGTCCTCGGCGCCCACGTCCACCAGGCCGGCGCCCAGAAGGGCCCCGAGAGCTCGAGGCTGGACATCCGTCACTACAAGCACATCACGCCCGACGAGCTCCGCCGGATAGAGATCGCGGCGAACAGGATGGTCATGGCCGATCTCCCCGTCGAGGTGAAGTACATCGACAGGACGAAGGCCGAGCAGATGTACGGGTTCTCCCTCTACCAGGGGGGTGTCCCGCCGGGCAGGGAGATCCGGGTCGTCCGCGTGGGAGCGGACGTCGAGGCGTGCGCGGGGACCCACTGCAGGAGCACGGGTGACGTCGGTTTCATCAAGGTCATCCGCGTCGAGCACATCCAGGACGGCATCGAGCGCCTCGAGTTCTCGGCGGGCCTCGCTGCGGTCGAGTACGTCCACAGGATCGAGAAGATCCTCTCCGAGTCCGCGCAGGTTTTCTCGGTCCAGCCGGAATTCCTGCCCGCCACGGCAAAGAGGTTCTTCTCCGAGTGGAAGGCCCAGAAGAAGGAGATAGAGCGACTCCGCCAGCACGTCGCGGAGCTCGAGAAGAAGTCGCTGTCCGCCGAGATCGTCGGCACGACGCCGGTCCTCGTGAGGAGGATAGACCTCTCGGGGAAGGAACTCGCCGGGATAGGCGAGGAGATCGCTTCCCGCGGGGGGGTCGCGCTCCTCGCGAGCGGCACCGACCAGGCAACGGTCCTCCTCGTCTCCGGTTCCGAGAAGGTGAACGCGGGCGAGATCATCGGCCACGTCTGCGCGATCCTCGGGGGGAAGGGGGGCGGGTCCCCGACGCTCGCGCGGGGAGGGGGACCCGCGGTGGAGAAGATCGAGGAGGCGCTCGCTGCCGGCAGGGAGAGGATCCTCGCTGCCCTCGGGGCGTAGGGTGCGGGAGAGGCGATGGACGGGGAGCGAGAGGATACCGTTCCACCACCCGCGGCTGCCGGGGGGGAGGCCGGTCCGCACGGCGGGGAGGTGGTCATCCTCACGCCGGGCGACGAGCGGTCAAAGAAGATCGGGAAGGCACTCGCGAGCCCGGCCGCGGGCGATATCCTCCATGCCCTCGAAAAGGGTCCCGCCACCGCGGGGGACCTCTCCTCCTCCCTCGGGATGCCGCTTGGAACCGTCAAGTACCACATCGAGAACCTCCTCGACGCGGGGCTGATCGAGGTCCGGCACACGAAGTACAGCGTGAAAGGGCGGCAGGTCAAGGTCTACGGGCTGCGCAACCAGCTCCTGATCATGGCCCCGCGGGCACACGACATCCGCTCGGTCCTCCTGCGGTACGCGGCCCTCTTTGGGATCGTCGTCCTCTCGACGCTCGCCGCGTACGCCGTGCTCTCGCTCCCGCGCCCTGCCGGTGAAAATGTCCTCCGGGCCGACACCCTGTCCCCGCACCTAGAGCCGGCGAGGGGGATCCTTTCGGTCCCGCCGGGACCGGCAGGCGGGGTTCCCGGCGCGCTCCCCTCCGAGCTTGCCCTCGCGTTCTTCTGCGGGGGCGTCCTCGTCATCCTCGTTCTCCTCGTCTACGAGGCATGGGCATCGCGGACGCGCGCGTGACCACCACGCGGGGCAGGGCCGGCGTGGAACCTCCCCGCGATCACCCCCGCCGGTTCCGCGACGAGAACAGCCACGCGAGGACGGGGAGGATGGCCGCGCATGCCGCGGCGGGGAAGGGGGATGCGGCCGGCGGCACGGTGTCACTGGCCGTCCCCAGGGACTGCGTCTCCGCGGGAGTCACTGCACCGGGCGGTTCCCCGACGGTGAACTTCACCGTCGTGATGAGTCCCCTCGCGTCCGAGAAATCCACGTAGTAGTTCCCCTTCTCCCCGACGGGGACCGTCCTCGCGAAGAACCCGTCGTCCTTGCCGAGGACTGTCGTCGTCCTGATGTCCACCGGCGGACCGACGGCCCCGTCCGGGCCCGTCACCCTCATCGTCAGCGTGACGACCCCTGCCTTGGGGACGTACCCCTCGATCCTGAGTGCCTCGCCGAGCACCTGGTCCAGCGGGGAGGTAATCACGATCTCCCCCGACCGGTCCGTGACCTTCACGAGGCGGGTCGTGACCGAGCCGGAGCTGAGCTTCGAGCCCGGGTCGGTGCGGAACCTGACCTCGACCTTGTAGTCCCCCGGCGAAAGCCCGATCGTCCCGAAAGTCACTTCGAACGACCTCGAACCCGAGACGACGATCGTTTTCTCCGCGACGGGCTCGGGCAAAGTCGTCTGGATCCTGTAGAGCACGATGTCGAACTCGGTGCCCTCGGGGAAATTCGTGGTTCCCGTCACCTCGATCGGCAGGCCGAGGCGGACCTCGGCGGGCGCGCTGATCACGAGCTCGTACGCGAGTGCACCCTCCGCGAGGAGGAGGGCGAGGAGGAGGGCGACGATCACCGGCCGCATGTGATCGTCTCTGGAGCCTGACGATAATTAGTTTCTGCCATGGTTTCTGGATATCACGCGGAAACGCGGCGCGGGAGGTCACGCGGGGGCGGGGGTGACATTATATACCATTGCTGCCCTTCCTTCACGTATGGGTAGCCTGAAACTAAAGGTCATGGAGAGGGTCTTTCCGAGTCGCGGGCGGGCCAGGATCAACGAAGTGCACCTCAAGGCCCTCGGAATCAATGAGGGTGATGAAGTGGAGATCTCCGCAGGGACTGGCACGAAACCCGTCGTTGTCACTGTCTACGCGGACACGCTGGTGGAGGAAGGGCTCATCCGGTTGAGCCCCGAGGACATCGCCGAGGCGGGGGCGGTCCCCGGCGGCGAGGTGGTGGTGACGAGGGTGCCCCCCATGAAGGAGCGTGCTGCGCAGGCAGTGGGCAAGGTGGAGGAGTCCATCGGTAAGGGCATCGAATCAGTGAAGAAAAAGCTCGGGGAGAAGGACCTCTGATGCACCACGGGTGAGGCGAGAGATGGCTGACGTGTGGATCACATTCGAGGCCTACATCCCGGTCCTCCTGTTCTTTCTCGGCCTCGTCATCCTCTACTTCATCGTGAGGGAGTTCCGCCTGATGTATTCCGGGCCTCGGCTCGCCCAGCTCGAGCTCGAGAGGGCGAAGATCGAGCTCCTGAAGGCCGACATGGAACAGAGGGGGAGGCCGTTTTACCGGATCTCCCGGCAGGACATGGAGGAACTGAGGAGACTCGACGAGGAGACGAGGGGTCTTGAGAGCGACATCCTCGCGCGGCACAGCATCGTGGAGAAGAGGTTGAAACGCCTCGAGGACAGGGTAGTGCTCGCGAGACTCGAGAAGATGCTCGCGAAGATCGCCCGCGAAGAGGAGAGGCTCGGGTGATACCGGTGACCGACTACGTGACGCGGAAACATACGGGAGAATCGTACTTCCCGCTCGAATCCCTCCGGGAGATCCCCACGGCAATCGGGGGGATCCTCCCGACGATGGAAAAGGACCTCGACGAGTACTTCGATCGCAATTTCCCCGCGATCGTGGGCGAGTGGGGGCTCGTCTCCACGATGCACTTGAGGGAGATAGAGCGGCGAATAGAGCGGGTCCACAGGCAGATCGACTTCCTTGAGAAAAACAGGGAGAGACTTGAAGAGAGGGCTTCTGCCCTCGAGAGGGAGATAAGGAGGCTCGAGGGACAATGAGAGTGCCGGACTACCTGGGATCGTACCTCGACCGCCGCATGGAAGACCTCATCAGGGAGTGGGGCCTCGCGACGCGCCGCGACCTCGGCGACCTCCCCGCCCGCCTCTCTGCCCTTGAGGAGGAGGCGCGGAAGTGCGCGGGATTCGAGGCCGCCGCATCCGCGAAACTCACGGAACTCGAGGAAAGGCTCGACCGCGTGAGGAGGCAGCGGACATGACACTCGCAGAAGTCCTCCTCCTGCTCATCCTCATCGCCCTCATCGCGTTCGCGCTCTACTACTTCCTCCGGGGGAGTTCGGGGAGAATTGACATTGCCCGCCCGATCGAGAGCCGTATCGACGAGTACCTCGACAGGAAGTTCGACCGCCTCGTCGAGGAATGGGGCCTCGTCGGGCGTCCCGTCGCCGAGCGTTTTAGGGACGAGAATCTCCCCCTCATCGCGAGAGAAGAGGAGAGGATGGCAGCACTCCGGAAATTCGAGAGAGAATTCGGTGAGGAACTCGCAAGTCTGGAGGAGAGGATTGAGGCTCTGGAAAAGCAGGTCCCAAGGTAATCGCCTGGAAAAAGAGAGAGGGGAAGACCTCATCACCCGCATCAGGAAGGACATCGAGAGGGTGAGGAGGCAGGGGGATCCCCCCGAAAAGGATCCTGCCAGTTTCTCCCGCTATTCGTGCGACCTCTGCAACACGACGTTCCCGAGGAAAGACTTGAGGCAATGTGCCCTCTGCGGGAGGTGGGCCTGTGCTTCCTGCTGGACGGAAAAATTCTACGCGTGCAAGGCCTGCAACGGGATTATCACCCTCCACCTCACCGCGGAAAATCCGGGTGAGTGAAAAATCCTTTTTAATTTCTGGTTGCGACTTTCCGCAAAAAAAAAGTGAATTGTGCAACGTCACCTCCCCATCATTCGCACATCTACCGATTGGGTGCCCAAGGTTCTTTAGGAGAGGGCGCGGTGGATATTCTCGGCGAACACTGTTACCGTGAGCACCAGTCCGGATGCGATCACGAAACCTGCCGTCGTGAAGATGATGGTGGGGGCCTTCGGCCAGCCGAGGATCCAGGCAATCACGGGAGTGCCGTAGAGCCCGATGCCGGGTATCCATGCGATGAAGATGCACGAGATGGCGCCGTAGGAGCGAATCGATGGATGTTTCTCCATGATCTCCCCGACTTTCCTGATCCATCGCGCGAGCCGTTCCGATGTCACGGAGAGTGCATCGCAGATCTCGAGGATGCAGGTCACCACGCCGACTGCAAATGATGCCATCAGGAATATGATGACGGGGTCAGAAAGCCCGAGGGGGTGTCCGAGGGGCGGGGCTGCGCCCTGCAGGACGAATGCGGACGCAATCAGGGGAAGGATCCTGCTCTCCGGGATTCCAAGGATTGCACCGGTGAGGAGGGGGACTGCCAGTGCGAAGGTGAAAAGGAACAGGATCGCACGCGAAAGGTCCGCCAGAGCGCTCACGTGGGAACGCAGCCGGGGGAACATGGTGACAGGTGAGCTGCTCTCCCTGATATGGTTTGCCTTTGGAACGGGCAGTAGTACGGCGAAACAAAAAATCCTTCATCCCGTGGGGGAGATCGGTTGGAGGACTCGCACCGGGAGTGTTCCGCGAAGTCACCCGAAGGGTTGCCATTTCCCCGAATTTTATCACAGGAGATCAAGGAAATTCCTCAGGAGGAGAAGACCGCGTGTGCCACTCTTCTCGGGGTGGAACTGGACCCCAAAGACATTCCTCCCGTCCCACACCGCCGACGCGAACGGGATGATGTACTCCGTCCTCGCGAGGGTGTGGGCGAAATCGGTATCCGCGTAGTAGGAGTGGACGAAATACATGTGGTCCCCCGGGTGGATCCCGTGGAAAAGTGGGTTTTCCGCCTTTACTTCCGAGAGCGAGTTCCACCCCATGTGCGGTACCTTGAACCCTGCGACCCTCGGGAACCGGCGCACGGTTCCGGGAACGAGGCCAAGCCCCCTGTGCAGCCCGTGCTCCTCGCTCCACTCGAGCATCATCTGCATCCCGAGGCAGATCCCGAGGACCGGGACTGACCGGGATGCACCGAGGATCGTCCCCTGGAGTTCCCCTAGCTGGTCCATGCCATCGCGGAATGCCCCGACCCCGGGGAGGACTATCCCGTCCGCGGAAACTACCATGTCGGGATTCGTCGTGATGACGGCGCGTGCACCCGCCTTCTCGAGCCCCCGGAATACCGATCTCAGGTTCCCTAGGCCGTAGTCAACAATTGCAATCGTCTTCACCGGACACTTCCCTCACGCGCCACGCGGCGTCCTCCACCCACGAGTCCGGGAGTCCCCGCGCGTGCTGCCACTCGCGAAGCCTCCCTGCCCACCCCTCCCAGAGGTCAGGGTAACGGGAGATGACGTTCCTGATCACTGCAACATCGCTCGAAGGGCACATGAAACACCCGATCCTGTCGATTCCCTCCTCGTAGAGGGGATTGTAGGGAGCCTTCTCCCGGAAGAGGTAGAGCCAGACGTGGAGCGCCGTCCAGTGGTGGATGGGGGCTGCGGAGACCTGCGCGGGGACGTGGGGGTTCCTCCACACGCGGTGGCTCGCCATCCTCCGCGCCGACTCGTACTTCCGCTGCCCGATGAAGGAGAGGCACTCCCCCCATTTCTCCCTGATCAGCCGCTCCACGGGACCGAGCTTCGCCGCGCGGCAGCACCACCGGAAGTCGCGCGACGGGGGGCCGTGCACCGAAAAGGCATCCCAGAATGCGTCTCTCCCCGACGTCCTCTCGACGGGAAGGCCGTACGTCTCCGCGACGTCGTCGACGTTCCCGTACGTCTCGGGGAACTCGAGGCCCGTGTCCGCGAAGAGGATCGGGACGTCCCCGAGCGCCTTCCTGACGAGGATGAGCGTCGCGAGGCTGTCCTTTCCCCCCGAGTACGAGACGTTTACCGGGAGCGCGTGGCTCCTCGCGACGTTCCTCACGAATTCCACCGCTTCCCCTTCCCTCTCCCCGAGCACCGCCGCGTTCGCGGCGACCGCGTCATCCCACGTCGCCCTCCCCGGGACGCAGAGCGACGAAAACGTCCTGCGGGTCCTCACCACGAGTCCCCTCTCCATCGACGCGGCGACCGGTGCATCCACCCGTGCCCTGCCGACCGCGATGCACTCGCCTCCTTCGTCGAGGACAAAGACCTCGTCGCCCGCCCTGACCGACGGCTCGATCTCCACGAGGCCGGGGGCAAGCACGCTCGCCGACTTCACGCGGATCGCGGCGGCGGCCCCGCCGTCGACGACGACCCATTTCCTTGGGGATTTCAGGAGCCCGTAGGCCTCGACGCGCGGGATCGCCTCCCACCGGTGCTCCGCGGGAAGGTAGCGGATCGCGCCTGCGACGCCGCCCCCCACGATCACCTCCTCCATGCGGTCCGTGTCGGGGACCTTGTTGAGCAGGGCGAGGTTCCCCTCGGGGACGAGGGGGGAACCGAAATGATCCGCGTAGATCCTGTTGACGAGCGCGATGTCGGCCGGGAACGCGGGGCGGGCATCCCCCGGCGGCGTGAGAGTGACCTTCCGCGTCGGTCTGCCGCAGCGCGAGCACGCGCGCGAGAGGACGGGGGTGTGGCAGGCATCGCACCACGAGAGCTGCCCGCGTGAGGAGAGGGGCGACCGCATTGTACCGTACTTATTGGAAATACCCCTCCATAAATATCCACGCGCCTGCCCCATCCCACGGAATGCGCGCGGGGAACGGCCCTGCCGGGTATCACGGTGTCCGGCCAGAGAGGGGGGCCCGGCCGTGGGACTGCCGCCCGTCCAGCCCCCGACGGGGAATCCCCGCACCCGGATCTCCGCGATTCCGGTATCTTCATTATCAATCGTGATGTATTGTTCCCGCGATGTGCGAAATGCCCCGCCCGCCGAGCACGGGCACGCGGGCTTCCAAGTTTCCAACCGTGATTCCCATGACTGCGAACGGAATTGCTGGGCATATGTACCATCGGCGCGGGGGGCCGGAATGAAGGCGTACCTCGCGACTTTCGGAATGGCCCTCCTCGTCTACCTCCTCTTTTCCGCCGGGAGCGGGACACTCCTTTTGTGGTCCGCGCCGGAGATCGTCGCCGCGATCCTCGTAGGAGTCCTCGCTGCCGTCGTGACCGCGCGTGTCCTCTGCCGGCGGGACGATTTCAGGATGGCAAATCCCGTCCGCCTGCTCCTCCTCCCCGTCTACCTCCTCGGCCCCTTCTTCCTCGAGGTGACACGCGCGAACCTCGACGTCGCGTACCGCGTCATCACGGGGAAGGTCAGGCCCGGCATCATCAGGGTCCCGTCGGGGATGAAGACTGACTTCGGCGTTTTCCTCCTCGCGAACTCGATCACCCTGACGCCCGGGACGATCACGGTGGACGTCGACGAGGAGACGAACGAGCTCTTCGTCCACAACATCAACGTGCCTGCAGGCTGGGAATCCCTCCCCTCGGTGGACGCGCGTGAACTGTTCTCCCTCGCGAATATCCCCTCGTGGATACGGAGGATCGCGGAATGAACGCGCCTTTCGATCTCGCGGCCCTCGTCCTCGTCGTGCTCATCTGCATCGCGCTTCTTAGGCTCGTCCTCGGGCCGACGATCGCGGACCGCGCCGTCGCCGTCGACACCGTCAACACGCTCATGGTGGCAGTGCTCATCCTGCTCGGCGTGGTGTACGGCCAGGTGATCTTCATTGACGTCGCGATCGTCTACGCCCTCCTCTCCTTCGTGAGCACGCTCTACGTCGCGAAGTACATCGGGGGTGACCTGTGACGGCGGAGGTAATCGTGCTCGCCTGCCTCGCCGTGGGGACGGTGTTCAACGCCCTCGGGATCCTCGGGCTGCTCCGGTTCCCCGACGTGTACACGAGGATGCACGCGACGACGAAGATGACGACCTTTGGCTCGGTATTCACCGCGCTCTCGGTCATCGTGTACGGTGCTGCCCTTTTCATCGGGACGGGGGACCCCCAGTACATCGCCCTCTTCCTCCACACACTCGTCGCGGCGATCGCGCTCGCGGTGACGAATGCCATCGGGTCCCACGCCATCGCGCGGGGAGCGCACCGGGCAGGGATAAAACCCGCGCTCGCGGTCGTCGACCGCCTCGCGGAGGTGAACCCGTGATAGAACCGGTCCTCCACGTGGCGGTCCTCGCGGGGCTCGTCGTCTCGGCCCTCCTCGTCTTCTCGTTCAGGGACCTCCTCGCTGCCGCGCTCACCGCGGGGTTCTTCTCGTTCCTCGTCTCCCTCGAGTTCTACATCCTCCAGGCCCCCGACGTCGCCATCTCCCAGGCAGCGATCGGCGCGGGGCTGACGACCGCGATCTTCGTCGTCGCCATCCGGTGCACGACGCGCTACGAGGGGGGAGCGTCGTGAGGAGGTGGCTCGTTTTCTCCATATTCCTCGTCTGGGCGGCCGGCCTTGCCACGATACCCGCGTTCCTCTCCTTCGGCCACCCTGCGGCATCGGACATGGACACGTACTTCATCGAGAACGGCCAGGCCCAGGCGGCTGCAAACAACATCGTGACCTCTATCGTGTTCGATTTCCGGGGCTTCGACACGCTCGGGGAATCCGTCGTCCTCTTCTGCGCGGTCACCGGCGTGGGGCTCGTACTCAGGGAGATGAGGGAGGGCGAGGAACGTGGCGATGAGTAAGGTCGTCCGGACCGGGGCGTCGATCCTTTCGCCCTTCATCGTCGTCTTCGGGTTCTACGTGATCGTCCACGGGCACCTGACGCCGGGCGGCGGGTTCCAGGGTGGGGCGGTCGTCGCGACGGCCGCGGCCCTCGTCCTCGTCGCGTTCGGCCGCGAAGAGTTCGGGGGGATGCTCAAGAAATCCACCTTCTCCGCGCAGGAATCCATCGGCCTCCTCCTCTTCGCCGGGGCAGGCATCCTCGGGCTCCTCGCCGGGATGCCCTTTTTTGCGAACGTGCTCGCGAACAGCGGGCTCCTCTTCGGGACGCCCGTTCCCTCGGGCCCAAACCCGGGGGACATGAACACCGCGGGGGTCATCCCGGTCATGAACATCGCGGTCGGGGTGGAGGTGTGGGGAGGACTCGCGCTCGTCCTCCTCTACATGCTCTCGAGGGTTCCCGCCGCGGGAGGGGAAAGATGATAGGGAGCCTCCCGTACGTGGCGATCGTGGCCCTCCTGCTCATCGGCCTCGCGACGATCGTGCTCAAGCAGAACCTCATCAAGGTATTCCTCGGGCTCGTCATCGTGGAGTCCGCCGTCAACCTGTTCCTCGTCTCGCTCGGGTACCGCGAGGGGGGGATCGCGCCCATCTACACGAACGCGCCGGAGGGGACGATGGTACTGCCCACGCCGCAGGCACTGACGCTCACCTCCATCGTGATAGGGGTGGCGACGACCGCGCTCCTGCTCTCCTTTGCCGTCATCGTGTGGAGGAAGTACGGGAGCATCGAGACCGGCTTCATGAGGAGGCTCCGGGGATGATCCCGCAGTTCGTCGTCGAGCATTCGCCCGCCCTCATGGTCGTGGTCCCGCTCCTCGCCGCATTCGTCGCGCCCTTCTCGGGGAAGGTGAGCCACGCGGCGAGGGCCGTCCTCGTGGGCGGCGCAATGGGAATCACGTCCCTCCTCGCCCTCGTCCTCGCATCCGACGTGTACGCGCACGGCACGCGCATCTACGTCTTCGGTGCAGGGTCCGCCGCGCTCGCGGTCCCGCCGGACTCGGGGGGGATCCCGGTGCGGATCGTCTTTGCCGTCGACCAGATGGGCGCGCTCATGCTGGTGATCGCTGCCGTCTCCTCGCTCTCGGTCATCGTCTACTCGCTCGCGAGCGAGAGGGGACACTCTGGCCTGGGGAATTTCTACACCCTTTTCCTCCTGATGGTCACCGGCATCCTCGGGATGGTCTCCACGGGTGACGTCTTCAACTTCTTCGTCTTCCTCGAGATCCTCTCGATCGCGTCCGCGGGCCTCGTCGCGTTCCGCATCGACGGGGGACCCGCCGTGGAGGCCGCGATCAAGTACTTCGTCCTGAGCACCCTCGGCGCGTTTGCGATCCTCATCGCGATCGGGATCTACTACGGGGAGTACAACGCCCTGAACATGGCCCTGATCGCCCAGAGGATGCAGTTCACCCTCCTCGACAAGGTCGCGCTCGCCCTCTTCGTCGCCGCCCTCGCGATGAAGTGCGGGGCCGTTCCCATGCACTTCTGGACGCCCGACGCGTACTCGATGGCCCCCTCCTCCGTGACCGCCCTCCTCGTCGTCGCGAGCCAGGCGAGCCTCTACGGGCTCTTCAGGGTGGTCTTCTCCCTCTACGGGGTTGTCCTGAACGCGGCGTGCGTCGGCTGGTTCGTCATCGTCCTCGGCGTGCTCTCGATGGTCGTCGGCGTGACGATGGCGATTCCCCAGAAGAACGTGAAGCGCCTGATGGCGTACCACGCGATCTCGCAGACGGGGTACATGCTCCTCGGCGTGGGCGTCGGGCTCGCCGTCCTCGGGAACAGGCCGTTCCTCGAGGCATTCGGGTACATGGCGATGGAGGGGGGGCTATTCCACATCATCAACCACGCGATGTACAAGGGACTCCTCTTCCTCACCGCGGGGGCGATCTTCTACCGGGTGGGGACGTACGACCTGAACAGGATGGGGGGGCTGGGCCACTCGATGAAGTGGACGATGGTCTTCTTCATCATCGGCGCGCTCGCGATCGCGGGGATCCCGCCCTTCAACGGGTTCGCATCGAAGCTCATGATCTACGAGTCCGTCTTCGCCTTCAACCCTGCCCTCTCTGTCATCGCCATGGTGGTGAGTATCCTGACGCTCGCCTCGTTCGTGAAGGTATTCCACTCGATCTTCATGGGCCCCGTCCTGCCCGAGTACCGCGACGTCGAGGAAGTGCCTCTCCCGATGCTCGCCGGGATGGGGATACTCGCGCTCGTCGTCGTGTTCTTTGGCCTCTTCCCCTCGCTCGTGGTGGATACGCTGGTTGCCCCCGCGGCGCACGCGCTCGCGGACAGGGGGATGTACATCGCGGCAGTCCTCTCGGGGGGAGCGTGACGTGGCAGACATCCTCCTCGTGCTCGACACGGGCACCGGATTCTGGAACCCCGTCGCGTGGATCCTCGGCGCCGCCGTCGCAGGGGCAATCGCCCTGCTCCTCTACGCCCTCGGCGAGAGGGGGTACAAGGAGGGGACTCCCCAGGAAGAGCCGTTCCTCTCGGGGAACCCGGAGCCCGGGGGAGGTCTCCTCCACGTCCGCGCCGGCAATCTCTACTGGGGTTTCCTCGACGCGATGGGCGGCTACTACGAGAGGCTCGTCTCCCTCCACACGGGCGACCTCCACGACTACGTCCTGTGGTACATGGGGATCTCGGCCCTCTTCCTCGTCGCGGTGGTGGTCTTCCGATGAAACTCAATCCCTCCTTCAACAGGTCGCTGTGGGTCTACCATTTCAACACGGGCTCGTGCAACGGGTGTGAGATCGAGATCGTGGCCACGCTCACCCCGCGGTACGACCCGGAACGGTTCGGGATAAAACTCGTGGGGAGCCCGCGCCACGCCGACGTGATGCTCGTGACGGGCCCCGTCGTCCACAGGATGAGGGACCGGCTCCTCCGCGTCTACGCGCAGATCCCCGACCCGAAGCTCGTGATGTGCATCGGGACGTGCGGGATCTCGGGCGGCGTCTTCTACGACTCGTACAACCTCGACGGCCCCGTGGACGAGGTCATCCCGGTCGACGTGTACGTCCCCGGCTGCCCGCCGAGGCCCGAGGCGATCGTCCACGGCGTGGTGAAGGCCCTCGAGAAACTCGAGAGGCTGGAGGGGGTGGGGACGTGAGCGAGAGGACCCTCGCGCCGGAGGAGCTGGTCGAACACCTCCGCTCGCGGCTCGGCGCGGCCATCAGGTCCGTGTCGATCCGGAGGAGGGTGCAGGGGAAGAAGAAGGTCCCCCACGCCACGATCTGGATCGACATCGGCAGGGAGAGCCTGAAGCCCGCGGTGGAGGCCCTCAGGGAGATCCAGTTCCCCCACCTCTCGGTGATCGCGGGTGCGGACACCGGGGACGCGGTGAGGCTCTGCTACATCTTCTCTGTCCAGTACGGCCACCCGAAGGGCGAGTGCATGGTCACGTTCGCGGTGGACCTCCCGAAAACGGACCTCACCGTCCCGACGATCTCCGACCTCGTCCCGGGAGCGGTCTTCTCGGAGAGGGAGAAACAGGAGTTCCTCGGCGTGAGGGTGGTCGGCATCCCGGACGGGAGGCGCCTCTTCCTCCCCGAGGACTTCCCCGAGGGCATTTACCCGTGGAGGAAGGACGAGACCGGGGTTCCTGCGGGGATGGTGAGGGAACTATGGAGGTTGCGGAGGCCCGAGGGCAGGCCGGCACCCCCCGCGGGCCGCGGGCCGGGAGAAAACGGCGATTCCCGCGCGGAGGGGTCGGGATGAAGGAGGAGACGAAGAAGGCCCCCTACAGGGTCCCCATAGGTCCTAACCACCCTGCCCTCAAGGAGCCCGTGATGTTCACGTTCGAGGTGGAGGGCGAGGTCGTCAGGGACGTGGACTTCGCGCCCGGGCAGACGCACCGCGGAATCGAGTGGATGGGGATGCGGAGGAACCCGGTCCAGATCGTCCACCTCACGGACAGGATATGCGGGATCTGCGGCGTGGTCCACTCCCTCTCCTTCTCCATGGCCGTCGAGGACGTGGCGGGGATCGAGGTCCCGGAGCGCGCGGACTACATCAGGACCATCGTGCACGAGCTCGAGAGGATCCAGTCACACCTCCTCTGGGCCGGCGTCGCGGCGCACGAACTCGGCTTCGACTCCCTCCTCCACCTCACGTGGAGGGTGAGGGAGGACGCAATGGACGTCATCGAGAACCTGACGGGAAACCGCGTCAATTACGGGATCGTGCAGGTCGGCGGGGTGCGCAGGGACATCCTGCCGGAACAGCACCCGGTGATAGAGAGGTGCCTCGACCGGTACGAGAGTCTCCTTGGGACCCTCCTCTCGTTCTTCCTCGACGACGCGACGATACGCGCGCGGTGCAGGGACGTCGGGGTCCTCTCCCGGGAGAACGCGATCGGCCTCTGCACCGTCGGACCCACGGCGAGGGCCTCGGGGGTGAACGTCGACCTCCGGCAGGACTACCCGTACGCCGCGTACGGGGACCTCGATGTCCGGGCGGTCCTCCCCGGGCAGTACCTCGGGAAAACCCACGGCGATGTCTACGACAGGATCGTCGTGAGGCTCCTCGAGATAGGCCAGTCGTGCCAAATCATCAGGCAGTGCCTCTCCGAGATGCCCGCCGGCCCCGTCACGGCCGAGGAGAAACTCCCCAAGCTTCTCGCCACGTGCAAGAAGGCCGTCGGCGAGGGGATAGGGAGGGTCGAGGCCCCCCGCGGGGAATGCCTCCACTACGTGAGGATGGAAGGGAAGGACTCCCCCGCGGCGTGGAAGGTCAAGGCGTCCTCGTATTCCAACCTGATGTCGTGGATACCCATGCTCCGGGGGGCTCAGGTTGCCGACATCCCCATCATCGTCGCGTCCATCGACCCCTGCCTCTCCTGCACTGACAGGGTGGCCATCGTGCGCGACGGGAGGAGGGAGATCCTCACGAAGGATGATCTCCACCGCCTCTCCGTGGAGAAGACGAGGAGGCTGCAGGGATGACACCGACCGACGTCGCGGTGCTCGCCGCGTCGTGCACCGCCCTCTCCCTCTTTGCCCTCGCCGCGGGGCTCCTCCTCTCCGGCATCGACAGGAAACTTGCCGCCCGCATGCAGGCGCGCGTGGGCCCGCCCGTGTGGCAGCCGTTCCTCGACACCCTCAAACTCCTCCAGAAGGAGAGCGTTGTTCCCGCGCACGCGGTCCCGTGGCTCTTCAACGCGGCACCGGTCATCGCGCTCGCGTCCAGCATCCTCGTCCTCTTCTACGTCCCGGTCGGGAGCTTCCCGCCGGTTCTCGGCGCGGACGGCGACCTCGTCCTCGTGATGTACCTCCTCACCCTCCCCGCGCTCGCGCTCGTCGCCGGTGGATTCGCGTCGGGATCGCCGTACGCGACGGTCGGAGCCCAGCGCGAGATGGTGACGATGATCGCGTACGAGTTCCCGCTCGCGGTCGTCGTCATAGGGGTCGCGTGGAGACTCGGCGCGGCGGGGATCTCCCACCCGTTCGCGCTCCAGTCCATCGCGCAGACCCCCGTGTGGTCGGTCACCGGGCCCCTCGGCGCACTCGGGGCACTCGTCCTCCTCCTCGTGCTCGCCGCGGTCACCCCCGCCGAGCTCTCCCGCATCCCGTGCGACACGCCGGAAGCAGAGACGGAACTCGCGGGGGGCCTGCTCGTCGAGTACTCGGGGAGGAATCTCGCGATGTTTTCGCTCTCGCAGGCCGTAAAGACACTCGTCTTCTCCGCCGTCGCGGTGGCAATCTTCCTCCCGTGGAACATCTCCTCCCTCCTTGCCGTGCCGCCGGCACTCGCCGCGGCCGCGGACCTCCTCTTCTTCCTCGGCAAGACCTTCGCGGTCTCTTTCCTCGCGGTCACGCTCGTCCGCGTCGCGATGGCGCGGTTCCGCATCAACGACCTCGTCAGGTTCTACTGGGTGTACCTCCCGGTCGCGGCATTCCTCGGCCTCGTCCTCCTGATGGCCGACGTCGCGGCGGCACACCTGCTGGGGGTGATCCCGTGAGGGGGCTGCCCCTCGTCCCGGAGCTCCTGCGCCAGCTCTTCAGGAGGCCCGCGACGAACCTCTTCCCCGCGAAGTACCTCCCGCGGTCCGTGAGGCGGTTCCTGCGCGACGCGGGGGAGGGCAGGGCCCGGATTCACCCCCCGGTTCCCACGCCGCCGCAGTACAGGGGGAAGATCGCGTACGACCGGGAGAGCTGCATCGGGTGCACGCTCTGCGTGAAGGTGTGCCCGGCACACGCGATCGACTTCATCCCGGTGACGAAGAAGGTCCGCATCTGGGTCGGGCAGTGCATCTTCTGCTCCCAGTGCACGAGCATCTGCCCGAAGAACTGCCTCTCGATGACCGAAGAGTTCCTCCTCGCGGGGGAGGACCGGTACGCGGAGAACCTGATCGTGGAGTGAGTGGGGAAGGGGGCAACCGCGTCACGCGAGAACCGGGATCTCCCGGAGCCTCCCCCCCGCGAGGAGGGCAACGAGCCCGTCTGCCGCCCGCCGCACCGGCCCGGTGAGTCCCTCCCCGAAATCCACGGCGAGCGGCTGGATCCCGACGATGACCGTCTCCCCCGGGAGGCCCCCGAGGTAGCTTGCGACCACGTGGAGCGGGAGCTGGTGGGTCCCGAACGAGACGTCGCGTATCTTTTCCCGGGGGATGATCCTGCACGCGCCGGCGGGGAGGCCCATCTCCGCGGCGTCCACTATCACGAGGAGGGGCGGGCGGACCTTCCTCACGATCCCCGTGAAGTTCTCCGGGACGGTCCCGCAGTCAAGGACGAGCCACCCGGGGTGCCGGAACGTCCGCGCGACGTAGTTCCCGGCGCCGTCGTCGCGGCGGAGGGGGTTGCCGACCCCCATGAGGACATTCTTTTCCCCGCCGGGTGGCAGGTCCCCCGCGGTCCACGTGGCCCGTCCCGCACTCATATCCCGGATGCCGCGAGCACTGCGAGGAATGCCGCGATCAGGACGGAGAAGACCGCCGCGACGCGACCGGGCGGGACCCCGAGGAGTTCCGGGATCGTGGCCGCGGGGAACCTCCCGAACCCGAGGACTTTCCCCTCGAGGAATGGGTAGATCCTCGCGAATATCCCCGCGCCGACGACGATTCCCGCCATCCCGACCGCGGCATCGAGTGCTCCCGACCCGGAGGCCGCGGCGGCAGTGCCGGGGCAGTAGCCGAGGAGGGCAAACCCGGCGCCGAAGATCAGCCCCCCCGCGACCGTCGCGCCGAGGGAACCCTCCCTCACGTGGAGCCGCACGAGGCCCGCGGCCCTCATGGCATGCACACCGACCATCCCGACGAGGACCGCCGAGAACATCACCTTCAGCACGGTGAAGTCAGAGAGGAGGAGCTGGCCGAGGATGACGTCGTACCGGGTCACACCCCCCTTCTGGAGCAGGAACCCAAACGCGGTGCCGATGGCAAGCCCGAGGATCGACTGGAGTGTTTTCTCCTGCCACAGCCTCTCGAGTCGCACCATGGTTCTCCCCTCACCCGAAGCGGAAGCCATAGAGGATCCCTGCCGTCAGGATGCCGCCGGCGAAGAAGCAGGCGACCGCGACCCAGCTCGAGAGCGAGAGCTGCAGGGTGCCCGAGATCCCGTGGCCCGAGGTGCACCCGCCGGCCCAGCGGGCACCAAGGCCCATGAGGATCCCGCCCGCGACCGCGACCGCGAGCCGAAAGACCGTTCCCCCGCCGAAAGCACTGGCAAAGAGCGGCGGGACCGCGGAGAGGGAGAGCGTCCCCGCACTGTACGCCGCGAGGAAACCCCCCGCGACCACGCCGACGAGGATCGTCCACTGCCAGTCGACGGCGGGGACCACCTGCCTGTAGTAGGGCATCGATGTCACGTCCCCGCGGAAGAGGTACTTCTCCACCATCCCCGCCGTCTTCGCGTACGCCGTCGAGACCCCGAGGGGCCGGTCGGAGAGGAGAAACGACAGGCATACGAGGATTCCAATCCCCGCGCCCGCGATGTACGGCGACCACGTCGCACCAGAGAACCACTCGATCATCCGGATACCACGATCTCAATGACGGGCACTCCAGCCTGATAATCCCTTCCCCGCGGGATGCGAATTCAGGGGGCAAATCCCCCCTTCCTGTACGCGGCGTACCCTCCCGCGAGGTTGCACACGGATGCAAACCCCTTCATCTTCAGGATGCTCGCCGCGATGCTCGCACGCTGCCCGCCCCTGCACATGACGATCGTCGGCGCCCGCGGATCGAGCTCCGTGGAGCGGGTCCGGAGGTCGTGCCACGGGATGTGCACGGCGCCGGGCACGGGGGCGGACTCGTGTTCCTCCCTCGACCGGACGTCCACGAGGACCGCGCGCCTGCCGGAGACGAGCGCGTGTGCTCTTGCCGCGGAAACGAGGGGCACCCTGTCGACGGGGAGACCTAAAGCCGCCCAGTCGAGCATCCCGCCGTCGAGGTACCACCCGACGCGGTCGAGGCCGACGCGCCGGAGCTGGAGGGCGGCCTCCCGTGCCTGTCTCCAGTCGTCCACGACGAGGGCGATCTCCCTGTCCGGCGGGAGGACCCATCCTGCCTGTGTCGCGAAGTTCCCCGAGAGGTCGATGTGCCACGAACCCGGGACGTGGAGACCCGAGAAGGCGGGGTAGCTCCGGACGTCGAGGATGACCGCGCCCTCTTCGCGCGACCGCGCGTGGAACTCCCCGGGCCGGAGCGGCGAGGGGCCCCGGAGCGTGCGCATCAGGGCCGGACCCGCGCGGTTGATCTCGGAACACCGCGCGAAGTGGTCGGGGGCCGCGGGCATGCGGGACGTGAGGGCCTCCACAAACTCGTCCCGGTCCCTTATCCGCAGCGCGTAGTTGTACTTCTTCTCGTACCCTATGGTAGTCGTCCTCTTCGCCGAGATCGCCCTCCCGCAGAGCGATCCCATGCCGTGGGCCGGATAGACCTCGCACTCGTCGGGGAGCGAAAGGACCTTTGCGTGCAGGTTCTCGAAGAGTGCCGAGGCGAGCTCCTCCGCCCTTCCGGGGAAGAGGTCCGGCCGGCCCACGTCGCCTGCGAAGAGGGTATCGCCCGAGAAGAGCGCGACCGGCGTGGACCCGCGGGACGTGTCGGTCGCCACGTAGCAGACGTGCTCGGGGGTGTGGCCGGGCGTCTCGATCACCCGGAACGTGACGTTCCCGAGGTGCACCTCGTCGCCCTCGGCCACGGGTTCGTGGGGGAACGCGCACCTTCCCGCCCGCGGCGCGTAGATTGGCGCGCCCGTCTCCTCCGCGAGGTCGAGGTGCCCGGAGACGAAGTCCGCGTGGAGGTGCGTCTGGAGGATGCACGAGACGGTGCAGCCCATCTCTCGCGCTGCCAACACGTACCTCCCGACGTCGCGGGCCGGGTCGATGACCGCGCACTCCCTGTCCACTGCGACGAGGTAGGAGCTGTGCGCGATCCCGGGGACGAAGAACTGCCGGATTATCATACCGGTCTATGCAGCGAGGAGATACATGAGGGTAACGGCGACGGCAATGAAAATGGCGGTCATGATGCTCCCCGCCCGCAGGTAGTCCCTCGTCCGGTATCCCCCGGGTCCCATGAGGAGGGCATTGACCTGGTGCGTGGGGAGAACGAAGCTGTTCTGGGTGCAGACCGCGGCGAGGAGGGCAAGGGACTTCGGGTCTATCCCGAGACTCTCCCCCGCGAGCATCGCGATCGGGACGAGCAGGACGGTTGCCGCGACGTTCGAGATGACGAGCGAGAGCGCCGTTGCGATGACTGCGATGGCAAGCATCACCACGAGGGGGTGTGCACCCTCGAGGTACCCCGCGAGGAATCCCGCGAGCTGCGCGGCTGCCCCCGTCTTCTCGATGGCCGTCCCGAGGGGGAGCATGCCCCCGATCAGGACGATGACCTTCCAGTCGATTGCCCTGTACGCGCCGGGGAGATCGATCACCCCGGAGAGGACCATCGCTGCTGCACCGGAGAGGAGCGAGAGGGAGAGGGGGACACCGGCCTGGGAAAGGGCGAGGGCTCCCGCGAAGATCGCGACGGCAAGGGCACCCTTCCCGCGGCGGACAGGCTCTCCCTCGGGCCTGGAGATCAGCTGGAGGTCGGGGTTGTCCGAGAGGCGGAGGAGGTTCTCCCACGACCCGAACACGACGAGGATATCCCCCGCGGAGAGGGGAACGTCCGAGAAGTCGGCGCGCATCTCTTCCCCGCACCTCGCGAGGAGGACGGGTTCGATGGAAAATCGCCTCCGGAACATGATCTCGCGCGGTGTCCTGCCCCTGATCGATGCGCGTGGCCGGACGACGACCTCCGCGAACGAAAAACCACCCTCGGAGAGGATCTCCCCGAACCAGTCCGCCTCCCCGCCGGGGACGCATCCCCAGTCCGCGCAGAAACGGTCGAAATCTTCCCTCCTGCCGAGGAGCGCGAGTTGCTGGCCTCCCCCGATCCTCGTGGAGCGCGGCGGCGCCACCGAGATATCGTCCCCTTCCCGGGTCGCGAGGAGGACGAGGCCGTACCTGTCCTCGAACCGGATATCCTCGCGCGTCTTGCCCGCGAGGGGGGAGTCCTCCCTCACCGTGCACGTGAGCACCGGGCCGTCGATCCCCCACGTCTCCGCGACGGACCGGTTCCCCGTCTCGTCCCTCCCGGGGGGAAATATCCACTCGCCGGCGAGGGCAAAGAGTGCCACCCCTGCGAGGAGGAGGAATATCCCGACGGGGGTGACGGCAAAGAGGGGGAGGGGATCAGCTCCTGCCTCCCGGAACAGGTCGTTGAGGATGATCAGGGGGCCGGATCCTATCATCGTGACCGTCCCGCCGAGGATCGCCGCAAAACCGATCGGCATCGCGAGGCGGGAGACGGGGATAGCCGACCTCGCCGAGATCCTCCTCGCGACGGGGAGGAAGAGGGCGGCCGCGCCGACGTTGTGGATGACGGAAGAGATGAGGCCGGCCGAGAGGGAGGTCGCGGCGACGACGCGGCGCCTCGTGTCCCCGGCGTGCCGGACGATCCACGTGGCAATCCGCGAGGTGACACCTGATCTCTCGAGCCCCGCGCCGAGGACCATGACTGCCGCCATCGCGATCACGGCGTTCGACGCAAAGCCCGAGATCGCCTCGAGCGGCGAGACGAGACCGAGCCACGCGAGGGAGAGGCAGACGACGACCGCGACGAGGTCGACTCTCAGGGTCTCGCTCGCGAGGAGGAAGACCGCCCCCGCGACGATCCCCGAGACGAGGATCACTTGTGTGTCCATCCGGTTCCCGCATGGCATCTATGGAGACGCGCGGGGAAATAAGATTCTCCGCCGTCATCCTGGACCGGCGCCCGCGGACCGCGGGACGGGGACGGCGCGGGGTGCGGGCGGGGTGTGACCGTCACTTTCGGCTGGCCGCCCACTCCCTCGCCCTGCAGGGATCGTCCGTCGCGAAACCGTCCACTCCGAGCCTGCAGGCCTCCTCCCACTCTGCCTCGGCGTCGAGTGTCCACGGGATCACGCGCATCCCCCGGGCGCGGGCCTCGCGGACGATCTCTTTCGAGAGGACGTCGAACCGCGGCAGGAACGCGTGGAGCGGGACATCCTCGTCCCGCCGGGGCCTTGGGATTCCCGGCCGGGAACTTACGAGGCCGAGGGGGACTTCGGGCATGATCTCGTGGACCGCAGCGAGAGATGCTCCGTGGAAGGACACGACGAGGAGCGGTCGCGGCGAATGGCGCTCGAGGACGTCGCAGACGTGGTACTCGGAGCCCGGTTCCTTCAGCTCCACGCAGAGGCCCGTCCTCCCCGCGACGAGACCGCAGACTTCCTCGAGGGTCGGGACGTGCTCCCCCTGCCCGGCGTCGAGGGCCCGCAGCTCGGCAGCGGTGAAGTCCCCGACCCTGCCCTTCCCGTTCGTCGTCCTATCGACCGTGGGATCGTGCATGACCACGGGGACGCGGTCGCGCGAGAGGCGCACGTCCACCTCCACGTAATCGGCACACCCTATGGCGAGGCGTACCGCCGCGAGGGTGTTCTCGGGGGCCCTCGCGGATGCCCCCCTGTGCGCGATGATCTCCATAGGTGACTCTCCTTTCTCTCCCCGCCCGATAAAATGGTCCCCCGCGGCGCCCGTCAGACGGGGCGGGAATGGACAGGATTAAACGGCGCGAGCGAGAATTGTGATGCGACGTTTCGCAGGTGGCGCCATCCCCATGGACATCCCGTTGAGATCCACCATCCCCGAGGTCTGTCCCGTGTGGGGAGTGCCCCTGCCCGGGCGGCTCGTCCGCGTCGCCATCCCGTTTGCCATCGGCGGTTCCTACATCTCCCTCTGTTTCCTCCTCATGCCCCGCGAGAGCGCGCTCCTCCTCGGCGGCCTGATGCTCGCGTACCTCGTTCCCCCCGCGGGGAAGGAGTCCATCGTCCCGCTCGGGATTGCCCTCGGGCTCCCGTGGTGGCTCGTCGCGTTCTCCATCGGGCTGATGGACGTGCTCGCCGGGATATTCATGGCCCTCAACTGCGACGTCTCCGGCAGGATTCCCCTCCTCGGCCGCTGGATCGCGCGGTTCCTCGCGAAGGGGAACGACTTCGTCCGTCGCCGGCCGTGGCTCGAGAGGTTCTCCTTCGCAGGCGTCGTCCTCTTCGTGATGTTCCCCCTGCAGGGCAGCGGTGGCATCGGGGGATCGCTCCTCGGCTGGATGGTGGGCCTCTCGCCGGTGCGCACGCTCCTTGCCATCGCGGCAGGCGCGTTCCTCGGGTGCGGCCTGATCGCGGTCGGATCCCAGGTGGTAAAGGACGCCGCGGCCGCCGATCCCGCGGGGGGATTTATCCTCGCCGCGTGCGTGGTCATCGTCATCGCGGGCGCGTACGCCGCGTACCGGCGGATGGTCGCGCGGTGACTGCCACGCCGTTCCCGCGCCCCTCACCGGCCCTTCTTCCGAAGGCAGCCTGAGGGGACGAGGATCTCGAACCGCGCGCCCTCCCCATAGGTCCCCGTCTCCCGTATCGACATCCCGGTGATCCCGAGGATCTCGCGCGAGAGGAAGAGTCCAAACCCCGTGCCTTTCCCGTACCCCCTCTCGAATATCCTCTCCTTCTCCTCCGGGGGTATCCCCACGCCGTCGTCCTCGACCGCGATGACGGCATTCTCCCCGCTTTCCGCGAGCGAGAACCTGATCGTCGTCACCTTCCTCCCGTGGGTCACCGCGTTCTCGACGAGGTTGTAGCAGACCTTCTCGACGAGGGGATCGGCGTATATCTCGAGGTCATCCGGGATCTCGTTTCGAATCCGGACGTGTGCGGGGAGGACCCCCTTCGTTGCCCTCTCGATGATCTCCCGGCAATTATGCCAGCCGGGAGCGTGCACGCCGATCTCCTCGTATTCACGCGTGAATCTAATTATCCCGTTTATGCGCTCCCAGACGGACTCGAGTTTGGTGATGTACTCCCTCGCGGCCGTTCCTTGCGTCTCGTTCTTGAGGAGGTCAAGGTACCCCCCTGCCACCGTGAGCAGGTTGTTGATATCGTGGCGCGTGACAGAGTGGAGGAGCGAGAGCTTCCTGTTCACAAGCCGGAGTTTCTCCTCGCTCTCCCGCAGCATCTCCTCGGTCTGTTTCCGGCCGGTGATGTCGATTGCGACCTCGAGGCGCACGAGCCTCCCGTCTGTCCAGGGTATCGCGGTATCGTGGCACTCGTACCAGCGGTTGGTCACCGAGTTCCGGAACTCCCAGACGTGAGTCCCCGTGGGCTTCCCTTCGCTATCCACGAGGAGAGGGTTCGTGCAGAACGGGCAGGGGCCGGGCTGGTCCTTCTGGATGGCCTGCCAGCACTTCTTCCCCGTGATCTCGCCGAGATCCTCCCTCACCTGCTTGTTGATGAAGAGGATCTCGTGCGTCTGCATGTCCGCGACGTAAATCACCGCGTCGACGCTGTCCATCACTGCCCTGAGTGTCTCGAGTGACTCGCGCAGCGATTGCTCCATCTGCCTTCGGTCAGTGACGTCCCTTATCGACTCGATCGCGCCGATTTTCTCCCCTCGGCTGTTGTACAGCGGGGAGGCCTTGCCCCATAAGACCACCTCCCTCCCCCGCAGCCTCGCGTTCACGGTCTCGGCAGTGAGCGTCTCCCCCTCGGCGTGCACGTACGAGTACATCTTCTCCACCTCGCTTCCCGGGCAAAAGACGAGGTCGACGAGAATCGGGCGGCGGTACCCGTAGAACGGGATTGCGTACTCGTAGTTCCCCTTCCCTACCATCTCGCTCGCCGGGATTCCCGTCATCTCCTCTATTGCCCTGTTCCACGCGACGACGGTCCCGTTCCTGTCGATGACGAACGTCGCGTCGGGGAGGAACTGGATGATGGAGGAGAGCTTCTGCTCGGCCTCTGCGAGTGCCTCGACGAGCTGCTTCCTCTGGGAGATGTCGCGGAAGATCCCCTCGACGCCGGTGATCCTGCCCGAGGCATCGCGGACGAGGTGGCTGCTCGTTGCGACCGTGACGGGCGTCCCGTCCTTCCTCTTCAGGGTGACCTCGTAATCTGTCACGCGTCCGGTCCTCGAGATCTCCTCGAGCAATTTCTGCCGCTCCTCCGGGTTGTAGTAGAACTCCCGCGCGATGTCCTTCCCGAGGCACTCCGAGACGCTGTCGTATCCGAGGAGGGTTGCCCACGACCTGCTCGCCTTCACGAGCCTCCCCTCCGCGTCGGCCCGGTAGTAGACGTCGGCCATGCTGTCGAGGAGGTGCTGGTACTCTTCCGTGAGCAAACGCAGCTCCTCTTCCAGTCTCTTCTCCTCGGTGACGTCACGCAGGGACGCAACGCTCGTCGTGGTTCCGGGGATCATGTCCACCGCGAGGTCGATCGTCCTCACCTCTCCTGACCGGGTCACGAACCGGAAAGTGTACCGGGTAGGCGCGGACCGGGGATCGACCCTCCTCTTCCTGTGCTGCTCGAGCATCCACCCGAGGTCTTCCGGGACCACGAATTCCATCCACTTCATCTTTCCCTCGATCTCGTCCCTCCGGTACCCCGAGAGCCTCTCGAAAGTGGCATTTGCGAGGAGGATGGTGCCGTCCTCGCCGAGGATGACGGTCGCGGTCCCCGTGTTCTCGAAGATCGTCCGATACCTCTCCTCGCTCTCGCGCAGGAGCTGCTCGTTCCGCGCGATCTCCTCCATCTGCTGCCGCAGCTCCTCTTCTATCGCCGTGATCTCCTCGAGTGATGCCGCGAGCTCCTCGTTCTTCTGGAGGAGGGACTTCTCGGTCTCCTTGATGCGGGTGATGTCCCTGACCGTCTCGATGGCGCCGACCCGCTCCCCATTCCTGTTGTAGAGCGGGGCTGCCCTTACCCAGAGGAACACCACCCCGCCGTTTCCCGGCGATGGACGGGTCACCTCGGCCTCCACCGTCTCTCCCACCCTCCTTGCGCCGGGATAGAGCCGGGCTGCACCGGGATCTCCGCCGGCGACGAGGTCGACGAGCATCGGGCGCTTCTCCCCGTAGAATGCCCTCGCGTACTCGTGGTCGCCTCTCCCGAGGATGGCGCTCTTCCCTACCCCGGTCATCTCCTCCATCGCCCGGTTCCACGCGATCACCCTCCCGGCATTATCGATGGCGAACGTGGGGTCGGGGAGGAACTCGATGAGGTCCTGCATCTGCCGGAGGGAGTCCGCGAGGGCTTCCTCGGCGCGCCTCCTCACCTCGTCGGCATCCATCCGCTCGATCGCGGTCGACACGGAAAAGCCCAGCGTACCGATGAACGCCATCTCCTCCGCGGAGAACGCGTCCGCGCGCGCTGCCGAAAGGCAGAGGACCCCCCTCACCTTCCCCATGACAAAGAGGGGGACGAGTGCAACCGGTGTCCCGGCGGCAGGCCCCTGTACATCACCGTGGGACCGGAAAAGTCCGGGGAGCGAGTCGAGGGTAGTGTAAGCTGTCTCCCCCGAGAAGACCTTCTCCAAGGGGGGACTTTCAAGTGCACCGATATCGACCGGATTGCGCGCACCAATTGAAGAAGGGTCCCCGCGGGAATCGCACGATGCAACGGGAACGAGCCGTTTCCCGGACACGTCGCACAGTCCTGCCCACGCCGACGCGTAGTCCCCATTTCTCGTGAGGACGCGGCATACCTCGGCGAGGAAGGGTTCCTTCTCCCTGCACCGGAAGGCCACCGTGTTTACCTCTATGACAATCTCGTTGTACCGGTTGATTCGCCGGAGTTTCTCCTCCGCCCTGAAGCGCCCGACCGCCTGCTTCACCTTGTGCTCAAGCTCAGCGAATTGCGAGAGCGGGTCGCCACCCTTCTGCAGGTAGAAGTCCGCGCCGTTGTTCAGTGCCTGGATGACGACCTCCTCGCGCCCCTTCCCCGTGAAGATGATGAAGGGGATGTCCCCGCACCTCTTCCTGACGAACTTCAGGAATTCTATCCCGTCGACGTCGGGCATCTGGTAATCGGAGATGATTGCGTCGTAATGCTCGATTTTGAGCCTGCCGATTGCCTCCCTCGGGGACAGGGCAGTGTCGCACGAGATGCTCCCGGACCTCTCGAGGAATGCCTTCCCCACCTCGAGGAGCGCGGGTTCGTCGTCGACGTAGAGGACGCGGAACTTCTCCCCCGGCATTTCCCCCGTCGAGGGAGTTACACCGCGTGCGAAATAAACATTTTTTTATGAATCAATGATATGGAACGACAATTCTTGGCGAACGACCTGTAATCACCTTGGCGTGGAGGACCCGGTTTTCGCGCAGCCGGGCAAGGAATTCCGCGGGGCGCGGTGACGGCCCGCGGACAGGGCCACGGTCGTGTCCCTGATGCGATTCCTTAAGATGCCAAAAATATACCACTCATTCCGGGAAGGATCCAAGGGGACGGAAATCACGCACCATGACTGGGGCAAAAGCGGAAAAGACCGTGGGGAAATCCCTATCAGCGGGAGGAACCTGCCCGTGAGCCTCGTGATCGCCTTCTGCGGGAGGGACCGGTCCTTCATGGCAGGCGACAGGAGGGAGATCTGGTTCCGCGGGGACGAGAGGTCCGTGCAACTCCTCGAGGACGAGATCTACTCCGGGCGTATCCAAAACGAGGAGGAGCTCCGCGCGAGGGCAAGGGAGCGCGGCGTCGGGATCTCCATCCGCGACGACAGGTGCAAGGTCTGGGAAGAAGGGGGTGTCCTCGTCGGCAGGGTGAGCGAGAGGGACGGGACCATGCTCCGGTACCGGACCCTGTTCGTCTCCTGCGGGCACTACGCCATGCTTGAATCACGAGGCGGGGGAGAGAGGGAGATCGCGCGGGGAGGCGCGAGCAGGTTCATCGTCCTCGGGAACAGGACGACGCAGGATATCGCCCGGCGGTGCATTCAGTCTCGCTTCGGGGAGAGGGCGGGCACGCCCGCGGATGCCCTCCGCGCGATCTTCGCCGCGATGGAGGAGGCGGCGGCACGCACCCCGTCAGTCTCGAAATCGTTCTCCCTCGTCCAGACCGACGAGAGCGTGCCGCTGCCACGCAGGTGACACCCTCGCATCCCCTGCGGCTACCGCGGGGGCGGGAGACTGCACGCTTTTTTTTGGGAATACTGGCGGGGAGTAAAATGGTCGACCCGGGCCGCCCCCTTGATTTCCATCCCTGCGCCCGCGGGGGAACGAGAACTGAAACAAAAATCCTATAACCTTGACCGTCGCAGTTCTTCTCCATTGTCATGCTATATCATAGCATGGTGAGTTCAATGAGATCCAACCGTGTTGCATTCCTGGTTCTCGGAGCGCTCCTCGCCGCCCTTGTACTCGGGGCCGGGTGCACCCAGTCACCGCAGTCCACTGCTCCGGGAGAGATTCGGATCGGGGTCGTCGCTTCCCTCACGGGACCCGCGAGCACGACCGGGAAGGACATCTGGCAGTCCGCGGAGCTCGCCGCGGAAGAGATCAACGCGCGGGGAGGCGTCCCCGTCCGGGAACTCGGGCGATCGCTCCCCATCCGCCTCGTCCCGGGGGACGACGAGTCGACCCGGGAAGGGGGGATGAAGGCCGTGACGAAGCTCATCACGCAGGACCAGGTCCACGTCCTCGTGGGGGGTTACTCGAGTGCCGTTGTCTCCGCGCACCAGGCGATCGTCGCGGACAGCAAGGTCCCCTACATCATCTCGGGCGCGTCGAGCACCGCGGTCTCGAGGAGGACGGACCTCGACACGAGTTACATGTTCTTCCACAGGCCGAATACGGACGACTCGGCCGAGGCGAGCATACAGTTCCTCACCGAGGTGTTCCGGCCTGCGATCAACGCGAAGTTCGGGTTCCCGGACGAGAGGAAGCTCCGCCTCGCCGTGATCTACCAGGACAGCCCGTTCGGCAAGGGCCAGCTCGAGGCCGTGAAGGGACTCGTCGCGGAGAAGGGCCTCCCGGTGGAGATCGTCGCCGAGGAGCCCTTCAAGATGGGCGAATCCGATTTCAGGACGGTCCTCACGTCGGTGAAGGCGAAGAACCCTGACGTCATCTACGCGGTCACCTTCCTCAACGAGCTCGTCCCGCTCACGCAACAGGCGCGCAGGGATGTAGGGCTCGCGACGGTCATCATGGCGATAGAGAACAACGACGACCCCGATTACTACAGCGGTGTCGGCGTGTACGGCGACGGAATGGTCATGGAGAGCAGGTTCTCCCCCTACGCCGTCCCGGCGGGATCGACCGAGGCTGCGACCCGGAAATTCCTCGCGGATTTCGACAAAAAGTACGGCGGGTTTGCCGGGATGATGGGGGCAGCCACGTACGAGGCAGTGTACATCGCCGCGGCTGCCATCGAGCAGGCCGGCAGCCTCGACAGGGCGAAGATTCGCGACGCCCTCGCATCCGCGAAGATTCCCCAGATGATGGAGATCATGAAGGACGGGGTCATCTCGTTCTCCCCCGAGTACCGCGAGAGCAAGTTTGAGCTCTACGTGGTCCAGCTCTCCATGGACAAGGAGAGCGGGGAACCCCGCCCGACGATTGTCTGGCCCGACGCACTCAAGGCCGGCGAGTTCAAGGTTCCTGACTGGTATTCCCCCGGATCTCCCTGAATCTTTATTTTTCCGCAGGGAGAGGGATTAGTGCATGGACGGTGGCGCGGCGATTCTCGGACAGGTTGCCTTCTGGGGGCTCTACGCGGGGTGCATCTACATCCTGCTCGCGACGGGCCTCAACCTCATCTTCGGGGTGATGAAGGTCGTCAACTTCGCCCACGGCGAGTTCCTGATGCTCGGGACGTACCTCACGTTCTTCTTCTTCGTGCTGAGCGGGTTCAACCCCTACCTCCTCCTCTTCCTCTCCGTCCCCCTCCTCGTCGTGGTCGGGGTCGTCGTGGAGCGCCTCTGTTTCCGGCCGATACTCGGGACAGGGAAGCTGAACGAGATATTCATCAGCCTCGGGCTCATCTACGTCTTCCAGAACGCGGTCGCGGTTGTCTGGACGGACGAGTGGCGTTCCATGAAGAGCCCGTTCGCAGACCAGGCGGTAGGGCTCGGCCCGGTCGCGCTCCCCCTCGATTACGCAATCATCATCGCGGTGACCGCGCTCATCCTCGCCTGCCTCCACGTCTTCCTCCACAGGACTGCCACGGGGAAGGCCATCCGCGCGTCCAGCCAGAACCGGAGGGGAGCGATGCTGATGGGGATCAACGTGGAGAGGCTCGACATGCTCACCTTCGGGATAGGTGCGGGCCTCGCGGGGGCCGCGGGGACCCTCTGGGCCGTGAGCGGGCAGGTCTTCAACCCCTACATGGGGTCCGTGCCGGCCATCAAGGCGTTCGCGATCATCATACTGGGGGGCCTCGGGAGCATCCCGGGAGCTATCGTGGGGGGACTCGCGATCGGGATGGTCGAGAACTTCACGGCCTACTTCCTCGGCGGGTCGTGGAAGGACGCGATTTCTTTCGTCCTCCTCATCGTCGTCCTCGTCGTCCGGCCCACGGGACTCTTCGGGGAGGGCAGTGAATGATACCACGGCAGGTACTTGACCGGCGGAACCTCCTCCTGGCAGGGCTCCTCGCCCTCTCCCTCGCGCTCCCCCTCCTCTCCGGGCAGAATCACTACCTCCTCACACTCCTCGTCCTGCTCCTCGTCTTCATCATTTACTCCTCGGCCTGGAACTTCCTCACTTTCTCTGGCCAGGGATCGCTCGGGCACGCGGCGTTCCTCGGGATAGGGGGGTACACCGCTTCCCTTTCGGTCGTGCGGCTCGGGGTCCCCCCGCTCCCCGCGCTCTTCCTCGGGGGGTTGTTCTCCGCGGTCGTGGGGACGCTGATCGGGCTCACGTGCGTGCGCCTCCGCGAGTGGTTCCTCGCGATGGTGACGTTTGGGTTCGCGGTGATCATCCAGACACTCGTCGTGAGCCAGCTTGCACCCCTCACGGGCGGCTGGGACGGGTACGCGGTCCCGAAGATCGTGCCGTCCACGGTCCCCGGCAGTCTCCTCGTCGAGTACTATTTCGTCCTCTCGGTCACTGTCGCCGTGCTCGTCCTCTTCGCACTCATCCTGCGGTCCCGCGTCGGCCTCGCGCTCGCAGCGATCAGGGAGAACGAGGTCGAGGCCCGCGCGGCAGGGATCGACCCTGTCCCCTTCAAGCTCTTCGCGTTCGCCCTCAGTGCATTCGTGAGCGGGATCGCCGGGGGGCTCGAGATCTTCCACTTCGGGTACATCACGCCGGAGATCTTCGGGATAGAGCTCTCCTTCTGGCCGGTCATCTACTCCATCACCGGGGGACTCGGGACGCTCTCCGGGCCGGTCGTCGGGACGATCGTGGTCACCATCCTCTGGGACGGGCTCGGCATGTTCGGCCTCTCGTACGCGCGGTTCGTCATCATCGGTATCCTCCTCGTCCTCACCATCATATTCCTCCCCAGGGGGCTCGTCTCGCTCCCCAGCGCGCTCGGGAAAAGGGCGAGGACGGGGAAGTGACCGGCTCCGGGGATCGGGCCGCCGCGTGCCGGAAAGGAGGGAAAAACGGTAAAATGGATCGCGGGGCGAGCGCCGGGACCCCACCCGGGGACTTGCGCGCGGGAATATCCCGGGGAGGGGGAGACCGGTTCAGATGCCGAGGTATGCCTCTCGGATCCGGTCGTCGTGGAGGAGTTCCGCGGAATTCCCCGCGCGCGTGATCCTCCCCGCCTCCATCACGTACGCCCTGTGGGTTATCTCGAGCGCCCTCCTCACGTTCTGCTCGACGAGGAGGATGGTGATCCCTTCCTCGTTGAGGTGGCGGATCGCCTCGAGGACGGCATGGACGAGCTTAGGGGAGAGGCCGAGCGACGGTTCGTCGAGGACGATCGCCCGGGGATCCGACATCAGGCACCGCGCGATCGCGAGCATCTGCTGCTCCCCGCCGGAGAGTGTCCCGGCCTCCTGGTTCTCCCGCTCGGCGAGGCGGGGGAATAGTCCAAGGACGTGCTCCTCCTTGTCCCTCATCCCCTCCCTTCCCTTCCTCCCCGTGGCGAATGCACCGAGCTCGAGGTTCTCCCTCACGGTCATGCGGGGGAAGAGCTCCCTCCTCTCGGGGACGAGGGAGAGTCCCCTGCGCACGATCTCGTAGGTCGGCAGACCCGTGATGTCCTCCCCGTCAAAGACGATCCTCCCCTTCAACGGGGGAACGAGCCCGAAGATGGCAGAGACGAGGGTGGATTTCCCCGCGCCGTTCGAGCCTATGAGGGTGACCATCTCGCCCTCGTCGACGTGGAAGGAGACGTCCCAGAGGACCTGGAGGCTGGAGTAGGAGACGGAGAGGTCTTCTACCTTGAGTATCGGGGGCATTTTCCTCTTCCACTCCCGGGGAGCAGTCGTGTCAGAAATGGTAGCGCTCCCCGAGATAAGAATCTATGACCTTCTCGTCCGCGACGACTTCCTCGGGTGCCCCCTCCGCGATCTTCTCCCCGTGGTCGAGCACGACGATGCGGTCAGAGACCCCCATGATGATCCGCATCACGTGTTCTATCATCAGGATGGTGAGGCCACCGGCCCGCAGCTTCCGGATGAGGGCGATGGCTTCCTTCCCCTCCTGCGGCGTGAGCCCTGTCGTCAGCTCGTCGAGGAGGAGGAGGCGGGGGTGGGATGCGAGAGCACGGGCGAGCTGGGTGCGGCGGAGCTCGAAGGTATTGAGGCTGTTGATGGGGCTGTCGACCTTCTCCATGGGGAACCCGACGGTCCTTAAGCACTCCTCTGCCTCTTCTGACGCCTGCCGGACCGATATCCTCCGGCCGTTCCCGTAGAGGGCCGCGATCATCACTCCCTCGCGCGCGGTGAGCCCCGGGAAGGAACGCGGGTGCTGGAAAGTCTTCGCGATACCCCTCTTGCAGACCGCGTCGAGGGACAGTCGGGTGATGTCCTCCCCCCGGAAGGAGATCCCCCCGGCGTCCGGCCGGTAGATGCCCGAGATCACCTTCAGGAGAGTCGTCTTGCCCGCGCCGTTCGGGCCGACGAGTCCGAGGATCTCGCCCTCATCGATGGAGAGGCTCACGTTTTTGACCGCGATGAGGCCCCCGAAAGACTTGGTCACTCCATTGACGACCAGCATCCCATGCACCCTGCTATCAAATAGCATGATATATGTTAACATACAGCATATTAAACATAACCTTTGGAGATGGTGGAATTGAGATGGAAACTCTCTCTCGCGGTCCTCCTCCTCGTCGTCCTCTCGCTCGCAGCGGGCTGCGCACAGCAGGGAACGCGCACGAACGAGACCCTCAAGATCGGTGTCGTCGCGTCGATGACGGGCCCGGCGAGCACGACGGGAAAGGACATCTGGCAGTCGGCGGTCATCGCGGCCGAGGAGATCAACGCGAAGGGTGGCGTCTACGTGAAGGATCTCGGGACCCGCGTCCCCATCGAGCTCGTCCTCGGCGACGACGAGTCGACGCGGGAAGGGGGCCAGAAGGCCGTGTCCCGCCTGATCACGCAGGACGGTGTCCACGTCCTCGTGGGCGGTTTCTCGAGTGCGGTCGTCTCCGCGCACCAGGCAATCGTCGCCGAGCACGGCATCCCGTACATCATCACGGGTGCATCGACCCCCGCGGTCACACGCCGCACGGACATCGACACGCGCACGATGTTCCACTACTGCCCGACCACCGACGACTACGGGGAACAGACGACGCTCTTCGCGTACGATGTCATCCGCCCGGCGATCAACGAGCGGTTCGGTTTCCCTGACTCCCGGCCGCTCCGCATGGCGCTCGTCATCCAGGACAGCCCCTACGGGAAGGGCGTCCAGAAGGCGGTGAAGGACACGATCGAGAAGCGGGGACTCCGCATCGAGATCGTGGCCGAGGAGACCTACAAGATGGGCGAGACCGACTTCAGGACGCCGCTCTCGTCCGTGAAGGCAGCCGGTCCCGACGTCGTGTACCCTGCCGCGTTCCTCAACGAGCAGATCCCGATGGTGACGCAGGCGAGGAGGGATGTCGGGCTCGACACCATCTTCCTCGCGGTGGAATGCAACGACGACCCGGACTACTACGCGGGGCTCGGGAAGTACGGGGAGTATTCCGTCATTGAGACGCGGTTCAGCCCCTACGCGATCCCGAGGGGACCCGTGGCAGACGACATGGTTGCCTTCCGCGAGAACTTCCACAAGCGCTGGGGGTCGTATCCCGGCATGATGGGAGCATCGACGTACGAGGGGATCTACATCGCTGCGCGGGCAGTGGAAGAGGCGGGGACGCGGGACAAGGCCGCGGTGACGCGGGCGCTCTCGAGCCTCGAGATGCCCCAGCTCGTCGAGGCGATGCAGGGCGGCGTGATACGGTTCACACCGGACGCGCGGGAGGCGAAATTCGAGCTATTCTTCGAGCAGCTCGTCTGGGACGAGAAGGCGGGCGCGCTCAGGCCGAGGATCGTCTGGCCGGCCCACATGAAGGAGACCGACTTCGTCCTCCCCGACTGGTACGTGCCGGGCCAGGCAGCCTCGCCGTGACCCCGCGGCCCTTCCCGGGAAAACGCGGTTGCTACGGGCGGGGGACCCCGTCCCCCTCCCCCTTCCTCCGGTAGAGGTGGCGGGGGATGAGGATCTCGAACCGGGCGCCCTTCCCGTACTCTCCTGTCTCCCGTATACGGATACCATAGACCGCGAGGATACCGCGGGCAAGGTAGAGTCCGAGTCCGAGGTTCTTCCCTACCCCCTGCTCGAAGATGATCTCCTTCTGGTCGGTGGGGATGCCTATCCCGTCGTCCTCGTACACGAGGACTCCCCCCTCGCCGGTCTCGTGGAACGAGAGGGTGATGCGGCTCACCCTCTCCCCGTGGCTGAGGGAATTGTCTATCAGCGTCGAGAATATCTTTCCGAGGAGCCGGTCAGAGTAGAGGAGGAGGTCGTCGAAGAGGACCTCTGCCTTCACGCCGGGGAGGCCCATCCCCCGCGCGACGTCGAGGAACATCTCCCTCACGTCGATCCACGCCATGGACGCGGGCGATGCCTCGAGCTCGTACTCCCTCATGAACCCTAGCTGGTTCTCGATCGTCTTCGCGGCGACCCTTATCCTGTCCAGGAACTCCTGGCCGGGGGAACCCGGCGGGATGTACTCCCCGGCGAGGTCTGCAAACCCCCGTACAACGGTGACCTGGTTGAGGACGTCGTGCCGCGTGATGCCTGCGAGGAGCGTGAGCTTCGCATTCGCGAGCCTCTCGTTCTCCCTCGCGGCGTGCTCCGCTGCCGCGCGCTCTTCGAGGGCTTCCAGCATCCCGTCGATACTCCGGGAGAGCGACGCGATCTCGTCGTCGCCCGAAAGACCGGTCCTCTCCCGGAAATCCCTGTTCTCCGCGATATCCCTCACCCTCCCCTCGAGCTTTACGATCCTCGCGAGGACGTTGCGGTCGAGGAAGAGGATGGCGGAAAGCCCCGTGACACCCGCCGTGAGGATGACGAGGGTCATGAACAGGACGATGCCGTTTCTCGCGACTTGGTACGCACTCCTCTGGAGGGTGATCTCCCCGACGTACACGACGTCCCCCTTGACATCCCTGAGGGGTACCTCGACGACCATGACCTCGCCGGGGTCCGGGAAGTGGACAGAGAAGGGGACCGCCCCCCCTGGTGCTCCCTCGCGCGCGGATACATCTTCGTCCTGACCGTATCTCCTGATCGCGACCTGCGCGGTCATGAGGGACGCGTAGTGGGAGATGGCATTCGCGTCGAGGTACCTCCCGGCGAGGATGTAGCCTGCCGCGTACCCTGCGCGGTCATTCGGGAGGACCGGGCCTACCGCGACGAGAAGGGGGTCGCCGCCCGTCGCGAGTACCCCGGAGACGGGGGGGACGTCGCCGGCAGGGCTCCCCGGGCTGCCACCGGGATACACGGGAAGCTCCTCGAGTTCCCGCGGGATGGGGAGCAGGTATCCTTCAGACGTGGAGTACCCCTTCCCGTAAACGAGCGTGCCGTTTGCGTCGTAGAAGAGCATGAGGTCGATACGGAGGGCGGTGAACGTCTCGTTCGCAAGGTTATCCTCGATGTAGGCCTCGTTCTCCCCCCTCACGAAAGAGTAGGTGTCGTCCCATTTCCCCCAGTCCTCGCAAGTCCCGCGGAGAGCTGCAAGGTCGTTCTCCAGTATCCTCGTGAACTGGAGTGCCGCATTCTTCGCGTCTCTCCCCTCGATCTCCCTCACCGCCGGGGAGAGTGCTGCCTGAGTGGCAATGGCAGCGATGAGCACGAATGCGACCGTGACCACCGCGAGGGCGAGGAGGACTCCCGTGCGGACTCTCATGTCGAGGGGTCATCTCCCTGTGCGTTGCGGAGTTGTGTCATCGATTCAGGTATGGGTTGGCACTCCGCCCACATCAAATGCGGCGGTCCGTGCCGCAGTTCCCATCCGGCCCCCACAGGGCGATTCACGCGAGGAGCGAGTGGGCGAGGAGGACCCCGAGCCCGACGAGGACGAGTCCCATGACGACGCGGACCGCCCGCCTGTGTTCGACCCTCCACCGGTCGAGTGTCTCTGTCTGGACGCCGAGGGTAACTCCAGCGAGGATCAGGACGAGCGGGAGGACGAATGACGCGTTGTAGACGAGGAGGAGGGGGATTCCCTCCGCGATTGTCATCCTGTCGGCGATGAGGGAGAGGATCGCGAGGTAAATTCCGCCCGTGCAGGGGAGCTCGAACATCCCCACGAGGATACCGAGGACGAGGGAGGCAGGGACAGATGCCTTCCCGATGTATTCCCCGATGACGCCCTTCCGGGACTCGGGGATCGCGAGGCCCGGCACCCTCCCGCCCGTGAGCCCTTCATAGAGGGATGCGGCACCGATGAAGAAGGCGATCCCTGCCGCGAGGATCCCTATCGCCCTCGATATCCCGGCACTCTGCACGACGTAGAAGAGGCCGAGGCCCGAGAGGAAGTAGAAGACAAAGACGCTCCCGATGAAGCAGATCCCCGCGAGGACCATCCTCTTCCTCGATCCCGCGCACGAGAGGCCGACGAGGAGGAGGATGAGGACAGAGAACGCGCAAGGGTTGATCCCGTCGGCGAGGCCCGCGACGATGACAACGGGGATCGTCAGCTCACCTGCCGAGAGGTTCACCGGCCAGGACACCACGGGGTGCGCGAGAGGGGATGTGAAGGATCCCTCCTGTTCCCGGACTGCGTCTTCGAGCCCCGTGGTGATCTCCTCGTAGCCGACGAGGAAACGGTCACCGACGAAGACCGCCGGGACAGGGATCGACCCCGTCGCGTAGGCCTCCTTGTAGACCGCGAAGAGCTTCCAGTACTCGAAATTCTCCTTTATGTCGAGGAGGTGGATCTCGAGCTCAGGGTGCCTGCCCGCCCATTCCTGGACGAAGGGCAGTGTCCTCATGCAGTCGCCGCAGTGCGGGTTGTAGAACATCACGACGACCGGGCCGTTCTCCGAGAACCTGTGGTCCGGGCCGAGGGGGATTGCACCGCCCCCCTCCATGGCGGGATCCTCGGTGGCGTATGTCGCTTGTACGAGGACGGACGCGAGGAGGATGAAGAGGAGGATGGCCTTTCCGTCGCTTCTGTCTGGCTTCACGCCGCGTATCTCCTGTTTGCCCGGACGCGGGGGATATACCGGGTAATCCTTGGAACTCTTTCCTCCGTGGAGTTATAGCACTTTCCCAAGGGCGACCGCGAGAATCACGCGCTCCCGGCCAGCGGGCGGGTCCCCCGGGCTTACCCTCCCCCCGCGGGCGGGAACAGGGCGACGAGGTCCCCTTCCCCGAGGGGGGTCGTAAGGCCACCGATGAAGTGGATGTTCCTCCCGTTCCGCAGGATGTTCACGTACTCCTTGAGGTCCCCGTTGCTGTCGAAGAGTTCGGCCGCGAGTCCCGGGGCACGTTTCACGAGCAGGTCGAGGAGGTCGCGGACGGTCGATCCCTCGCGGAGTTCGACCTCCGTCTCCGCGGGGACGTACTGCCGCAGGACGGCAAAGGATTTCACGCGGACCCTCACGCGCACGATCCCCCCCTCGCGCACCTCGGGCAGAGCGGGTCCCCCGAGACGGGAATCACCTCTGCCTCTCCCGCGAGGCCGTCCCAGACCAGCATCCGCCCGGCCAGCGGTCTCCCCATTCCGGTCACGATCTTTATCGCCTCGGTCACCTGGATGCTCCCGATCGCCCCGACGGTGACACCGATGACCGGGACCTCCTCGCGGGGGGGCGGGTGGGGCACGATGCAGTGGAGGCAGGGGGAGGTTCCCGGGAGGATGGACGAGACCTGCCCGTAGAAACCGTTCACCGCTCCGTGGACGAGGGGGATCCCGTTTTCGAACGCGGCATCGTCGAGGATGTAACGGGCATCGTAGTTGTCCATCGCGTCGACGACGATGTCGATCCCCCGCACGAGGGAGCCTACTGTCCCCTCCTCGACCCTCGTCCTGACCGGCTCGACAGAGACGAACGGGCTGATCTCCCGCAGCCTGCGTGCGGCAGCCTCCACCTTCGGCAGGCCCCGGTCAGCCGCGGTGTAGAGGACCTGCCTGTTGAGGTTGTGGCGTTCCACGACGTCGCTGTCCACGAGGCGGATCTTCCCGAAACCCGCGTAGGCACACATGAGGGCACACACCGTCCCGAGTCCCCCCGCGCCCGCGATCAGCACGGCGGTGCCCCTGATCTTCTCCTGGCCCTCCTCCCCGATGAGCGGGATCTGCCGCAGGTACCTCTCCCTCTCGACGAGGGAGAGGGGTGCCGCGTGCGTCATTCTCCCGCTTTTCCCCCCGTCCATCCGGAAGTTCCCTCCCGTGCCTGTTTTCGTCATCCCCGCGTCACGCGAGCCCGAGCTCCTCCAGTTTCTGCCGGGTCGGAACCCCGTCCTTGTCCCAGCCGCGGAGGGCGTAGTACTCGTCCAGCAGCGGCTGGCGCTGCCACACCCTCCCCTTCGGTGCCCCCTCCCGGAGGGGTTCGTTCAGCAGCCGCGCGGGGAGCGTGTCGTCTTCCTTCGTGTAGCCGGCCTTCAGGTTGAAGAGCCGCTGGAGGTTCCAGATCCTCTCCCCGATCTGGACGAACGCCTCCGCCGAGAGCGGCATCCCCGTCGCCGCGGCGACGAGGTCGGCGTAATCGCCTGCGTCGAGTGCAAAGGAGGAGAAGAGGCACATGCCGGACGCGTCGATCGCCGCGGTGAGGTCCTGGAAGGTCTTTGTCCACTGGGCCTTCCCCTCGTTCGTGAAGGGGTCGAGCTTCACGGGCGCACCGAGGACCTCGGGGGAGACCATGTAGCCGTAGACGTGGTCTGCGCCCCGGACAGACGTCGCGTACTCGAGGCCGTGTCCTTGGAGGCCGCGGGGATCGTACGCGGGGAGATCCTGCTTCTTCACGCTCATCGAGAGTTCCGGGTGCCCGTGCCTCGCGGCGAAGCGGTAGGACCCGTCGGAGAGTCCCGCGCCAAATCCCTTGCGGTACGCCATCTCGCATATCAGGTCGAGCAGGCCCTCCGTGGACCCAAACCGCGGTCCCTCGTTCAGGTACCCCTTCTCCCTCATCTCCATGGCGCACGCGATTGCAGTCGGCGTCCCGATCGCGTCGAGGCCGAGCTTGTTGCAGAGCCACGTCGCTTTCGTCGCGAACTCGAGGTCGTCGATGCCGAGGTCGGCCGTGAATGCCCAGAGCGGTTCGTATTCCGGTCCCTCGTGGACCTCGCCCCCGACCTCCGTGACCCGGCTGCACCGCACGATGCAGGCGTAGCACCCCTTGTTCTTCTTGAGGTACTTCTCGGCGAGGGCTTCCCCTGAGACCCTCTCGGCGTGCGGGAAGTGCCCCGACTGGAAATTCCTCGTCGGTAGGATCCCCGCCTCGTTGATGATGTTCACGAGGACCGCGGTCCCGTACTTCGTCAGGGCCTGGCATATGCCGTTCTTCTCGAGCTTCTCCCTCGCCCTCTCCTTGACGACGTTGAGGCGTTCCTCGTCGGCGACCCCGATCGGGAGGTCCCCGGTCGCGACGATCGCCTTCACGTTCTTCGCACCCATCACGGCGCCACCGCCCCCCCTCCCGGCGGCCCTGTCCATGTCGTTGACCACGCAGGCGAGCAGGCTGTGGTTTTCGCCCGCCGGGCCGATGCAGGCGACCTTCGCCTTCGTGTCACCGAGGTCCGAGAGGAGCATTTCCGTCGTCTCGTGCGTCGTCTTCCCCCAGTAGGGGGTCGCATCCCGGATCTCCGCCGAGCCCTCGTCGAGGTAGATGTAGCACGGCTTGTCCGCCTTCCCGTTCAGGATAACGGCATCGAACCCTGCCTTCTTGAGCTTCCACCCAAAGACACCCCCCGAGTTCGAGGACATGAGCGTGTCCGTCAGGGGGGACTTCGCGCTGATCTCGTACCGCGAGCCGAGCGGGATACCCGTCCCGGTCGTGGGACCCGCGGCAAGGACAAAGACATTCCCCGCCCCGAGGGGGTCATCGCGGGGGTTCACGCGGTCGGTCACCACCCGGGCGCCAAATCCCCTCCCGCCGAGGTACTTCTTCTTCCACTCTTCCGGTGTCGGCGTGACCTGTACCTTTTTCCTGTCCAGGTCGACGTCCGCGATCCGTCCGGCGTATGCGTCCATGGATTCACCATGCTACCTGTAGACGCACCGGTTCCATAAATGTATTCGAGAAATACGGCGAACGGGGGGTGGAGGGGGCGTAGCCCGGCAACACGGAGAATCACGGCTTTTCGGGGACGGTTGCACCACTGCGGGTGTTGTCGCGCGCGCAACTTATTTATGAGGACCGGGCGAACCGGTACCCCTATCGATCCCGGATGCACCTTGATCTCCCCCACGGCGCCATTTTATCCCCGATCCACCGGAATCACGATATCGCGCGGAACCGGCACTTTTCCCCAAGGAGGATTGGCGCCCTGCAATTCCCATTCCTAATGTTCTTCTCGCGGGAGGAGGGTGCGGTGCAGGTTGCCCTCGCGCGGTTCTTCCCCGCCGACAGGGCAATGGTGGGCCGGGGAATGCGGAGGTTGGAGCAAGATGGTTTCAAATCCATGGGGAACGCCCCGAGAAAATGCCGCGCAATGAATCTCTTCCCCGCGGACAGGGGGAGGGAGATGGGCGCCGGGATCCCCGGTATCGAGGCAGAATGGGAGGGGACCGCCTTTTCCGTCCCTTCCGCGGGCGAGCGAGGTTTCCCCGTAAATCGCCGCGGTTACCCCGCGCGGCAGGGCATGCACCCATGGGGAGAAGGGCGCGGGGGTGGGCACGACGGCGGGTGAGACCGCGGACGGGACCCGTCGCGCCTTCGACGAGGAGGTGACGAGGGGGGTGACCATCCTCCTCGGCGACCCGGAGGTCGCCGTCAGGAAGCTCGCCGGGCCGATGATCGTGGCCATGCTCCTCGTCGCGGTCTACAACCTCGCCGACGCCGTCTGGGTCTCGGGCCTCGGTTCCGATGCACTCGCCGGCGTCGGTTTCGTCACCCCCCTCTTCATGATCCTGATGGGCCTCTCCAACGGGCTCGGTGCAGGGGCGACCTCGGTCGTCGCGCGGTGCATCGGGGCGCGCGACAGGGAAGGGGCGGACAACGCGGCCAGCCACGCAATCCTCACGGCGTTCCTCGTCTCCGCCGTACTGACGGTCGTATTCGTCCTCTTCCTCCGCCCCATCGTGGTGTTCCTCGGGGCAGGGCCCGTGACCGATATCTCGGTGGAATACGGGCAGATCGTCTTTTTAGGCACGGTTTTCTTCCTCGTCGTCCAGATGGCCTACGCCGTCCTCAGGGCTGAAGGGGACACGAAGAGGACGATGCACGCGATCGCCATCTCGTCCGTCCTCAACATCGTCCTCGACCCGGTCCTCATCTACTGGGCCGGGCTCGGCGTCGCCGGTGCCGCGATCGCGACGGTCATCTCCATCGCATCTGTCCTCGTCGTGCTCGCCTACTGGTTCCTCGTGAAGCGGGACACGTTCGTCAACCTGAAGGTCAGGGGTTTCTCCCCGGACGTGCGGATATTCCGGTCCATCCTCGGCGTCGGAATCCCGGCGAGCATCGAGTACCTCCTCCTCTCGCTCATGTCCCTCTCGATCAACAGGATCCTCGTCGCGATCGCGGGCACCGACGCGGTCGCCGTCTACACCTCGGGGTGGAGGATCGTGATGTTCGCGATCGTCCCCCTGATAGGGATCGCGGTCTCGGTCATCGCCGTTGCCGGGGCGGCATACGGGGCAAGGGAGTTTGAGAAGATCCGGACCGTGCACAGGTACTCGATCCGCATCGGGATTGCAATCGGCCTCGTGACCGCCCTCCTCACCTACATGCTCGCCCCCCAGATCACCGCGCTCTTCACGTACTCGCCCGGGAGCGCACACCTCTCCCCGGATTTCATCCTCTTCTTCCACACGATGTGCCTCTTTTACCCCTTCATCCCGCTGGGGATGTTCTCTGCCGCCGTATTCCAGGGGACCGGGCACGGCGTCACTTCCCTCGTCATCAGCCTCCTGCGGACGATTGCCTTCATCGTCCTCTTCGCGTACACGCTCGGGCTCGTCCTCAGCCTCGGTGAACTCGGGGTCTACCTCGGGATCGTCGCCGGGAACATCACCGGCGGGCTCGTCGGGTACCTCTGGGCAGGGGTATTCATCGGGCGGCTGGTGCGGACGGGATGATGCAGACCGCGGTCCCCGGGCTGCTGCAAGGACGAGTCCCCAGAATGTGGTCACGCTGCTGACGGGCAATACCCGGGACGGTCACGCGGTTCCCACCGGTCCCACGGGTGCCCGGCCCCGCGTCACGCCCCCTCCGTGCTTCCGTCACCCGGATTTGCCCCCCTCCCGGACATTCCCACGGGAGAGGGAGAAGTAGATCCCGGCCGCGCAGAGGACCGCAAACAGCGTGAATGCGACCTTGATGCTCGCGAGGAGCTGCGCGTGCACGTCGGGAGTCACCTGTACCCGGCCGATAACCACCGCGAAGATGACCATGGTGATGCCGAGGGAGAGCATCATCCCGACCTGCCGGGCGGTTGCAACGGTCGCCGACGCGATCCCGAGGAATTCCCGTCCCACGGAGCTCATGACAGCGTTGGTGTTGGGCGAAGAGAAGAGTGCAAACCCTACACCGAGGACGACGAGGGCAGACACGAGGAAGGGGATGGGGGTCTCTTCTGAAAGGAGGGAGAGCAGGGCGAGGCCAACCACGGTCACGCCCATCCCCGCGGACGCGATCACGCCGGGTTCCACGCGGTCTGAGAGCCGGCCGGCCGCGGGGGAGAATGCCGCCTGCACGACCGGCTGCGCCGCGAGGATGATCCCCGCGGTCTGCGGGTCCAGACCCCTCACGTACTGCAGGTAGAGGGCGAGGAGGAAGCTGGTCGCGAAGGTGGCTGAGTAATTGATCATGGTCGCGATGCTCGAGAACGAGAAGACACGGTTGCTCAGGAAAAGGTCGATCCTGATGATCGGGCTCTCCGTTCGCCTCTCCCAGAGGACGAACGCCGCACCGAGGGGGATGCACAACGCGGTGATGGCAAAGCCCGGTGTCTCGGGGAGGAGAGAGAGCCCGTAGATGAGGCAGAGGAGCGAGAACCCGTACAGGATAGACCCGGCGAGGTCGAACCTCTCCGGGAAGGGTTCGGTCCACTCGTGGCCGTTCTTCAGGAGGAGGAGGATGATCGCCACCGATACCGGGATTACCGCGAGGAAAGTGCTCCGCCACCCGAAATTCCACGTGAGGATCCCCCCGAGGACCGGCCCGAGCGAGAGCCCGGTGTACGTGGCCGCGACGCTCAGCCCGAGCACCATCCCCCTCTTCCCCGGGGGATAGACCGCCGTGAGCGCGGCGACCGCGGTCGAATAGACCATGGCATTCCCTATCCCCTGCAGCACCCGGAGGCCGATGAGCATGGGGGTGGATGAGGACAGCGCGCAGAGGAGGGACGAGAGGGTGAAGATGACGATGCCGGGGAAGAAGACCCGCCGCATGCCGTGGATGTCGGCGAGCCTGCCCACGGGGATGAGGATGATGGCCGATGCGAGGATGTAGGAGGTGGGGATCCACCCGAGGAGCACCGCGTCCGCGCCGAATTCAGAGCCGATGTCAGGGATGGCGATGTTGACGGACGATATCATGAAGGGCGTGAGGAACGACGTGAGTACCGCGATGAGGAGGATGGCCCGCCTCTCCGCAGTATCCTTTCCGTGATCCTCTCTCCTACTCATGAATAGCCTTCCCTGCCTGTCGATGTCTCCACGGTCACCGGTAATTACAGCATCGTCGTCGTCCAACCAAAAATATTCCCAAGGGAAAATCAGGGGGAGGAAGGGACGGTTCAGAATGCCGGACGGTTCGTCCCGCGAAAAGTCCCGTTATTCCGGCTCGTCCCTGAAAAGACCCCTCGTCCGGAGGCATATCTCCACGAGCAGGAGCATCACGGGCACCTCGATGAGAACCCCCACGACTGTCGCGAGCGCTGCCCCGGAGGAGAGGCCGAAGAGAACCGTCGCCGTGGCGATGGCGACCTCGAAGTGGTTCGATGCCCCGATCATCGCGGCCGGTGCAGCATCGCGGTAGGGAAGCGTCAGCCAGCGGGCGAGGGCAAAGTACCCGAGCGAGAAGATGCACATGGTCTGGATGAAGAGGGGGATTGCAATCCAGAGTATGGTGAGCGGGTTCTCGACGATGACGTTCCCCTTGAAGGTAAAGAGGAGGACAAGTGTCCCGAGGAGTGCAACTATCGCGACCGGCGTGAGCAGGTGGAGGAACTTCGTCTCGAACCACGCCATTCCCTTCCGCCGGATGATCCACTTCCTCGTAAAGTACCCGGCGAGGAGGGGGAGACCGACGTACATGGCAACGGAGAGGAGTATTGTCTCCCACGGGATCGGCATCGCGTTCACGCCGAGGAGGAATCCGCCGAGCGGGGCGTAGAGAACGAGCATTGTGATCGAGTTGATTGCAACCATCACGAGGGTGAGGCCGTCATTTCCCCGCGCGAGGTAGCTCCACACGAGGACCATCGCGGTGCACGGCGCGATGCCAAGCAGGATACACCCCGCGACGTAACTCCTCCAGAGATCGACCGTACTCCCGTCTGCGAGCACCTCAGTCCCGGGTATGAGGGAGACGAATATGGAACCAAGGAACAACGTCGCGATGAAGTACATCGTGAATGGCTTTATCGCCCAATTGATGAAGAGGGTCATTGCCACGGGCTTGGGGGTACGGGCGGCCTTGACTACCTCGGCAAAGTCGATCTTCACCATGATGGGGTACATCATGAAGAAGAGGGCTATTGCGATAGGGATGGAGACGTGGTAGACAGAAAATGAATCGAGTGCCACTGCAACACCGGGAGCAACCGCACCAAGACCGATCCCTGCGAGGATGCAGAGCGCGACCCACACCGTGAGATACTTCTCAAAGGTACCCAACCTTCGTTCCCTTGCTTTTTCTAAGTCCATAATTACCACAACACACTCTTCACTCTCATGGCGGGAACTCTCTCTACCATGTGGATTCCTGCCGGCGGTATGCCGGGAGATTGTTCTTGCCCTCGTCCCATGCGCATTCCACGTCGTTAACGGGATTGACACGCGGCAATGGCTACGGAGACGGCCGGGACTCTCTCTCCCTCCTTATAATTCTCCTTGCCCCCTCCACGCCGCATCAACGACCTTCTCGATCTCCTCCTCGGCCGGAATGAGCTCTTTCGTCTTCTTGATCCCTAGGTCCGTCACGACGATGTGCTGGTCGGCGCGGATACCCTGCATCTCGAGCACCTTGCGGGCACATGCCACCGGGCAGCCGTCGAGGACGACGATCGCCTCCCCCTGCGCGAGCTTCTCCATGACGGGTGGCGCGCGGAAGGGAACTCCCGCGATGCACACCATGATGCCAAAACCTTCCTGTGCCAGCCGGACCGCCGCGTGGTTCGCGATCTGCCCGGTACTCGAACCCCCGGAGCACGTGAAGAGGACCCTCTTCTTCCCGCCCTCTGCAATGCCCGGTCCACCGCAGACGCATTTCGTTTCTCCTTCCATCGTCTCACTCATCCCTTCAATATCTCCTTCAGTTCTTTCACATCGGCAACGCGGCCGGAGACCTTCAGTTCGCCGTCGACGATCAGTGCCGGGGTGAGCATGACCCCCCTCTCCATGATCGCGGCGATGTCCTCCACCTTCTGGATCTCTGCGTCGATCCCAAGTTCTGCGACTGCCTGTTCGACGTTCTTTGCGAGCCTCCTGCACTTCATGCACCCTGTACCAAGGACTTCGATCTTCATGGTCTCCCCCTCCTTTCATACTCGCGGCAGAGTGCCTCCCTGTACTTCTCCTCCGCTGAGGCGGGAACGTAATTGTAAATTTTCACCCTCTTTACGAGTGCGTCGGCGATTGCGTCTCGCGATGAGAGCTGTAGCCCCCTCACCTCGTCGATGATCTCGTCGAGCATCGCAAGCCCCACTGTGATCCCCCCGACATCGACCTGCCGGATCCGCCGCAGGGCTTCCGCCGCGCAACACGGTTTTTCCGTCTCTCTCATTTCAGCTCTCACCTCACCACATGAACAGCCCGTAGACAAAACCTGCAAGTGCCGAAATAAAAATCACAAGGACAGCGTAGGTGGCCGTTTTTCTCACCCCCATGACCCGCGAGAGGACGAGGAGCGAGGGGAGGCTGACACTCGGTCCCGAGAGGAGGAGGGAGAGCGCCGGTCCCCCCGCCATCACCCCACCCGTGTATCCAAACGTCGTCCCGATGATGGGGACCTCAAGGAGCGTCGGCATGTAGAGGATCGTCCCCACGATGGCGGCAAGGAGCGTGGAAGAGACCGAGTTGTCCCCGAAGAACGGCCGGAATGTCTCTGGAGGGAGGAAGTAGGCGAGCATCCCGAGGGAGAACGTCCCTGCGATCAGGATGGGGAAGATCTTCCTCGCCAGATCCCACGTCTCGTATCCCCACTCGGTGACCTCGTCCCGCCCGAAGAAGTAGATGAGGAGGCACGCGACCGCGAGGGTCATGGCGTAGATAACCGGGAACTTGACCGTCCAGTCCGCCTTCGCCGTCGCGGTGACGAGGATTCCCACGAGCAGGACGAAGAAGAGGGGGACCGCCCACGCGGGCCGTCCTGCCTTCTCGCCGGCCGGAACGGAAGGCATGGCCTTCAGCCTCTCCCTCGTCTCGTCGTCGTGGGAGCGGAAAGACGCGGCCATGACGAGCCCGATGACGATGGACATCGCGACGGCGAAGACCGCGCGCGCGATGCCGAGGTCAAGGCCGAGCACCTTTGCCGTGTAGACGATGGCGAGGACGTTGATGGCCGGACCGGCGTAGAGGAACGTGGTCGCCGGCCCGATACCGCTCCCCCGCTTGTAGAGGCCCGCGAACATGGGGAGGATCGTGCACGAGCAGACCGCGAGGATCGTCCCCGAGACCGATGCGAGCCCGTAGGCGACCGTTTTCGGCGCGTCGGGGCTGAAGTACTTCAGGATGGCCTCCTTCCTGACGAAGGTGGCAATCGCCCCCGCGATGAAGAACGCGGGCACGAGGCACGTGACGACGTGCTCCTGCAGGTACTCGGCGAGCGTCTCCCAGCCGAGGGAGACCGGACCGGCGATGGCGTCAATCATTCCAATCCCCCACCCGGTATTCCACCTCTCCCGCAGCCCCCGTGGAACGCGTGCACGGTGACCGTCGCGGGCAGAAATGCCCCGTGGGACACGTTGCCGGCCTCACCAATCCACCTTCAATTTCAAATATATTTGAAATAATGGAGGTGAACCCACATCAATCTGACGGATCCGGGCCCTTGGCCCGAAAAAGCTCTTTCGTCCCGCGGGTCATCGCGCCCGGTATCCGGATCTCGCGCCCCTCCCGCATGCGGACTCCTCCCACATTCCGCAGGCCCTGCAGGGGCTCCTCCCGCGACGTGGGACAGGACTCTCCGCGGGGGCAGAAAAGCTCAGAACCCGGCGATTCCAGGCGCCATCCCAACGGGGATCAGTCCGGCCGGTAGAACAGCCTGCAGTGGCAGTTCCCCTCGTCCCTTATCTCGTCCGCGTGGTAGATGCAGGGGCACTCGATATCCCTGTCTTTCTCGGGGTCGCCACTGCGCAACCGGCACGGGCAGTAGGGCCTGCCGAATTTCTTGCAATTGCGGGAAAGTCCCCTGATGACGATGTCGAGGGCCTTCTTGTCCGGGTTGAGGATCCAGCCCTTCTGCCTCGCGTACGAAGATGCCCACGAGCGGATCTTCTCCTCGATCGCATCGGTTCCTTCCGATGGATCGCAGGGGACGCATCCTTCATTCTTCTCCGTCTCGAAACACCTCGGTCGCCGTTGGGAACGTGGGCTGGCAGGACACCTGCCAGTCAACCAATAGTAGGAGATACCTCACCCATTATAGTATCTCCGGTTTTCCCGCCGGTATCGCGTGCCGAAAGGGACCAAAAGAGAGGCCCTTTTTCCCGGGCGAAGGGATTCAGATGGTAATCGAGGCCTCTTGCCACCATCGGTTCGGAATACCCGCACGCGCGCAACAATGATTATGCACCCGTCAGCCCTTGCCTTGCTCCCGCGAGAGCGGCATATTCCATGTCCCCGGGGGGCGAAAGGTACTCCCAAGCGCAAACTCTCGCGGGTTTTCGGATCGGGGAATCGACCGGGGGAAAAAGTCCGCGAATGGGAAAATGCAATGGTATTTTGTGACCCGGGTCACCCGCAAAAGACGCTTGGGGGAATACCGCGGAGAGAATACAGGGCTTCTCCCTCTCTCCCGGTGGTGACGCGGTCATGACGAGAGTCCCACCGGGACAAAATGGTGTACCGGACAGTTCCCAATGGCATAGCGTATCAACGAGGCTGACAAAACCTTCCCCGACCCGACCCGGGCCCTGCCTTGAAAGACCGCGAGCTATTTTAACCTCCCCTCGTGGCCTGGGATAAACGGGTTGATTTGCGGGTTCTTTGTGCTGTGCTATCCCGTGGGACCTGCTATCCCACCCGGATGACACGACCCCACACGTTTATCCGGCTCCCGTGCTTTACAGTAACCAATGAAAAGAATTTATGCCTGCACCTCCCTCCTGCTCATTCTCTGCACACTGGGATTTTTGTCGGGGTGCACAACGATGACCGCGGGAAACCATGCAACAACGGACGAAGAGGAAATCTGGGCACTCGAGAACGAGTACTTCTCCAGCCTCTACAGGGCAGACTACGATGGGGTTCTCTCGCTCCTCGACAGCAGGTTCCTCGGGTGGCCTGATGGACGTGACACGCCCGTCGATTACAACATGAGCGCCCGTTTCATGAGGAATCTCGTGACAAGCCCTGTCCCCTGTACCCTCGTCATAGACCGGAAGGGGATCCGGATTTCGGGGGATACAGCACTCACCCAGTATACCCTCAATGTCACGTGGAGTAGCATTGATGGGACACCCGTCGGGAAATCCTCGGCGATTACCCACACGTGGATAAGGGAGGGGGGCAGGTGGAGGCTCCTTGGGGGGATGAGCAGGGACGTCCCGGCCCCGGAGTAACCCGGGAACGGGAACACGGTTTTGACACGCGCCCTTTTTCCAGGCGTATGGGGGGGGGTTCCTGCGAGGAAAGGTGCGTCCTGCCACGGTGAAAGCCCGTTCGATCACCAATTTCACCCCCCGGCTGCGCAAATCCCCGCGCCCGTCCCCGGCGGTCGGTTCACGAACCCGGCACGGTCCGCGTTTCCATGGTCCAAGGCAGGTCGCCTTGGAATCCCCCGGAAATTGCCCCCCGGTGAATCCCTGCCCTGGCGGAGAAATGAATATTGCATGATCCTCGGGGAGATAACTGCGCACCAAGTGAATATCACGGGTGCAATTTCCAAGGAAAAGAAGTTCCGGGATGCGCCGACCGGGACTCGAACCCGGGTTTAGGCGTTGGCAACGCCTAGTGATAACCACTACACTATCGGCGCAAGTGCTCACATCAATATGGTGTGGATGCTATTAAGGCTATCGCGTTCGGCCCCCGCAGAAAAGTGCGCCGATTGGTTCCATTCGCGCCCGGAAATGCCCGCCGGAGGACCGGGCGGATTTGCCCCCCGAACCCAACATCTTAATGAAAAGATCGCGCCACACCTATACTGATGGTACCGCTCCTCGTGGATTTTACGGGGAAAAAAGTCGCGATATTCGGGGGAGGTGAGGTCGGCGCCCGGAAAGCAGCTTTTTTTTCTCCCGAGGCGAGGGTCGTCGTGTACTCGCGTTCGTTCTCTCCCGCGCTCTTGGAACTCCCGGTGGAGAGGGTCGAAACCGATCTCGGCACGCTCACCGATGAATCCCTGTACTCCCTCCTCGAGGGCGCGTTCTGTGCCGTCGCCGCGACTCCCGATCCCGTCCTCAACAACAGGATCGGGGATGCCTGCAGGAGGAAAAACGTCCTCTTCAACAACGCGGAGGGGGAGACGGGGGATATCCTCGTCCCGTCCGTCGTGAGGGGCAAAAATTTCGTCCTCGCGGTGAGTACTGCCGGTTCGAGCCCCGCGATATCCCGGTTCATCAGGGAACACCTCGAGGAGACGTTCCCCCACCTCGACCGGATGGTAGAGCTCCAGGAACGCCTAAGGAAGTACCTGCGGGAATTCGTGCCCGATCCTTCTGCCCGCAGGGAGATCCTCTGGAAAGTCCTGAAGGATCCGGACGTCTGGAATGCCATCCCCCGCGGGGAGGCGTACACATGGTCGCTGATTGCAGTGAGGTACCTGGATTGACTGGTCGCGGGGACAGCGCGCTGCACGTCCCCGTCGCTGTCGCCGGGATAAGCCACCACACGGCGACGGCCGACATCCTCGAGAAGATGCGCTTTCCCGACGAGAGGGTATTCTTCGAGAGGGCAAGGGGACTGTTCGCCGGCGTCGTCCTCCTCCAGACCTGCAACAGGGTCGAGGTCATCGTCCACGGCGACGCGGGGGCACTCTCCTCGTTCCTCGACGAGGCCGGCTGGAAGGGCTATTACCTCTACTCCGGCACGCAAGCCCTCCGCCACCTCCTCGAGCTTGCGTGCGGGATGGACTCGATGATCGTCGGGGAAGACCAGATCCTCGGCCAGTTGAAAACGGCGCTCCACAAGGCGATGGAGGCGGGGTGCGCGGGACCTGTCCTTGAGCTCTGCATCCACAAGGCCGTGCACGTGGGGACGGAGGCACGCCGCAGGACGCAGATCAACCGCGGCGCGGTCTCGGTCGGTTCGGCCGCAGTCCAGCTCGCGGAGGAGAGGCTCGGTACCCTCGAGGGGAAACACATCCTCGTGATCGGGTCCGGCGAGATGGGACAGCTCGTGGCGAGAGCTCTCGCCGCCAAGAACCTGACCGCCATCTACGTCGCGAACCGCACGTACGCCCGCGCGGAGCGGCTGGCGGAGAAGGTGGGGGGGAGGGCGATACGGTTCGACGAGCTCTCCCACTACATGACCCTCTCTGACGTCGTGATCTCGTGCACGTCCGCGCCGCACCCTGTCATCCACTGCGACCAGCTCGAGCGGGTCATGGCAGCACGCTGCTGGCCGAACGAGGATGGGCCCAGACCCCTCGTCATCATCGACATCGCGCAGCCGCGGGACGTGGAGGAAGACGCGGGGAAGATCCGCGGCGTCTCGCTCTTCACGATCGACGACCTCCGCGAGATCAACGAGAGGACGATGGACTCGAGGCGGTCCGAGGCACGGAAAGTGAGAGAGCTCATCGAGGAAGAGCTCGTACGCTTCGTGAAATTGCTGAACAGCAGGTCCGCTGACGAGGTCATCGCCGCGCTCCACACGTGGGCCGAGGAGATCCGCCTCCGCGAGAGGGACAGGGCCCTCTCCCGGATCGGCCGTGCCGACGAGAGGACGCGCGAGATCATCGACGACCTCTCGAGGGTCCTCGCGAGGAAACTCCTCTCGGACATGACGGCTTCAATAAGGCTCTCCGCCGAAGGCGGGGACCTCGGGCTTGCGAGATCACTCGTCGCAGCAATCACAAGGGGTGAGAGACTTTGTTTCCCAAGAGAAGAATGAGGAGGCTCCGGTCCGGGATCATCCGGCCGCTCCTCTCCGAGACAGCGCTCCGGAAGCTCGACCTCGTCGCACCTGTCTTCTTCGACGAGACCACCCGGGAGAGGAAGGGCATCCCGTCGATGCCGGGGCAGTTCCGCTATCCCCTCGCCGAGGCGGCGGAGGTCGCGGGGGACCTTTGGGATGCCGGCATCCGGGCAGTCCTCCTCTTCGGCATCCCGGCCGTGAAGGACAGGAACGCGTCTTCCGCGTTCGCGCAGGACGGGGTCGTCCAGAGGGCCGTCAGGGCTATCAAGGACGCGGTCCCTGGGATCCTCGTCGCCACCGACGTGTGCGCGTGCGAGTACACCGACCACGGCCACTGCGGCATCGTGGGCGAAGGTCGGCACGGTCCTGACCTCCTCAACGACGCCTCCCTCGAGCTGATGAACAGGATCGCCCTCTCGCACGCGGAGAGCGGCGCGGACGTCGTCGCACCCTCGTGCATGCTGGACGGCGTCGTCCAGTCCGTGAGGTCGGCGCTCGACGGTGCGGGTTTCGCGGACGTCGCGATCATGTCCTACTCCACGAAATTCGCGAGTGCCCTCTACGGACCGTTCCGCGACGCGGCCGAGAGCGGCTGCCGGTTCGGTGATAGGTCAACGTACCAGGTCCCGCCCGGGAACTTCCGCGAGGCGATCCTCGAGTCAGTCCTCGACTTCGACGAGGGTGCAGACATCCTCATGGTGAAGCCCGCCGGGTATTACCTCGACGTCCTTGCTGCGGTACGGACACTCGGCATCCCGGTCGCCGCGTACCACGTCAGCGGGGAGTACGCGATGGTCAAGGCGGCCGCTGCTCGGGGGTGGATCAGAGAGAGGGACGTCGTCATCGAGACCCTCACGTGCTTGAAGAGGGCAGGGGCAGACCTCATCATCACCTACTATGCGAGGGACGTCGCGGGGTGGCTCGATGAGGAGCAGTGAGTACTTCGAGATGGCGCGGTCCCTCATCCCGGGCGGCGTGAGCAGCCCCGTCAGGGCGATCTCCCCCTACCCCTTCTACACCGCGAAGGCCTCGGGGTCGCGGCTCCGCACAGTGGACGGCAGGGACCTCATCGACTGCTGCATGGGGTACGGTCCCCTCCTCCTCGGCCACGCGCACCCCGAGGTCCGCGCCGCCATCGAGGCACAGCTCGCGGACGGGTGGCTGTACGGGACGCCCACGCCACTGGAAGTCGAATTCGCGAAGGTTCTCTGCCGCGACCACCCGGGCATGGACATGGTCAGGTTCGTCTCGAGCGGCTCGGAGGCGACGATGGCCGCGATACGCCTCGCGAGGGGATACACCGGGAAGAAGGACATCGTGAAGGTCGAGGGGGGATTCCACGGCGCCCACGACGCGGTCCTCGTGAAGGCGGGGTCCGGTGCGATGACGCTCGGGATCCCCGACTCCGCGGGTGTCCTCCCTGAGGTCGCGGCCCACACCCTCCAGGTCCCCTACAACGACGCGGAGGCACTCGAGACCCTCCTCTCCCGAAACGGCGACGTCGCCGCCTTCATCGTCGAGCCCGTGATGGGGAACGTGGGGCCGATCCTCCCGCAGGAAGGATACCTCCAAGAAGTGCGCAGGATCACGAGGGACCACGGTGTCCTCCTCGTCTTCGACGAGGTGATCACGGGGTACCGCGTGGGGATCGGGGGTGCGCAGAGACGGTGGGGCGTCGTCCCTGACATCACGACGCTCGGGAAGATCGTGGGGGGTGGCGTTCCCATCGGCGTGTTCGGGGGGAGGAGAGAGATCATGGAGATGGTCGCGCCGCAGGGCCCCGTGTACAATGCCGGGACGTTCTCAGGGAATCCCCTCTCCCTCGCCGCGGGGCTCGCGACGGTCCGGTGGATCCACAACCACCCCGGGATATACAGGGATCTCCGGGAGAAAATGGAGGCGATTCGCGATACCGTGGTCGACCTCGGCAAGGGGTCGTTCGTGTGCCTCGGTTCCATGTTCGCGCTCTTCTTCAGGGACAGGCCCCCGCGCGATTACCGGCAGGCAAAGGAGTGCGACACGAGGGCGTTTTGGCTCTTCTGGGAGAAGATGCTCGAGTCCGGGATCTTCCTCCCGCCCTCGCAGTTCGAGACGAACTTCCTCTCCGTGGCGCACAGCTGGGCGGACGTAGAGGCAATCTGCACGGCGTACAGGAGATGTCTCTCCGGATAGGGACCCGCGGGAGCGCGCTCGCTCTCGCCCAGGCGGAGAGGGTGATCGCGCGCCTCGCGGAACAGGGAGTCGAGGCCACGAGGGTCATCGTCCAGACGCTCGGCGACTCCGTCACGGGGGTTCCCCTCCACGAGATCGGGGGACAGGGCGTCTTTGTCCGCGCCCTCGACGATGCCATCCTCCGGGGCGATATCGACGCCGCGGTCCACAGCGCAAAGGACATCCCCGCGAAAAGGCCGGAAGGGCTTGTCACCTGCGCCGTCCTCGAACGCGACTCCCCCGCGGACTTCCTCGTCCACGAGGTCCCGCTCGAGGAGGTGAGGGTCGTGGGGACGTCGAGCACGCGGAGGAGGGCACAGCTCTTGAGGCACTACCCCCACCTCGAGATCCACCCGCTCCGCGGGAACGTGGATACCCGCCTGCGCAGGCTCCGCGAGGGGCGGTTCGACGCGGTCGTCCTCGCCGAGGCGGGTCTCCAGCGGCTGGGACTCACGCTCCCGGGGACGCGCCTCCCCCCCGAGGTCTTCGTCCCGTCGCCGAACCAGGGGACCGTCGCCGTCGTCTGCAGGGAGGGGGAGACCGCGGACGAGCTCGCGGCTATCCTCGACCACGCGCCCACCCGGAGGGACACCGCGGCCGAGCGGGTCGCAATGGAGGAGATCGGCGGGGGATGCTACACCCCGCTCGGGATATACTGCAGGGACGGCTACATGTACGCAGAGGTCCTCTCGCTCTCGGGGGACAGGGCAGCGCGGAGGGAGGGACCCTGCCCGGACGCGTCATCCGCCCACCTCCTCGCGCGGGACCTCCGGGCAGAGGCCGCGCAGCTCATCAGGGAAGCACACGAGAGGCTTGGGGTGAGAGAATGAAGGAAGGGAAGGTGTACCTCGTCGGCTCGGGGCCGGGGGGACTTGGACTGCTCACGGTCCGCGCAAAGCAGGTCATCGACGAGGCGGACGTGATCCTCCACGACCAACTCCCCGGGAGCGAGATCCTTGCCGCGCTCCCGGAGGGGGCAGAAAAGATAGACTGCGGGAAGTTCGGCGGGATGCACACGCTCGAGCAGCGCGAGATCGAGAGGATAATGGTCGAGCGGGCGCTCGAGGGGAAGAAGGTCGTCCGCCTCAAGGGTGGCGATCCCTTCCTCTTCGGGAGGGGGGGTGAGGAACTCGAGGTCCTGCGGGCGCACAACATCCCCGTCGAGGTCGTCCCGGGCGTGACGAGCGCGATCGCCGTCCCCGCTGCCGCGGGGATTCCCGTGACGCACAGGAAGTACGCGTCCTCGGTGACGATCCTCACGGGGCACGAGGACCCACGCAAGGAGGGTTCCGCGATAGACTGGGAGAGCCTCGCGCGGAACAGGGGAACTCTCGTCATCCTCATGGGCGTCCGCAACCTGCCGTGGATCGCGTCGACCCTCGTTGCACACGGCCGGGACCCGGAGACACCCGTCGCCGTCATCGAGAGGGGGATGCGGCCGGACATGAGGGTCACCACGGGGACGCTCGCGACGATCGGGGCGATCGCGGAGGAGCGCGGGGTGAGACCGCCGGCGGTCATCATCGCGGGGGAAGTCGTCAGGCTCTACCGGGAGGGCGATCCCCCCCTCGTCCTGCCGGAGACCCAGGCGGGGGATCCCGCGGGTGAATTCCTCCCCTGACCGCGCGATACAAGAGTTAATGCTCCTCCGTGGCGAAAAAAGGAGTGAGTTTGGCATGGGACTTCCCGGCGGGCCGACGAAGGACGAGGTGATGGCGATCTCGCTCTCGAAGCTCGACCTCCGGCCCTCGGACCTCTTCATGGACATCGGGTGCGGCACCGGGAAGGTCGCGGTCCACGCGGCGCCGAGGGTGAGAAAGGTCATCGCGATCGATGTCCGGGGCGAGGCCATCGCGCACGCGCGGGAGGCGGCGGCGAGGGCAGGGGTCTCGAACATCGAGTTCCACGCGGGGAACGCGGCAGACCTCATCCCCTCGCTCCCTCCCCCCAACGCCGCGTTCCTCGGCGGTTCGCGGGAGATCGAGCGGATCCTCCCCCTGCTCGCCGGGCTGAAGGTCCGGGCGATCGTCGTCAACGCGGTGAAGATAGAGACCGTCGCGAGGGCGATCTCCCTTATGGAGGAACTCGGGATATACAGGGAGGCCGTCCTCGTCCAAGTGGCGCACGCGGCTCCGCTCGACGGCGGCCATATCTGGAGACCGGCCAATCCCGTGGCCGTCATCTCCGGGGGGGTGTCCCCGTGCTGATCGGCCTGGGGCTCGGTCCCGGCGACCCCGAACTCCTCACCCTCCGGGCCGTGCGCCTCCTGCGGGAGGCAGACGCCGTCTACGTCCCCGGGAGACTCGCCCACTCCCTCGTGTCGCCCTACAGGGACGCCGAGGTCCTCGAGTTCCCCATGACAGAAGACCCTGCCGCGGTGAGGGCATGCATGGAGAGGAACGCGGAGAGGATCGCGCCCGTCGCCTCGAGCGGGACCGCGGTGCTCGCGCTCCTCGGCGACCCGAACTTCTTCTCGACGTTCTCCCGGCTCTGCGAGGTCGTGCGGGAGAAGTACCCGGGGATAGAGTGCCGGACGGAACCGGGGATCAGCGCGATCACGGCGTTTGCGGCGGCGGCGGGGATCGCGCTCTCCGAGGGCTTCTGCGTCTCCGACGGCGGCACGCCGCGGCACAGGGTGCTCCTCAAGGTCAGGAGGCCGAGGGAAACTGCAGAAGCCCTCGCGCGCGAGGGCTTCTCCCGGTTCGTCCTCGTGGAGAGGATGTTCCTCCCCGACATGCGCGTGTTCAGGGAGGGGGATCTCCCGGAGCAGAGCGATTACATGAGCGTCCTCTACGCGGAGCGGTGATATGGCGAGGGTCTTCTTCGTCGGGGCGGGCCCGGGCGACCCTGACCTGATCACGGTGAAGGGGCTCACCCTCCTCCGGGAGGCTGACGTCCTCGTCTACACCGGGTCGCTCGTCAACCCGCGGCTCGTGGAGGCTTCCCGCGCCCCCGTGAAGATCGACAGCCACGGGATGACGCTCGAGGAGATCTGCGGGATCCTCGTCTCCCACGCGAGGGAGGGGGAGAAGGTCGTGCGCCTCCACTCGGGGGACCCCTCGCTCTATGGCGCGATCGTGGAACAGATCGAGATCCTCTCCGCGGCGGGCGTGGACTGCGAGATCGTGCCCGGGGTGTCCTCGCTCTTCGCCGCCGCGGCTGCCCTGAAGATCCAGCTCACGCTCGGCGGCGTCGCAGAGACCCTCATCGTGACGCGCCCGGCAGGCGCGACCCTCGAGAGAGACGAGATCCCCGGGCTCTCCGAACACAGGGCGACCCTCGTCTTCTTCCTCGGGACCGGGCACCTCGAGGAGATCACATCGAGGGTCCGGTGTCCCCCGGATACCCCTGCCGCAGTCGTGTACCACGCGAGCTGGGACGACGAGGTCGTCGTCCGGGGGACCGTCGCGGACATCGCGAAGAAGGCGAGGGACGCCGGGATAACGAAGACCGCCCTCCTCGTCGTCGGCGGCGTCCTCGACCCGGCGTCGTCCGGGCACAGGAGGTCGCACCTGTACTCATGAGCGGGAAGGTCATCTCTCTCTCGAGGTTCCTCGACGCAGCGGCGAGGATCGCGGGGTTTCTCGGCGGCGAGGTGGTCCCCTACTCGCCCGATGCTTTCGCGCGCGCATTCCGGGAGTCGGAGTGGATCGTCGCGGTGATGTCGACGGGCATCGCGACGCGGTCTGTTGCGCCCCTCCTCCGCGACAAGTGGGAGGACCCGGCAGTCGTGGTCGTGGACCCCGACCTCACCTTCGCGATCCCCCTCGTCGGCGGCCACCACGGCGCAAACGAGATCGCGCGGAAGCTCTCGGGGCTCGGCGCACTCCCGGTCATCACCACCGCGACGGAGAGGGCCGGGAGGGAATCCGTCGAGGCGATTGCCGCCCGCCTGGACTGCCGCATCATCAACCGGGAATCGACGACACCCGTCAACGCCGCGATCCTCGACGGCCCCGTCCCGCTCCACGCGGTAAGCGGGCCGGCGGTGGTGATCGCGGGACCGCGCGTCACCGTCCTCTTCCGGAAGGGCGAGTACTCCGTGGGGATAGGGTGCAGGAGGGGGACGGCCGCACGTGACGTGCAGTCGGCCCTCGAGAGCGCGTTCGAGGCGGCCGGGATCGGGAAGGACGAGGTCGGGGTATACGCCTCGACCGCGCGGAAGTCCCATGAGCAGGGGATCATCGGCGGGGTGAGGGCCCTCGGCGGGACGCTCGTCTTCCTCGACGATCAGGTTCTCGCCGCGTTCCCGCCGCGGTCGCCCTCGCGGGCAGGAAGGGTGGGTCTCGCCGGGGTCGCGGAGCCTGCTGCGCTCGCGGTCTCCGAGAGAAAGGAGCTCGTCATGGAGAAGAGGGTGTTCGGGGGGGTGACCGTTGCCATCGCGCGGTGAGGGGCGGGGTGTCCTCTACGTGGTCGGGCTCGGCCCCGGCTCGCCCGACCACATGACCGGGAGGGCCATCGCCGCGCTGGAGGAGGCGGAGTACGTGATCGGGAACGACTCGTACCTCGCGCTCGTCGAGCCGCTCATCAGGGGGAAGACCGTCATCAGGAGCTCGATGGGCAGGGAGGTCGAGCGGGCACGGCAGGCCGTCGCGCTCGCGAGGGAGAGCGTGGTCGCGGTGGTGAGCGGGGGCGACCCCGGTGTGTACGGGATGGCGGGGATCGTCCTCGAGGTTGCCGAGCGGTCGGAGTATCCCGTGAGGGTGGAGGTTATCCCGGGGGTCACGGCAGCGACCGCGGCCGCGTCGCTCCTAGGATCCCCTCTCTCGGGGGACTTTGCGGTCGTCAGCCTCTCCGACCTCCTCACCCCGCCCGAGGTGATCGAGGAGAGGCTCAAGTGCGCGTTCTCGATGGGCGTCCCCGTCGTCCTCTACAACCCCCGCAGCAGGGGAAGGCCGCACAACTTCGCCCGGGCAATCGAGATCGCGTCGCGCTACCGCGACCCCTCGACACCGGTCGGGATCGTGAGGAACGCGTACCGCGAGGGGGAGACCGTCACCGTCACGACGCTCGGGGACGCAATGAAGTACGAGGGCGATATCGACATGCACACCACGGTCATCATCGGCGGGACCGAGACGAGGATGGGGGAGGTGGGGAGGGATGGGAGAGCCATCATCACCCCGCGGGGATACCAGAGAAAGTACCTATACTGACATCGGCGCGATACCGGGGGAAGCCCTCCGTATCTCGAGGGAGAGCCGGATGCTCGCCCGGAAGGTCATCGGGGACCGGAGCGACGAGGACCGGGTGCGCCAGAGGTGCGCGATCGCGGTCGGGGACATGGAGATGGCCGGGCTCCTCCGGTTCATGCACGACCCCGTCCGCGCGGGACTCGAAGCGCTCGCCCGCCGTGCACCCATCGTGACAGACATCCGCATGGTCATGGTCGGGATCCAGAAGAAGGGCCACGGGAGCAGGATTGCCTGCGCCCTCGACCACGCGGAGAGGGCTGAAGCGGAGGGAATCACGAGGGCACGGGCAGGGATCCTCGCGCTCCGCGGGGAACTTCAAGGGGCGATCGTCGTCATCGGGAACGCCCCTTCCGCCCTCCTCTCCCTCTGCGACCTCGTCGAGGAGGGCATCGCACCCGCGCTCGTCATCGGGACACCGGTCGGATTCGTGAACGCCGCCGAGTCGAAGGAGAGGCTCCGGTCCCTCCCCGTCCCCTCCATCTCGAACGTCGGGACGAGGGGGGGAACGCCCGTCGCAGTCGCCGCGATGAACGAGATCATCACGATCTTCGCGGAGAGGGGGGTGGAGAGGGGAGATGGGGGGTAGGGGAGCCCTCGTCGACCCGGTGACGGGATTCGCCTACCCCGAGGAGTGGGTCGCCGCCTGCGGGGACCCGGGAGCACTCGAGCTCGCGCGCGCGGGGCTCGGTGTCCTCACCGCGTCCGGAAAGGTACTCCGGAGGGGGTACACGACGGGCACCACGGCCGCCGCCGCCTGCAAGGCGGCAATCCTCTCCCTTCGGGGACCGGTCCAGCGCGTCCCTGTCCGCACCCCCTGCGGGATCGAGGTGGTCGTGCCCGCCGAGGGACACTCGGGGGTGGGGAGGGTAACCAAGTTCGTGGGGGACTATCCCGCGGACGCGACCGCGGGCCTCGTGTTCGTCGCGACCGCCGAGGAACGCGGCGACGGCGTCTCCCTCGTGCCCGGGGAGGGTATCGGCCGGCACTCCCGCGATACCCATCGGGCGAGATCCGGCGAGCCCGCGATCAGCCCGCCGGCCCTCTCCGCGATCATGGAGGCGATCGGGGAGGCGATGGTGACCGCCGGGATACCGGGTGTCGCCCTCACGCTCGAAGTCCCCGGGGGGAGGGAGGCGGCAGCCCGGACCCTCAACCCGCGCCTCGGGATCGTCGGCGGGATCTCCATCCTCGGGTCGACCGGCCTCGTCGAGCCGTGGGACGACCACCTCGCCGAGTCCGCGCGGGAGAGGGTCGCGTCGGCGGGCCGCGTCGTCGTGACGACCGGCCGCATCGGCCTCCGGTACGCCCGCCTCCACTTCCCCGACCGCGAGGTCGTCCTCGCCGGATCCCGGCTGGCCGACGTCCTCGCCGGGGCGGGGGAGGACGTCGTCCTCGCGGGGCTCCCGGGACTCGTCCTGAAGTTCCTCTACCCCGGGATCCTCGAGGGGACGGGGTGCCAGACCGTGGAGGAACTCTCGGGAAGGCCCGAATTCCGCGGGAGGATGGAGAGGGCTTTTGCGATCGCGCGGGAGAAGTACCCCACCCTCCGCGTCGTCGTCTTCTCGCGGGAGGGGGAAGTGCTGGGGGACAGCGGATGAAGATCGTGGGGGTCGGGTGCGGCCCGGGGCTCTTGACCCTGCAGGCGGTGCGCGAAATCTCCTCTGCACGCCTCGTCTACGGGTCACGCAGGGCGATAGAGCTCGCGCGCGAGTATTTCAGGCCTGACGCCGAGGTCCGCGAGATCGAGGACTACGGGTCCCTGAAAAACCTCCCCGCGGATGCGGTCGTCCTCTCGACCGGCGACCCGATGCTCGCGGGGCTCGGGTACCTGCCGGGAGAGGTCGTCCCCGGCATCTCCTCGCTCCAGCTCGCCCTCGCGCGCCTCCGCATCCCGATGCAGGACACCACGGTCGTCGTCGCCCACGGGAGGGACCACGCGGCCGCCTTGGGAGAGATCCGCGACGGGCTATCGCGCGGGAAGACCGTCTTCGTCGTCGCGGACCCCGGGTTTGACGTCCGCGCCTGCGCTGAAAGCCTCGTCGACTTCCCCGGCGAGGTGGTGCTCACCGTCTGCGAGAACCTCGGCTACCCAGGGGAGCGGATCGAGGCTGGGACGCCGCGGGAGCCCCCCCTGCCGAGGACCGGCCTCTTCTCGCTCGTCCTCCGGGTCGCAAACCGCGGGAAATGAAGGCTTTGGGGTGCAAGACCCGCTCCCCGCGGCACTCCCCGCGGGGAAAAAGGGAATAAATAGAATCGCGAGCCACCACTGTACCGGAGAGGCAAGGATGGAGAAGAGTGCAAAGAAACAGGTGAGCCTCATCTTTTTCGTCGCGGGTTTCATCCTCCTGCTGATTCAGGATCTCAAGGGATTCTCGACGATAAACCTCGGCTTCTCGTGGCCGTGGGCGATCATGTTCTACTGCGGCCTCGTCCTCATCCTCGCGGGGTATTACCTGCGGGGGTAGGATCGTCCCTTTTTCGCCCCCTGGGGGTGCGCTGTCCCCGGAACGAGGATCATCCCCCCTTCCCTCGCGACCATGCCTTCCCCCGCGAGCCGGTCGCATATCGCCTGCACCCTGCCGCGTTCCGCCCCGACCACGGCGTGCAGGCGTGATTCCTCCACGGGTCCCTTTGAGAGCAGGAGGGAGAGTATCTTCCCCCTCAGCTCACGGTCGGAGCCGCGGAACGGCGGCTGCTTCCGGTAGTGTGCGCTTCTCCGGACGGGGTCGGGTCTTGCGCACCGGAGGCTCGCCCCGAGGTCCATCATCGCGTAGTACCACTCGCGCGGGTTCTCCCGGTCAAGCGTCGCGGCGACAAGCGGGACGATCTCGCTGTCCCTGACACCTTCCCGCGAGGGGAAGAACCTGTAGAGGAAGAGCCTGCGGATGTTCGTCTCGACGAAGACGGACGGTTTATCGAACGCGAACGCGGCGATCGCGGCCGCGGTTGCCCTGCCTATCCCGGGCAAGGCGGCGAGCGCCGCCTCGTCCCGCGGCAGGTTGCCGTCGTATTCCCCGGTGACGACTTGCGCGATCCGGTGGAGGTCCCGTGCCCTCCTGTTGTACCCTAGCCCCTTCCATTCCCGCAGGACGTCCGCGAGCGTTGCGCGCGAAAGGGACGGAAAGCCGGGGAATGCCCCGATGAACCGGGGGAAGTACACCGAGACGCGCCCGACCCCCGTCTGCTGGAGCATCAGCTCCGAGACGAGGACCGCGTACGGGTCCCTCGTCTCCCGCCACGGGAACCGGCGCCCGAACCTCCTGTAGTACCCGTACACGGCCTCCCTGAACTCCTCGACGACCTGCCTCCCGGGCAGGGCGTCTCCGTCACGGCCGGGGAACGCCATACCTCTCCGCGAGGCCTTCGACCGTCCTCACGTACTCGCTGACGGGGAACTTCCTCTCGAGACCGCGCGCACCCATGTACCTCACCTTCCCGAACACGGGCCGTTCAGGCCAGGGACGGTCGTGCTTCCCGAAACACCACGCGACTCCCGCGTAGGAGTTCGGGTCCCTCCCGTCGAGCTCGTACTTGTTGTTGAGGGACAGCGCGATCCCGAAGGCTTCCCTTGGCGAGTCGGTCCACTCGAGGATCTTCTTCGCCCAGTACATCCGCATGTACCCGTGCATCTTGCCCGTGACCACCATCTCTGTCTGGCAGGCGTTCCAGTAGGGATCGTGCGTCTCGGCCCGCTCGAACTCCCGCGCGGAGTACACGTACTCCCTCGCGTCGCGGGCATGGGCAGAGAGTGTCTCGATTGCCCACGCGGGGAGCGCCCCGAACGTGTCGTACCCCGCGTTGTACGTGACGAAATTGAACGCGAGTTCGCGGCGGACGACGAGCTGGTCGAGGAATTCGCCCGCGCCCGGCAATCCCGACGCGGACACCCGCAGGGCGATCTCCACGGGGGAGAGGTGGCCGAAGTGGAGGTAGGGGGAGAGGTGGGAGAGGACGTCGCGCGTCGGGTCGTTCCTGTGGGCCGGGTAGGATGACAGTTTCCCGTCGACGAAGAGGCGGAGCCGCCGTTCTGCCTCGTCCTCCCCGCCGCGGAAGACCGGTGATGGCGGGACGGCCCCGTCGGCACCCCGCGAGGCGAGGGCGGGTGCTTCCGCGTAGGGAATCCCGTCCACGTCGGGCGCCTTCCGCGGGGGGGTGCCTCTCTCCGGGAGCCAGAGGAATGCCGGGAGGAGCCTTTCCACCTTCGGGCGGAAGGTCGCGGCCGACCATTCCTCCTTGGGCGAAGCCTCCCCCACGGGGACGATGACGTTGTCCTCGACCACCGCGAGGGGGCACTCGACCTGCCCGGCGAGCTCCCCCCTCCACGCCGCGTGGTGCGCGAGGTACCCCCTGTCGGTCACCACCACGGACGCGTCGCGCGCGAGGTCGGCTATCTCCCGCGGGGGGTACCCGTGCCTGAGCACGAGCGGGATCCCGCGGCGGGCGAGCGCGTCGCCGGCGGAGACGAGTCCCTCGGCGAGGAAAGTGAAGTGGCGGAGGTTTGCCTCAGGGTACCCGGGATACACGCAGAAACAGGCGACGAGGGGCAGGTCGAGCGAGCGGGCGACCTCGAGGGAGTACTCGAGGGCGATGTTGCCCCGCGACCGGGCGGAAGACTGCATCCAGTAGAGGAGGTACCTCCCGCGTGCCGGCGGACCCGCGCGGAGGTACCGGACGCGGGGATCCCACCTCACCGTGGCTCGCCTCCCGCGGGCAGGCCACCGGCCCGGTGCGCCTCCTCTCCGCGGTCCCTCAGAGGGAGAGGGAGAACGGGGGGAAGAGCCCTCCCCTCCCCGTGAAGGTGAACCTCACGCCTGCCGGGCCCGGCGCGAAGAACGCTTCCGTTGACCAGGTTTTCCCTTGCGGGTTTGCGATCGAGCTGTGGAACCTCCACTCCTGCATGGTCGGAAATCCGCCCGTGTAGGTGATCTTCTTCACCGACACGGTCTCGTTGACGACCGCGTTTCCCGAGACGCTCGTCGTGCTCGAGATGAGGGATCCGGGAACGGGTGCTGCGTGCACCGCCGGGAAAATCCCGAAGAGAACGAGGCACACGGCGGCGATCAGGGGCTTGCAATTCAATTCTCGCATGGTATCCTCCGCGCGGGGCAGGGCCCCACGGCAGATCTCTCTTTTCCAAGAGCTCTCTCCCCTCCTCCCCTAAATGCCTTCTCCCCGCGCTCACGCCCGGAGGAACAGCCCGTCGATCTCCTTCTTCCTCAGGACCACCATCGTCGGCCTCCCGTGGGGACAGCTGTAGGGGTGACTCGTCCTGCGGAGGTCATCGAGGAGTGCCCTGCACTCCCCCGCGGAGAGGGGGGTCCCGGCCTTCACCGCACCCCTGCACGCGACGATCTTCCGGATCTCGTCCGCCGCCGCGGGACCCTTCCTCGGGCTCCCCGAGAGGATCGCGGAGACGAGCTCCCGCGCCCCCGCGGCGTCGAGCTGCCTGCCGAGCACGACCGGCACGGCGCGGACGGCGTACGTTCCCCTCCCGAACTCCTCGAGGCAGAACCCCGCCTCGTGGAGGACGGGGAGGAGCTCCGAGACGATCGAGGCCTCGCGCGGGGAGAGATCGAGGACGGCGGGGAAGAGGAGTTCCTGGCTCTGGGATGGGGTCGCACCCCCCTCGACGAGCCTGTCGTAGAGGATCCTCTCGTGGGAGGCGTGCTGGTCGACGAGGATCAGGTCTTCGCCGCCGCGGAACGCCGCGAGGATGTACGTGTTGTCCAGCTGGCCGATGACCTCCATCTCGGGGAGGAGAGGGAGCGAGGCTCCCTCCTGCGGCTCCTCCGGGATCCCGAGCCCGGCCTGCCGTCCCCCGCCCTTCCTCCCGGTGACTGTCCCAAAACAGGGCTCCGAGACGAACCCCGGGGGATGGGAGGGTACCCCGTAGGGTGTTTCGGCGGGACTCAGGGGGAGCGGTCTCTGCTGCGCGAACCGGGTTGTATTGCCCCCGCCGGTTATGACTGCCACGGACCCTAGCGCGGATCCCACCGCGCGGGCGATCTCCTCCCTGACTTCCTCCTCCCCCGCGATCCGTACTTCCCTCTTCGTCGGGTGGACGTTTGGGTCCACGGTCGCGGGATCGACCGATATGTCGAGGATGGCCACGGGGAAGCGGTCCGCGGGGAGGAGGGTCCCGTACCCCTCCCGTACCGCGAGGGCGATGGACCTTGACACCACCGGCCGCCCGTTCACGGAGATGAATATCTGGTAGGGGTTCTGCCGCGAGAACGAGGGGCGCGAAACCAATCCCGCGATGCGGGCACGGTTGCCGGTGTAGTCCACGGGGAGGAGGGCCCTTTCCCACTCGACCCCGAAGAGGTGGAGCGCGGCATCGCGGAGTGTCCCCGCGGGCGCCGAGATGAGTGTCCTGCCATTGTGGAGGACGTGGAACGAGATGCCGGGGTGGGAGAGGACGGTCCGCTCGAGGGTCCCCGTGATGTAGGCCATCTCCGCCCCGAGCGAGCGCATGAATTTCCTCCGTGCAGGCGTGTTGTAGAAGAGGTCCCGGACTTCGACCGTCGTTCCCGGGGGGCAGCCGCACTCTTCCTGCCTGACGAACCTCCCGCCCTCCCACTCTACCCGCGTCCCCGAGATCTGCCCCGCTCCCACCCGCGTGGTGAGCGTGAGCCGCGAGATCGCCGCGATACTCGCGAGGGCCTCGCCCCGGAAACCGAGCGACCTGATCCCGTGGAGATCCTCTATCCGCGCGATCTTGCTCGTGGCGTGGCGGGTGCACGCGAGTGCGGCGTCCTCCGGTGACATGCCGCACCCGTCGTCAGTCACCCTGATCCCGGCGATGGTGCCCCCCCTCGAGCGGATCTCGACCACGATGGTCCGTGCCCCCGCGTCGATCGCGTTTTCCACCAGTTCCTTGACGACCGACGCGGGTCTCTCGATGACCTCGCCGGCGGCGATCCGGGCCACCGTCTCCCCGTCGAGGATGCGGATTTTCCCACCCGGAGCGGATTCTGGCATCTCCCCCTACCCTCCACTCGTGTCCCTTGCCCTCTTCTGGAGGTCGTAGAGGATCGAGAGGGCAGAAAGCGGCGTCATGTCGTCGAGGTTGAGATTCTTGATGGTCTCGACGACGGGGTGGACGGGTGGTGCTGCAATGCCCGCGTCGGGGAGGAGCATCTGGGTGTACCTCTTCGGCTTCTGCCCCGTTCCCCTCCCGCGCCCCCTGACCTCTTCATCGAGGAGGTTTCGTGCCCTCTCGATGACCGGGCGGGGAACACCGGCGAGTGCGGCCACGTGGATGCCATAGCTCCTGTCGGTTGCACCCGGGATGAGCTTCCTCAAGAAAACCACTTCCCTTCCCGTCTCCTTGACCGCGAAGTGGTAATTCCTCACGCGGGGGAGCTCCCCCTCCATCGAGACGAGCTCGTGGAAGTGGGTGGCAAAGAGGGTGCGGGGACCGCGGGATCTCCCCCCGTGGAGGTACTCGAGGACTGCGCGGGCGATGCAGAGGCCGTCGAGCGTTCCCGTTCCCCTCCCTATCTCGTCGAGGATGACGAGGCTCCTCTCCGTGACGTTGTGGAGGATGTTTGCGAGTTCGAGCATCTCCACCATGAAGGTACTCTGCCCGCTCGCGAGGTCGTCGAACGCGCCCACGCGGGAAAAGACACGGTCGACGATGCCCACGAGGGCGTAATCCGCGGGGACGAAGCTCCCCGCCTGTGCCATGATCACGGTGAGCGCGGCCGCCCTCATGTACGTGGACTTCCCCGCCATGTTCGCGCCCGTGAGGATGATGACCTGGTCCTTCTCCCCGGACATCTCGAGGTCGTTTGGCACGAACTTCCCGGGCATCGCCGCCTCGACGACGGGGTGCCTCCCTCCACGGACGAGGAGGCGGGTCGAGCGGTCGTCGATGACCGGCCTGCAGTAGTTGCGGGTGGCCGCGACGGTTGCAAAGGAACAGATGACGTCGAGGACGGAGAGGGAACGCGAAAGTACCTGGAGGGCCGGGACGGCTTGCCGGAGCTGCTCCACGACCTTCCTGTAGACCTCCTGCTCGAGGGCGAGCCTGCGCTCATCGGCAGACGAGATGAGCGCTTCCTTCTCTGCGAGCTCCGGGATCGTGAACCTCTCCCCCGTCGACGTGGTCTGCTTCCTCACGTAGTGGGGCGGGACGAGGTGGAGGTTTGGCTTCGTCACCTCTATGTAGTACCCGAAGACGGAGTTGTACCCGATCTTCAGCGACCGGATGCCGGTCCGCTCCCTCTCCCTCTGCTGGAGTTCCGCGATCCAGTCCCTGCCCGAGGCGGAGAGGTCCCGGAGTGCATCCAGTTCCGGGCTGAACCCAGGCCGGATGACTCCCCCCTGCCTCGCGTGCGCGGGGGGATCCTCGACGATTGCCCTCTCTATGAGGTCCCTTGCCCACCCGAGGTCCGGGATCGCCGCCGATGCTTCCGCGAGGAGGGTCGGGACTTCCCCATCGATCCCGCCTGAGAGGATCGCCGGTATCCGGGGGACGACCGCGAGTGTCTCGGCTGCGGCGCGCAGGTCGCGGGGGGTGACGTTCCCGTAGGCAATCCTGCCCGATATCCTCCCGATGTCGCCGCACTGGCGGAGGACGGCCACGAGTTCCATGCGGACCGCCGTGTTCCTCACCATGAACTCCACCGCGTCGAGGCGCGCGTCTATCGCCTCCTTCGAGAGGAGCGGTGCGCACAGCCAGTCGGAGAGGAGGCGGCTCCCCATCGGCGTTGCAGTCTTGTCGAGGACCCACAACAGCGTCCCTTCCTTCCCCTGCCCCCTTATGGGCCTGAGTATCTCGAGGTTCCTCACGGTCACCGCGTCGAGGAAGCAGAAATCGCGGGACCGCCTGACCGAGAGCGCGGTCACCTGCCGCAGGTCCTGCCTCTGGGTCTCCCTCGCGTACGCGAGCGCGGCCCCGGCCGCCCCGACCGCGCCGTCCATCCCCGAAAGACCAAACCCCTCGAGGGATTGGACGCCGAAGTGCGTGCAGAGGAGCTCGCGCGCGGCATCGGTGTCGAAGTAGTGGTCGGGAACCTTCGATACCGCCACTGTCAACCCGGAGATGTACTCGCAGAGCGCCGGGGAGATTCCCTCGCCGACGAGGACCTCCCTTGGCGCGTAACGGGAGAACTCGTCCGAGATCGCGGCGGCAACGTTCTCCCGGGGGAGGGGAACGCAGAAGAACTCGCCCGTCGTGATGTCGAGGAACGCGATACCCCCTTCCTTCTTTCCCGCCGGCGGGGAGACGGCTGCGAGGTAGTTGGCCGCGGGGGAATCGAGGAGGGATTCGTCCATCACCATCCCGGGGGTGATCACGCGGACGACCTCCCTCCGCACGATGCCCTTTGCCTCCCGGGGATCCTCCACCTGGTCTGCCACCGCGACGCGGTACCCCTTCGCGATGAGCCGTGCGATGTAACTCTCGGCAGCGTGGCAGGGGACGCCCGCGAGGGGGATGGGGTTTTTGTCCCTGTCCCTCGACCGCGAGGTGAGGGCGATGTCGAGCTCGCGCGAGATGATCCGTGCGTCCTCCCCGAATGTCTCGTAGAAGTCCCCGATGTGGAAGAGGAGGATGGCGTCCGGGTACCTGGATTTCAGTTCCTGGTACTGTGCCATCGCCGGCGTGAGGCGGGTGCCCGCCGGGTGGCCGGCTGCCGGTTCATCCCTGCTCGTCACACGTAAAATTTCCACGTGCGCCATTGTTATGTGTAACGATCGTGCCTTCCCTGACCCGCCGCTTTAACAATTGTGCCCGCGCACATCTCTTCCAGTGAGCGGAAAAGACGTGCAGGCGAGACGAGGGGGAGTGCGGATGGTGGCGCGGGGGGCCGGGCGGTGAACCGCCTCGGCGGGGAGGCCTCCCCCTACCTCCGCGGGCATGCCCGCGACCCCGTCGACTGGTACCCGTGGGGAGAGGAGGCATTCGACCGGGCGCGCAGGGAGGGCAGGCCCGTCTTCGTCTCCGTGGGATTCGCGACGTGCCACTGGTGCCACGTGATGCACGAGGAATCCTTCTCCGACCCCGAGGTCGCACGGGTCCTGAACGGTTCCTTCGTCTGCGTGAAGGTCGACCGCGAGGAGCGGCCGGACCTCGACCAGTACTTCATGGACGTGTGCGTCGCCCTCACGGGCAGCGGCGGGTGGCCGCTCTCCCTTTTCCTCACGCCCGAGGGCCACCCCTTCTTCGCGGCGACGTACATCCCGCGGTGGGGGCGACCCGGCAGGCCCGGGATCCTCGAGGTCTTCGGCGCTGTCGCGAGGTACTGGGAGGAGCACCGGGACGAGGTGGTGGAGAATTCCCGCGAGATTCACGGGTACATCTCGCGCGCGAGGGACTACGCTCCGGGAGGGAGCCTCCCGGTTGACGCGGCAGAGAGGCTCTACGCGCACCTCGCCTCGATCCACGACCCTGAGGGGGGTGGGTTTGGTCCCCCTCCCCTCTTCCCCATGCCGCAGGTCCACCTCTTCCTCCTCAGGTACGCGAGCGTCTCGGGCAGGGCAGAACCCCTCGATCTCTCCTGCCGCGTCCTCGCGGCGATGGCCCGCGGCGGGGTCTACGACCAGCTGGGCGGGGGATTCCACCGTTACTCCACGGACGGGCGCTGGCTCGTCCCCCACTTCGAGAAGGTGCTCTGCGACCAGGCACTCGCGGCCCTCGCCTATGCCGAGGCATTCTCCCTCACGGGGGACAGGACGTTTAGCCGCGTCGCGCGGGAGTGCATGGACTACATGTGCAGGGACCTCCAGTCACCGGGGGGTGGGTTCTACGCGGGGGAGGATGCCGACAGCGCGGGGGGAGAGGGCGCGTTCTACACGTGGACGTGGGAGGAGATCGACTCGATCCTCGACCCCGGTGAGAGGGAGGTGTTCTCCCACATTTTCCTCGTCGGGGGAAAGGAGCGCGGGGGGACAAAGGCAGGAAGCGCGGTCGCCGGGCCGGAGATCCCGGGGGTTCTCTCTGCCTTCAGGGAGCCGCGCGAGGCCGCGGGGATCCTCGGCATGGACGAAGAGTCCGTCGGGGCGGTGCTCTCGGGCGCGAGGGCAAAGCTCCTCTCCGCGCGGAATTCGAGGCCCCGGCCCCCCACCGACACGCTCGTCCTCGCGGACTGGAACGGTCTTGCGATATCGGCCCTCGCCGTGGGCTCGCGGGTATTCGGGGAACCTGCATTCCTGCAGGCCGCGGCGAGGGCAGCAGGATTCGTCCTCCGCTCGATGCGCTCGCCGGACGGCGGCCTCTTCCACCGGTGGAGCGCGGGGGACGCCGCGGTGGAGGGGATGTCGGCTGACTACGCGGGGATGGTCATGGGCCTCGTCGACCTCTTCCTCGCGACCGGCAAACCCTCGTTCCTCTCGGCCGCAATCGAGCTCGAAGAATTCCACGAGGAGGAATTCTGGGACCCCGCGAGGGGAGGGTACTACGTGACGAGGTCGTCCGTCCGCGATGTCCCGGCGAGGCGCAAGGAATTCCTCGACGGCACGGTTCCCTCGTCGAATGCCCTCTCTGTCTCCAACCTCGCCCGGCTCTCCCTCCTCACGGGGAACGACGCGTACCTCGGGAGGGTCGAGGCGATCACGCGGTACTATTCTTCCCTCGCGGCGTCGTATCCGGCCTCCTGCGCGATGTTCTTCGCGGGGAGGCTCCTCGTTGACGGCAGGTCGGGAACGGTCGTCCTCGCGGGGGGAGGCGGGGGTCCTGCCTCCTCGCGGCTCGAGGCGGTCGTCGACAGGAACTACTCCCCGTTCCTCCTCCCCGTCAGGATGGGTAACGAGGCCAACGCGGCGGGGATCGCGGGGCTGCTGCCATGGTGCAGGCCATTCCTCGGCGAGCCGGGCACGGCGAGGGCGCACGTGTGCACCGGGAACGTTTGCTTAAAACCGGTGGAGGACGCGGGTGAGCTCGAAGCGCTCCTCGGGGGCTTCCGGTCCTCCCTTGTCATTCCCCCGGGCCTGGGGAGACGCGAGGATTGACTCTGGTTCCTCTCCTACAGGTTCTTCAGCGCGACGAGGTCCCGCACACCGGTCAGTTTCCACACGAGGGACCTCTCTTCCTCGGCGATTGCCTCCGGGGGGTCCTGCGGCGAGTGCCCGAGGGCCGCGAGGATGTTATTCGAGAGCCGCCGTTCCTTGATGAGGTCGACGAACTGCTTGCGTATCATCTTCTTGTCGATGGAATCGGTGACTTCCTCGAGGTACCCCTGCATGCTCACGAACGTGTAGCTCGAGAGGTCCTTCGTGTACTTCTCGATCTCCACAGCGACGTACGGGCTCTTCCTGAAGTATTCTATCTTCTTGCCGTACTTCGTGGAGAGGAAGTAGAGGAACCTGCCGTCGAAGACGTAGAGGAACGGGGCAATGTAGGGGTACTTCTCGCCCTGGAACGCGATACGGCAGATGTACCCTTTCTCGATGAGGGCATCGTATTCCTTCTTCTCCATCCGGGGTATCTTCACAATTTCCATACCATACCTGCATTCAGGGTTGATAGTCCCCTTAATAAATATTGTGAATTCTCCGGGAAACACCCCGTTTCCCTTGCCGCACCCTCACGACGACCTCCTCTCGACGGGGTATCCGGCTGCCCTCCACGCCGCGAACCCTCCGAGGACATTGGCGACGCGCTCGAAGCCCGCGGCCCGCAGGATACTCGCGGCGAGGCTCCCCTTGAAACCCGCATCGCAGTAGACCGCGACCTTCTGGTTCCTGGGGAGTTCCCCGAGGCGCGAGGGGAGCTCGCCGACGTATATGTGCCGCGAACCCATGATGAACCCGTGCGCATCCCTGTTCTTCCTGTCCCTCACGTCGAGGAGAACGAGCCTCTCCTTCTCGAGCGAGTCGTGGAGCGTTGCCGCGGACCACGTCTCTACCTTGTCCACGGTCTTCCCCGCGCGGCTCCACGCGGGGAAACCTCCCGCGAGGTACCCCGCGACCGCGTCGTAACCGAGCCGCACGAGGCGCTGCACGACCGTACCGGGGGGCTCTCCGGGTTCGTCGACGACGAGGATGGGGCGGTCGTAGGAGAGGACCCACCCCGCGAAGGAGGGGATCCCGTCCTTCCAGAGGGAGATGCTGCCGGGAACGTGCCCCCCGCCGAATGCCTCGGGGGACCTGACGTCGATCACCTGTGCACCCGCTCCCACCTTCTCCGCGAATTCCTTCGGGTCGAGGGGGACGGGCCGGGGGAGGTGCGAGAGGACCGGCGGGCCTTCCCTGTTGACCTTCTCCATCGTGGTGAAGTATGGCGGCCTGTAGTGGTGCTCGGCCTTCTTCCTCGCGACGAACTCCTCCCTCCCGAGGAGGAAACAGGGGTTGTGGGCCCTCTCGTACCCTACCGTCGTGAATTCGAGGTCCGATATATCTCCCCCGCAGACCGATCCCGCCCCGTGGGCCGGGCACACGATGACCCCGTCCCCGAGAGGGAGGATTTTCCTGTGCAGGGAATCGTAGAGCGTCCCCGCCGCCCACTCTGCCTTCTCCGGCCCGAGCAGGTCGGTCCTGCCCACGTCGCCCGAAAAGAGGGCGTCCCCGGAGAAGAGGAAGATCGGGTCGCGGGAGACGGAGAGGTCCCGCAGGACGAGCGAGATGCTCTCGGGCGTGTGGCCCGGCGTCTCGAGTACCTCGAGTTCGAGCCGGCCGACGTGGAACGTGTCCCCCTCCCGGACGGGTCTCCCGAACGAGAAATCGAGAGCCGCACCGTGGTAGATGGAGGCCCCCGTCCGCGCCGAGAGCTCGAGCGAGCCCGTGGCGTAATCCTCGTTCCGGTGTGTCTCGAAGATGTGAATGATGCGCGAGCCGGTTGCGGCAGCAATGTCGAGGTAGACCTCGCAGTCCCGCCGCGGGTCAATCACGGCGGCTTGCCCGCCGTCCGAGACGAAGTAAGAGTTGTGGGAGAGGCCCTCTGACCGCACCTTCTGGAGGAACATTTTACCGTGCAACCCCCTGCGTGAGGGAGGTATGTGCGCGTGGTATCTTCACTATTTGCACGGGGCCGGGGGTACCGCCCAATTTATCGAACACTTTTCCGAACAATAATTCCATATGGAACCGGGGGGAACTCTGTAGGGGGGACTTGGTTCGATGAACGGCGGCAGGCGTGTCGGGGCCGTTATCCTCGACATGGACAATACCCTCTTTGACCTCGTGGGAGCAAAATATGCTGCCTGCAGGGCAATCACGCGCGAGGCAGGGTGCGGGGACCCTGAGAGTCTCTTCTCCTACTTCCTCCGCGAGGGGAAGGGATTCGAGGACCCCGAGAACATCCGGGAGTACTTCCTCGACAGGGGCCTGGACGACGCCGACCTCCTCTCGCGGTGCACCGCGATATACCGGGAGGCCAAGCTCGCGGCGATCCAGCCATACCCGGGGGTTCGGGAGACGCTCCACGTTCTGCGGGAGAAGGGACTGCGCCTCGCCCTCGTCACGGACGCCCACTCCCGCGATGCCGCGCCGAGGCTCGAAAAGACGGGTCTCTCTGGCCTCTTTGACCGCGTTGTCACCTTCGATGCGACGTGGCAGAAGAAACCGAGCCCGGTCCCGTTCGGGTACGCTCTGAAACTGCTCGGGTGCCGGCCCCGCGAGGCAATCGCGATCGGCGACAGCCCCCGGAGGGACATCGCACCCTGCAGGCGGCTGGGAATGATCACCGTCTACGCCCGGTACGGCGACCGGTTCGCCCGGCCGGACACCACGGGCGGGGCACACTTCGCGATAGACTCTCCCCTCGAGCTCCTCGCAATCCTCGAGACCGTCGCGGGGGGTGACGACGCCACGGGGTTCCCATGTGCGGCAGGTTCACTCTCGCCCTGACTGTCGGGCTCGGCGAACGGTTCGGCGTCGACACCGCCGGGCTCGCCCTCGCGCCGAGGTATAACATCGCTCCATCCCAGCAGGTCCCCGTCATCTACACGACGCACGAGGGCAGGCGCGTCATCCAGCAGATGACGTGGGGGCTTGTGCCGTCGTGGACGCGGGACATGACGGGTGCGAGGCCCCTGATAAACGCCCGGGCAGATACCCTCCACGAGAGACCCTCGTTCCGCGGCCCCCTCGCGAGGCACCGGTGCCTCGTCCCCGCGACGGGCTTCTACGAGTGGGAGAAGTCGGGGACGCAGAAGGTCCCCGTCTACATAAGGAGAAAGGACGGCGAACTCTTCGCGTTCGCGGGACTCTACGACGTCCTCAAGGGGAGGGTTCCCCCTCTCTGGACCTTCACGATCATCACGACCGATCCAAACCCCCTCGTCGCGAGGTTCCACGACAGGATGCCGGCCATCCTCCGCCGTGAGGACGAGGCGCGGTGGATCGCGCCGGGACCCATCCGGAGGGAGGAGCTCGCGGAAATCCTCTCCCCGTATCCCGAGGACGTGCTCGAGGCGTACCACGTGTCGAGGCTCGTGAACGATCCCCTCCAGGAGGGACCGCACCTCGTCCGGCGGACCGGTGACCGCACGCTCGACGCCTGATCCCCGGGGACCGTGAAACCGCCCTAGCCCTCGCCGAGTGCGGCCCTGACAGCCGCCCGGACATCCTCCTCGAGGCCGCCGATGGACCGGACGTCCCTTTTTTCGTCCATGCCGTCGATGAGCAGCGGCTTTCCGGCCCTGATGCCCGCGATCGAGAAGAAAGCGGACACGACCCGCGACACGCAGGTGAAATTCTCCTTCCCCCTCCTCCCCGCGACCGCGACGAGGAGGCCTGCCGCCCCCTTGCCGGGGGGTTGCGGGCTGAGCGTCCGCTGCGCGTGGTACGCCTGGAACCTGTCGAAGAGCGCCTTTGTCCCCGCCGGGACCGTGTTCGTGTAGACGGGGGTACAGACGACGAGGAGGCGGCAGCGGCTCACCGCATCGATTATCCCCGCCATGTCGTCGTCAAAGACGCACTCGCCCGTGTTGTAGCACTGGTAGCACCCCGTGCAGGGGTGGATGTCCATGTCGTGGGGGTACACGACGCTCGCGAAAAGGCCCATGGCCCCCGCCTCTCCCGCTACCCACGAGGCGAGGATGGAACAGTTCCCCCCCGGACGTGGGCTCCCCTGGATGACGACGACCGCCGGCGGCGGGGAGGGGGTTTGCACCCCACGCGCGAACCGCGTTGCAACGGGCGGCTCGAATCCCGCGGCGTCCTCCCCGAGTTCCCTCACCCACCTCGCAAAGGTCCTCTCCGCGACCTCGCGGGCATCGTAGGGCATCGTCGGGGCGTACTCGTAGGTGTTCGTCCGGAAGACCGATACTATCCTCCCCCCTTCCACGAGCTCGACGGTATACCTCACCATCCCGGGGTACACCGCGCCGAGGTCTTCCTCCCGCATCCTGACGAGATACGACCTCCCCGCGGCCTCGATGACCTTCTCCCGCGGGAGATCTCCGGCCTCCTTCACACGTCACCTGTGGTCACGCGCCTGTTATCTGCGTTTCGGACCCCGCGATACCTTTTTTGCCGGGATCCCAGAAAGAGTCAACACGGGACGAGAGGATGAACGAGAGGGTGAAAGCCGAGATCGCGGAACTCTCCCGCCTCGCGGAGGAGAGGGGGGCGAGTGCCCGCCCGATACGGTCAAGGGACGTGGTCGTTTCCGAGTGGGTGCGGTTCAAGTGCAGGTACGGGTGCAAGGGGTACGGGAAGCACATGAGCTGCCCGCCTTATGCCCCGTCGCCGGAAGAGACGAGGCGGATGATCGCCGAGTACTCGACGGGGCTCCTCCTCCGGTTCGACGGTATCCCGGGGCACCCGCAGATTTCACCGGACGAGATCCCAAAGGACTTCCACCCGTTCTTCCGCGACCTCATCCTCTGGGTGAACGGGACGGTCCATTTCCTCGAGAAGACCGCGTTCTACCACGATTTTTACAAGGCTTTCGGGTTCGGCGCGTACCCCTGCATCTACTGCGCGCACCAGCACTGCGTGGCAGAGGAGCAGCCCGGGATCGTCGACGAGAGCATACGGCGGATGTGCAGGCACATGGACCTTGTGAGGCCGAGCATGGAGGCCGCGGGCATAGACGTCTTCTCCACGGCGAGGAACGTGGGGTGGGACCTCCACGTCGTCCCGTGCCGGGACATGGAGTACGGGATGATCGAGCACGGGAACATCGTCTCGATAGGCCTCGTGATGCTCGAGTGAGAGGTGGGCAGTCTTCACGGCGGGTGGCCCACCGGCATGAGGTAGAGCGGGACCTCACCCTCGCCGAGGTCCAGGAGCGCCGCGACACGCTCGTCGGAGAATGCCCCGATCGCGACCGTTCCGAGCCCGAGCGCTTCTGCCTGGAGGTACACGTTCTGCCCCGCGTGCCCTGCCTCCATGTGGACGTAGCGGGTGCCGCGTTCCCCGTATTTGGCCGTGGTCCGGGAGGGGACCGCCGCGATCGCGATGGTCGCGGGCGCCTGCCCGACGGCGGGCTGGTTCACGGCCGCCGACTGGAGGTTCTGCCGGATGTCCCCTTCCCTCTCCACCCGCAGGGAATGCGTGGCGGGGACGTAGCGGTAGACGCCGGGTCGCAGACCCTCCACGCTGCCTGCGACGAGGAGCACCTCGAGCGGGTAGAGAGCGCCGGCCGAAGGCACACTCCGGAATCCTCTCTCCCCGGTGATTCCCTGCGCTGCCCAGAGGAGTTGCGAGACGTCGGAGAGGGCGAGTGGTCTTGCGCTAAAGCTCCTCTGCGACCTCCTCTTCGCGATGGCCTCCTCGAGGGAGAGAGAACCCCCCTTCGCGGGGGGCGGGAGAGGGATTCCGTCTGATACCCCCGGTGGTCCGGGCGCGGTCTCCGCGGCGGGTGCGCGGTCCCCGTGGAACCCCCCGGGCAATGCCACGCCGAGGATCGCGAGCGCGGTTATTCCCGCCGCGACTGCGACGATCACCCACGCGATGACCGGAGAATGCTCCATACGCTTCCCCCTGTGTCGCTGCACGATGATAACCGTTTCCGGCCCTCCCCGTCAAATCGGGAACCGGACGAGGTTCCACGTGACCGTCCACCACGAGAAGACAGTTGCCGCCGCGGTGACGGCGAGGAACCCTATCCGGTCGCCCCGCGCGTGATCTCGCCGGGTCCACGCCCTCGCGGCGAGGGGGACCGAGATCCCCGTCATGGCGAGGGTGAGGAGGGGGAGGGAGAGGACGATCGAGAGGGTGGCGCCGGGGAAGTAAAATATCCTGTCCCCCCGCAGCAGGGAGAACAGGGCGAGGACGAAGGCGACGCAAAGGCCGGAGAGGATGGAGAAGTGGAGGTGGTACAGGGAGATCCTCCGTTTCGTCACGTGCCGCGCGGGCAGGACGATGGATGCCGCGCAGGTGACCAGGTACGCGAGGAGGACGGTGAGGCTCGCGACGAGGAGGGGTACCACGAAGGACGGGTCCCCGTACCATTCCACCTTCTCGTACATCGCGCCCGGGCTGTTCGCGAGGAGGAGGTACTTTCTGCCACCGGACGGTGGCGACACGAAGACTGCCCTGACCCTGCCCCCGGGGTCCGCGAACGATCCCGGGGAGACCGGCGAGAGCCTCGTTCCCCCTACCTCGATCCCGCCGTCCGGCACCTTTCTCACGTCGATGGAGTATTCTGCGGCAGGGGAGAGGAGGAGGACCCTCTCGTAATTTGTCACGGGTCTCCTCGTCGAGACGTACCGCCCCTCCTCCGCGGGAACCTCGGTCAGCGGCGGGTCCCGTCCCTTCCCGGGAGTGCCGCAGGCAACAGCGAGGGGTGGTTCGGGACAGGGGGTGACCTGCCGCGTGAACGCCGAGAGGATCTCCCTCGCGGGAACAGCCCCGTTCCCAGAGTTGTACGTGACAAAGAGACCGGTTCTCTCCGCCGGGTAGAGGGCGAGGAGGGAACTAGAGTGGAGGGTGTCACCCCCGTGCCAGAGCACGTACCGGCCGTCCTCCCGCATCTCCATGAATCCCCCGCGCCACCCTTCCACCCTCGGGTCGGGGGAGTAGCAGATTTCAAAGAGGGACCGCACGACCCTCCCGTCGATGGCCTGCCTCCCCGAGACGTTCCCCCCGTTCAGGAGGCACGCCACCAGCAGGCCCATGTCGAGGGGGGTTGCGCTGAGGCCGCCGGAGGCGGGGAACGTGACGTGCTCGAAGTCCTGCCGCTCGTATTTCCCGCCCGAAAAGACGAACCCGCCCGCGAGACGTTCCCGGAGCCCAGCCGGAGGGGGCTGGAGAAAGGTGCTGTTTCCCATCCCGACCGGGCGGAGGATCTCGTACTCGGCGTACTCCTCGAACCGCGTGCCCGTGGCGTTCTCGATCGCGCACGCAGCGAGGGCCGCACCGTGGTTCGAGTAGGAGGGGACCTCACCCGGCGGCCGGACCCGCGCCGGCATCCCGCGGGCGAGGGCCGCGCAGGGCGGGAGGGGCGTGCTCCCCTCCGGGGTGAAGATCCCTGCGAGCCTGTCCTCGAACCCCGCGGAGTGGGTCATCAGGTGCCGGAGCGTGACGGGCCACCCCGGGTACGTGTCGGCAACGCGGACACCGGAGAGGTACACGTTGATGTCCGTGTCGAGGTCGAGGTTCCCCCGGTCCACCTGCTGCATGACGCCGATCCACGTGACGACTTTCGAGATCGATCCCACCCTGACGAGGGTGCGGGCAGGATCCATGGGTTCGCCCGCGAGGGGATCCGCGTGCCCGTACCCGCGGGCGAAGACGACCCCGTCTCCCCGGACGACGACGATGGCTGCACCCGGGATGTGGTACTTCGCCAGCTGAGAGGGGATAACCCCGTTGAAGAACGCCTCGATATTGCCATCCCCCGGAGGGGGGCCGGCGAGGACGGCGTCCGCGTGGGCGAATCCCGCGAGGGACGCGATGCAGAGCACCGCGAGGAGTGCGCGGCCCCCTGCGCCGGCCCGCATCATCTCCGGGTCCCCCGCGGCCGCAGCGGGACGCGTCCGGCGAGGGAATCCATTGTTCCGGCGCGCGGACAGGGCCGCCGGTCTCCCTCCCCTCCCCCTTGAAACTGCACCGCGCTGCCCCATCCTCGCCCTTTCACGCCGCTTTTTCCCGCGCGCGTGGCACGACCGCGCGGGCGAATCCTCCCGCGCTTTAGTTCCCCTTCCGGAAGTACCCGAGCGCGTCCTTCCATTCCAACCTGAATCCTCCCCGGCCTTTCGGGAATATCCCCTCCTTCACGGTTTTTACCTCCTCGACCGTGAAGAACGCGCCGGGCTGGTGGCGGTCGATGGAGGCGAGGACGCGGGGGAGGTCCTGGCGCCTGCACACCGAGAGGAGGACCTTGACAGGGCCCCTCGCCCCCTCGGCATCCATCACAGTGACCCCCACGTCCATCCCGCGCAGTTCCTGGATGAGCGGCTGCGCATCCTTCTGCGTGATCACGCGTATTATGACGTTGCCGAGGGAGAGCCTCTCTTCCACAGCCATCCCGACCCACGTCCCCGTCGCGAACCCCCCGCCGTACGCGATGTAAGAGGCGATATTCTCCACGTTCTGCATCACCTGCCCGATGGCGAGGAGCCAGATGATCACCTCGAAGAATCCCACGAGCGGCGCGATCCTGCGAAATCCCCTCGAGATGAAGATGACGCGCAGCGTCCCGAGGCTCACGTCGCAGATCCTCGCGGAGAAGATGAGGAGAGGGAGGATCACCCACGCGAAGACATCGCCGGAGACCGAGAATTCCCACATGGACCAGACCACCTCCCGTTATCTCGTGGGCGGGAATTAATACCCGCCGCTCCGTCCCCGCTTCCGGAAGGGTTTGTCGCGCTCCTGTACCCTCGCCGGGGCAATCGACGGCGAGCCCGCCTTCCCGGGATCGGGGGGAACCCGGGGCCGGTTGGCAGGCCGTCCCCGTTCACGCCCACCCGCGGAGCCGCATCGCGTTCGCGACGCGTCCCACGGCGATGGTGTACGCTGCCTTCCGGAGGGAGACACCGTTTTCCTCCGCGAGTGCCCTGACCCTGCGGGATGACCGCACCATCCTCTCCTCGAGCCTCTTGTTCACCTCCCGGACGTCCCAGTGGTCCATGGTGAAATTCTGGATCATCTCGAAGTAGGAGACGATCACGCCCCCCGCGTTCGCGAGGAGGTCGGGGAGGACCTTTATCCCCGACGCGAAGAGGATCCCGTCTGCCTCGTGGCTCACTGGGCCGTTTGCGAACTCGGCGACCATTGCCGCCCTCACCTTCCCCGCGTTCGCGAGGGTGATCGCGTTCTCGAGGGCGGCGGGGACGAGGACGTCGACGGAAAGGGCGAGGAGTTCCTCGTTCGATATCCGGGTCGCGCCGGGAAATCCAAGGACGCTCCCTGTCTTCCTCTTGTGGGAGAGGACCTCCCTCGTGGGCAGGCCGTCAGGGTTGTAGATGCCCCCGGTGCTGTCGCTCACCGCGACCACCCTCGCGCCGAACTCCTCCTCCCCGAGGATCGCCGCGTGGGCGCCGACGTTCCCGAATCCCTGCACCGCGACCGTGGCCCCGCGCGTATCTGCCCCGGCTGCCTGCATCGCATCCCTCACCGTGAACCAGCCGCCGCGCGCCGTGGCTTCCGCGCGCCCCTCGGAACCCCCGAGGGCGAGGGGTTTCCCGGTGAAGGCCGCGAATGTCGTCTTCCCGGCGATGCGCGAGTACTCGTCCACCATCCACGCCATGACGCGCTCGTCGGTGTAGACGTCCGGGGCAGGGATGTCCCTGTCGGGCCCTAGGTAGGGGAACATCGCCTGCACGTATGCCCTGCTCAATCTTTCGAGCTCGCCGGGCGAGAGAGCCTTGGGATTGCAGACGACCCCTCCCTTCGCCCCGCCGAGGGGGAGCTCGTGGAGGGCACACTTCCATGTCATGATGGCGGCAAGGCCCCTTATCGTCTCGATGGTCTCGTCCGGGTGGTACCGGATACCCCCCTTCGTCGGGCCGAGGGCATCGTTGTACTGGACGCGGAACGCCTGGAAGACGCGAATCTTCCCGTCGTCCATCCTCACCGGGATTGCAACCGAGATCTCACGCTGGGGCATCTTGAGGAGTGCCTCGACGTTCTCGTCGAGCGCGAGGTCTGCGGAGCAGGAGCAGAGGTTCTTCTTTACCGACTCAAAGAGGTTCGCATCGTTCACGGGCAAGATCACCTCGGAATACGGAAATTTCGCGTGGAGTCACGACGGGCGACACGGAGATTTCCACACCCATTCCCCTGCAACGGTTCCCTCTCCCCCGTGGAGCTACTTCCTTGCCTCCAGTATCTTCGCGATGGTCTCCGCGGGGACTTTCCCCGCGCGGCTGACCGGTTTCATCGTCTCCTCGAGCGTCGGGCGGCTCGCCCTGTAGAAAATGCCCGTCGCGATGGGACCTTCACTCGTGTAGTCCCACTCCCGGGCCTTCCTGAATGCCGCCGCGAAGTCTCCCGTGTCGTGCCCCTCGAGGGGGTACACGAACCTGTCGTACACGTCCGCCGCATTGAAGTACGTGGCGCAGACCTGGAGCACGTCGACGAAGGCAAATCCCCTGTGCTCCATCGCCTCCGAAAAGATCCCCTCGAGGTCTTTCTTGCGCCGGGTGCACCCGCGGGCAACGAAAGTGGCGCCGCTCGAGAGCATGAGGGCGAGCGGGTTGAGGGGCGGCTCCACGGTTCCGGCGGGCGTCGACCTCCCCCTGAAACCGTAGGGCGACGTGGGGGTGTACTGGCCGGTCGTGAGGCCGTAAACCCTGTTGTTGTGGACGATTACGGTGATGTCGCTGTTCCTCTTCGCGGAGAAGACGAGGTGGTCGAGCCCCTCTGCGTAGGCATCGCCGTCGCCCGCGCAGCAGATGACAGACAGGTCCGGGTTTGCCATCTTTATCCCTGTCGCGACCGGGACCGTCCTCCCGTGTATCGCGTAGAAGCTGTTGACGGCGAGGTAGTCGGCCATCTTCGCGTGGCAGCCGATCCCGGTCACGAGGACTATCGAGTCCGGGTCCGTGCCTCTCTCGATGGCCGCGCGGAGGGCGTCGCGGAGGGCGAACTGGATGACGAAGTTCCCGCAGCCCGGGCACCACGTGTTCTGCGCGGGGGTGACGAGCTTTTGTTCCGTCACGGTGCCACCTCCCCGAGACGGCGCGAGAGCTCGTCGACGGAGAACGGCCGGCCGTCGTACTTCCGCACGGACGCGGTGGCGCGCACGCCGTGGCGGGCGAGGAGCATCTCGAGCTGGCCGCAAGAGTTCTCCTCCACGACGACGAGGTCCCCCGTTCCCCCGAGGGCGGCGAGGAACTGCTCCCGCGGGAACGGGGAGAGGACGACCGGTTGGACCACGCGGAAATTACGCTCGCGGCCCACCTCGCAGCACGCGCTGACGGTCGATCCCCAGCAGACGAGTGCCCTTTCCGCGTCCTTCGTGCCACCCGTGAACACGGCGGGCAATTCCGCGACGGCAGCCTCGAGCGCCTTTCCCTTCCTCGCCCTCTTCTCTGCCATCAGGGCAGCCACCGTCGGGTCTTCCGTGGTGATCCCCGCCTCGTCGTGGGTGTAGCTGTTCACCTTCACGAGGGTTCCCGGCGCCCCGGGGAAGAGGAGCGGGCTCACCCCGTCCTCCGTCAGGAGGTACCGCTTGTAGCCGGGGCCGGGTTCACCCGCCTTGACACCCCCCGCGCGGGGGACGTCCCCCGCCGGGATATCGGCGCTGTAGTACCCCTCGCAGAGGGTCTTGTCGCAGAGGACGATAGCGGGTACCTGGTATTTCCACGCGAGGTCGAGCGAAAGGGAACTCCACGTGAATGCCTGCATGGGGTCGCCCGGCGCGACGACGAGACGGGGGAACTCCCCCTGCCCGGCGTGGAGGGCGAAGTGGAGGTCGGACTGGGCGGTGTAGGTCGGCATGCCGGTGCTCGGGCCCGGCCTCTGGCCGAGGACGACGACGACCGGGATCTCGGCGCCGCCCGAGAGGGAGAGTCCTTCCGTCATGAGGCAGAAGCCACCCCCCGACGTCCCGACGGCCGTCCTCTTGCCCGCGTACGCGAACCCGAGTGCCATGAGCATCACCGCGATCTCGTTCTCCGGGTGGAAGACGGTAATCCCGGCATCCCCCGCGTTCTCGGCGAGGAAGTGGAGGAGGTTTGACGTCGGGGTCATCGGGTACGCGACGTACGCGTCGAGCCCGCCGTGGATGAGGCCGAGGCCGATCGCCTCGTTCCCCGAGATGATGGGCGCGGGCCGGGCGTCAAGCTCCCTTATCGCGCGGTACTCCCTCGAGAGCTCGTACCCCCGCCTCGCGACCTTCAGGTTCATTTCCAGTCCTTTCCGGACGTGGCGCGCGAAGACCTCCGCGAGGATCTCCCAGCGTATCCCCGCGGCCCGGGCGAACGCGCCGATGAGGCACGAGTTGCCCATGACGGGCGGTGCACCCTCCTCCCTGAGGATATCGGGGACGGGGACGCGGACGTCACCCCCCTTCACCTGCCAGCCGTCGCAGATCGTCACCGTCCCCTCCCGGATCCGCCACCGGTGGAGATCGAGGGTGTCCTGGTTGAGCGCGAGGACAAAGTCGACGGCTTCACGGACTGCCCCCTTCCTCTCGGGGGATGCCCTCACTATCGCGAAGTTGTGCCCCCCCTTGATGAGGGAGGGGTAGTCGAAGTACATGTACACCCTGTACCCCGCGTGGGAGAGGATCTGGGCGACGAGGTACCCCGCGCTGTTGATCCCGTCGCCTGCCTTCCCTCCCACGAGTACCGAAATCTCCCCTTGGGCAGGTTGCTCCACGCTTTGACCTTCCCGCACGGTCATATATCCCTCCTTTTTTTCACCCTCGCAAGTGCGACGGGGCGTTTGTCAGGTTCGCTTCCCCGCGAGCGCCCGCAGGCGTGCCGCCTCCTCCCGGCTCTCGGCGCGCAGGAGGAACGACCCGTAGCAGGGTTTCGTGTAGGGGAACGTGATCGTGTCCCCGTCGAGCCCGATGAGCACGGGGGGGACACCCACGACGGGCTTTTCGAAGAGGACGAACCCGGGGTTCACGGTGACGACCTCCCTGCAGTTCTTTCTCACGTATTCCCTGCACTCGGAGAACGACGCGCCCCGGAGGACGATCTCGTACTTCAGGGATTCGATACAAGCCACGGGAGCACCTCGTCGATCTTTTTCTTCATGGGCATCGGGTTGTGGACTGCCTTCGCCGCGATCTTCTCCGCCGGGAAATCCACGGTGTCTGCGATTTCGAGGAATTTCTCGCCGAATATCACCATGATCACCTTCGTCCCCGCGAGGGACTGGACCGTCGCGGCGTACGTGACACCTGCATCGTTGTGCACGAGCGGGATATAATAGTCGTACTTCCTCTTCCCCGCCGCGAGGTCCGCGATGAACGAGTCGAGGTCGACCATCCCCCCCACGTAGTGGTGGAGGGGGTCGGAGACCTCTAGCTGCATCCTCGCTGCCTGGTTCCCCGCGACGACCGGTCTCACGCCGCGTTTCCGCAGGCTGTACGCGAGGTAGAGGGCGATGGGGGCCTGCACGGGGACCTGTGGGCAGCCGAGGACCAGTGCGGCCTCCCTCTCCCCGCGTCCCTGCTCTCCCGTCATGCTCCCTCCCTGCCGGCCCCTTCCCGCCCGGGGAACGGGTGCGGGAAGTGGATTGCCGAGAGTTCCCTTATCCGGGCGGGGTGGGTGTACACCGTGAACCTCCCCTTCCGCGAGAAGCAGACGAGGGTGATCCCGGTATCCCACGCCGTCCTTATCCCCTGCTCCGTGGATGCAGCCCTCGAGATGATGACGGGGATGCCCGCGTGCGCGGCCTTCGCGACCATGTCCCTCGGCTGCCTCCCCGTGCACCCTATCGCGCACCGCGACCTGTCGATGCCGTGCAGGACCGCGTGCCCGATCACCTTGTCGACGGTGTTGTGCCGCCCGACGTCGCTCGCGCGGGCGACGATCTCGCCCCCCGCGTAGAGGACGGAGCAGTGGACCGCTCCCGTCTGCCGCCACGTTTCCGTCTCTATCTCCCGCGTGATCGCGTAGACCTCGTCGACGGACAGCACGAGCGACGAGGATACCCCCGGGGGATCCCGGGCAAAACCGCGTGCACCCGTGGACACGATCTCTCCCCGGGCTTCGTGCGCGCAATCCGCTTCGACCGCGATCTCGTCGCCCTCGACGGTCACGCCGCGCACCGTGCCCGCGAGCCCCTGGGAGACGACGAACCCGGCGCCTAGCTCCCGCAGCTGTTCCCCGCTCGCCACGATCCTCGCGAGGACGCTCCCATTGAGGCGGAGGGTGAAGGTCTCCTCGCGGATGACGGGGTCTTCGATCTCGAAGGGCCTGCCCTCCCTCACCTGTATCCCCCTCGCGGTGCAGACCGTCATGGGGACGTCTCCTCCCTCACCCACGCGAGGTACGGGGGATATCCCCCTTCCACCGGGAGGACGAGCATCTCGGGGAGCTCGTAGGGATGCACCGCCCTGATCTCCTCGAGGACCCGCGGTACCCGCGAGAGGGTCGTCTTGATGACGAGGAGAGCCTCCTGGTCGCAGCAGAACTCCCCCTTCCACCGGTAGTACGACGTGACCGGGGCGAGGTTCACGCACGCGGCGAGCCGCCTCTCCACGAGGTGGCGCGCGATGCCCTCGCCCTCCCGGGACCCCGCGGTCGTGAGTACCACCCTGACCGGATCGGTTTCGTCTTCCTTCATGAGAGACACTTCCGCCTGCGTGGGCAGTGGTAGCCCGTGTTATGCCGTGGGGGTGCGGCGCACATATAGGTTATTTCCCGTGCACGGCACCGCGCGCGTGCGGGACCCGATTCGCCATTTCCTGCCGGCCTTTCCGAGCGGCGGGATTTTACGGCCCCACGTGATCATTAATGAGCGGAAAGGGTCAACATTCTTCCACATGTACGCGGAACGCATGGGGAAACTCCCTCCCTACCTCTTCGCCCGCATCGACGAGCTCAAGTCGCGGAAGGTGCGGGAAGGCTGCGACGTGATAGACCTGGGAGTGGGTGATCCTGACCTCGCCACGCCGCCCCACGTGGTCGAGGAGCTCTGCCGCGCGGCGAGGGACCCGGCGAACCACCACTACCCGTCCTACGCGGGGATGAGGGAGTTCCGGGAGGCGGTCGCGCGGTGGTACAGGAACAGGTTCGGCGTGACGCTCGACCCCGAGACCGAGGTCCTCGCGCTGATGGGATCGAAGGACGGGATCGCCCACGTCCCGGAGGCGTTCGTGGACCCCGGAAGCTACGTCCTCGTCCCGAGCCCGGGCTACCCTGTATACAGGACGTCCACGCTCTTTGCGGAGGGGAGGGTGCACGAGATGCCCCTCCGCGCGGAGAACGGGTTCCTCCCTGTGCTCGAGGACATCCCGGAGAGGGTCGCGGACAATGCGCGCCTCATGTTCCTGAACTACCCCAACAACCCGACGGCGGCGGTCGCGCTCCCCGGGTTCTTCGAGGACGTCGTCGAGTTCGCGAGGGAACACGACATCGTCGTCGTGCACGACAACGCGTACTCCGAGATCTCCTACGACGGGTACCGCGCGCCATCCTTCCTCGAGACCGAGGGCGCGATGGACGTCGCGATCGAGATGCACTCCCTCTCCAAGACGTACAACATGACCGGGTGGAGGATCGGGATGGCGGTCGGGAACCGCGCCATCCTCGCCGGCCTCGCGAGGGTCAAGACGAACGTCGATTCCGGTGTCTTCGATGCCGTCCAGAGGGCCGCGATCGCGGCGCTCTCCGGCCCCGCCGACTGCGTGGAGGAGGCCTGCAGGATCTACAAGGAGCGCAGGGACACCCTCGTCTCCGGCCTCCGCGCCCTCGGGTTCCCGGTCGAACCGCCGAAGGCAACGTTCTACGTCTGGGTGCCGGTCGACGACTGCATGGCATTCGCGACGCGCCTCCTCGACGAGGCAGGGATCGTGGTTACTCCCGGCGTGGGGTTCGGGTCGGGGGGCGAGGGGTACGTCAGGTTCGCCCTCACGAGGTCGACGGAGCGGATCCGCGAGGCACTGGAGAGGATGGAGGGGCTTGGGCTATGAAACTCCCACCCCACCTCGCTGTCCGGGACGGGAGGCTCGCGATAGGCGGGATCGACTGCGAGGCGCTCGCCGGGCGGTTCGGGACCCCCCTCTACGTGACGGACCAGGACCGCATCGTCTCGCTCTACCGGTCGTTCCGCGAGGCGCTCGCCTCCAGGTACCCAAACGTCAAGGTCCTGTACGCGGCGAAGGCGAACGGGAACCTCGCCGTGCTCCGGGCCCTCGCCCGCGAGGGGGCGGGTGCGGACGTCTTCTCTTCCGGTGAACTCACCCTCGCCCTCATGGCCGGCATGCGGCCGGAAGACCTCCTTTTTAACGGGAGCTCGAAGAGTGCCGCCGACCTCGCCCTCGCCGTGGAGAAGGGTGTCGCCGTCTCCCTCGACTCCATCGACGAGCTGCACCAGCTCGACCGGATCTCGCGCGAGGCAGGGGAGGTCACCCGGGTCGCGTTCCGCGTCAACCCCGCGCTCGACGTCCCCACGCACAGGAAGATCGCGACGGGTCTCGCGACGAGCAAGTTCGGGATCCCCCACGCCATGGTGAAGGATGCCTACGGGGAGGCCACGGCGTGCGAGGGCGTGGAACCGGTCGGCATCCACTGCCACATCGGGTCCCAGATCCTCGATGTCGAGCCTTTCGCGCAGGCAGCCCGCGTGATGGCCGGGATAGTCCGGGACCTTGCCGGGATGGGAATCCGCCTCGAGTTCGTGGACCTCGGGGGAGGGCTCGGGATCCCCTACCGTCGCAGCCAGGGCGAGGAGGCGCCGACCCCCGGGGAATACGCGGACGCGGTGGTCCCGCCGGTCCGCGAACTCTCCCGGGAACTCGGCACAACGCTCTCCCTCTGGGTCGAGCCCGGGCGCTTCCTCGTCGCGGACTCGACAGTCCTCCTCACGAGGGTCAATTCCGTCAAGAGGGCGCACAAGAACTTCGTCAACGTGGACGCGGGCTTCAACCTCCTCGTGAGGCCCGCGATGTACGATGCCTACCACGAGGTCGTCGTCGCCGGGAAGGCAGGCGCGCCGGGGACCGAGGTGTACACGGTGACCGGCCCCATCTGCGAGAGCGGCGACATCCTCGCGGAGGACCGGCTGCTCCCGCGGGTCGCTGCCGGGGACCTGATCGCAGTCCTCGACGCGGGGGCATACGGGTTTGCCATGTCGTCCCAGTACAACGGTCGCCCCCGGTGCGCGGAGGTCCTCGTACACCGCGGGGAGGCAGCCCTGATGAGGAGGGCAGAGACCATCGCGGACCTCACGGCGACGATGGTCGTGCCGCCGTGGCAGAAGGGCTGAGGTGAAGGGGACCCCGTGCACTTCCACTACGCCCTCGTGGACGACCTCATCTCCCGCGAGGAGTTCGAGCGGCGCGTGGAGGAGAAGATGGCAGCGTGCGGCGACCTCATCGACGAGGTGACCGCCGCGATGATGGTCGTCCGGGACCTCGGGCGCCACCACGTGAAGATCGCGCAGCTGAACGGCAGGCAGAGCCTGTTTTCCTTCTTCGGGAAGGTCATCGCGAAGGACCCGGTGCGCGAGTTCGAGAGGCCGGGCGGAGAGAAAGGGCTCGTTTCAAGCCTCGTCCTCGGGGACGAGACCGGGCAGGTGAGGGCGATCCTCTGGGACGAGAAGGCTGCCGCGACAGAGGAGATCGATGTGGGCGACGTGCTCGAGGTCATCGGGAGGCACACCGGGAGGAGCCCCCGCGAGATCACCGTGATGGCGATGAGGCCCGCGCCCGTCGAGATATCCGGGCCGTCCGAGGTTGCCCCCTACCTCTCCCCGCCGAGGCGGAAGGACATCGTCGTCTGGATCATCGCGATGGGGGAGGCAAGGGAGGTCGCCCGGCGGGACGGGACCGCGGCGGGAATGGTCGAGATGGTGGTCAGCGACGGGAAGGCCGTCACCCGGATGGCCTGCTGGGTCCCCGAGCACCTCGATATCCTCGCGGAGGGTGCCTGTTTCAGGATACGGGGGGCCCTCGAGAAGCACCGCAGGACGGGGCCCGAGTACAGCATCGACGAGAAGAGCAGCGTCGAGCCCGCGGAGGGGGAGATCGCGTGGGCCCTCGATCCCCTCGACGGCATCGGGGGGAAGGAGACGTGCTCGGTCCGCGGGCTCGTGCGATCGTGCTCCCTCCCTAGACCGTTCGTCACCCGCGAGGGGAAACCCTCGTCCGTTCGGAATATCGCGATCTCCGACGGGACCGCCGAGGTGAGGGCAGTGCTCTGGGGCGACCACGCGCACGTCCCCCTCGTCGCGGGGGACGAGGTTGGACTCTACCTCTGTTCCGTCCGCCCGGCAAAGGACGGGGGCCACGAAATCCACGCGGGGAGGGGGAGTTTCGTGAGGGTCGCCTCCCCGCCCATTGCCGGGGAGGTGGACGTGCGGGGCGACGTGATTGTCGCGGGGAGCGCGACGTACCTCGACACGGGGGACGACTGTTTCCTCGTCGTGGACGGGCGCATCCCGCACGGCCACCCCGTGAGGGCGAGGGTCATCCGGGCGGGCAACAGGGTCAGCGTCGTCGAGTGGGAAGAGGACGTCCCCGACAGGGACGCGCTCCTCGCGAGGTGCGAGGGGCTCCTCGCCGCGCTACAGGGCGGGGAATCTCCGGGCGGGGATACTTTCACCCCGCACGGCCGCGAAGATATATGCAGGTGAATGATATCCTCACACCACAAGAGGTGAACGACCGATGAGTTCCGGATCCCTCGATATCGAAGATCTCCCCGGTGTCGGACCGAGCACCGCAGAGAAGCTGCGCGAGGCAGGTTTCCTCACGGTGGAGAGCATCGCCACGGCATCCCCGCAGGAACTTGCCGAGACCGCCGAGATAGGTGAATCCACCGCGAAGAAGATGATCAAGGCCGCCCGCGAGATGGTCGACATCGGCGGGTTCAGGACGGGCAAGGATGTCTTCGAGCAGAGGAAAGAGGTGAGGAAACTGCGCCTGCGCGTGCCCGAAGTCGATGCCCTCCTCGGCGGAGGGCTCGAAACACAGGCCATCACCGAGCTGTACGGCGAGTTCGGGTCGGGGAAGAGCCAGGTGGCCCACCAGGCTGCCGTCAACGTCCAGCTCCCCGAGGAGGAGGGAGGTCTCTCGGGATCCGCGATCTTCATCGACACCGAGAACACGTTCCGCCCGGAGCGCATCGAGCAGATGGTCCTCGGCCTCGGCCTCGACGCCGATCCCGAGGAGTTCCTCGAGAACATCCACGTCGCCCGGGCCCACACCTCGGACCACCAGATGCTCATCCTCGACAGCGCGAGGGAGAAGGCGCAGGAACTCCGCAACTCCGAGAAGCCCGTGAGGCTGATCGTCATCGACTCTCTCACCGCCCACTTCCGCGCGGAGTACGCGGGGCGGGGAACGCTCGCTGCCCGGCAGCAGAAGCTGAACCGGCACCTCCACGACCTCTTCAGGGTCGTCGACGAGTACAATGCCGTGGGGCTCGTGACGAACCAGGTCCTCTCGAACCCCGGCGTCTTCTTCGGTGACCCCACGAAACCGATCGGCGGGAACATCGTGGGCCACACCGCCACGTTCAGGATCTACCTGCGCAAGAGCAAGGGGGGCAAGCGGATCGCCCGCCTCGTCGACAGTCCCAACCTCCCGGAGGGCGAGGCGGCGTTCGTGGTCGAGGAGTCCGGGCTCAAGCCGGCCTGAAAAAAGCACCCATTTTTTCATTTCGCCGGGCCTCCCCCTTCCCCGGGCAAGGCGATCCGGGCGGGGAGCAGGGGTTATTCGGAAAGGAATAACGATCCCGGAGGGGTACCTCTCTAGGGGAAGAGGGGACCATGCCCGGTTCGCGCCGATTCAGGGGGCTCGTCACCGACATCGACGGGACGATCACGGACTTCCGCCGGCGGATCCATACGGGGGCGATCGAGTCGATCAGGGCCCTCGTCGACGAGGGCATCCGCGTCGTCCTCGCGAGCGGCAACACCGCGTGCTTCATGGACGCGGTCTCAAAGATGGTCGGGACAGGGGGTGTCTACATCGGCGAGAACGGGGGGATCATCCGGACAGGCTGGGACAGCGAGATCTCGGTCCTCTCCGACGGGACCGCACCGAGGCTCGCGCTCTGGGACCTCGTCTTGGCCTGCAGGGAGAGGAACATAAAGATAGAGCACTACAGCCTCCCCTACAGGTTCGTGGACGTCGCGATCGCCCGGACGCTCCCGGTCGAGCTCGTCCGGGAGCTGGTGGGGGGGCACCCGGTGGAGGTCATCGACACGGGTTTTGCGATCCACATCCACCCGCCGGGAGTGACCAAGGGGGCGGCCTTCGAGAAGCTCGCGTCGCTCATGGGGATGGAGACGACCGAGTTCCTCGCGGTGGGCGACGGGGAAAACGACGTCGAGATGCTCGCGCTCGCGGGGAAGGGGGTCGCGGTGGGCAATGCCCACCCCAAGTTAAAAATGCACGCCGACGAGGTGACGGAAAAGGAGTACGGCGAGGGGTTCCTCGAGGCCCTGGACCGGAATTTCCCTCACTTCCTCGAGAGGTAGCGGTCGACGACGATGTAGTCCTTTATGTCCTTGACCGCCTCGAAGGGGATGAAGAGCCGTTCGCCCTCGGTCCTGTACCCCGTCGTGTCGAACGAGGGGTCCGGCGAGATGACGAGGTCGACCACCTGGCCGGTCTCGAAGTCCACCACGAGGTTCCTGAGCGTTCCGATGACCTTGCCTTCGTTCGTGACGATCTTCTTCCTGGAGAGGCTCCGGGCCAGAACTCTCGACATGAAAGAGGGTGTGGCCCTATTCGTATATAAAATTGTTCAAAAATCTCCCGTTTAAACAGGGGAGTCCACCTCTCCGGGTGCAGAAAAACCTCTCCTGCCGGAGGATGGCGGGACGCACGTCAGAGGGAGGGGAAGACCTTGATGATGTCTGACTGGGTGAGTATCCCGACGGGTTTTTCCCCTTCCATCACGATGAGGCGGCCGATGTCCCTCTCCTTGAAGCTGCGGATCACCTCGAAGAGCTGGACCGAGGAGGGGGCCTTCACCACGTCGGTTGTCATGACACGAGAGACGGGGGTCGACATGGGGAGTCCCTCCTCGAGTGCACGTGCGACATCGCTCATCGTGATGATGCCGTAGAGGACGTCGTCCTCTATCACGGGGGCGCCCCTTATGCGGTGGGTATTGAAGAGGTGGAGGGCGTCGCCGATGGTGTCCGTCCGCTTCAGGGAGATGAGCGGGCTGCTCATGTAGTGCCTGATGGGTTTCTTGGGCAGGGATATCATCTCGTATATCGAGATGAGGAGGGTCTGGGAGACCTCGTCCCTCCCGTACACCTCGCCCCTTATCAGGAGCTTGTTCACGGGGGTAGGGCCAATCGTGACCTGGTCGCCTATCTCGAAGGCCTTCACCGACCCCCGCACGAGGACGTTTGCACGGCATATGTCCGGGTGGCAGAGCGTGGTGAACGCGATCTCCACGACCTTCACGCCGGGCACGACCTCTCCGTTGCGGGCGATCTTGACGTCGTACTCCTTCTCCGATATCTCGAGGTTCAGTGCCCTGTATGCCTGGACGGTGGGATTGTACCCCCCCTTCGGACCGGGTATCCCGTCGACGAGGCCGATGGCCTTGAGGGCCTGCATCTGGTTCCGGACAGTCCCCGGGTTCCTCCGTATCACTTCCGCTATCTCCTCTCCTTTCACGGGCTGAGAATGCTTGTGATACAGCGAGATGAGAGTAATTAAAATGTCTCTCTGGATCAGGGACAAATCCATAATGGTTTATCATCAACATGGGAATATATAGGTTACAGGTAGGACGGGAGTGGAATTCGAGAGCATTCCTACGGTGCCGACCGCGGAGGAGATACTCGATCGGAGTTTCCGCAGGGCGGCATCCAAGATGAGGCTCAAGAAGAACAAGGACAGGGCAAACGAGGAGTTCGTGAGGGCAGTCTCCCAGTCCATCCACGACCGCCTCGTCAGGATAATGCAGTCTTTCCCCGACTTCGACTCGCTCCCCGCCTTCTACAGGGACATCGTGGAGATCCTTTGGGGAATCGGTAGGGTGAGGAAGTCCCTCGGCTCCGTGGGGTGGGCGGCCCGGTGGGCGCGGACCCACGGCCCGGGCCTCGCGTACCAGACGAGGAAGGCCGAGGTCCCCTCGCAGGTACGCAAGAGGGCTGTCGCGAGGCTCTCGTCCGTCGTACACCAGATCGGGGACGACCTCGTCTTCCTCAACGAGGTGCGCAACGTCCTGCGGACCCTCCCCCACGTGAGCGACGAATTCACCGTCGTCGTCGCGGGGTACCCGAACGTCGGGAAATCGTCTTTCATCCGCCTCGTCTCCTCTGCGACCCCCGAGGTCGCGGCCTATCCCTTCACGACGAAGGGGATAATCGTCGGGCACCGGATGGTCGGCAGGGAACGCGTCCAGTTCATCGACACGCCTGGCCTCCTCGACCGCCCCGCGGGGGAGAGGAACGTGGTCGAGCGGCAGGCCCTGACGGCCATCACGAACCTCGCGTCTGTCATCCTCGTCATCCTCGACGCGAGCGAGCAGTGCGGGTACCCCCTCGAAGAACAGTTCAGGCTCCTCCACGAGATAGAGGAGATGGTCACCGTCCCCGTCGTCCCGGTCGTCAACAAGGCTGACCTCGCCTACTTCGACGGGTACATCAACATGTCCACCGAGACGGGGGAAGGGGTTGCCGAGGTCCTCGAGTACATCCTCGCCTTCCGGGAGCGGTCACGGGAGAAGGGTGGCGAGAAAACCGAGTAGGAACCCCGCGAGAGCACCGCCGTTGATGGACGGGAGGCCAGCCTGCGGCCTCCCCCGCCTCACGAGGGAGAGGAGCACGCAGAGCCCGGCGACGGACCCTGCCATCGCGCCGAGCGCGGGCACCGAGAAGAGGCCCACCCGGGGGGCCGGCAGGAACACGTCTGCGGAGACGACGAGGATGGCCGGCATGATCATGTCCCCCATCCCGATGACGAATGCCCCCCTCTCCCCCCCTTCCAGAGGCCCGATGCCTTCCCTCCGGAAACTGTATCCCTTCCTCCGCGGGATCACGAAGAGGATCGGGCTCCGGCTCTCGAGGACGCCCTCGGCGAGGGATATCATGTGCTTCGTCCTGTACACCGAGATCGCGTCGTAAACCGCGAGGATGACGAGCAGGATGACCACGGGGACGATGTCGAGCGATATCCCGAATATCGATGCCGCTCCCGCCGCGATCAGGATCCCGAGGGTGTCGATGACGTACCACTCGGGGTGGAGGTAGAGGGCCGCGGTCGCGGCAACCGAGGCGAGGAGGCTCCCGCCGACGACGACGTCGATGTCAGGCGAAAGGAGCGCGAGGATTGCCCCGAAGATGTACACGAACGTGAGGAATATGGAGACGTAGATGACGGCGGCAATCACCCTCCTGAACCCGAACTTCATCAGGAAGAGGAGGAACGCCGTGAACGAGAGGAGGATGAAGAGGAAGATGAAGGGGTTTGCAACCGAGGATGGGTCCTCAAACGCGGTGAGCCCTGCCTCCCTCATGGGGAGGGAGAGGAGGACGGCGCCCGTCTCCACGAGGACGAGCATCGCGGGCATCGCCGCGAGGGGCAGCCACTCTCCCAATCTCTCGGCGTGGGTGCTGGCGGCCGGGTTAGTTTTATGCATGGTCGTCTTCCATCTCACTCTATGGACACGCGGGAATACCTCGTCGACGTCATCCTCCTCGCCGTCCTCGTGATCTCCACCCTCGTCCTCGTGATAAGTCTGAATTTTGACATTATCAAATCGATCGCATCGGCCCTGATGATGATCTCCCTCGGGGGCCTCGTCTTCCTCGTCCACCGCAAGGTGAGGCAGATCGAGAGGGCCCTTTCCCAGCGGGAGAGGATGATCCGGATGAACATGGAGGAGATCGCGGCGAAACTCTCCCAGAAATACGAGAGCCACATGGCGCACGTCGATGCAATCGTGGAAGAGATTGCAAAGAGGGTCTACCGGTGAAGGCGGTTTTCCGCGGGGGATGACCGATGGGTGTCGCGCTCAGGGACATCGTCGCCGATTTCAAGGAGACTGTCACGTGGCAGGACCTCGCCGGTGTCGCGGCGGTGGACGCGCACAACGCGCTCTACCAGTTCCTGAGCATCATCCGCCAGCCCGACGGGACACCCCTCATGGACAGGAACGGGCGCGTCACCTCGCACCTCTCCGGGATCCTCTTCCGGGCGTCGAACCTGCTCGCGAAGGGGATCCGGACGGTGTGGATATACGATGGCGCCCCCCCGCCATTCAAGCGCGAGACGATAGAGGAGAGGAGGGTCGCCCGCGAGCTCGCGGGGGAGAGATGGAAGGAGGCACTCCTCCGCGGCGACACCGAGGAGGCATACCGGCAGGCGCGGTCGTCCTCGCGGATAGACGAGGAGATAATCGCCACGTCCCGCGAACTCCTCTCCCTCCTCGGCCTGCCGTGGATCCAGGCACCGAGCGAGGGTGAGGCCCAGGCAGCCCACATGGTGGCGCGGGGTGCCGCACGGTACGTCGTCTCGCAGGACTACGACACCCTCCTCTTCGGTGCGCCGGTCCTCGTCCGGAACCTCACGGTGAGCGGGAAGAGGAAGGTCCGCGGGAGGACGCTCTCGGTCGTCCCGGAGAGGCTCCTCCTCACCGAGGTCCTCTCGGGCCTCGGGATCTCCTGGGGCGACCTGATACGGATAGGGATACTGGTCGGGACGGACTTCAACGAGGGGATAAAAGGCGTGGGGGCGAAGACTGCCCTCCGCATGGTCAGGAACGGCGAGTTCGAGCAGGTCATGAGGGAGAGGCAGCCGGGCCTTGACTGGGAAGAGATCTACCGGTTCTTCGAGAACCCCCCTGTCACGGACGACTACACCCTCCAGTGGCGGCCGCCGGACAGGGAGGGGGTGCTCCGGATGCTCTGCGACAGGTTCGACTTCTCGCCCGAGAGGGTCGAGAGTGCGCTCGGCGAGGTCAAGGCTGCCACCGGCCAGAAGACCCTCGACTCGTGGTTCTAGGGGAGAACCGGGGGCCCGGTCAGGGCATGTTCTTCCAGACGTGGAGGAACCTCTGCACCGCGGTTACGTGCCCCATCACCCCGAGGACGAGGAGGAGCCACCCGAGGATCGAGAGGGAGAAGACCTTCCCCGGGAACGCGACGGTGAGCAGGCCCGCGCAGATGATCATCACGAGCCGGTCTGCCCTCCCGAGCGCCCCCCCGTAGTACCTCCCCATCCCGACCGCCTGGGACTGGGTCCCGAGGTAGGAGGACATGAGGACGCCGGTGAGGGCGAGGACACCCACCTCCCACCCCGCCGCGCCGCCCGCGAAGATCCCGGTAATGATGAAGATGTCCGAGTACCTGTCGATGACGTGGTCGAGGAAGTCGCCGCGGATGCTCTCCTTCTTCTCTGCCCTCGCGAGAGCGCCGTCGAGGCCGTCGAAGAGGGCATTGAACGCGACAAAGACCGTCCCGGCGAGGACGTTGCCGAGCCAGTACGATGCGCCGGCGAGGGCGGCGGTGAAGAGCGAGAGAACGGTGAGGGTGTTAGGGGATACACCCGCCCGCCTCGACGCGGAGATGAACGGTTCCATGAGGGTAGCCATGTGGGGACGCAGGACCTCGAGCGTCATTCCTCTCCTCCGAGGTAGTACGACCAGTCGACCTTCCCCACCGAGGGGGGTATTTCTCCCCTCACGAATCCCTCGACCACGTCCGCGCACTCCGCGGGGGCCATGCGCGTGGTATCGACCTCGAGGACCCTCTCCGCGGGGTGGATCTCGAGTGTCTCGACGAGGATCACGTCGAGGGCCTCTGCCTCGCAGTTCTCGCGCACCTTCCTCTCGTCGTAGCCCCTCTCCTTCAGGCGCTCCCGCAGGACCTCCGGTGCGCACCGCAGGACGACGACGAGGTCGCAGGGGAGCAGGTGCGAGAGGTGCCCGATGACGAACCCCTCCCTCCTCCCGAATTCCGCCGCCCAGCGGTCCTCGTCCACCACGAGCGTGTCCCTCTCGTCGTCGCGCCGGACGACGTACTTCCCCACGGTCTCCGTGACCTCCGTCACGGGGTAGCCCCGGGCACGCAGGATCCTCCCCACGGAAGACTTCCCCGTACCCGGAGTCCCGGTGATTCCCGTCATCATAGGCTGTTGATCTCTCGGAGGAACCGTTCCATCTCCCAGTCCTCGCCGATGCTCACCCTGACGTAGTGGTCGGCAAGCCCGGGGAAGCTCTCGCACGACCGGACGAGCACGCCCCTCGACGCGAGGATGCCGGCAACGTCGCAGCCCTTCCGGGGGGAGACGTCGACGAGGACGAAGTTTGCGCCCGACGGGACGACGGGGAAACGGCATTCCCGGGAGACGCGTTCGCGGAGCCTGCAGACGCGCCTCCTCGCCCTCTCGACGTGCTCCCCGTCCTCGAGGGCCCCGGCCGCCGCGGCGGCAGAGACGGACGGGATGGAAAACGGCGTCGCAGCCCTGTTGTAGTAGGGGACCAGCCACTCCGGGACGAAGGCATACCCCACCCGCAGGCCCGCGAGGGAGAACGCCTTCGACATCGTCCTCCCGATCACGAGGTTGTCATGCTCCCGCACGAGGTGGCGGTACTCCTCGTCGCAGAACTCCACGTACGCGTTGTCGAGGAAGAGGATTCCCGGGATCTCCCCCAGGATCTCCCCGACGTCCCCCGCGGGGGTCACCGTCCCCGTGGGGTTGTTGGGCGTGCAGAGGAACGAGACCTTCGCATCCCTCGCCTCGCGGATGAACTTCCCCGTGTCCACGGAAAAGTCGTCCTCCCTCTGCACGTGGACGACTTCCGCGCCCAGGGCGGATGCCGCGAGCCCGTAGAAGGAGAAGGTCGGGGTGGATATCACCACCCTGTCGCCGCAGGTCACGAAGAGCCGGAGGATCGTCTCGATGACGCCGTCCATCCCCGCACCAGCGACGAAGTGGTAGGGCCCGTGGTACTGCTCCAGCGCGGCGATGAACGCGCCGACCTCGTCCCCGGGGTAGCGGTTTGCGCCCGTGAGCGCCTCCCTCGCCCTCGCGAGCGCACGCGCCGGGGGCGGGTCAGGGTTCTCGTTGCTCGCGAGCCTCGCAACGCGTGCAACCCCCGCGGTCCCCGTGGTACTGCCGGGCGGGCGGGCATAGACGTACCCCCCGCTCCTGTAGCATTCACGGACAAGCCCCTCGGGGCCGGTTCCCCGCTCTCCTCTCACGCTGCGCTCACCAGCCTCCCTTCACTATTGAGCTCTTCCAACTTAAAAAGGCACGAGTGAAGGGTGTTGCGGGAAAAACGAGGGGTTTGCCGCGGGTCTTTCGGCCGTGCCCCCCTTGCCCCGCCGGAAATTCGCGGGAGGGCAGGATGGGAATGACTTTATAGTCTCCTTTCAGAAGAACTGAACAGTAGGGAGGTACAGGAAGAATGGAAAGCAGTCGTCTCTACACGCTCCCCGCACTGCCTTACGATTACAAGGACCTCGCCCCTTCCATCTCGGAAGAGCAGCTCAAAATCCACCACACGAAGCACCACCAGGCCTACGTGAACGGGGCGAACGCCCTGTTCGAGAAGCTAGACAAGTCCCGGAAGGAAGGGACCGACCTCGACCAGAAGGCGGTCGCAAAGGAACTCTCTTTCCACATCGGCGGGTTCCTCCTCCACTCCCTCTTCTGGGAGAACCTCGCGCCCGCGGGGAAGGGAGGCGGGGGCTCGCCCTCCGGGGAACTCGCCCGGCACATAGACCGCGAGTTCGGGTCCTTCGAGAGGTTCAAGAAGGAGTTTTCCGCGGCCACGAACAGCGTCGAGGGCTCGGGGTGGGGTGCCCTCTCCTACTGCAGGAAGACGGGGAGGCTCCTCGTGATGCAGATCGAGAAGCACAACGTGAACGTGTTCCCCGCGTTCTCCATCCTGATGGTCGTCGACGCGTGGGAACACGCGTACTACATAGATTACAAGAATGACAGGGCGAAGTACATCGAGAATATCTGGAACATCGTCAACTGGGACGCCGTCGCCTCGCGGTTCGAGAACGCGAGGAAATCCTGAACGGGGACGGTGCAGGTCCCCGGGATTCCTTTTTCCCCATTTCAGGCACCGCCCGCGAGGGCATCGGAGAGGACCCTGCAGACCGTCCCGATCTCGTCGTGCGAGATGACGAGGGGCGGGACGAGCCGGATGTTCCCGTCTGCGGCGCAGTTCACGAGGACCCCCCTCTCCGCGCATGCCTTCTGAACTTCCCCGCACCGCTCACCCGCGGTGATCCCGACCATGAGTCCCCTGACCCGCGGGTTGAAACGGGCAAGCCCCCGCCGGAATGCCTCGCCCTTCGAGGGTATCTCGGGGAGGATCTCCTCGATGACCCTAATCGTCGCGAGTGCCGCGGCGCACGCGAGGGGCCCGCCCGCGAAAGTGCTCCCGTGCTCGCCCTTCTTGAATTCTAGCCCCTCGCGGGCGAGGAGGGCGCCCATGGGAAAACCGCTCGCGATCCCCTTCGCGAGGGTCACGATGTCGGGGCAGACACCCGTGTGCTGGATCGCGAGCCACTTTCCCGTCCGGCCCATCCCGGTCTGGACCTCGTCTGCGATCATCAGGGCCCCGTGCTTGTCGCAGAGCTCCCTCACGCCCTCGAGAAACCCCTCCGGCGGGATGATGACCCCTGCCTCGCCCTGTATCGGCTCCACGAAGACCCCCGCGACGTCGTTGTCCATCGCCGCACGGAGCGCGTCGAGGTTGCCGTACTCGACGAAAGTGCACCGGGGCTCGAGCGGGAGGAACGGTTCGCGTATCGCGGGCTTGTGCGTCACGGCGAGCGATCCCATCGTTCGGCCGTGGAACCCGTGGGTGAACGCGACGAACTTCTTCCTCCCCGTCGCGATCCGGGCGAGCTTGATCGCGCCCTCGTTCGCTTCCGCACCCGAGTTCGAGAAGAATGCCTTTGCCATTCCCGTGAGGAGGACGAGCTTCTCCGCGAGCTCTGCCTGGCCGGGCACGTAGAAGAGGTTAGAACAGTGGATCAGTCTCTTTGCCTGCTCGCATATGGCCGCCGTCACCTCGGGGTGGCAGTGCCCCGTGCTGCAGACCGCGATTCCCCCGACGCAGTCGATGTACTCCTTCCCGGTGGAATCCCAGACCCGGGACCCCTGACCCCTGACGATCATGATCTCCCGCGAGAACGCGGGCATGTAGTACCGGGCGTCGAGCTCCCGGAAATCCTCCCGGAACCCGGTTTCTCCCACTTTGACCATCTTTCCCATCTCTAACCTCCCCGCTCTCCACCTTCCCGGTCTTCTCCTCCCGCTACTCGTACTCGATCGTCGCGGGAGGCTTGGGCGTGACGTCGTAGACGACCCTCGCCACCGAGGGTATCTCCGAGGTTATCCGGAGGGCAATCCTCTCGAGGACGTCCCACGGGAGCCTCAGGGGGTCGGCGGTCATCCCGTCGCGCGAGTTGACTGCCCTCACGGCGACGATCCACCCGTGGACCCTGTTGTCCCCCTTCACGCCCGTCCCGAGACCCACGAGCGCCGCGAAGCATTGCCACGGGCCGAACCTGTCCACGATCTCGCTCTCGACGATGTGGTTTGCCTCCCTTACCACCTCGATGCGCTCTGGCGTGACCTCGCCGACGACCCTGACCGCGAGACCCGGACCGGGGAACGGCATCCGGTGCTGGATCTCAGGGGGGAGCCCGAGGGCAGCCGCGAGCACCCTGACCTCGTCCTTGTAGAGGTCCCGCAAGGGCTCGATCACCTTCTCGAACTCGATCTCGAGGGGCATGCCCCCCACGTTGTGGTGGCTCTTGATCCCCCCCTCGCTCTCGATCCGGTCCGGGTAGATGGTCCCCTGGAGGAGGGCCGTGGCCCCCGTCGCCCTCGCCTCCCTCTCGAAGATGCGGATGAAGAGCTCGCCGATGACCTTCCGTTTCTCCTCGGGGTCGGTTATTCCACGAAGTGCCGCAAAGAACATCTCCGCCGCCGGGACGACGCGGAGGTTGAGATCCCCAAAGACCTGCGAGATCCGCTCGGTCTCGCCCTTCCGCATCAGGCCCGTGTCCACGTAGATCGGGACGAGCCGGTCGCCTATCGCCCTCGCGGCGAGTGCCGCGCAGACAGAGCTGTCGACTCCCCCCGAGAGGGCCATCACCACTCTCCGGTCGCCCGCTTCCCTCCGTATCTCCTCCACGGCATTCTCGATGAACTCCGCCGCGTCGATCACGCGTTCGCCTCCTGTGCCGCGTTCGCCTTCTCCTTCGTCGCGCAGGCCTTCACGAAGCCGATGAACGGGGGGGAAGGCCTCGTCGGCCTCGACCTGAACTCCGGGTGGAACTGCGTCGCGAGGAAGAAGGGGTGGCCGGGGATCTCGAGGACCTCCACCCTCTCCCCGCAGGAGCCGGAGAACACGAGTCCCGCCCCCTCGAGCTCGGGGATGAACCGGGGGTTCACCTCGTACCGATGCCTGTGCCTCTCGACGATCTCCCGCTTCCCGTAGAGCCTCTCGACCAGTGTCCCGCTCTTCAGCGTGATCTTCGCGTCCCCTAGGCGCATGGTCCCGCCGAGGTCCCGCACCCCCTGCTGTTCGGGCAGGATCGCCACCACGTGCTTCCCCTCGCCGACCTCCGCGCTCGTCGCGTCCTCCCACGAGAGCACGTTCCGGGCGTACTCGACGACGGCCAATTGGAACCCTAGGCAGAGCCCAAGGAACGGTATCCCGTGGGTCCTCGCCCACGAAATCGCCTCGATCTTCCCCTCGATCCCGCGCTTCCCGAAACCGCCCGGGACGAGGATCCCGTCATAATCATTCAGCTGCGCCGGCTCGTACCTCTCCGCGTCGAGCCACGTGATCATGACCTCAGTGGAGAGGGCACGCCCCGCGTGCTTCAGCGCCTCCTTGATGCTCAGGTACACGTCCTCGATCCCGTACTTGCTCACTATCCCGACGCTCACCCTCCGCGTGTACTCCCTCGTGACGACGCGGTACCACTCGGTGTCCGCGGGCCTCTTCTGGAGGCCGAGGTGCTCGATGAGTGCGTCCGCGAGCCCCTCCTTCTCGAGCTCCATCGGGACCTGGTAGATGTCGGGGACGGTTGCCGCGCTGATCACGCACCGCATGGGAACATCGCAGAACGCGGATATCTTCCTCTTCGTGTGGGCGCCGATGGGCCGGTGGCTCCTCCCGACGATGATGTCTGCGTGGAGCCCGAGCTCGCGCAGCGCCTTCACCGAGTGCTGGGTGGGTTTCGTCTTGAGGTCGCCCATCGTGTCCTCCGGGATGAGGGTCACGTGGACGATCACCGTGTCCTGCGGCGGGAGTTCCCCCCTCATCTGCCTCACCGCCTCGAGGAACGGCATGCTCTCGATGTCACCCACCGTCCCGCCGATCTCGACGAGGCAGATCTCCGCGGGGGGCTGGCCCGGGATCTCCATCTCCGCCGCCTTTTTTATGCACGACTTGATCTCGTCCGTGATGTGCGGGATGATCTGGACGGTCTCGCCGAGGAAATCGCCGCGCCGCTCCTTCTCGATCACGGTGCGGTAGACCTTCCCGGTGGTGATGTTGTGTGCCGCGGAGAGGTCGATATCGAGGAACCTCTCGTAGTTCCCGAGGTCGAGGTCGACCTCGCTCCCGTCCGAGAGGACGAAGACCTCCCCGTGCTGGCCGGGATTCATCGTCCCCGCGTCGATGTTCAGGTACGGGTCTATCTTGACGGCCGTGACAGAGTAACCCCGGTTCTTGAGGATGCGGCCGATGGACGCGGCGGTGATCCCTTTCCCAAGTCCACTCATGACACCCCCCGTGACAAAAATGAATTTCAATCGATCCCCCTCTCCCTGCCTTCAGCTCCGCGGGCCATGCACGGTTGCCACGTACAGTATTTCCCTGCCCGGAGAAAAAAGTAGCATGCCCAAAGGCCGAGGCCACCCGGCTCCCGAAACGACCCCGCATGATTATCCCGTCCCGGGGCAAACATACACCACATGGACAGCGAAGAGAGGGAAATGCTCGCGGATCTCCTCTGGCTGCAGGCCGTGATCGCGACGGAGCTCATCCAGATCACCGAGAACACGTCCGCGATCCTCCGCAAGTCGCCCCCTCCGGAGACCTGCATCGAGCAGCACAGGCGCCTCCGGCAGCACGCGCTCGCCATCGCGGAACGCTACCGCCCGGGACGGGGCCTCTCGGAACACCTCGCCGGGCACGCGTGAGATCCCCGCGGGAGAACCGGGAACAGGACCACTCCATGGAGCAGGTGCCGCCGTACACCCTCGTCGTCCCGGCGTACAACGAGGCCGGGAGGATCCAGAGGCTTCTTGCGCAGATCGAGGGAGCAGAGGGAGAGTTCATCTTCGTGTGCGAGGGAGAGGACGGGACCCCGGAGATCGTCAACCGCTTCGCCCGCGCCCACCCCGGGATGAACATCACGTGCGTCCACCGTCAAGGGAGGCTCGGGAAGGGGGGCGCCATAACCGAGGGGATGCGCAGGGCGAGCGGCCGCCTCGTCGGCTACGTGGACGCGGACGCGTCGACCTCCTTCTCCCAGATGGTGGAGCTCTTCTCCCTCCTCGGCGACGCGGACGCGGTCATCGGGTCCCGCTGGGTACCCGGTGCCGTCATCGAGCGGCGGCAGGGGTTACTCAGGCGCCTCGAGAGTCGGATCTTCAACGGTATCGTGCGACTCCTCTTCGGACTTCCCTTCAGGGACACGCAGTGCGGGGCGAAGGTATTCAAGAAGCAGGCGATCGACGCCGTCATCGGGGAGATGGTCTCCACGGGGTTCGAGTTCGACGTGGAACTCCTCTGGCGGCTCAAGGAGAAGGGTTTTTCCGTGAGGGAACACCCGATCGCGTGGTGCGACACGCGCAGCTCGCATGTCAGGGGAACGGATGGCCTGAAGATGCTCTCTCGGCTCCTCCGGCTCAGGGTCAGGCAGGTGGTGCGCCGTTGACCGCGGAGGACCGGGAAACCCGCAGGGAGGAGGCGTTCACCCTCTTTGAGCGCGGCGAGTACGAGCGGTCTCTCGCGGTCTGCAGGGAGCTAGGGGAGGGCCGGGGCGACCCCTCGGTCGCGGTCCTCCTCGCCGCCAACCTCTTTCATCTCGGGAGGCTCGAGGAGGCAGAGGCGCACTTCCGCGACCTCGCCCACATCCTCCCCGGTGCATCGCACGTGCACGGCTACCTCGGGCGCATCCTCGAGGCGAGGGGGGAAGAGGGCGCACTCGCCGAGTACGCGCGGGCAGTCGCGCTCGACCCTGGGAACACCGATGCCCTGCGGAACTTCGCGGCGTACGTCCTCCGGTCAGGCGATCCATGGAAGGCAATCCCGGCCTACTCGCACCTCCTCTCGCAGTCCCATAGGCCGGACGACGCGCGCCAGCTCTCGGTGGCCCTCTTCCTCGCCGGGAGGCCGGCCGAGGCACTCGTGGCGTGGGAGGGTGCCCCGGGGGGCAGGCTCCCTCCCGACGACGTGTACGTCTCCATCCTCTCCGCGTGCGGGAAGTTCAGGGAGGCCGCGGAGTGCGCGCGCGACCTGTTCGAGAAGACCCGCGATCCCCTCTACGCGAGGCTCTCCATGGGAGCGCTCGCGCGCGTCGACAGGGAGAGGGCGGGCGAGGAGTACCCCCGGCTCGTGGAGCTGACGGGAGACAGGGATCTACGGCACGATTACGTTCTCTTCCTGAAAGAGGGCGGGGATTACGGGAGGGCTCTCTCCGCGCTCGGCCCCCTGCTCTCGGAAAGAATGCCTGAAGGGAGGTTCCGCCTCACCGGGTGCGGGCTCCTCGCTCTCGCGCAGCGGCGGGAAGAGGCCCGGGATTGCTACAGGAGCCTCCTCGAGCAGGAACTCGACTCGATGGAAGATCCCGCCCTCGCGAGGGAGATCCTCCGCGCATTCAGGGTATTCCTGCAGACGTACTTCCCGCACGGGGATGCCGAGCGCATCCTGCGCGAGGCGCTCGCGATGAGGACTGACCCGTTCTCGCTCCTTTCGGTCGCGCAGTTCTACGAGGAGGCGGGGGACCTGAAGGAGGCGCGGGCATGGTACTACAGGGCGTACAGGAGCGATTCCCTCGAGGGGGGCCCGCACTACGCCCGGTTCTGCGCGGCGGGCGGCGACGTGAGGGAGGCCGAGAAGGTCATGATGCACGTCGTTTCTTCCGCGAGGAAGGTTCAGGATCTCGTGCGAATCGCGGAGTTCTCGCTCGGGCAGAGGGAGGCCCTCCTCCGGATGCCGAGGCTGCTAGAGGCTCTCAGGACAAAGCTTGATGGATTCTCCGAGGTTCTCCCCTCGAGGGGGCTGGAACTCCTCGCGGCGCTCCACCTGCTCTCCGGGACGCTCGCGCTCGCGCAGCGGGACTGGCTGTCGTGCAAGAGGGCATGCCTGTCAGGGTTGGACGTCGTCCCCGCGTGGGCAAGGGATGTGAGGCCGGGAGATTTCCTCGCCCTCCTTTCGGAATGCAAGGAGAAGGCCCTCTCCGAGGTCCCTGTCCTGAAGGGCACGCTGCAGGGCGGGCACGTTCCCGCCGAGTCCCCCGATGCCCTCCTCGCGGGGCTTGACCTCGACGAGAACGAGAGGAAAATAATCGAGTTCCTCAGGGACCGCGGGCAGGCGAGCGAGATGGAGCTGCGGGCACTGCTCGGCTCGCGGAGGGTCGCGGGGATGGTCAACCGGCTCGTGCAGAAAATGTCAAGTAAAGGGGTCGTACTGATAGAGAAGAGAGGATTTGGAAAGAACGGGGAGATATATGCCTACAAGGGTGCCTGAAGTGGCGGGGAGCCGGAAGCTCGAGAGCCAGAACATCATCAATGCCCTGCGGAGGGGGACTGTCCCCGGGAGCGGCCTCGAGCGGATCGCCGTCGGGCTCGAGATGGAGGAGAACACGATCAGGGCGCAGCTGGACTACGTCTCGCAGGGCGGGGGCGACCTCAAGTTCGTCAGGGGCGAGTACGGGAGCGGCAAGACGTTCCTCGTCGCCCGGTCGCTCGAGATCGCGCGGGAGATGGGCTTCGTGACGGCGCACGTCGTGGTCTCACCCACCTGCCCCCTCCACAAGTTCCGGGAGGTTTACCGCCAGATATGCGGAACCCTCCGGACCCGCGAGGAAGAGCACGCGCTCAAGTCCATCGTCGACACGTGGCTCTTTGGAATAGAGGAGAGGATCCTCAGGGTGAGCGATAGGACCATCCCCGAGGATGTCCTCGAGAAGGCCACGCTCGCCGAGATAGAGACCGCCCTTGCCGGGATATCCGAGCTGAACAGCTCGCTTGCCGCCGCGCTCCGCACGTACTACCGCGCGGGCAACGAGGGGGATTTCCAGACCGCCCAGTCCGCGATCGGGTGGATCTGCGCGGAGACGAACGTGGGCCGGGACTTCAAGCAGAAGGCCGGGATCCGGGGGGAGATCGACGAGGCGTCTGCATTCACGTTCCTCCGCGGACTCGTGAGGATCATCGTGAGCGCGGGATACAAGGGCCTTGCCGTCGCCCTCGACGAGCTCGAGACGACGCAGTCCCTCCCCCGCAACCAGCGGGAGAAGAGTTACCACGTGCTCCAGGCCATCGTCGAGTCGCTCGACAGGGGAGACCTCTCGCACGCGTACTTCCTCTTCACGGGCACGCCCGCGTTCTTCGACGGCCCGAGGGGAATAAGGACGCTTCCTCCCCTCTACGACAGGATATGCATCGTCAAGCCCGAGGAAGGATTCAGGAACCCGCGCCAGCCCCAGATCGCGCTCGCGAAGTTCGACGCGAGGAAACTCGAGCAGGTCGCCCTGAAGGTGATGGAGATCTACGGGGAGGCGTACTCGGACGTGGACCGGAGCAGGGTGTCGCACCGCTTCATCCGCGCGATGATCTCGCGGGTGACCGAGAAGTTCGGCGGGAGGGTCGACGTGATCCCCCGGATATTCCTCAAGGAGTTCATCGACGTCCTCGACAAGTGCGAGCTCTACGAGGACTACAATCCCTCGGAACAGTACCGGTTCGACGCGGGACACCTCAAGGGGGAACTCCGGGAGGAGGAAGAGGCGGTCATGGTCGTCGAATTCTGAAGCGGCGACGCCGTGGAGAGGCGCGCGCTTCCGGCCGCGGGGAGAGAGGGTGCCCGCTTCCACACCTCCCCGGGAACGGGCGCGTGGCGGCACCAGAACCATGATGACTCCATCCCTCCCATATTTACGAAAACGCATGGCCCGCTGGGTGATCCTCTCGCTCCTCGTCCTCGCTCTCCTCACGGGTGCGGGAACCGCCGGTATATCCATCGATGCCACTCCCCGCGACGCGCACATCGGCGATCGCATCCACATCAACGGGACGACCGACGGGAAGAACCTGCTCGCCGTCTTCCTCTTCGTGACGGGACCCGGCCTCGACAGGGCCGGCGTCACGCTCGAGAACGTGAATCTCAAGGCGGGCCAAGGATACTTCACTTCTGCGTTCGTCAACCCGGACGGATCGTTCATCTACGACTGGGACACGTCTTTCATCGCCGGCAACCTCGTCCCCGGGACGTACCGGATTTACGTCGTGAACGTTCCCCTGAATCTCGAGCGGCTCACGGACACCGACAGCATCGCGGTCTGTTCCACGGAGCTCACTTTCCGGAAACCCCCCGCGAGAAACATCCCTGGCTTTGGTCCCTCCGTGTTCCTCGGCCTGACCGCGGGGATCTCCATCGTGCTGTGGAGGAGGCAACGGGTCTCCTGACCCGCGGAAATTCCGGCAGCGCACCGGCCGGCACCCGCCCGGTGTTAAGAATAACCGGTTAAAAATTTCCCATTGTAAATGGGAAATGATTATCTCCCCGGTCGCCGCAGTACGTGCCATGGACATTTCGCCTCCCGGGGACGGGTGCCACGCCCTCCACGCGCTCGCGTTCGCGTCCCTCTTCGCCTTCCTGCTCCTCGGCGGGTGCGTTGCCGTGGACCGGGGGCCTGCGCAACCGTCCCACGGCTCCCCTCGGCTCGTCCTCGCCACGACCACGAGCATGTACGACTCCGGCCTCCTTGACGTCCTCGAACCCCTCTTCGAGGAGCGGCACGGGATCGACCTCCTCGTCACCTCGCAGGGGACGGGAAAGGCATTCGAGCTCGCGAGGAGGGGTGACTGCGACGTGATCATCGTGCACTCCCCGGAGGAGGAGAGGGCATTCATCGCGGCGGGCCACGGGACCTCCCGCCGCTGCTTCGCGTATAACCGGTTTGTCATTGCCGGACCCGTGGGAGACCCGGCAGGCATCCGCGGCGCGGGTGCGACCGAGGCCTTCAGGAGGATCGCGGCGGCGGGCATGGCAGGCCGTCCGGGCGTCACATTCGTCTCGCGGGGGGACGGGTCCGGGACCCACACCGTGGAAAAATCCATCTGGGAATCTGCAGGATATAACTACACGAACGAAATACGAAGATCGGGGCCGTGGTACGTGGAGACCGGGAGGGGGATGGGAGAGACCCTCCAGCTCGCGGCGGAGAAGGGGGCGTACACCCTCTCGGACACGGCCACGTTCCTCGTGTTCCGCGGGAGGGGAAACCTCGTCCCGCTCGTGGAGGGGGCGGACATCCCGGCCAACGTGTACAGCGTCATCACGGTCACCCCGAGGAACGGGTCGCCGGAGAGGCAGAGGATGGCAGAGGAATTTGCACATTTCCTCCTCTCCCCGGAGATCCAGGAAAAGATCGGGGAATACGGGCTGGAAGAGTACGGGACGAACCTTTTTTCCCTCGTGGGAGACAGGTGCGGGGAACTTGGGTGCGATTGCGCGGGGCCTGCATCCCCGCCGGGCACGCCGCCGCGCCCCGCGTGAGGGCCGCCTGAATGGGAGACACCCATGAACGAGATACTCGAGGGGTGCACCGAGGCATTCCGCCTGATCGTCACCCTCGACCCGGAGATCGTCGAGATCACGGGGCGGTCGCTCGGGATATCCCTCGCGGCGACCGCCATCGCGGCCCTCGTCGCGGTCCCCGCCGGCGGGCTCCTGCACTTCTCGGAGTTCCGGGGGAAGCGCGGCATCGTGACGGTGATCCAGGCGCTCTACGCCCTCCCGACGGTCGTGGTCGGCCTGTTCGTCTTCCTGCTCCTCTCCCGGTCGGGGCCTTTCGGGTTCCTCGGCCTCCTGTTCACACCCGCGGGCATGGTGGTGGGCCAGGCGATCCTCATCGTCCCCGTCCTCCTCGGGATGACGGTCCTCGCGCTCTCCGGGGTGAAAAGGTCCCTTTCGGACGAGATCCGCGCGATGGGGGCAACGAGACTCCAGGCGACCATGACGCTCCTCGGGGAGGCCCGGTACGCGATCGTCGGCGGAGTCATCCTCGGATTCGGGCGCGCGATCTCGGAGGTGGGGGTTGCCATGATCATCGGCGGGAACATCCGCGGGTACACCCGCGTCCTCACGACGGCAATCGCGCTCGAGACCTCGGCCGGGAACATCGCGCTCTCCATCGCGCTCGGCATCATCCTCCTTTGGATCTCCCTGGCCGTGACGCTCGCCCTCTCCTTCTTCCAGGAGCGGAAAGGATGATCGCGTTCGAGAACGTCTCGAAGAGGTACGGCGAGAGGGAGGTGCTGGACGGCATCTCGTTCGGCGTGGACGAGGGGGAGATCTTCGCGCTCATCGGCCCGAGCGGGACGGGGAAGACGACCATCCTGCGGTTGATCGCGATGCTCGAGGATCCCACCGCGGGGAGGATCACGTTCATGGGCAGGGACACGCGGGTCCCCGAGCAGGAACGCGTCTTCCTCCGCCGCCAGATGGGGATGGTCTTCCAGAAACCCTCCGTCCTGCGGGGGAGCGTGCACGAGAACGTCGCGCTCGGCCTGAAATTCAGGGGTTACCCCCCGGCCGAGATCTCCCGGAGGGTCTCGGAAGTCCTCGCGCTCGTGGGGCTCCGTGGCCTGGAGAGGGCGAGTGCGGCCTCGCTCTCGGGGGGAGAACTCCAGCGCGTGGCCATCGCGCGGGCAATCGCGCCGCGGCCGCGGCTCCTCCTCCTCGACGAGCCGACCGCCAACCTCGACCCCGTCGCGACCGAGGAGATCGAGGACCTGATCTCTACCCTCAACCGCGAGGAGAACACGACTGTCATCTTCTCCACCCACGACATGGCACAGGGACAGAGGCTCGCGACGCGCGTGGGCGTCGTCCTCGGGAGGAAGATGCGCGAGCTAGGGGATCCCTTCCAGGTCTTCTCGCGGCCGGGATCCCGGGAGGTGGCCCGCATGGTCGGGATAGAGAATATCTTCGCGGGGGTGGTGGTGGGGAACGAGGGGGGACTCGCGAGGATCGACGTCTCGGGCGTCCACGTCCACGCACCCTGCGAATTTCCGCCGGGGACACGCGTGCACCTCTTCCTGCGCGCGGCAGATGTCACTGTCTCGACGGGGGCGGACGGAGGGCGGAGCAGCGCGCGGAACGTCCTCCCGGCCACGATCACCCGCGTCGTCGCGTGCGGTCCCAACGCGAGACTGGCACTGGACGCCGGGATCCCTATCGCTGCCCTCGTCACGCGCCAGTCCTGCAGCGAGCTCGGACTCTCCGCGGGAAAGGTCGTTTCCGTCTCTTTCAAGGCAAACGCCGTCCACGTCGTGCCCGCCCCCGGGAGTGACGAGGATTCGGAAAGGAACGGATGAACCCGTGGCCCTCCCGCCCCGCGTAAGGGGCACACCCGCGGATTTTAATGCCGGGAAGCTCCCATACACCTGCGATGCGCTGCACCTCCCTTGCGAGCGGGAGTAAGGGGAACTGCCTCCTCGTCGAGGGGGATACCACCGCCCTCCTCGTCGACGCGGGCCTCACGCGCCGGGAGATCCTCGCGCGGCTCCACGCCGCGGGAAAGAGCGCGGAGGGTATCTCCGCGATACTCGTCACCCACGAGCACGTGGATCACGTCGCCGCGGTCATGCCCCTCGCCCGCGAGCTCCGCATCCCCGTCTACGCGACGGGTGGCACGCTCATCGACCTCCTCGACGCGGGCGGGCGGCGTCGCGACCCCGTGCGCGCCGTCAAGGTCGATTACGGGGAGGTCTTTTCCGTGGGGGACTTCTCGATATCGGCCTTTCCCGTCTCCCACGACGCGCGCGAGCCCTGCGGGTTCCTCATCCGGGAAGGGGATGTTGTCCTCGCCTGCTGCACCGACACGGGCACCGTGACGGACAGGATGAGGGAGATCCTCTCGGCCGCCGACGGGCTCGTCCTCGAGAGCAACCACTGCCCCCGGATGCTCAAGGACGGGCCCTACCCCGAGTCGCTCAAGCGGCGGATAAGGTCCAAGCGCGGCCACCTCTCGAACAACGACGCGGCGGCATGCATCAATGGCCTCTGCGCGCACCTCCACTCCGTCATGCTCGCGCACTTAAGCGAGGTGAACAACACGCCGGAGAAGGCGCTCGCGTGCGCGAGGGAGGGGGCGGGGCTGTTCTCCCACGGGCTCGAGATCACGGTCGCGACGAACGTGGGATCGCCCGCGGGCTGGCCGCGGGGAATCCGCCTCTGAAGGGTCCGCGGGTCTTCCCCTCTAGTCTTCCTTCATCCCGATGAGCTTCAGGCAATACTGGTCGATCGAATCCAAGAATGCCTTCTTCGCCGCCTTCGACCTCTTCTCGTCCTCGGAGAAGATATCCTTGATGATGTACTCGAGGGCCGCGAGGTAGTACCCGAGCGCGGGGAGTTTCTTCTCCATCTCCTCGAACATCGCCTCCGCGTCCGACCTCCGCCCGCTGATGAGGAGGAACGCGAGGTCGAGGAGGAGGATGACGTGGGCGGGCATCTTCTTCGATATCGCGGTGCTCCTGAACTTCTGGTACGCCGTTTCCTGCGAGGACATGATCGAGAGCTGCAGCCCGTAGTAGAGGGGTTCGAGCTCGTCGGGGTGCTGCTGCATCATCTGGCGCACGACCGCCGTCGCCCCCGCGGCGTCCCTCGCCTCGCGCTTGAAGTGGTACAGGTCGCGGAGGAAGAACATGTCGCTGTAGTAACGCTCTGCCGCTATCTTGAGGAGTTCCCCCCTCATCTCCTTATTCTGGTCCTTTTTTGCCTTTTCAAGGCCGATCTTCAGGTAGTCTGGCTGGTCCGGGAACCAGTCTATCGCGAGCTTTATCATGAACCAGAATATCTTGTTGACCCTCAGCTCCTGTATCACCTGGGGGAACCGCAACCTGTTGACCGGCGGCTTGAGGCGGGCGAGCTCGATCATCTGCTCGCGGGCCGAGAGTGCCATGCTGCTCGTCGTGCTCTTGTCGGGCCTCTGGTCGGGGGGGAGTTCGAGGGCCGAGAGCTCGTAGTAGCAGAACGCGATCGCGGTGCAGACGATCGCGTCGACCGTCCTGTACTTCATGAGGATGTCGATCGCGTCCCTGTACTTCCCGATGTCGATGAGCTTGAGACCGAGGACGATATCGAAGAGTGCCCTGCCGGTGTATTTCCTCTTGACCCTCGTCGCGTTGCGGAACAGCTTCTCGATGTACTCGACGTCCGTCGACCGCTTGCTCTCCTCGAGGACCTTGACGGTCACGTCGTCGATGAACCTGTCGTAGACCTGGTCCGGGATGTCCGGGAAGTTGTTCTCGAGCATGGAGACGACGTGGCCGAAGAACACGGGGAGATTCGAGTCGATCTTCTCGGAGTTCTTCTCGATGTACTCCATCATCTCCCGCTTCGCCTGCGCCAGTTTCTGCTCGACGAGTGCATCGGGCACCCACTCCGCCGGCATGGTACACAGGAATTTCCTGCGTGAATATAAGAACCTTGAGACGTGGCAAAAACGGGAGTATTACGACGATCGGAACGGGTAACAACAACTTTCCCCCTCCCGTGCCGCAAATCCCGTGGGAGAGACCCGGTCGCCCCGCCGTGTGACCGGGGTGGGGGAACCCTTATTTTCACGGGCGCAGAGGTTCTACTCTGCAGGATCACGATGAAATTCCTCGAATTTGCGCGGATATGCGAAGACCTCGCGCGAATCAGCGGGAGACTCGAGGTGACGCAGAAGATCGCCGAGATCCTCCGGCGCCTCGACGAGACGGACCTCCCCCTCTTTACCCAGTTCCTCACGGGCAAGATATTCCCGGACTGGAGCCCGGAGAAGATCGGGATCGGCCCCAACCTCCTCTTCGACGCGCTCACCCACGTGGTCGACCTCAGCAGGGAGGAGATCATCTCGGAGATCAACAGGAAGGGGGACGTGGGAATCGCCGTCCAGTCCATACTCGAGAGGAAGGTGACGTCGGGGAGGCGGAAGAGGGCCGCGACGTTCCAGACCGCGCTTTTTTCGCAGGAACTCGACCTCGCATCGGTGTATTCCGATCTCGAGAGGATCTCTCGCCTCGAAGGACGCGCCTCACAGGCAGAAAAGCTCTCGCTCGTCCAGAATCTCTTCCAGAACGCCTCCCCGCTCGAGGCAAAGTACCTCGCGAGGCTCATCCTCGAGGACCTGCGCATCGGCGTGGGGGAGGGGACGATGAGGGACGCGATCGCGCTCGCCTTCTCTGTCGAGCCCTCTCTCGTCGAGCACGCGTACCAGGCCTTAAACGACCTCGGGGAGGTCGCGAGGAAGGCACGGATGGGGAGGGAAGCGCTCGCGGACGTGCACATCATGCCGTTCCACCCCGTCAAGATGATGCTCGCCCAGCAGGGCTCGATCGCCGAGGCGATCGCGGAGAACGGCGCGGTCGCGGCCGAATTCAAGTACGACGGGAGCAGGTTCCAGTTCCACAAGCAGGGGAACACCGTGAGGATGTACTCCCGGAAGCTCGAGGACGTGACGGGCGCCCTCCCCGAGGTGGTGGAGACGCTCCGGAATGCGACGGCGCACGACGTCATCCTCGACGGCGAGGTGATCGCGACGAGGGACGGGAGGCCGCTTCCCTTCCAGACCGTCCTGCGGAGGTTCAGGAGGAAGTACGACATCGAGGCGATGCAAAAAGAGATCGCGATGCAGCCCTACGTCTTTGACATCCTGTACCTCGACGGGAAGACGCTCATCGACCTCCCCCTGAGCGAGAGGCGGAAGTACCTCGAGTCCGCGCTCTCTGGCTGCATCGCGCCGCAGACGGTGAGCGACGACATCGAGGCGATCGAGAGGGTGTACAGGGAGAGCCTCGAGGCCGGGCACGAGGGGCTGATGCTGAAGGTCCTCTCCTCCGCGTACACTCCGGGAATCAGGGGGAAGAACTGGCTCAAGGTCAAGCCCGGCGTGGACACCATGGATCTCGCGGTCATCGGGGCCGAGTGGGGCGAGGGGAAGAGGGCACACCTCTTTGGGTCATTCCTCCTCGCCTGCCGTGACGGCGACGACCTCCTCCCCGTCGGGAAGGTCGCCACGGGGTTCTCCGAGGAGCAGCTGCAGGAGGTCTTCGAGATGCTGCGCGACCACGTGATCACCGAGACCGGCAAGGAGGTCCAGCTCGAGCCATTCCTCGTCTTCGAGGTGGGATACGCCGAGATCCAGAAGAGCCCGAACTACGAGAGCGGCTACGCCCTCCGGTTCCCGCGCTTCGTGAGGGTGAGGGACGACAAGGCCATCTCGGACATCGAGACGCTCGAGAGCGTGAGGGAACGGTTCGAGCGGCAGTCCTCGAAGGAGACGCCCTCCGGCGGCTGAGCGGTCCTGCTCACGGCGAGCCGGGCCTGAGGATCCTCGCCCTGTCCCCGATGCGCTCCACGAGGGCCCGGACGAACTCCTCCCACTCCACGTCGCCGCGCGGGATCAACCCTACCACTTCCTTGCCCAGCGCGTCGTCGGAGATGCCGTCCGCGACCGCGATCACGGAGCCCCCTGCGTAACGGGTGGGAACGATGCCATCGGTGTCGCCGTCCACGATCCCAAAGACGGGGATCCCCAGGTGTGCCCCGATGTGCCCGCAGACCGCGGTCGTGTCGTCGCCGACGCTCACGATCCCGCACACGCCGTCCCTCGCGATCGTCCGGTAGACGAGGTGGCCGCAGTGGTCGATGAAGACGACCCGGCCCCTCCCCGCGGCGCGCCGCTCGGTCACCGGTCCCCGCGACCTGATCCGCCCGCTCTTGCACCACGCCGTCGCGGGGTCGACCGGTCCGGCCCTCGCGAGCTTCTCGAGGCCGTGGCCCTTGACCTCGATCCCGGCCAGTGGTTCGAGCATCCCCTGCCCGTCCGTCCCGAGGACCACTTCCGGCGCGGTCGCGATGCCGATCACCGTCCCGTTCACGAAGACAGGCTCGCCGGGGATGCACCCCCGGATCACCCTGACCCCGGGGGGTGTCGCGGCGCGGCGGGAAATTGCGGGAACAATGGTGTAGCCGGTCGCGCGGGCTATCTCCCTCGCGAGGTCGTCAGGGTCCCTGTCCCAGCAGATCACTTCCCCCGACGCGCACTCGACGTGGACGATCCCGTCCCCCCCGACCCTCCCGGCCACGATCTCCCCGAATATCCGGCCGGACTCGGGCGTCTTCCCCCTGTTGGCGAGGAAGAAGGGGTATTCGAGGCCGCGGAGCACCGTGCTCGGCGGCACGTCCGCGAACTCGCAGGGGAGGCCGGACTCCTCGGCAGCCACCCGCGCCATGATCCCCGCGACGACGAGCCGGCGCGGGCGCAGGAGGGAGTGGAGGCGGGCAGCATCCCCAGCGTCGAATATCTCCGCGCCGTGGACGACCATCACCGCGTCTTCGAGTGGTGGTGACATCCCGACCCCCGCGGTGGAGTCACGCGCGGTTGTACTCGTCGGCGAAGCGCGTGATATCGTCCTCCTCGAGGTACTCGCCGATCTGCACCTCGATCACCTCGAGGGGGATCTTCCCCGTGTTCGCGAGCCGGTGCTTGATTCCCGCCGGGACGAACGTGCTCTCGCCCTGCCGCAGGTGGATGGTCTTGTCCCCGAGGATCACGTCGGCCATGCCGCTGACGACGATCCAGTGCTCGCTGCGGTGGTGGTGCATCTGGAGGGAGAGCTTCTTCCCGGGCTTGACGGTGACCCTCTTGATGCGGAAGAACCGGGACTTCTCGAGCTCCGTGTAGGATCCCCACGGGCGGTGGACCTGGAGGTGGTAGTCCACGATGGGGTCGCCCCTCTCCCTGAGAACCTTCACGAGATCGCCGACGCTCTCCGCCATGTCCAGCCGGCACGCGAGGAGGGCGTCGCCCGTGTCCACGAGGGCGAGGTCATTGACCCCGATCAGCGCCACGCGCTTCCCGGGTGCATGGACGAAATTCCGCTCCGCGTCGACGAAATCCGCGTCGCCCACGTTCCCGCGGGGATCGTGGGGCTTGAAATCGTACCACGCGCGGAACGTCCCGAGGTCCGTCCAGCCGGACGTGAGGGGGACGACCGCGACCCTCCCGGAGAGCTCGAGCAGGCCGTAGTCGACCGACAGGGGGGAGATCTCCGGGTACGAGGATACCCCCTTCTCCCTCATGGCCGCAAGGAGCCCCGGCTGGTACCTCTCCATCTCCTCGAAGAACACCTTCGTCGAGAAGAGGAACATCCCGCTGTTCCACAGGTACCCCGCGTCCACGAATATCTTCGCCGTCTCCCAGTCGGGTTTCTCCCGGAACTTCTGCACCCTGAACCCCACGGGGAGCGGGTCCCCCGGCGAGATGTACCCGTACCCGGTGTGTGGGTGCGTCGGCGGCACACCGAACGTCACGAGGTAGTCGTCCGCGATGCCGCGGGCAGATGCGACCTCGTCCATCGCGCCCTGCCCGAGGTAATGGTCGCTCGGGAAGATCGCGACGAGGGAATCGCCGAATTCCCTCTCGACCTCGAGCATCGCCCACGTGATCGCGGGGAGGGTGTTCCTCCCCTCGGGCTCGGAGAGTATCCTCCCCTCGGGGACGGCCACCTTCAGCTCCTCGAGCTGGTTTGCGGCGAGGTAGTGGTGGTGCATGTGCGTGACGACGTAGATCTGCTCGGGGCGCGAGATCTGGCATGCCCTCCGGTAGGTCTCCTGGAAGAGGGACGTCCCGTCCAGCTTGAGGAACTGCTTTGGATTGTACGTCCGGGAGAGGGGCCAGAGCCTCGTCCCCACGCCCCCCGCGAGGATGACGGAAACGATGGATTCCATGTTGGTTACCTGATTTTTTCCCCCTTTTCCCACATATCGCTTCCCCTGTCGCCCGGGTGAGGAGGGGACAAGAGCGCAATGCCTACCGGCCACCCCCCTTCAGGTACGATACCCATTCCCTGATCCTGTCCATGATGTCGGCCCTGTTTCCCTGCCCGAGGGTGTACACCTTCACGCCCTCCCTCCCCTTGAGGGACTCGATGAAGGGAGTCCCCTTCTGCGCGATCGTGGCGATCGCGTGCCTCCCGGAGGAGAAGATCCCGTCCACCAACTCGCAGAAACGCGCCGAGAGGCACTCCATCTTCCCGATCTCGTCGATCACCGCGATTTTCGCCTCGCCGAACGGGACGGTCGCGAGGTACGCGTCGAACGACGCGATGTCGACCCCGTACTTCCCCACGCGGAACGCCGGGGGAAATCTCTCGTGGGCGAGGAGGAACGTCCTCCCGTCGAGCGAGACGACGCGGAACCCGACCCTCGATCCCCCCTCGCGGATCTCCTCCGTGTAGAAACCCGCGGGATGGAGGCCCGCGAGGTCGGGGAGGATCTCCCGGACGAGCGTCGTCTTCCCGCAGCCCGGGCGCCCGGTGACGAGGATGACCCGCGGAATCCCGCCCACACGGCTCACCCCGCGCGCGGAATGCCCGGGTGGGGATCCCCGGCACAGCGGGCGATACTGTTCACGGAAGCCCGCGCCCCGGCCCGGCCAACGGTAATGGGGTTTCCCATGACCCTGCCTCCCCGCGTCCTTTGGAGGGGGTCACGTTCCCTTCGGCTGGCGGAGGGCGATCTCGATCGTCACCTTGAGCTCCTCGTCCTTGAAGGGTTTCAGGAGGTACCCGGCTGGCCTTGTGTCGAGGACCCGCGAGATGGTCTCGTCGTCCGAGAACGCGGTGAGGTACACGAAAGGAACGTGGAACTCCTCCCGGACCCTCCGCGCGAGGTCGGTCCCGTCCATGCTCCCCGGGAGGTTGATGTCAATGAGGACGAGGTCGGGCAGGTCTTTCCTCATCTTCTCGAGGGCTTCTTCCGCGGTCGGTGCCCTCCCGCTCACGTGGTAGCCGAGCTTTTCCAGCCTCCACTGGATCAGCTGGCTGATAATGGGATCATCCTCGACGATGAGGATGGAACTTTTCCCTGTCATTCCAGCCGGAAACCCCCTATTCTATCCAGATAGACATCGATATCTCCCTATAAATAAATACTGGATGCGGTGATACCCCCCGCGGCAACTAGCCCACCATGATCTGGAACGCGGTCGGGTAGGTGCGCATGATGGAAAAGACAATCGCCCTCCCCACGAACACCTTCCCGCCAACCATCACGCGTTCTCGCGAGAGCTCCCCGAGCTCCTGGAGTGCTTCGAGCGCGGTGCTGTCCGAGAGGGAGCAGCTCGACGGCACGTCCATGTCGTAGTGGAATACCACCGGCAGCCGGAGCTTCCTCCAGAGATCCCGGGGGAGCCGGGACGCGATCTCCCCGAGCACCGCCTTGTCGAACGCGTATTCCTGCCCGCCCCTCGTGAACCCTACCGGCCTTTCCATCTCGAGGAGATCGCGCAGGGGGATGCGGGGATCGACTATCCCCTCGTTGATCCTCCGCGCCTCGCGCGAGAACCACTTCCTCAGGGCCGATTCCTCGTACATGTGAAATGGAACAAGGACAATACTCTCGCGATTCTTCTTTAATTTTCCCTTCGCGCCACGGTGTGCCCGTGTGACCGTTGACCCCCGCGGTCTCGCACCCGCACGTGCTCCGAAGTGACGGTACAGCGCGCCGCACGCGACGGGGACAGTTTTTCCCCGCCCGCGCAGAAATCCCATCTGCGCGGGGAAAAGACGGGAAAACGTGGGAGGAAAAACATGGGCTCGAGGAGATTCGAACTCCTGACCTCCGCCATGTCAAGGCGACGTCATAACCAACTAGACCACGAGCCCGGGATTGCCGGTCTGTTGTGCGGAGAAATGTGGGTGAACACAGTATAAAATTGTTCTCTTTCTCGCGGGGGTGCTCTTCCCGCGCGAAATGGGGGGACGGGCGACCGGGGGGTGAGGCCCTTTGCCCACCCTCCCCCTCCCCGGGAAAAGCACGGGAGACGGTCTTTCAGATCAGGGTGTCGGAGATCTTCGCGAACACCGCCGTGAATATCCCCGGCTGGGACCGGATCTCTGCCATCATCTCCGGCGGGACCTCGGAGTCGACGTTCAGGACCATGATCGCCTCCTCCCCGGGCCTAATCCTCCCGACCTGCATCCCCGCGATGTTCACGTTGCCCCTCCCGAGGATCGTCGCCACGCGGCCTATCACGCCGGGCTTGTCGAGGTGGCGCGAGACGATGACGTACCCCTCGGGGACCATGTCCATCGTGTAGCCACCTATCGAGACGATGCGCGACCTGCCCTTCATGAAGACCGTCCCGCTCACCGTCTCCTCCATCTGGTCGGTCTTTACCCTGACCGAGACGATGCTCTTGAATCCCCCCGAATCCTGCGTCACCGTCTCCGAGATGGTGATGCCCCTCTCCTTCGCGATGAACTCCGCGTTCACGATGTTGACCGGGACCTGGAGGATGGGGTCGAGGAGCCCCTTGAGGGCCATGAGGGTGATGAACCGCGTGTTGTTCCCGAGGGACGCGAGCTCACCGCCGTAGATCATCTCGACCTTCTCCATCCTCCCGCTCACTATCTGCGTGAGGAGCCTGCCCATCTTCTCCGCGAGGATTGCGAATGGCTCGATGGTGTCCGCGTGCTCGGGGGGGACCATGGGGGCGTTCACCACGTACTTCGCGGAACCGCCCTTCAGGACGGAGATGCACTGCTTGGCGATCGAGACGGCGACGTTCTTCTGGGCCTCCACGGTGCTCGCGCCGAGGTGCGGTGTCACGATGACCTGATCCAACCCGAGCAGGGGCGAGTTCACGGGGGGTTCCTCCTCGAAGACGTCGAGGGCGGCGCCCGCGACCTTCCCTGACTTGAGCCCCTCGTAGAGGGCCTTTTCGTCCACGATCCCACCCCTCGCGCAGTTGATGATGCGCACGCCGTCCTTCATCATGGCAATCGCCCTCGCGTTGATCATGTGGCGGGTCTCCTTGATGAGAGGGGTGTGGACGGTGATGATGTCAGAAACGGCGAAGAGCTCCTCGAGGGAGACCGACTCGACGCCCATCTGGGCTGCCCTCTCCTTCGTGATGAAGGGATCGTACCCGACGGTGTGCATCCCCAGTGCCTGAGCCCTCTTTGCGACCTCCCTGCCTATCCTCCCGAGGCCGATGATGCCGAGGGTCTTCTCGTTCAGCTCGACCCCCATGAACTTCGATCTCTTCCACTCCCCCTTCTTGAGGGAGGCGTTCGCCTGGGGGATGTTCCGTGCGAGGGAGAGCATCATCGCGACGGTGTGTTCCGTGGCCGCGAGCGTGTTGCCCTCGGGCGCGTTCGCGACGATGATCCCCTTCTTCGTCGCGGCCTCCATGTCGATATTGTCGACCCCCGCCCCCGCACGGCCGATGAACCGGAGCTTCTTCCCCGCCTCGATGACGCGTGCGGTCACCTCTGTCCCGCTCCTCACGAGCAGGGCATCGTAGTCGCCGATGATGTCCACGAGTTGGTCCTCCGTGAGGTCCGTCCGGACGTCGACGGTGCATTCCCGGCGCAGGATCTCGAGGCCCTCCTCGGCGAGGGGATCGCTGACCAGTATTTTGAAACCTGCCATAAATTCCCCCTCTAGTATCGGCTTAATACCTATTGATGATTGTCCCGCGGGCTGGGCTCGGATCCAACCCGCGGGCAATGAGAACCTATTAAAAAGGAGGGACCAAGAATAATAGTGGTGCGCGAATGAGAGAGATGCCTGATATTCTCTGGCTCGAGGAGATACGCAAGGAAGATATTTCCGCGGTGGGGGGGAAAGGTGCGTCCCTTGGGGAGATGTCGGCGATCGGCCTCCCGGTTCCAAGGGCCTTTGTCGTCACGAGCCACGCGTTCCGACAGTTCCTGATAGAAACGGGACTCGAGAAGACTTTATTCCAGGACCTCGAGGGCATCGACGTCGAGGACAGCAGGCAGCTTGAGAGTGCGGCGGAGAAGGCAAAACGGGCCGTCCTCGCGGCGAAGATGCCCGCACCGATCAGGGAAAAGATAAAGGACGCGTACAGGAGGATGGACAACGGCGAGATGGTCGTTGCCGTGCGGTCGAGCGCGACCGCCGAGGACCTGCCGGACGCGAGTTTCGCCGGGCAGCAGGAGACGTACCTCAACATCCGCGGGGAGAAGAACCTCCTCGACGCGGTCCAGAGGTGCTGGGCGTCCCTCTACGGCGCGAGGGCGATATACTACCGCGTGAAGCACGGGTTTGACCACAGGAGCGTCAACATCGCCGTCGTCGTCCAGCAGCTCGTCAATGCCGAGAAGGCGGGGGTCATGTTCACCTCCCACCCCGTGACAGGGGAGGACATCTCGATCATCGAGGGTTCGTGGGGACTGGGCGAGGCGGTTGTCTCAGGATCCGTCTCCCCCGACAAGTACGTCTACGACATGCGGACCGGCAGGGTGGTCGACCGCCTCATCGCTCACAAGAGGTTCCAGATCGTCCCGGACGGGAGCAACGGGACGAGGACCGTGGAGGTCCCGAAAGAGCTCCAGGACGCCCCGCTCCTCTCCGACGAGGAGGTGGAGAGGCTCGCTCGGTTCGGGAAGATCGCGGAGAACCACTACGGTGTCCCCCAGGACGTGGAGTGGGCGATCGTCGGCAAGGACATCTTCATCCTCCAGTCGCGGCCCATCACGACGATCCGTGCCTCCAGGGGGCCGGCGGAGAAGCCCGCGGGGGCCGCGGGGACGATCATCCTGAAGGGGCAGGGTGCCTCGCCGGGTGTCGCGAGCGGGAGGGTCGTCATCATCCACGACGCGAAGGAGGCGGGCAAGGTCAGGGAGGGCGACATCCTCGTGACGCGGATGACGAATCCCGACATGGTGCCCGCGATGCGGAGGGTCGCCGCGATCGTCACGGACGAGGGGGGCATGACGTGCCACGCGGCAATAGTGAGCAGGGAGCTGGGGACACCGGCGGTCGTCGGGACGAAGACCGCGACGCAGGTCCTCCGTCAGGGTCAGGTCGTCACGGTGGACGGCGAGAAGGGCTTCATCTACGAGGGGGAGATCGAGGTCCCGAGGGAGAAGGTACAGGTTCCGGCCGGCGGTGTCTCCGCACCCCTGATCACCGCGACGAGCGTCAAGGTGAACGTCTCCATGCCCGAGGCCGCCGAACGCGCCGCGGCGACGGGTGCAGACGGCGTGGGCCTGCTCCGGATCGAGCACCTCATCCTCGGGCTGAACAGGACTCCCGGGTGGTTCATCGCGAACGGCCGCGAGGAGGAATTCATCGAGGAACTCGAGAAGGGCATCAAGGTCGTCCTCGACGCGTTCTACGGGAAACCCGTGTGGGTGAGGACCCTCGATGCACCCACCGACGAGTTCAGGAACATGGCCGGCGGGGAGAACGAGCCGCACGAGCACAACCCGATGCTCGGCTGGCGCGGGATACGCCGCGACCTCCAGTCCCCTGACCAGTTCCGCCTCCAGGTCGAGGCCTTCAAGAGGCTGTGGGCACAGGGGTACGACAACCTCGGGATCATGTTCCCGATGGTCTCGCACCCCTCCGAGTTCGTCCGGGCCCGCGAGATGATGCGGGCGTGGGGGGTGGACGTGGAGAAGGCCACCCTCGGCATCATGATCGAGATCCCGAGCAGCGCGATCCTGATAGAGGATTTCATCCGGGCGGGGATCAGGTTCGCCTCGTTCGGGACGAATGACCTCGTCCAGTACACCCTCGCGATCGACCGGAACAACCAGAACGTCGCGTGGATGTACGACCCGATGCACCCCGCGGTGCTCGCCCTCATCGATTCTGCGATAAAGTGCTGCAGGAAGCACGGCGTGGAGGTTTCCATCTGCGGCCAAGCAGGGTCCGAGCCCCGCGTGGTCAGGTGGCTCGTCGAGCACGGGATCACGAGCGTCTCGGCAAACATCGACGCGATCGCGAAGATCCGGGAGACCGTCGCGCGAACGGAGCAGAAGATAATCCTCGAGAGCGCGAGATCACTCAATGCGTGAGAAAGGGCAGTCCATCGACGAACTCTTCTCTTTCCTCGAGGCAGAGAGGGAAAGGGATGTCAGGCACGACCACATCTTGAGCTCCATGTGCACCGTCCCCCACCCCGTGGCCGTGCGGGCCCACCACCTCTTCCTCGAGACGAACCTCGGCGACCCCGGTCTCTTCCCGGGGACTGCAACCCTCGAGTCCCTCCTCGTGGAGAGGCTCGGCTCCCTCTTCTCGCTCCCGGGGGCCTTTGGGTACGCGACATCGGGCGGGACAGAGTCGAATATCCAGGCACTGCGCATCGCGAGGAAGCTCTCGAGATCCCCCCGGCCCAACGTCGTCCTCCCCGAATCGGCCCACTTTTCCTTCAAGAAGGCGTGCGACATGCTCGGGCTCGAGATGAGGGCCGTCCCCCTCGACGGGAGTTTCCGCGTCGACGCAGACAGGGTCCCCGAGTTCATCGACAGGGATACCTGTGCCCTCGTGGGGATCGCGGGGACGACGGAGTACGGGGTCGTGGACCCAATCAGCGATCTCTCCGCGATCGCCGAGGATTTCGGCCTCTTCCTCCACGTCGACGCCGCGTTCGGGGGGCTCGTCCTCCCGTTCCTCGACGGGGCCCCGCCGTTTGACTTCTCCCTCCCGGGGGTGAGCAGCATCGCGGTCGACCCCCACAAGATGGGGATGAGCACGATCCCCGCGGGGGTCCTCCTCCTCAGGGACAGGGAGGCGCTCCAGTCCCTCGCGGTCGACACCCCCTACCTCTCCGTCAAGCAGGAGTTTACGCTCTCCGGGACGCGCCCCGGCGGACCGGTCGCGGCCGCTTTCGCGGTCCTCGAGTACCTCGGCCGCGAGGGCATGCGCGACATCGTCACCGGGTGCATGAAGAACACGCGGCGCCTCATCGACGGGATGGAAGCCTTCGGGATCGCGCGGGCCGTCACCCCGGACGTGAACGTCGCGACGTTCGAGAACACCCCCGTGCCCCCGCCGTGGCGGGTCTCGTGGACGCGGCGGGGCCACCTCCGGATCGTGTGCATGCCGCACGTGCACGCCGACACGGTGGAGGCGTTCCTGAGGGACATAGGTGAATGCAATGCTTGAGCGCCTTGTCTCTTCTCTCGAGAAGGCTCCCATCGTGAAGAGGGGAGAGTACAACTACTTCATCCACCCGATCACGGACGGCGTGCCGGAAGTCGAGCCCGCCCTCCTCCGCGAGGTGTGCACCGCCCTCGTGAAAGTCCTCGACCTCGATGGGGTCGACCGGATCATCGCGACCGAGGCGATGGCAATCCCCATCGGGACGGCCCTCTCGCTCGCGACAGACATCCCCATGAACATCGTCCGGAAGCGCGAGTACCGGCTCCCGGGGGAGATCGCGGTGCACCAGGCAACGGGCTACTCGAAGGGCCAGATCTACCTCAACGGCGTGAGGAAGGGCGACCGAGTCGTGATCGTCGACGACGTGATCAGCACGGGGGGTACTGCCCGCGCCCTCCTCTGGGCCCTCGACCAGGCGGGGACGACCGTCGTGGACGTCTGCTTCGTGATAAAGAGGGGCAACCCGGACATAGGGAGAGATTACAAGTCTCTGGTGACCGTGGAGGTCACCGACAGGGTGCGTGTGGTTGAGAGGATATTCTGATCTCGCCGAGGAACTCCGCAGGCGCAACGCGCGGTCCGTCGCGCTCCAGTTCCCCGAAGGGCTGAAGAGGAGGGCAGGGGAGATCGCCCTCTTCCTGAAAGGGGAGGGGTTCTCCGTCGTCGTCTGCGGGGACCCTTGCTACGGGGCCTGCGACCTTGCCTCCGACGTCATCCCCCACGTCGATGCACTCGTCCACTTCGGCCACACGCCCGTGGGCGGGGAAGACGAGAAGGTCATCTTCGAGACGTATCCCATCGACTTCGACCCCGACGTCCTAAAGGAGGCTGTCCCCCTCCTTAAACAGCGCAGGGTCGGCCTCGTGACCACCGCGCAGCACGTGCACCTCGTCCCGGGAATGGTTCAAAAGCTTCGGGAACTCGGGGTAGTTGCGGTGACGCGCAGGGGTTCGCGGGGCTGTGGCGAGGGGCAGGTCCTCGGGTGCGCGTTCGGTGCCGCCCACATCCCGGATGTCGAGGAGATCCTCTTCGTCGGCACCGGCCTCTTCCATCCGACCGGGGTCAGGCTCGCGACGAAAAAGAGGGTGGTCGCGCTCGATCCCCTCGCGGGGACCGCCCGCGAGGTGGACGAGGAGAGGTTCCTGCGGCAGAGGTTCGGCCTCGTCGAGAGGGCCCGGTCCGCGCGTCTCTTCGGCCTCATCGTGAGCACGAAGACGGGGCAGTGCAGGCTCGCCCTCGCGCAGAAGCTCGCATCGCGCTGCAGGAACGCGGTCGTCGTCGCGATGCGCGAAGTGGACCCCGACGAGCTCCTCAACCTCGGTTTTCCCGCCTACGTGAACTTCGCCTGCCCCCGCCTCGCGTACGATGACCAGTCGAGGTTCCCCGCCCCCGTCCTCTCCCCGTGCGAATTCGAGATCCTCCTCGGGGAGAGGGACTTCTCCTCGTACGAGATCGACGAGATGCCCTGACAATTTCATGAAGCTCCGGCACCTTGCAAGGGAACTCTCGAGGCTCGAAGGGTTCGCGAGTCCTTCCCCCCGGCTGGAACAGTACGTCACCTCCCCCGACCTCGCGGCCCGCCTCCTCTACCACGCGTGGGTGAGGGGCGACATCGGGGGCAGGCGCGTCTGCGATCTCGGGTGCGGGACGGGGATCCTCGCGGTCGGTGCCGCGCTCCTCGGCGCGTCCCGCGTCACGGGCATCGACGTCGACGCCGACGCGATCGCTGTCGCGCGGAGAAACGCGGAGAAGATGGGCGTATCCCCCACTTTCATCCGCGCAGACATCAGTGACGCGGGGATCGTGGCCCGGGTCGGGGAGGCGGACACGGTCGTCATGAACCCGCCCTTCGGCGCCCAGAATCCCCACGCGGACCGGGCCTTCGTGGACGTGGCGGTCAAAATCGCGCCGGTCGTCTACGGGATATTCAACCGCGGGAGTCTCCCGTTCTACAGGAGGTACCTCGCGGGGAGGGCGAGGATCACCGGGGCTATCCACGGGACGCTCGTCGTGGAGAGGTCGTTTTCCTTCCACAGGAAGGACGCCGTCGACATCCCCGTCGAGATCCTCGTCATCGAGCGGGCGGGCGCGCCGGCGGGCCGGGACACGGGGGATTCCGCCGCATCAGGGGCGCCCGCGGACCGGGCGGAGGGCACGCGCAACCCGGACGTGGTTCATCGCCACCCCCCAGAGGAGCGGGACGAGGACGAGGACGAGGACAGGCATCCCGTACCCGGCGAGGACGAGGAAATTGAAGAGCCCGTGGGCGGACACGGCGAGGAAGAGTCCCCCCGCGACGAGCAATCCACGTCCCGAAGGGAATACTTGCGAGATCCCCAGTGAGAATCCCCACATGGTGGAGAAGAGGACGTGGGCCGGGACCGAGAGGACTGCCCTGACCGCGGCGACCTCGAGCGCGTGGAACACCGAGAGGTCGAGGGCATCGAGAACGTAGAGGATGTTCTCGAGCGTCGCGAACCCGAGTCCTGCCGCCGCCGCGTAGACGATCCCGTCGATCGGCTCGTCAAAGACGCGGGTCCTGTACACGGTCTTCTCGACCACCCAGAACTTCGCGACCTCCTCGGCGACGGGAGCGAGGACCACCGCGACGAGGAATGTCCCCGCGTAATCGAGGAAGACTGCCTCGATGAATCCGACGGGGACGCTGACAGCGGCGCCGAGGAGGAAGACGAGGACGATCCACACGGGCGGCTCGGGGTCGCGCGTGTCCCGGGAGTAGAAGAACAGGAGCCAGAATATCCCCGGCGCGATGCCGAGGAGGATGGCGATGATCGTGTCCATCGGCTGGGATTCCCCCCGTGTTACCCGCGATCTGCCACCCTACACCCACTGCCTCTTCCGGAAGTACGCGAGCATGGTGACCGCGATGAGGATCATCACCCCCCAGACCGCGAAGTACCCGTATTCCCACGTGAGTTCCGGCATGTACTCGAAGTTCATCCCGTAGACCCCCGCGACGAAGGTGAGCGGGATGAATATGGTCGCGATCAGCGTGAGGACCTTCATGATCTCGTTCATCCGGTACGAGAGGCTCGAGAGGTAGATGTCTATCATCCCGGTCACCATCTCCCGGAGCGTCTCAAGAGTGTCCATCACCTGGATGACGTGGTCGTACACGTCGCGCAGGTATATCCGCGTGTTCTCGTTGATGAGGGGGGATTCTGACCTCTCCAGCGCGCCCGCGACCTCCCGGAGCGGCCAGACGGATTTCCGGAGCGTGATTATCTTCTTCTTGAGGGCCGTTATCTCGTGGATGAGCCCCGGGCCCGGATTTCCCACGAGTTTCTCCTCGAGGTTCTCCACGACCTCCTCGAGGTGCTCGATGACGAGGAAGTAGTTGTCCACGATGACGTCGATGAGCGCGTAAGCGAGGTAATCCGGCCCGAACCTCCTTATGCGCCCTTCTTTCCGGATCCGGGCCCTCACGGGGTCAAAGACGTCTCCCCCCGTGGCCTCCTGGAAGGATATGAGGAAATTCTTCCCGAAAATGATACTGACGTGCTCGATCTGGATGTCGCTTCGGGAGGGGTCATACATTATCATCTTGAGCGTGACGTAGATGTAATCCTCGAGGTCCTCCAGTTTCGGCCTCTGCCCTGTGTTCAGGACGTCCTCGAGGATGAGCGGGTGGATATTGTAGTGGGTCCCGAGCTTCTCGATCACCTCGGTGTTCTCGAGGCCGTCGACATTGATCCACGTCACCGTCGCCGTGTCCCTGTACGGGAAGCACTCCTCGACGGCCGAGACCGTCTTCTCGGAGAACTGCACCGCGTCGTAGTCCATCACGGTGATGCGTACCGGGCCGCGGGTATGCATGCCGTCGATCGCGAGCGTACCGGGGGAGAGCCCCGGGCGGAAGGGTCTCCTGAAACGTCGTGGCATACAGCGCAGGGCAGGGGGAAATACCGCCCTCCCTCCCATAGCTGTAGTGTGGTCCCCCCTATTTGACCGTGCGGGTGCACCCGCCGCGTCACTCCCGCAACGTTCAATAGTGCGGTGTGCCTTCACACTCCATTGTTCGCGATGGTCATTCCCCTCCTCTCCTTTGCCGCCGGTCTCTTCCTGCTCGTGAAAGGCGCAGACATCGCCACGTCGAAGGCATCCGCCCTCGCCCGGCGGGCAGGCGTCTCTCCCATCTTCGTCGGGTCAACGGTCATCGCGTTCGGGACCTCGCTCCCCGAGCTCGCGGTGACGACGGAAGCATTCACCCGCAGCGAGACCGCCGTCGGGATGGGGAACATCGTCGGGAGCAACATCGCGAACATCGCCCTCATACTCGGCCTTTGCGCGATCCTCCGTCCTGCGGGGCTTGTAAGGGGGAATCGCCGCGGCGACCTCGTGAAGTACTCCGTATTCATGGTGGCCTCGACGGTCCTCTTTTCAGTCCTCTCGATGAGGCCGGCCCTCGATGCAATCTCCGGGGCAGTCTCCCTCGCCTGTTTCCTCGCGGTGTTCACCCTCGTCCCGCGACTGGTAGACGACGATCCTGCCGGAGGGCCACCTCTCCCCGGCCCCCTGTACCTGTTCCTCGTGACGGTCGCCGCGCTCCTCGCGGTGATCGCGGGTTCCCACCTCTTCCTCTCGGGCTCCCTCGGCATCGCGCGCCTCTTCTCCATCCCGGAGTGGTTCACCGGTTTCACACTCGTTGCCGTGGGGACGTCCCTCCCGGAACTCGCGACCAGTATCTCGGCGATCCTGAAGGGGGAGGGCGGGATCGCGACCGGGAACATCCTCGGGTCGAACATCTTCAACCTCCTCTTCGTGCTCGGGGCAAACTCCCTCTTCTTCTCCCTCCCGCCGCCAGATCCCGCCGTACTCGCCCTCCTCCTCGGGTTTTCGTGCGCGGCGGTCGTCCCGGCCGCGGGGAAAGTGGGGATAAACAGGTTGTGGGGTACCTGCGTGCTATCTGCCTACCTGGTGTACATACTCGCGGCCCTTTTCGTGGCGTGAACGACGGGGAAAACAGGGGTCCTGGGAATGGTCACCGCGCGGGGAAAACTGCCGTTTAGTCCGTTCCGGGCGGAAATGGGGAAATGGGGTGGAGGGATCCGCGTCACTTCTTCATGGCGATCCGGTGGGTGTCCGGGTCCACCATGTACCCGCGGGGGTTGTTCAGGAGGTCGAGCGCGTTTATCTTCATGTCGATGAGCTCGCCGAAGTTGAAGCTCTCGAACTTCTCCTGCCCCTTCTCGCCGTAGTAACATGCAATCCCGTTCTCCATCCTCCTCGTCGCAACGATCTCGCGCATCATGATCCTCTCTTTGCGCGGAGTATTCCATGAATCTTTCACTCAGTGCACGGCACCGAACAGTGCGGATCTCCCCCGCCTACCCGAACCCCACGTCGAGCGCCATCATGGAGAGGAACCCCGCGAGGAATCCCCAGAGGGAAATCATCTCGTACCCGTGGCGGAGTGACTCCGGCATGACCTCCTCGATGACGACGAAGATCATGGCACCCGCAGCGAACGCGAGGGCGAGGGGGAGGAGAAAACGGGCAAAGAAGACGACGGCCGCACCGGCGAGCGCGGAAACGGGCTCTACCGCCGCAGACAGGGCTCCTATGAGGAAGCTCCCCCTCCGGGATACCCCGCCCCGGTACAGTGGGAAAGCTACCGCGATACCCTCCGGGAAGTTCTGGACTGCGATTCCCGCAGTGAGCGCGACCGCCCCCGCGAAAGTCGCCTCGGGGATTCCCGCCGCCGCTCCCCCGAACGCGACGCCGACCGCGAGACCCTCGGGGATGTTGTGGATGGTGACCGCGAGGGCAAGCAGCGTCGGCCTCCCGAGGTGCGACGGGATACCCTCGGCCCTGCCGGTGGGGAGACCGACGTGGACGTGGGGGATGACGAGGTCGAGCACCGTGAGGAAAACCCAGCCCGCGGCAAATCCGGCGGCCGCGGGGACCCACGAGAAATACCCCAGCCCACCCGTCATCTCGAGCGACGGGAGAAGGAGCGACCAGAAACTCGCAGCGATCATCACGCCACCGGCAAAACCCAGCATCCCGTCCATGACGGGCTGGGAATACCCCCGCGCGAGGAATACCGTCGCCGCGCCGAGCAAGGTCACCGCCCAGGTGACGCACCCGGCGATGAATGCCTGCGAGAGCGGGTCAAGCGACGTGAAACTCTCGAACACGCCTGTGTGGTACTGTTGCCGGCGGGAAAAAAATGCTACCGGTAGGATCCCGGTCCCCGCGGGGAACCGCACCCGGAATCGGGCTGTCGCATCCCCTCCCGTCGAAACCGGCGGCGTTGCAAACGATTATCCGTCCCCGGCGAGTATCCCTGACCATGGAAATCCACGTGGGGACGAGCGGCTGGGCCTACGACTGGAACGAGGGGGGAAACCTCGACTGGTACGTCTCGCACTCCGGTCTCGATGCCGTCGAGCTGAACGCGAGTTTCTACAGGTTTCCCTACAAGAACCAGATCCTCGGCTGGTCGCGGAAGGGTCGCACGCTCGCGTGGGCAGTAAAGGTCCACCGCGGCGTAACCCACACGCACCGGTTCTCCGGGGAGGCCCTCGAGGTCTGGGAGAGGTTCCGCGACGCATTCCTCCCGCTCGACCCGGTGGTGGAGTTTTACCTCTTCCAGGCCCACCCCCGTTTCACCGACGTGGAACGCGCGATTGAATTTGCGACGTGCTGCGGCCTTGGACGCCGTTTCGCACTCGAGATCAGGAACCCATCCCTCCTTTCGGACGACTCCGCGTGCCGGAGGCTTTCAGAGCACGTGACGCTCGTCTCCGTGGATTCACCTGCCGCGCGGAACAGGATATTCGGCGGGGAAGCAATCTACCTCCGGATGCACGGGAGGACCGGCTGGTACAGCCACGATTACTCCCGCGCGGAGCTCGAGGAGACCGCGAGGGCAATCCTCGCGCATTCCCCCAAGCGGGTCTTCGTGTTCTTCAACAACGACCACTCGATGCTCGAGAACGCGAGGACGATGAGGGAGATCCTCGGGGGCACGTGACACGATCCCCCGGCCAAGGGCATCCCCGGCGTCCGCGACGGGGATAAGCCCTCCGGGGAGAGGCCCGCGCCGCGGGGACGGGGATTCACCCCGTGAGGGTCTCGGCGTAATCGATGACGGTGCGGAGCGTCTTTATCCGCGCGTAGTACTTGTCGTTCGATTCGACGACCGTCCACGGGGCGACCCGCGTGCTCGTCCTCCCGAGCATCTCGTCCACCGCCTCCTCGTAGAGGTCCCATTTCTCCCTGTTCCTCCAGTCCTCGTCGGTGATCTTCCACTGCTTCCTCGGGTCGTTCTGCCGGGCGATGAACCTCTCGTACTGCTCGTCCTTGTCTATCTCGAGCCAGAACTTGACGAGCCCCCCGCCGTTCTCCACCCACGCCTCCTCCATCTCGTTGATCTCCCGGTACGCACGTTTCCACTCCTCCGCCGTGCACAACCCTTCCACCCTCTCGACGAGGACGCGCCCGTACCAGCTCCGGTCAAATACCGCGACGTGTCCCGCGGCCGGAAACCTCCTGTAGAACCGCCAGAGGTAGTGGTGGGAGAGCTCGGTCTCGTCCGGTCGCCCGACGGGGACGACGCTGAACCCGCGCGGGTTCATGGTGTGCACGAGCCTCATGATGTTCCCCCCCTTGCCCGCCGCGTCCCACCCCTCGTACACGATGATGAGCGGGATCTTCCGCTTGTAGAGGAGGTACTGCGCTTCGCGGATCCTCTCCTGGTACTCCTCGAGGAGGGTTTCATATTCCTCGCGGGAGTACTTCAGGGGAGGCCTTGGGTCCCTCCGGACACTGCGGCGGGGCGGCTTTTCGATTGGCCCGGCAGTTTTCTTCCCTCCATTCGCCCGCCTCTGCTCGAGGTCCTTCTCCAGCCTGCTGATCAACTTCGAGTATACCTTGAGCCGCGTGTAATTCGGGTCCGTTGCGCCGACGATGGTCCACGGCGCGTGGGGCGTGTCTGTCTGCCTGATGTATTCCTCTATGACGGGCAGGTACTCGTCGTAGTGCCGGTGGAAGTCCCAGTCGCCCTGCGTGATCATCCACGAGGTGAGCGTGCTCCGCTCCCTCTCGTTGAGGCGCCTCTTCTGCTCTTCCTTGCTGATGTGGAGGAAGAACTTGATGATGACAGTGCCGTCGTCGGAAAGCTGCCTCTCGAAATTCTTTATCTCCCTGATGGATCGTTCCACCCGCGTTTTCCACGTGATCCCGGACGCCTGCTCCGCGAGGGACCGCGAATACCAGCTCCGGGCAAAGATCGCGATGCGCCCCTTTTGGGGAATCCTCGTCCAGAAACGCCAGAGGAGGGGGCGTGTCCTCTCCTCGTCCGCCGGGGACCCGATGGAGTGGAGGACATAACCCCTCGGGTCGAGGTACCTTATGAGCTCACTGATGACCATCGTGATCCCGGACGCATTCCACCCTTCCACGACGATGATAACGGGAATACGGTCGTCCCAGAATGCCCTCTGGATGGCGCCGAGCCGCTCGTAGAGGGGTGCGATCTTCTTCCTGTATTCCTTCTCCTCGACCCTCTGGGACAGGTCGATCTTCTCGAGCAACCCCATTGTACACCCGGAGAACGTGTTGCCGGGCGCCCAACCAAAAAGATTGTGTTTCTCTCCCCGTCTTTCCGGCGGGCGACGTGGTGCTTTGGGATCCGAGAGACGGGCTTTTTCTTTCGCAAACGGCCTGAAAATCAGGCCGTCCGCGGGTTTGAGAGCTCCTCTGCGACCTCCCAGAGGCGTTCCTGCGTCACCCTGTCGTATGTGAGGGGAGAGGACGGGCAGGGGCGCGTGCTCTCCTCGAAGTACTTCCCCGTGACACCCTCGACCTCTGGGGAGAGGGCGAGGTAGACGGGGATCCTTGCGCCCTCCGCCGGCGGTTTCCCCCTTATCCCCGGGAATCCCGCGCGGAGCAACTTCGTCCCGATGACGCCGGGGTGGAGGCAGTTTGCCGTCACACCCTTTTCCGCGATCATCCCCGCGAGGACGTAGGTGAACGTGATGTCGGCGAACTTGGAGAGGGCATACGCAAAGAACGGGTCGTAGTGTTTCTCGCCGTGGAGGTTATCCCAGTCGACGTGCCGCACGTCCCGGTGGGCGATGGACGCGACATTCACGATCCGGGACGGCGCTCCCTTGGAGAGGAGGGAGAGGAGTTCGCGGGTGAGGATGAACGGCGCGACGTAGTTCACCGCGAGCGTGCGCTCGATCCCGTCCACGGTCACGAGCCGGTTCCTCTCGTACGTCCCCGCATTGTTGACGAGGACGGAGAGCCGGTCGTACCGGGACTTTATCTCCTCGGCCATCCGCCTGACCTCTCCCATCACCGCGAAGTCCGCAATGACGAGGTCGAGGTTCCTGTTCCACACGTGCTGTTTTATCTCCTTCAAGACCTCCTTCCCCTTACCGCCATCCCTCCCGTGGAGGATGACCTCGGCGTCCTCCCCTGCGAGTGCCCGGGCGGTGGCCTTCCCTATCCCATCGGTCGAGCCGGTGACGAGAACGACGGGTCCCCGCATGACCGGTTGTTGGGCGCGGCAGGGGATGAACGTTGTGCCCTTACCGATCCAGAACTGCCACGAGGGAAAAGTCAACGAACCCGTTTTCCGGGTCTGTCCGGACCAGCCTCACCTTGACCTTGTCTCCCACGGAGAGCCCCCTCTCACCCTCGACGACCCTTCCCTCCGCGGGAGGGTCGAGGAGACGGACGTACGTGCCCTTGTCGGCAGCACCGGTCACGATGGCGTCGAATGTCCTGCCAACCCGGTCAGCGAGGAGGATAGCTGCAGCCACTTTCCGCATGAAACGGGCAGCCTTCTCCGCGGCCTTGTCCCTGTCGGTCAGGTGTTCGGCGAGCCTTTCCAGTTCGCGGGCCGGATACGGCACTGGCTTTCCATCCAGCACTGCCTTCAGGATCCGCTGGTTGACGATATCCACGTACCGCCGGTTCGGCGCAGTGGAGTGGGTATAATCGCGCACTGCGAGGGCAAAATGCCCGACGGGTATTTCTCCCGGGACGAAGGGGACGTACTCTCCCGGTCCCACGAGCTTCACGATCGCGAGGGAGAGGTCGGCAAACCGTTCCGGGTCGGCACGCCTCCTTTGGTCGAGGAATCTTGCGAGGGCCCTTGAGTCCGGGTCGCGGGGCAGCCGGAACCCGTACCGGGCGGCGGTCTCGACGATGCCATCCCAGTTCTTCGGGACCCTCACGACCCGCTGTACCATCGGGACACCCGCAGCCCCGAGGAACTGCACCATCGTCCTGTTCGCGGCCACCATGAACTCCTCGATGATACGCCTTGCCGCGTTCTGTTGCTGGACAACGAGTCCCCTGACGGTCCCCCCCTCCACCACGGGTTGCGCCTCGACCGTCTCAAGGTCAAGGGCTCCCCGCTGCATCCTGCGGGAACGCAGCCGCCGGGCGACCTCTCCCTGGAGCCTGACCTGTTCCTCGAGTCCTGGAATGCGGGAAACACCCGTGGGAACGGGTGCCTTCCCCTCCAGCCAGTCCCCGACCTCCTCGTACACGAGCCTTGCACGGTTCCTCACGACCGCGCGAAAGACTGCCCCGTCCTTCACGGTACCGTCAGGGAGGACGGTGTACCCGATGACGACTGCCCTCCGGTCCCTCCCGGGGAGGAGGGAAGAGATGCCTTTGGAGAGGCGATCGGGGAGCATGGGGAACGTCTCTACCCCCAGGTAGACCGAGGTCCCGTTGAAGGCCGCGTGGCGATCGGTGTGCGAACCCTGCCTCACGAAGTGATCCACGTCTGCGATGGCAACGAGGACGCGTATCTCCCCACCGGACAGTTTTTCGCAGAACTCGAGCTGGTCGAGGTCCAAGGAATCGCTGTTGTCGATCGACGACCAGGGGAGATCCCTCAAGTCCCGGGTAGATGCATTCGGATCGATCGGGACTTCCTCGTGGAGTGCATTGACTTCCCTCGTCACCGCTGGGGGAAAATCGGGTTCGAATCCATACTTCTCCATTGCACGGCGGGCGATGGCCTTGAGGTCGATGCGGCTGTCGTTCATGTCAACAGGGGAGGAATCGACCGCCGGGTAGAAATAAACGCGGGGTAGATCGGGGAGGACGCGGACCAATGGCCCCCGGGTAACCCTGGGTCCGAGTGAACCTCCCGTTCCGCAATGCAAGTGCGAGTATCCCTGCAGGAACCGACGATCCCTTCTCCCTTCCACTCACCGTGGAAATCACCGGACTGCATGGACAGGTCCCGGATGCGTGCCCGCTCCATCACCCTGCAAAAAAGGAAGCTATTTGGGAGAAGGATCGGCGACCCGGCCCATGAAGAGGATCGTCCCGCTCTCTCTCTCGTGGATGATCACGAGGAACGGGTGGTCAGCCCTGAAGACGGGGATCTCCGCGGGGGGCAGGATTGCTCCCTTCGAGATGACGACCGCGGTCGCGGCGGCAGCCTCGGTCCCTTCCTCGTTCACCTCGAGGAACGCCTGGTGGATGACGTTCGAGATGAATAACCCCCCGCGCCCGTCCATGCCCGAAAAATCCGCGCGGGGCGAGAATGCGCGTGGCATCCCCATCGCGGAGAGGACCTGAGGCAGGAAGTACTTCGTCTCGAGGGAGAACCGGGGCACGAAGACCTTCACCCTCCTCTCCACGAGGTTGCTGCAGATGTCCCTGTACATCCCGGCGTCGAGGCCGCGCCCGATCTCCGCGAGCGATTCGCCCTTGGGGAGGACGAGGAGCATCGCGAGATCCCTCCCGCCGCCCGACTCGTAGGGCAGCGAGAGAGCCTGGAACGTGTCCGTCTCGAGGTACCCGAACGTCGCGTTCTCGTCGGTCCTCTGCATCATCGGGACGAGGACGGTCCTCCCGTCGGCCATGCGGAATTCCGCGTCTGCCGTCATCTCTTTGTCGAACTGCTTCCTCCACGTCCCCTTGAAGAAAATGGCATTCGTGACCACGAGGATCGTGTTATGGTCGATTGCTCCCCTCGGGACGAGGTCGCGGATGCGGTTTTCGGTCTGTTCCTCGACCCACCCGTTTATCGTGGCCCGCGATTCCTCCGGCGAGTTGCCGAAGTCGAGGTTCGTCGTCCGGGCACCGTAATACCTCTCCGCTGTGTCAATATAATCCGGGAGAAATGCGTATGTCTTCTCCGCCCAGAGGGCGTTTGCTGTCCGGAGGGTGTACGCGGCCGGCCGCGCGTTGAGTGCCGCGTTGATCCTCGCGAAACCGGCCCTCATCGCACTCCTGTTCTCCGGGAAATGGAATACCGAGCGGATCTCGTCCGCGGTCTCCCCCCTCGCCCCCTCGTACGTGATCGCGAGTGCAGAGGAGAGCGAGAACGGGGAGAAGAAGATGTTCCGGTCCCTGTACTCGCCGTCGTTTGCCAGTCTCGCGAAGAGGTCGAACGCGAACCTGTTGTTCGCCTCGACGACGGTCTCCTCCGGTCCCACGACTTGCGGTGCCGGCGGGGAAGGGGATGCTTCGCCGGAAGGGATCTGGCCGGGTTGCCTGGCGGGTCCCGTGCAGCCCGCCGCGAGAACTGCGCCGATAACGGCCACGGCGAGCAGGATACCAAGGGGGTTTCTCCCACGCATGAATCCAACCTTCTCACCGATTTCGCATAAACGTGGCGATAAGTGCGAAATTTTTCCCAGTCTTTGGGGGAGGGGAGAACAGGATCGTGGGGATGGCGACACGGCTCCCGGGAAGTAACTCACACCGGGTCTCTCACGGAAGGTTAAGATAGAGGACGGGAGCGGGATCCCGATCAGCAAGTAACAGATGTCCCGCGGAAGAAGCCAATGCCCCGCGGGACGTGATCCCTTCAGCAGCTGATGTCCGGCCCGATGTCCATCGACCGGGCCAGTTTCGCGTAGCGCGCGGGATTTTCCTCGAATTTCCTCCTGCAGAAATCCGAGCAGAAGAAGAACTCCTGCCCGCCGTACGTGCTCCGGAACGATGCCTCGTTCTCGTCGATAACCGTGTAGCAGACCGGGTCGGTCGGCACTCTTCGCTCACCCCCACTTCGTGGACAGTGCGTGATCGGGACGCGGACATAAAAATATTTTCCGCCGGGGGGGCAGCACTCGGGCGGGACAGGACAGAGATACAAAGCGGGAAATATACCGGGGAATCCGGGGTCCGCTGGGGACCCGGGCCTTGAGAGGGAAACTCCACTCTCTCCCCCGCCCGTCCACTCCCGTTTCCGGATGGAACGGTATTTCTCTTTCCGCCCGTAATGGGAATGCATGGAGTTCTCTCGGGAAGTACTGGAGAGGTTTCCCGGCCTCTCCGTCGTCGAGGGCACGGTCAGGTCCATCGACAACAGGAGGGACATTCCCGGCCTCGTCGCGTTCAGGGAGGAGGCTGAAAAGAGGATACGCGCGCGCTTCACCCTCGAAGAGGTGAAGGACGACCCTGTCTTCAGGGCATACCGCGATTTTTTCTGGAGCGTCGGCGTCGACCCGACGAAGGTCCGCCCTGCCTCGGAAGCGCTGGTCCGGAGGATCCTCTCGGGGAAAGGCCTGCCCGAGATCAACCCCGTCGTTGACATCTACAACATCGTGTCAGCGGAGAGCGGGGTTCCGATTGCCGCGTTCGATGCCGACAGGCTGGAGGGAGAGCTCTCGATGAGGTTTGCCCGGGACGGGGAGCTGTTCCTCGGGATAGGGATGGAAAAGCCCCTCGTGCTCCGCCGGAACCAGCTCGTCGTTGTTGACGGGGAGAGCATCGTCGCCGTGTACCCGTACCGCGATTCGGACGGGACAAAGGTGACGAGGGAGACGGAGAATGTCCACATCGTCTCCTGCGGCGCGCCGGGTGTCCCGCGCGAATTGGTTGCCGGGGCATTCCGCCTCTGCGCGGAGTACCTCGAGATGTTCACGGGAGGGTCGCCCCCTGCCTCTCCCCTCGTCTCGCCGCGGGAGGTGTGACGCCGCGTGGGGTATTGTCTTCCGTGTTCCGGTAAACTGCCAACGACGATGGCATCCGCTCTTCGATCGATTCTCGTGAGAAACGGAGAGTTCATTTTCTTCCAAGAAGGGTGATGGCAGCGAGGGTGCTTCCCGAGGACTCGCGTACCTCAGTACAACAACCCACGTGAGTCGGCTTAACTGCTGGGTTCGGGATGGGTCCAGGTGTTTCCCGACTGCTGTGGCCGCTATCACCCAAAGCCAAGGTCCGGATTTGAACCGGAGTGTAGTTGATCTGCAGTCAACCGCGTAGCCGCTCCGCCACCTTGGCAGCCGTGTAGTGCCTTATGATATACGTCCGGATAGTACATAAGGCTTGTTGGTTTGCACGCAAGGATTTCGTCTGGGTCTGACGAGTACGAGCACCGGGATTTGGACGTTAGTACCTGCGGACTGAACACGTCGTTGCCTTCGTGCGTACATCCCAGGCCTATCAAGCGGGTCTTGTACCCGTGTCCTCAACGGAGTCTCTTTTCGGGTGGGGTTTCAAGCTTAGATGCTTTCAGCTTTTATCCCTTGGCGCGTGGCTGCTCGGCGATGCCCTGTCGGACAACCGATACACTAGAGGCGCCGAATGGAAGTTCCTCTCGTACTATTCCATTCTTACCCTCAGACTCCGCGCACTCCTATTAGATAGTAACCGACCTGTCTCACGACGGTCTAAACCCAGCTCACGATCCCCTTTAATAGGCGAACAACCTCACCCTTGGCTGCTGCTGCACAGCCAGGATGGAAAGAACCGACATCGAGGTAGCAAGCCGCCGGGTCGATATGTGCTCTTGCCGGCGACGACTCTGTTATCCCCGGGGTAGCTTTTCTGTCGTCAATAGCCCTCACCAACAGGGCATATTGGTTCGCTAGACCTGAGTTTCCTCTCGCGATTGCTTGCTTTGCGCAATCGCGTCAGGCCAACTTTTGCTCTTGACACTCTTCTGTGAGTTTCTGACTCACATGAGTTGACCTTTGGGCACCCTTGATACACTTTCGAGGGTGTGGCGCCCCACCCAAACTGCCCACCTATCGTTGTCCTCGTGAGAGTGAGAACTACAGTAAAACAAGGATGGTGTCTCATTGTCGGCTCCCCGTCCCCCGAAAGGAACGGATCAAACGCCTCCCATCTACACTGCGCATGTAATACCGTAGTTCAGCGACAGGCTGCAGTAAAGCTCCACGGGGTCTTCACTTCCCAATAGGAGTCCCTAGTCTCTGCACTAGGACAAAAGGTTCAACGGGCTTGTGTTAGGGACAGTAGAGCTCTCATTAGTCCATTCATGCAAGTCGCCAATTAAGCGACAAGGTACTACGCTACCTTAAGAGGGTCATAGTTACCCCCGCCGTTTACGAGTCCTTCGTCCGGTTGAACCCGGTATTCAGATACTCGCACTGGGCAGGAATCAGTGACTATACTAGTCGTTTCCGAGTTGCAGTCACCTATGTTGTTATTAGACAGTTAGAGCTCCCTGGTCACTGCGACCTGCCTGATCTCCAGGCAGGCACCCCTTCTCCCGAAGTTACGGGGCCAATTTGCCGAGTTCCCTTAACACAATTCGCTCCGACACGCCTTCGCCTCTTCAGCGAGGGGCACCTGTGTCGGTTCTCGGTACGGACGCCGTCTCCCTTTTCACGGGCTCCAGGAATTTGTCAGGTTACCCCATCACACATTCACCCGCTTCTCACCATTACGGTACTCCACAGGTTTCTGATGCTTGGACGGGACGACGGTCCCGCCTGACATATCCCGAAGCGTCAGGGCTTATCGCTTCAGACGGACGGTACAGGAATATTAACCTGTTTCCCTTTCGATGCACTCGAGTTACGGTGCACCTTAGGACCGACTAACCCTCGGCTGACGAACATTGCCGAGGAAACCTAGCCCCTGCGGCGGTTGGGATTTTCACCCAACTATGCTTCTACTACTGCCAGAATTCTCAATTCTGCACGGTCCACTGGACCTTACGCCCCAGCTTCTGCCCATGCAGAACGCCTCTCTACGAGATCACCTCGCGGTGCTCCGTGGTCTCTGTAGTAGGCTTGAGCCCCGTCCATTTTCAGCGCCCTAGATCTTGACTGGTAAGCTGTTACGCACTTTTTAAAGGATAGCTGCTTCTGAGCTCACCTCCCAGTTGTCTTTGACCTAGGACCACTTTCAGTGTTTACACTTAGCCTACATTGAGGGACATTAACCACGGTCTGGGTTGTCTCCCTTACGGACTACAAGCTTACCCCGTAGCCCGGACTGCCGGCCATCTAGGATGATGGGGAGTTTGGAGTTCGACAGGAGGGTGAGGGATTTCTCCCCCAGCTCCCCCAATCGGTGCTCTACCTCACCATCGATCTCCGGCCAGGTCATGCTGCGGCATGTTTCGAGAGGAACCAGCTGATGCCCAGTTCGATGAATCTTTCACTCCTATACGCAGGTCACGCGAGTGATTTGCATATCAACACCGCTTGCGGTCCTCCACGCGCCTTTCGACGCGCTTCAACCTGCCCACGCATAGATCACTAGGCTTCGGGTCTTATCCTATTGACTCCGCGCACTTTTAATACGCCGTCCCATGCTTTCGCTACGGACCTGTTGGTTTCCCTGCGGCTTCCCTCTTCGGTTAACCTTGCCAATAGGATAAACTCTCTGGCCCGTTCTTCAAAACGTACGTTGCGACACCGGCAACCACGCCCGTACTACCGCCTCGCGACGGGTTCCTTCGCGTGGAAGATCCTTTCGCGCCGCAACCCACCGTCACCTGTCAATTTCAGGCGCTTTTCACCACCTTTCCAGGGTTACTTTTCAGCTTTCGCTCACGCTACTACTTCGCTATCGGTTTCGAGGTGTATTTAGTTTTGGAGGTCGGTGACCCCCGGATTCCCGCGAGAATCCCAACCCACGGTACTCAAGACACCACCAGGCCCTCTCGGCATACGCGTACGGGACTGTCACCCCCTATGGTGCATCGTTCCAGATGACTTCCGCTTCGCGTCGAGGTGCCGGACGGTGGGCTTGCAACACCACATCTCCCTTGCGGGATTCGGTTTGAACTCTGTCGTTTTCGATCGCCTCTACTCACGACATCTCGGTTGATTTCTCCTCCTGCCCCTACTAAGATGTTTCAATTCGGGGCGTTCCCCGTCCTCAACGGACTCACACCGAAGTGTGGGGAGGTCCCATTAGGGTATCTCCGGATCAAAGACTCCCTGCGTCTCCCCGGAGCTTATCGCAGCTTGGCACGCCCTTCTTCGGCACTCGAACCGAGCCATCCACTGACAGGCTTACTTTCCGGTGCCCCGTCAAACCCATGTAACGTCCTTGGTGCAAACCTGTACACGGCCTCTTCAGGTCAGCATGACCTTCAGCCCTTCCCTGGTGACTCGCATCTCCAGGTGCATCTTCCCCGCGAAGGCGCCCTGCGAGGGCTTTCCTTCACGGCAGTGGACTCAATGGGATTCGAACCCATGGCCTCGGCGTTGCAAACGCCGCGCTCTTCCAGCTGAGCTATGAGCCCTCTGTCCTTGTCGGCACCGGCAATTGTGCAGTCTGTCTGGCAACCGCCTCCCCGAATAATCGTTAGGAGGTGATCCAGCCGCAGATTCCCCTACGGCTACCTTGTTACGACTTAACCCCCCTTGCGGAACCTAGATTCGACCGCGGCGACGACCGCAGCCTCATCAAGACCCCACTCGGGTGGTTTGACGGGCGGTGTGTGCAAGGAGCAGGGACATATTCACCGCGCTATTTTGAAACGCGATTACTACGGATTCCAGCTTCATGTGGGCGAGTTGCAGCCCACAATCCGAACTACGATCAGGTTTATGAGATTGCCTTCACCTCTCGGTGTCGATACCCATTGTCCTGACCATTGTAGCCCGCGTGTAGCCCGGATAATTCGGGGCATGCTGACCTACCGTTGCCCATTCCTTCCTCCTCTTTAGCAGAGGCGGTCCCAACAGTGTCCCCGTCATCCCGGAGGATACGCTGGCAACTGTTGGCGTGGGTCTCGCTCGTTGCCTGACTTAACAGGATGCTTCACAGTACGAACTGACGACGGCCATGCACCTCCTCTCAGCTAGTCAAGCAGAGTCTTCAGCCCGGCTATCATCCAGCTGTCTTATCCGGTGAGCTTCCCGGCGTTGAGTCCAATTAAACCGCAGGCTCCACCCGTTGTGGTGCTCCCCCGCCAATTCCTTTAAGTTTCAGCCTTGCGACCGTACTTCCCAGGCGGCACGTTTCACGGTTTCCCTTCGGCACCTCGATGACTCGTGGTCACCGATACACCTAACGCGCATCGTTTACAGCTGGGACTACCCGGGTATCTAATCCGGTTTGCTCCCCCAGCTTTCGTCCCTCACTGTCGGAGCCGTTCTAGTGAGACGCCTTCGCCACAGGTGGTCCCCCAAGGATTACAGGATTTCACTCCTACCCCTGGAGTACCTCTCACCTCTCCCGGTCCCTAGATTGCCAGTATCTCCTGAACGCCCGCCGGTTAAGCCGGCGGATTTCCCAAGAGACTTAACAATCCAGCTACGGACGCTTTAAGCCCAGTAATAGTGGCCACCACTCGAGCCGCCGGTATTACCGCGGCGGCTGGCACCGGTCTTGCCCGGCCCTTTCTCCACCAGTTTTTTACGCTGGTGAACAGCCCGACTTTACGGGCACTCGGGGTTCCCTTATCACGATTTCTCGCATTGTAAAGTTTTCGCGCCTGCTGCGCCCCGTAGGGCCTGGATTTGTGTCTCAGAATCCATCTCCGGGCTCTTGCTCTCACAACCCGTACCGATCAAAGGCTTGTTGGGCCGTTACCCCAACAACTACCTAATCGGCCGCAGACCCATCCTCAGGCGGCGGACCTTTCGACCAGGGGGCATTCCAGCGTCCCTGGACTATGGGGTATTATCCCCAGTTTCCCGGGGTTATCCCCCTCCTGAGGGTAGGTTATCCACGTGTTACTGAGCAGTGCGCCGAGGTCTTGCACCTCTCGACTCGCATGGCTTAGTCGAACCCCGATAGCAGTGGCCTCTGGCAGGATCAACCAGAATTCTCGGTGATTGTGCACACTAATGTCGCTCGCATCGGGAATCTGGCGGTTACCACACAGATTTCCGCATTGCCGGTACCAACGTCAGAACCAATGGTCAGCACCGCAGCTGCCGTACTTGGTTCTCCATCGCAGAGGGTAACAATATGGGTGTTTTTTCTATTTAATTTTTTTCACCGGGATGCGATCCCGGCGCGCCAACCGGAACCCGGTTGGATCACGATGAACTCCCACCCATTCCCGGGGCGTCCACGCCCGTGTTTCGTGTCTGCCCTCACCCGCAGACGCGTGGTTCCCGGGTCACACCGCTCGGAACGGGAACGTCCCCGCCTTCCCGTTCGTCACTGACACGTGAGGGATAACATGTGATACTCGATCCATCATAAATTTTTTCCATCATCCATTACCGCGGGACAGGGGAGGCACCCCGGGCCGGAGTGCACGGGGAGCAGTCCCGTCCCGTATGTCAGGCGAAGGGACCGCCAGGGCCCTCCGGCGCCCCCACGAAGACCTCCCCGAAGAATTCCTCCTGCCAGATGAGGATCTTCTCCTCGAACATGAGGTAGAGGAGGGGGATGTACACGTCCACCACGTCCTTTCCCATCATGGAGGCTATCTCCCGGAGTGTCACGATCCCCTCCGACGCGATCTTCTCCCCGCACTGGCAGAGGATGGCTTGCGCGGCATCGCGGTACCCCTCGTCGTGGGCGATGTCCACGATGTCCTCGACCACGATGAGGGCAGCGTCGAACCCCTGCATGTACCGCTGTCGTCGCCTCTGCTCCCTCTCGGCTGCCCGGAGCTCGAGGATGAGCTCAAAGAGCGTCGTTGGTGGTTTCCTGAGGTACTTCCTGTCCAGCCTCCGCTTTATCTCCCTCTCGAGGAGTTCTATGGGCCCTAGACCCTCCCCGCCGGTCTCACAGACGCCTCCGATATCGAAGATTACCCCTTCCCCAAATTCCTCGTCCCCGCACTCTTCCTCGCCGTCGTGTCCCGCCGCAGCGAGGTACTCGGACTTCATGCGCAGGAGGAGTGCCGCGTAGAAGAGCGTTCTGCCCGAGATGCGCAGGTCGAGCTCCTTGCGGCGCTCGAGTTCCTCGAGGAACCTGTCCGTCACCTGGACGATGTCGATGTTCCAGGGGTCGATCTCCCCCCTCTCCGCCATCTGGACGAGGATCTCGACCGGTTCCTCAGGCACGGGCCTTGATGCCTGTAACATAGCTGCTCTTGTCCGGGAGGAGCGTGACACCGATGATGCGGTCCGCACCCTCGATCATGGGTTTGCGCAGGGAGACGATGATGAACTGCGAGGTCCGCGAGAGTTCCCGTATCATCTCGGCGATCCTCTCGATGTTCGACCCGTCGAGGGACATGTCCACCTCGTCGAACGCGTAGAAAGGCGCGGGGATGTACTTCTGGATGGCGAAGATGAACGCAAGGGTGATGAGTGACTTCTCGCCGCCGGAGAGGGCGGAGAGGAGATGGACCGGCTTGTCCTTGGGCTGGACGGCAAAGGAGAGTCCGCCGCTGAACGGGTCTTCCTCGTTTTCGAGGACGAGGTGCCCGTTCCCGCTCGTGAGCCGCGCGAATATCTCGCGGAAGTTGGCATCGATCGCGCGGAATGCCGTCATGAAGGAGTCGTACTTCATCTTCTCGAACCGTTCTATCCGTTCGAGGAGCGTTGCCCTCTCCCTCGAGAGCACCTCCTTCTTCTCGGTCCTCTCCGATATCCTCGCCTGCACGCGGTCGTACTCCTCGATGGCGCGCATGTTGACCGCGCCGAGCTTCCGTATCTCGAGGCCCGCGCGGGCGATCCCGTCCTCGATCTCCTCGAGGGTCATGTCGCACTCCCGGTCCCCGGCCGACTTGCGCAGTTCCTCTACCTCCCTCGAGAGGGACGAGAACCGCTCGTTGAGTGCCTCGAGCTGGACCCTGTGGCGCTCGGCTGCCGCATCGAGCGCGAGGAGTTTCTCCCCCGATTCCTTGATGGCCGCGGAGACCCGGTCCCGCTGGTCGCGCAGCTCCTCTAGTTCGCTCGAGAACTGCTTCTGCCTCTCCTCGATTCCCGCGATCCGGGCCTTCCCCTCCTCGATCTGCCTCTCGGATGTCTCCACTTCCCTGTCGAGCTCTCCTATCCTCGCCTGTATCTTCTCGGCTTCTCCTTTCAATTCGCCCAGCCGCGAGGAGAAGTGCTGGCGTTCCCTCGCGAGCTCGTTGATGTCGGACTCCTTGTTCCGCAGGCGCCTCTCCGCGTCGTCCCTCTCCCTCTTCTTCTTCTCGAGCTGGTCGGAGAGAGCAGGGATCGTGGTATCCTCGAGCCTCTTCTTGACCTGCTCGATCTTCCTCTGGAGCTGGGCGATTGCCTCGGTGATCCCGTCGAGGGCGGCCTCCACTGCCGCGAGTTCCGCGGTCCCCGACCTCATCTCCCCCTCGAGGGCAGAGAGGGCCTCCTCTACCTGTGCCCTTTCCCTCCCGAGCGCCTCGTTCCTCCGCGCGGCATCGCCTGCGAGTGCGGCGAGCCTCGACACCTCCGCGTCGAGCTCTATCCTCCTCGTCCTCAGCTGCTCGATCTCCCGCGTGCCGGCAGCGACTTCCGCCGCGAATCCCTGTATCTCCCCGGAGAGGGCCTCCATGCGGGACCGCAGCCTCGCGACCTCGTCGTCGACTGCCGCGCCGAAACCCTTCAGGGGTTTCCTGAACGACCCGCCCGTGATCGCGCCGCTCTTCTCGAAGAGCTCGCCTTCCGGGGTCACCATGCGAAACTTCCCGATGAGCTTCCTTGCCCGCGCGAGCGATTCCACGATCACGGTGCCCCCGAAGACGACGCGGAACGCCGGTGCGAACTCCGGGGGGTACTCGAGCATGTCCACCGCGTACCCGATCACGCCTGGCTCCTTCACCGGCGCGAGGTGGGGGGGATTCAGCTTCGAGAGGGGGAGGAACGTCACCCTCCCGAGGTTCTGTGCCTTGAGGACCTCGATGGCCCTCGCGGCCACCGCGTCGTCCTGCACCACGACGTAGTGGAGTTTCTGGCCGGCTGCGACGTTGAGTGCGGTCGCGTACTCGGGCGGTGCCCGTCCAAGCTGCGCGATCGTCCCGTGCACCCCCTCCATTTTGAGCACCGTCTCGAGTGCCTTTCCCCACGCCTCGCCCTTCGCCTGCTGGAGGGCTTCCAGCCTGACGACCTCCCTCTCGAGCTCCCGGTATTCCTCGCGCAGGCGCTCGAGGGTCGACCGCTTCGCAAAGACCGTGCTCTCCCTGTCCGCGAGGTCCCTCTCGAGGGCTGCCTTCTCCCTCTCCCTCTCCTCCTTCTCCCGGAGGTACTTCCTCGCCTCCTCCTCCACTCGCGCCGATTCCGCGGCGAGGGCAGAACGACGCTCCTCGAGCCGTTCCCTCTCGCCCGTCCTCATCCTGCTCCGCTCAAGGAGCATGTCCTTCTGGTGGAGGAGGGTCGAACGCTCCCCCTTCTTTGCCTCGACGGACTGCATGAGGGAGAAGAGCTCGTCGCGCGCTCCCTCGGCATCGCGGCTCTGGGACCTTATCTCCTCCTCTATCTTCTCGATCTGGGCACCGAGCGTCGCGACCTCCATCGCGAGGTTGGTCCGGTCGACCGTCATCTCCCTGATTGCCTGGGTGCACTCCGCGATCCGCGCCTCGGCCCTTTTTTGGTCCATGAACGTCCGCGAGAGGGCCTCGAGGCTCGCCTCTTTCTCCCTCTTCGCCCTCGCGATCGCCTGTTCCGCGAGGCGGATGGTTGCCTTTGCCTCCTCGAGGTCCGCGATGAGCTTCAGGTACTCCGCGCCGCTCTTCTGGTTGATCTGGGAATCTATCTCCTCGAGGTCCCTTTTCAGGTACGCGATCTCGTTCTCCTCGAGGCTCCGGTCCGAAATGACTCTCTCGAGTGCGATCCTTTCGTCCTCGATCGCGCGCGAGAGGGCGGCAAGGTCACGCTCCCTCGCGTGGAGAGTGGCCGCGGCCCGCATCCCCTCGAGTCTCTCGAGGGTCTCCTGCCACTTCCGGTAGAGGAGGGCCTGCTCCCTCTCCCTCCCCAGTTCCTCGAGCCTCGTCGCGAGCTCGCGGAGGACGAGTTCTTCCCTTTCTATGCGTTCCCTCACGATCTCGAGCTCCGAGAGGGCCTGGGCCTTCTTCTGGTCGAACTCCGCGACACCTGCGATCTCGTCGATAATCTTCCGCCGCTCGAAGTCGCTCATCTCGATGATCCGCGTGATGTCGCCCTGCATCACCACGTTGTACCCGTGGGGCTTGATGCCGTGCTTCGCGAGGAGGTCGTTCACCTCGGACTGCTTGCACAGGCGGTTGTTCAGGTAGGTGTAGCTGTAGTACCCCGTCGGGCTCCGCTTGATGCGACGCCGGATCTTCGTGCCGTCGGAGAACGTGAGCGTCACTTCCGCACTGTTCTTCCCGGAATTGAGGTTGATGAGGTCGGTCAGCTTTTCCGCGCGGAGCGACCGGGAGCTCGAGAGGGCGAGGGCGAAGAGGATCGCGTCGATGATGTTGCTCTTGCCAGACCCGTTCGGCCCCGATATGACGGAGAAGCCCTCGTAAAAAGGAATTTTGGTCTTTTTTGTGAATGACTTGAAATTATCGATCTCGAGTTCGGTGATGTGCAAGGAACAGTGCCCCGTTATTTCTTCTCAGGTCGTTCACACTCTTCTTCCTCGGCGACGATGAGATCGTTCTTCTTCCCTGATCCCGGCATGTTCTGCTTCTTCTTCGAGAATCCTGCCGACGCGATGATGTAATCGCTGTTCTTCCTCTTCTCCGGCCGGAGCTGGCCGTCAAGCTGCATGATCATCTCTGTCTTCTCGGTCTCCGGCTGCGCGGCCTGCTGGGCCTGCACCTGCACCGGTTTCTGGATCGATACCTGCGGCCTGTTCTTCTGCGGGACGATGATGGGTGCCTGCGGCTGGCCCTGGCCCCCCTGCACGGGCCGGGTGAGCTTCATCTCGGCCCTTGCCCTCTCCTCGCTCGCCTTCGAGAGCTTCATGACGACCGACTTGAGGTCGAGGAGCTCCTCGGTGAGTCCCTTCACGAGGGCCTCTATCTCCCTCGCCTTCCTCTCGAGGGCAGCGACCCTCTCGTCGAGGGGTGACTGTCCCAGATCCCTGTCCTTGATTATTTCCATGTCCTTCTCCTCGGGCTCGTCCTCTCCTGTCAACCTCCTGCGAGACGGGAAACGGTCTTTCGGAGAGTAGTCCTCATTGTTAATCATGAATTGTTCACGTATAATAATTATGCTGCCCGTTGGGTGCATTTTCCCGGCGATTTTGGGGAATTCCCCCCGATACTCGTCTCGCCGGAGAGGCGACCCGTGCGGTCCTGCCGCGCAGGACCGCTGGATCCCCCCAAATGCCCGGCAATACTCCTTCCGGCGGATTTTTCCGGTCCGTCGGGAAGAGAAAACGTATTTCTGATCGGGGCCAACCATCCTGTACATGTCTTACCTGGCCAGAACCGATCCGGAGATCGCGGCTGTCATCGCAAACGAGATGGAGAGGCAGAAGAACGGCCTCGAGCTGATCGCGTCGGAGAACGTGGTGAGCAGGGCCGTCCTCGAGGCCATGGGCTCGATCATGACGAACAAGTACGCCGAGGGGTACCCCGGGAAGAGGTACTACGGCGGGTGCGAGTTCCACGACGTGGCCGAGAATCTCGCGAGGGAGAGACTGAAACAGCTCTTCGGAGCCGAGCACGCGAATGTCCAGCCCCACTCCGGAACGCAGGCGAACATGGCGGTATACTTCGCCACCATGAAGCCGGGAGACCTCATGCTCTCCATGAAGCTCTCGCAAGGAGGGCACCTCTCCCACGGGTCGCCTGTCAGCTTCACAGGCCAGTTCTACAGGGTTGCCCAGTACGGCGTCGACCCCGTGACCGAGACCATCGATTACGGCGTCGTCGAGGAGATCGCCCGGAGGGAGCGCCCCTCGGTCATCGTGTGCGGCGCGAGCGCCTATCCTAGGACGATCGATTTCCGCGCGTTCCAGGAGATCGCGGAGGGCGTGGACGCGTACTGCATGGCCGACATCGCCCACATCGCGGGGCTCGTGGCAACGGGGTTCCACCCCACGTCCGTAGGGGTGACCGACTTCACGACGACCACGACCCACAAGACGCTCCGCGGGCCCCGGGGTGGCGCGATCATGTGCGGCGCGGAGAACGCGGCGCTCATCGACAGGGCCGTGTTCCCGGGGATGCAGGGGGGGCCCCTCATGCACACCATCGCGGCGAAGGCCGTCTGTTTCAAGGAGGCGCTCCGTCCCTCCTTCAAGGAATACAACAGGCAGATTGTGAAGAACGCGAAGGTGCTCGCGGAATCGCTCATGGAACAGGGACTCCGCCTCGTCTCGGGGGGCACGGACAACCACCTGATGCTCATCGACCTGACGGACCTCGGCATCACGGGGCTCGAGGCAGAGCAGGCGCTGGGGCGTGCCCACATCACGGTGAACAAGAACACGATCCCCAACGAGCAGAGGAGCCCGTTCATCACGAGCGGCCTGCGGGTCGGGACTCCCGCGGTGACGAGCAGGGGAATGAAGGAGGAGGAGATGCGCCAGATCGGCGAGTGGATCGGGACAATCCTCAGGGACATCCGCGACGAGAACAAAATCAGGGAAATAGGGGAGGAGGTACGGGCGATGGCCTCCCGGTTCCCGCTGTACCCCGAGTGACATGATACTTGACGGAAAGAGACTCTCCGAGGAGCGCCTCGCGATCCTGAAGGAGGAGATAGAGCGCTCCGGCCTCTCCCCGTCGCTCGCGACGGTGATCGTGGGGACGGACCCCGCGTCCCAGATGTACGTCCGCATGAAGCACAGGGCGTGCGGGACCGTCGGTATCCGGTCGGTGGGGGTCGAACTCCCGGCCGAAGCATCCACGAGGGATGTAGTGGACGCGATCGACCGGCTCAACAAGGACCCGGGCGTCAACGGAATCCTCGTCCAGCTCCCCCTCCCCCCGCACGTCGACACGTCGCAGGTCGTCGAATCCGTCGACCCGCGCAAGGACGTCGACGGGTTCCACCCCTACAACATGGGCTGCCTGTTCCAGGGGTCGCCTGTCTTTGCCCCCTGCACGCCGGCGGGGATCATGTCACTTCTCGCGCACTACGGCGTCGAGACGGAGGGGACCCGCGCGGTCGTGCTCGGCCGGAGCATCGAGGTCGGCCGCCCCATGGCCGCGCTCCTCCTCAATGCCCACGCGACCGTCACCATCTGCCACAGCAGGACGCGCAACCTCCCCTCCGTGACCCGCGAGGCAGACATCCTCGTCGTCGCCGTCGGGAAACCGCGGTTCGTAGGCCCGAAGATGGTCAGGGAGGGTGCGACCGTCGTGGACGTCGGGACCCACAGGGTCGACGGGATTCTCTGCGGGGACGTCGACTTCGAGAGGGTAAAGGACGTGGCAGGCGCCATCACGCCGGTCCCGGGCGGCGTCGGCCCGATGACGATCGCGACCCTCATGGAGAACACGTTCCTCGCGGCGCGGATCCAGTCATGCAAAGGTGCACGGTGAGGGGGCTCCCTGTCGGCGGGGGCGCGCCGGTCAGGATCATGGGGGTCATCAACTGCAGTCCCGAGTCCTTCTTCCAGGGGTCCTACACCCCGCCGGCCGCGGTCCACTCGCGGGCATGCCATCTCGTCGAGGAGGGCGCAGACATCGTCGACATCGGGGCCCGGAGCACCGCTCCCCGCGCACCGCCCCTCGACCCGCGCGAGGAGATCTCGCGGATGAGGGAGGCGCTCTCGTCCCTCGACGGGTCGGGCATCCGCGTCTCTGTCGACACGACGGACAGGGAGGTCCTCGAGGTCTGCCTCGGTTTTGACATCGCGCTCGTGAACGACATCTCCGGCTTCCTCGACCCTGCCTACGCGTCGCGCGTCGCGGAAGCAGGCCTTCCCGCCGTCCTCATGGCATCGGTGCGGGCCCCTGGCGACCCGGTGACGCTGGAAGAGGTCCACCGCGCAGTCTCGGTGGTGGAGACGCGGGCCGATGCCGCCGGTGTTACGGAATTCATCCTCGACCCGGGGGTGGGCCTCTGGACGCCGGGGAGGACGCCCGACCTCGACTGGGAGATCTGCCGGCGGTTCGGTGAATTCACCGCGTACGAGCGCCCCCTCCTCGCCGCGGTCTCGCGAAAGACTTTCCTTGGGCAGGTGGGGGACCGCCCCCCGGAGGGGAGGCTCGCCTCTTCCCTCGCGATGGCTGCCCTCCTCGTCGAGCGGGGTGCCGACATCGTGAGGACACACGACGTCGCCGCGACCCGCGATGCCGTCCGCGTCGCCGAGAGGATCAGGCAGTCCGCATGACATCCTCGTACACCGTGTTTGGGCTCCGGACCCCTCTGATCACCCCGGGATCGGACCTCGCCAGCATCCTCGTCGAGGCGGCGTCACGGTCCGGTGCCGGGGGGTTCCGCGACGGGGACGTCCTCGTGGTGGCGGAGACCGCCGTCTCCACGGCAGAGGGGAATGTCATCGCGCTTCGGGAGATCGTCCCGGACGAGGAGTCCGTCCGCCTCGGGGAGGAATACTCCATCGATCCCCGGCTCGTCCAGTGCATACGGGAGGAGAGCGACGAGATAGTGGGCGGGATTCCCGGTTTCCTCCTCTGCATGAAGCACGGGACCCTCCTCCCGAACGCGGGGATCGACGAGTCGAATGCCCCGCCGGGGTGCGTGACGCCCCTCCCGAGGGATCCCCACGGGAGTGCCCTCCGGATCAAGGAGGAGATCGGGAGGCGCACGGGTGCGCGTGTCGGTGTCATCATCGCCGACAGCAGGACGCACCCCATGCGCGTGGGGTGCAGCGGTGTCGCGATAGGGTGCGCGGGGATCCCCGGCGTGATCGACGCGCGCGGGCGCAAGGACCTCTACGGCAGGAGACTCCACGTCACGAGGCAGGCCCTCGCGGACAACCTCGCCTCCGCGGCAGAGGTCGTGATGGGGGAGGCGGACGAGTCTATGCCCGCGGCGATCGTGAGGGGGCTCAGCCTGACCATCACCCAATCGTGCGGGATGGAGTCCATCCCCGCGTCCGATTGCCTCTTCATGGGCATCCTCGGGCGAAGGGAGACCGGCCCACCCGGTCCGCGGGAGACTGCCACGCGGAAAGAAAGTGGCGAATCCGGGTGATCCCCCTCCCCCGCGTCACGGGGACTCGGGGTGCTCTCGCCCTCCCGCCTGCACCCTCTTTATCCCGACCCGCCCCCTGTCGATCGCGAGCTCGAAGCCGCGTTCGACGAGGAACTGCCTGCTCGACCCTTCCCCGTGGATCAGGAGCTCGACGAGGTCCTCTTCCTCGTCGACGTCCGTGTGGAGCCGGAACGAGTCCACGACCTCGCAGGAGAGCCCCCTCTCCCGGGCGATGCGGACGTGCTTGAGGAAACTCGCGCCGTAGTAGTCGACGCGGAACGAACTGCCGCGGGACAGGTAGATTGCGTTCGTCCCGCCCCCTCTCCCGGGGACGATCGCCACGTCCATTCCGGTCTCAAGGAGCCTCCTCACCGCCGGGGCGTCCGCGAGCGGGAGGTCGGCCATGATGACGAGGACGGGGCCGTCCATCCCGGACAGGACGCCGTTGAGCGCCTCGTTCAGCCCCGAGGGGATGACCTCGACGGGGCACCCAGCGAACCCGAACGGTGCCGTGGAGATGACGCGGGGGCTGCACCCCGCGCCGAGGACCGCGCCGACCACGTCGGAGAGCATCGCACGCGCGAACTGTTCCCTCTCCGGCGGGGAGAGGACGCAGGAGAGGCGGGTCTTCGGGTTCTCCGGCTTGAAGGGGATGAGGGCCTGGACTCCCATGTCTGTCACTCTTTCGTTTTGGTCCCGCAACCCAAATACCCGGTGGTCCGGCGCGGCACCCCGGTTCCCACGGCGGCCGCGCGCCGGCCGTGCAGGAGATTGCGACGCTTAATGACCTCTCGGAACGCATGTACAGGCGGGTTACCATGCAGTCCCGCGTCATCACGTTCTCGCGGAACGTATTCCTCCCCCTCACGACCGTATGCCACAACAGGTGCGGGTACTGCTCGTTCCGGACCCCCGTCCGCGAGGGGTGCGTGATGCCCCCCGGCGAGGTCACCGCGACGCTGCGGGAGGGATCGCGCCTCGGCTGTACCGAGGCCCTCTTCACCTTCGGCGAGCGGCCCGGGCTCGAGCCGGGGTTCCGCGCGCACCTCTCGCGCCTCGGGTACAGCGACATCCTCGGGTACTGCTACGAGATGGCCGAGAGGGCGATCGACTTCGGGCTCCTCCCCCACACGAACGCGGGCATCCTGACCTTGGAGGAGATGGAGTGGCTCTCCGGGGTGAACGCGAGCATGGGGCTCATGCTCGAGACGACCGCGCGGGTCCCGGCCCACGAGAACTCCCCCGGGAAAGACCCCGCCGTCCGCATCGAGGTGATCGAGAACGCGGGGAAGCTCAGGATTCCCTTCACGACGGGGATCCTCCTCGGGATAGGGGAGAGCGTGCGCGACAGGGAGGAATCCCTCACCACCATCCGGGACATCCACAGGCGCTACGGCCACATACAGGAGGTCATCGTCCAGAACTTCTGCCCGAAGGAGGGGACCCCGATGGCGCGCCACCGGCCTGTCAGCACCCAGGAGATGTGCGAGACCATCAGGATGGCACGCGAGATCCTCCCCCGCGAGGTCGCAGTGCAGGTCCCGCCGAACCTCGCCGACGTGCGTGTTCTCGTGCCCTGCGGTGCCGACGACCTCGGCGGGATCTCCCCGCTCACCATCGACTACGTGAACCCCGAGCACAGCTGGCCGCGGCTCGACGAGCTCCGGCGCCAGCTCGAGGGGTACTGCCTCGTCGAGAGGCTCTGCATCTACCCCCGGTTCATCGAGAAGGGGTGGTACCCGGAGAGACTCAAACCCCTTATTACCCGGCTCCACAAAGTAATTCAGGACAGGAGCAAGGCCTGTGCAGAAGGGTGAATTTCTCTACAAGGGCAAGGCAAAGTCACTCTACAGGACGGACGAGGATGGCGTCCTCCTCGTCGAGTTCCGCGACGACATCACCGCGTTTGACGGCGGGAAGAAAGACGTCATCCCCTCGAAGGGCAGGCTGAATGCACAGGTCTCGGCGTACCTCTTCAGGCTGCTCGAGGAGAACGGGATCCCGACGCACTTCATCGACATGCCGGACGAGACCCACATGCGCGTGAAGGCCCTCGAGATGATCCCGATAGAGGTGATCGTGCGGAACATCGCGGCGGGGTCGATGGCCCGCCAGTACCCCATCAAGGAGGGGACCGTGCTCGATCCACCCGTCATCGTGATCGACTACAAGGACGATGCGCGCCACGACCCGATGCTCAACGATGACCTCGTCGTCGCCCTCGGCCTGCTCTCCCGCGAGGAACTCGCCGCGGTCAAGGAGACTGCCCTCCGCGTGAACTCCGTCCTCAAGGACTTCTTCGCCTCGCTCGGCATCGTCCTCGTGGACTTCAAGCTCGAGTTCGGGAGGTCGCGGGACGGGAGGATACTCCTCGGCGACGAGATAAGCATGGACTCGATGCGCCTCTGGGAACTCTCGACGGGCGAGTCGCTCGACAAGGACGTGTACCGGTTCTCGAAGGGCGACGTGGGAGCGGTATACTCCCGCGTCGCGGAGAAGATCTGCGCGGGGAAGGGGCGGGCAAGGGCATGACCGCGTACACCGTCAGGATCACGATATCCCTCAAGGAGGGCATCCTCGACCCCGAGGCTTCGACCATCAGGCGCGCCCTCGCAGACCTCGGGTTTCCCACCCTCGACCTGAAGACCTCGCGCCAGTTCACGGTCCGCCTCGACGCGGGGAGCGCGGAGGAGGCAAGGTCCCGGGCCACCGCGATGTGCGAGAGGCTCCTTGCGAACCCCGTCATCCACCAGTACGAGGTCGAGGTCCTGCGATGAGGTTCGCGGTGGTCCAGTTCGGGGGGAGCAACTGCGACCGCGACGTCGCGAGGGTCCTCTCCGAGGTGTGCGGGATCGATACCGACCTCGTGTGGTACAAGGAAGGTCTCTCCCGTGCCTACGACGCGGTCGTCCTGCCCGGCGGTTTCTCGTACGGGGACTACCTGCGCGCGGGGGCGATCGCGGCGAGGACCCGCGTGATGGACGACGTGCGGCGCATCGCGAGGGGTGACGGCCTCGTCCTCGGGATATGCAACGGTGCGCAGATCCTCGCCGAGAGCGGGCTCGTTCCCGGCGTCTTCACCGTGAACGCGTACCCGCGGTTCATCTGCAGGCCCGCGTTCCTCCGCGTGGAGAGGAACGACACCCCTTTCACCCGCCTCTACGGTCAGGGCGAGGTCGTGGAGATTCCCATCGCCCACAGGGAGGGGAGGTACATCCCCCCCGCGTCCATGGGCAGCGGGGATCTCGAGGAGAGGGTCGCGTTCCGCTTCTGCGACGCGCACGGCAACGTCACCGCGGGGAGCAATCCCAACGGGTCCCACGGGAACATCACGGGTGTCCTCTCGGAGAGGGGGAACGTCCTCGCGATGATGCCCCACCCCGAGAGGGCATCCGAGGAGATCCTCGGGTCGACGGGCGGCAAGCGCGTGTTCCTCTCGATGGCAGAGTACATCGTGGAGAACTGCTGAGCCCGCGGGAGATCCTCTAAAAAAAAGAGTCCCGATTTTTATTCCTCTTCGCCCCCGGGCAGGAGGACGCGGTATATCGCGTAGAAACCGATCGCGATCGCGACGACATACGAGAGTATCGCGATGTAGGAGACGGCCTCGGGGAGCCTGACACCCGATTCCCTGATGATGAAAGACGACCCGATGACCATCCCCGAGACGATCAGGCCGATCAGGATCTTGTTGCTCGTCCTGTCGAGCGAGAGCTGGAGCCTCCGGATGTCAGTATCCACGATGTCGATCCTGACCGTGCCGGTCGAGAGCTGCCGCAGCATCTGGTTCACGTTCCTCGGCATGTCGAGGAGCCCGTCCAGCGTCTCGAGGGTCGAACCCCTCGCCCTCTCCGCGATCTGGGCGATGAGGGACTCCCGCTTGCTGAACCGGCTCATGAACTTCTCTGCCTCCTCCCTGAAGCGGAAGTCCGGGTCGAGCGTGACCCCCACGTCGAGGACCATCACGATCACCTTGAGCATGAGCATGAGGTTCTGCGGGACGACGATACGGTAATCCCGGAGGATCGTCGTGAATGCGTTCGTCATGCTCGAGAAGTTGAACTGGCCTATCGACGTTCCCTCTGCCTCCACGATCGCGCTGTAGATCTCGTCGCGGAGGCCCTCCCTCGACTGTTCGGGGATCTTCACCGAGAGCCCCTCGAGTGCCTTCACCATCAGGCCGGCGTCCTTCTCGACCATGCCGTTGATGAGCTGGATGAACCAGAATCGCCTCTCCGGCCGGATGATCCCCACGATCCCGAAGTCGAGGAAGACGATCTCCCCGTCGCGCGTCACGAGCAGGTTGCCGGGGTGGGGATCGCCGTGGAAGAACCCGTCCTCGAATATCTGGGTCATGTAGGCGACGAACCCGTTCTGCGCGAGCCTCTTTGGATTGAGGCCAAACTCCCTTATCGCGCCGAGGTTGTCGATCCTCACGCCCTCGACGTACTCCATCACGAGGAGCCTCCGCCGCGTGTAGTCCCAGTAGATCTTCGGGACCTTCACCCCCCGAAGGCCGCGCATGTTGTGCCTGAGCGTGTCCGCGTTCGTCCCGTCCCTTATGAAATCGAGCTCCTTGCGTATCTGGTTCGCGAAGTCCTTGACGAGCCCGCGGGGATTGTAGACCTTCCACTCAGGGAAGGCGCGCTCCGCCCTCCGGGCGAACGACTCGAGGATGAGGATGTCGGTCTCGATGAGCGCCTCGATTCCCGGTCTCTGGACCTTCAGGACGACGGGCGTCCCGTCCCGGAGACGCGCGCGGTGGACCTGCGCGATCGAAGCGGACGCGAGAGGGGTCTCCTCGATCCACGCGAAGTGGTCCTCGTAGTCCGGCAGTTCCGCCCTGATGACCTCCTTTATCTCCGAGAACGGCAGGGGACTCGTCTGGTCCTGGAGCTTCTTCAGCTCCCGGACGAGGGGGAGGGGGAGGATGTCCTGCCGGGTGCTCATGATCTGCCCGAACTTGATGTAGGTCGGCCCGAGCTCCTCGAGTGCCATCCGCATGCGCTCGTACTCCGTCGCCGCCGACTCGACCGGGCAGGACCTGCAGAACCGGAACCTGTGCACGCCGGGGAACATCCGCTGGACGATGATGCCGAACCCGTACTTGAAGAGGATGTCCGCGATCTGCCAGTAGCGCCTGAATTTCGTGACCATCTTTCCGGATCCCCTTGGAAACCCGTCCCCCGGTAGCTACCTGTGCGCGAAGTACGCGACTATCCCCTCTTTCCCCGCCGCGTCGACCCGCGCGAAGCAGACGCGCTCGAACTGGACGACCCTGCCCACTTCAGCCGAAACACGCCTCTCACACGCGCCTTCAACCGGTCCCTGCGGCGTGACCAGCGTGCAGTGGATCGCATCGGCAGGGGGGAGCCACTGGATGATCGGTGCCTTTTTCCTGCGGGCGTCGGCGAGGGAGTCCCCCGCGTAGGAGAACCGCGGTCCACCCGGCTCCCCGATCACCTCCACGTTGAAGAGGTCCTTCAACCTCACCATCCCGCCCCCCTCGGGAAGCTCGCGGCGCGGGACCAGCGCCGTTCCCTCGAAACGGAGTTCCCTTGACCCCCTCTCGGGGTGGGTGGGGTGGAGGAGGGCACGTGCAGTCTGGCGCGGTGCACCCTCTACCGTAACCTCGAGCGGGTCGGGGACGAAGAAGTACCGGTTCGCGACCGGGTCGACCACGTCCCTGTTGTGCGCGTACAGGTTCTCCCACGAGAACGAGATGTCCGTCTCGCCGATCCCTATCTCGATGATCGCCTGCCGCACCGCCTCGGGGGTGATTCCCCGCCGCGCGATCGCGCGGAGCGTCCCGAGCCGGATGTCGTCCCACCCGCTGTACGCACCGGCCGCGATCCCCTCCCTCATCTGCGACGTGGAGAGCACCACGCCCTCGATCCCCATCCTCCCGTAGTGGCGGTACACGGGTTGTTCCCACCCGAAGTACTCGAAGATGTACCTCTGCCTCCGCGTGTTCGCGATGTGGTCCTTGCCCCGGATCACGTGCGTGATCCCGAGGAGGTGATCGTCCACCGCCACGGAGAAGTTCATGAGGGGGTACACGAACGCGTCCTTCCGCGGGTGCGGCGGGCTCTTGAGTATCCTTATCGCCGGAAAATCCCTCATCGCGGGGTCCGGGTGGGCAAGATCGGTCTTCACCCTGACGGTCGCCTCGCCCTCCCCGAACTCGCCGGAGAGCATCATTTCGAATGCCTCGAGGTGCTCCTCGGGGGAGAGGTCCCTGCACGGGCACGGTCTTCCCGCCATCTTCAGCTCCTTGAACCGGGCCGGCTCGCAGGTGCAGACGTACGCCCCCCCTATTTCTATCAGTCTCCGGGCATGCGCATAGTAGATCTCGAGGCGGTCGCTCTGGTAGACGATGTCACTTATCGCGAGTCCGAGCCACTCGGCGTCCTCCCGTACCATCGCGTAGGCGGCGGGATCGATTCTCTTTGGGTCCGTGTCCTCTATCCGGAGGATGTACTTCCCGCCGTACTGGCGGACGTACGCGTCGTTGAGGATGGCCGCGCGCGCGTGGCCGAGGTGGAGGGGGCCGCTCGGGTTCGGGGCAAACCTCATCACGACACCTTTCTCCGCCCCCTCGAGCGGGGGGAGACCACGGGAGTGCTCCCGCGGGCGCGACAGCCCTTCCGCGAGATCGGGGGCGAGCTCCCGGAGGGTCTCCTCCCGCTGCGCGGGGGAAAGCGAGGATACCTCGGCGATGACCTCCTCCACGAGGGCCGAGGCATCCTTTGCCCTCCCGCGGAATTCCGGGTACTTCCCCATGACCATCCCGATGACTGCCCCCGGCCGCGGGAGACTCTTGTACCTGACCGCGTTCTGGAGGGCAAAGAGGAAGAGTGCCTCCCTCAAAGGGTCGCTTCCGCCTCGTCCTTCCATCCTCTCAGTGGCTCCGGCTGACGAAGTACTCGCCCAGCTGCACGAGGAGTTCCTTTTCCGGGCTCTCGGGGAGGACCGCGATCCTCCTGATGCCCGTCCGCACGAGGTCTTCGGCGGTCTTCCGGACTTCCGAGATCACGCCGAGTTCCTCCAGCCTCGCGACGAGTTCCCCGATCTCTCCCGGCGTAAGGGACCCGCGGTACTGCGAGAGGTCGAGGCCCTTCTCGCGTGCCTTGAGGGTGATGAGCGTCTTTTTCCCCTCCCTGATGTCCGAGCCCTGGTCCTTGCCGCTCACGCCCGGCGGGGCGAGGAGATCGATGAGGTCGTCCTGGATCTGGAATGCGACCCCAAGTCCCCTCCCGAAGTAGTAGAGGGCCTCGGTGTAGGCGGGGTTGCCCTGCGCGAGGATGCTCCCTATCCCCGCGGCAGCCGCGTAGAGTGCCCCCGTCTTCTTCTCGACCATCCTGAAGTAGTCGCCCTCGGTGACGTCGTCCCGCTTCTCGAAGGACATGTCCATGTGCTGCCCCTCGCATATCTCGACGCATGTACGGGCAAGGAGCGACGTCGCGCGGACCTTCGCGTTGTCGGGGACGTCCGCGAGGCAGATGAACTCGAACGCCGTCGCGAAGAGGACGTCCCCCGCGAGGATCGCGGTCGGCTCGTCCCACATCGTGTGGACGGTCGGGACTCCGCGCCGCTGCGTGTCGCCGTCCATGATGTCATCGTGGATGAGGGTGAAGCTGTGCGTGAGCTCGAGCGCGAGGGCCGCGGGCATCACGTCCGATGAGCTCCCCTTGTTGACGGCATCTGCCGCGAGGAGGAGGAGAGCAGGCCGCAGCCTCTTTCCCCCCGCGAGCAGCAGGTGCGCGCTCGCCCTCCCGAGCTCGTCGCACGGCGACCCGAAGTACCGGTTGATGAGCGCGTCCACCTGTTTTGCCGTCTGTTCCAGATACTCTTTTAATTCCATCTCCTCCTCCCTTTTTCCATTCCCTCTTGTTTCCTAGTTCAGTTTCACGCGCTGCCCGTTCGAGAGGATGTGCACGTCGTTGTGCAGGGTATACCCCAGCGACTCGGAAAACTCTGCGTACCCGGATGACATGCGGATGTTCCCGTGGGCAGGGATCACGTGCTGGGGGTTCAGCATGTGGATGAACTCGTAGTGGTCTTCCCTGTACGCGTGGCCGCTCACGTGGAGGTCGGGGAAGATGCGCGCCCCCGAGAGGGTGAGCCGCGCCTCCACCATGTACCTCTGGCCGATGTTCATCGGGTTTGGGATGACCTTCGCGCTGAATATGACCTTGTCACCCTTCTCGATCTTGTACGGGGTGTCCCCGAGGGCTATCCTCGTGAGGATCGATCCCGGCTCGCCCTGGTGCCCCGTGATGATCGGGAGGAACTTGTCCTTCCCCGCCTTCATCATCCGCCGGAGCGTCCTGTCGACCGTGCGCCTGTTCCCGAACATGCTCATCGTCTGGGGGAACGCGACGAGCTTCATCTGCTCGGCGGTCGACGCGTACTTCTCCATGGACCGCCCGAGCAGGACGGGTTTCCTCCCGATCTCGTGGGCGCACTCGGCGATCGTCTTGACCCTCGCGATGTGAGAGGAGAACGTCGAGACGATGATCGCCGACTTGTCGTCCTCGTAGCTCGTGATGGTGTCGCGCACGATGTCCCTCGCGATCCTCTCGCTCGGGGCCCTCCCCCTGTTGTCGATGTACGTGCACTCCACAATCAGCCCGAGGACCCCCTCTTTCCCGATCTGCCGGAGCCTCGCGAAGTCGGGGGGTTCTCCTATGACGGGGGTCCTGTCGAGCTTGTAGTCGCACGCGTAGACGATCGCCCCCTTCGGCGTGTGGAGGATCGCGGTCGCCGTGTCGATGATGCTGTGCTGCATCCGCACGAACTCGAGCGCGAGGTTCTGGGAGAGGGTGTACTTCTGGCCGGTCTTGAGGGCGAAGAGCTTGTTATTGACCCCGAACTTCTGCTCCCCCGCGATCTGCTGCCTCACGAGCTCGATGGTATAGGGCGTGCCGATGATGGGGGCGTTGTACCTGTGCGCGAGCTTCGGGATGGCGCCGATGTGGTCGAGGTGCCCGTGGGAACAGACAATTGCCTTGACGGTCCCGTCCACCGAGTTCATGAGGGTATCGTCGGGGATGGCACCCATCTGGATGAGGTCGAGGGAGTGCATGTTCTCCACCTCGGCCTCCTCGTGGATCATCACCTGATCCAGCCGCAAACCCATGTCAAATATCACGATCTCCTTTCCGCAACGGACGGCGGTCATATTCCTCCCTACCTCGTCGTAGCCGCCGACCGCGATCACTTCGATATCCATTTCTCTATTCCTCCTTCCATCTGTCCAACCATCTCCCGGGTCAATCCCGTGATATACACCCGGGTCCGTCTCATCTCGCTCGTCCTCTGGGCCCCGCAGAGGAACATCGCTGTCCGCAGTTCCCTGTGGAGGCTCTCGATGCGGGAGAAGAGTGCCTCCTCGCTCTCCATGGCAGGGCGGAGCAGCGGGAGCGCGAGGCCGCAGAGGTCCGCGCCGAGGGCGAGGGCCTTTGCCATATCGAGCCCTGTCCTGATTCCTCCCGTCGCGATGACTGGGCTCCCGGTGCGCACCACCTCGATGAGGCTGACCGTCGTCGGGATTCCCCATTCCTGGAAGAGCGTGCCCAGGGCAGCAAGGCCCGATTCCCTATCGCCCCTTGACTTTCCTGCCCGGAGGGCCTCGATCGCTGCCCACGAGGTGCCCCCCCAGCCGCCTATGTCGATCGCGCTGACGCCCGCTCCCCAGCAGGCCCGGGCGGTCTCGGCAGATATACCGCTCCCCGTCTCCTTGACGATCACGGGGACGCGGCTCTCCCTGCAGAGGGTGGATAGCGCCTCGAGGCACCCCGTCGCATCGTGGTCGCCCTCCGGCTGGATCGCCTCCTGCAGGAAGTTGAGGTGGATCGCGATCGCGTCCGCGTCGATCATCTCTACTGCCCTCTCGGCCCACTCCGGGCCGTGTTCGCGGAGCTGTACTATCCCGAGGTTCGCCACTAGGAACGCCCCCGGCGCCTCGTCCCTCACGACCCTGAAACTCTCCTCGAGCGCGGGATCCTCGAGTGCCGCCCTCTGGGAGCCGACGCACATCCCGATGCCGAACTTCTCGGCTGCGCGGGCGAGCCTGACGTTCACCGCCGTCGTCTCGGGGTGACCGCCCGTCATCGCCGCGATGAAGAGGGGGGACGAGAATTTCCTCCCGAGGAACCGCGCGGAGAGGTCCACGCGCGAGAGGTCGCACTCGGGGAGGGCCGAGTGGACGAGCCTGACGTCGGAGAACCCCGGAAAACCCCTCTCGATATCCTCGTCGGCGCAGATGCGGAGGTGGTCGAGCTTCCTGCCCGACGTGAGGCGGATCTTATCCGTTCGCTTGTCCATCCGTCGTACTTCCCCTGATCCTCGTCCCCCCGTGGGGCCGGCCTTCCATGAAATCGCCGAGCCTCGAGACGTGGAATATCTCGGATCCTATCCCCTTTTCCGCGAGTGCGAGCATTTCCTTCAGCTTTCCCCTCATCCCGCCCGTCACGTCGGTGTGGAGCGACCCCCCGGCCGCGATTCCGGGGCTGTCTGACGGCCCGATCTCGGCGATGACGTTCCCGCTCGCATCGAGGACGCCGGGGACGTCGGTCGCAAGCCCGACGCGGGAGAACGGGATCTCCTCGGCGAGGACCCTCACGATCTGGTCCCCCGACACGATGGAGACTCCCGCCGCCTCGTCCACCACGACGTCGCCGTGCACCACCGGGACCACGCCCATCTCCATGAGGGCACGCACGGGCCGGACCTCGAGTGCCACGAGCCGGCCGTTCCGGGCGACGGCCGAGCCGAGGGGGTGGATGCCGACCGCATTGGTCCCCGCCTCGTTCAGTGCCCCGACGAGGATCGCGTTGAGGGCGCAGACCGCCCCGTGCGTCCGGGCGACGCCCTCGGCAACGTCGCGGCCCTTCTCCGGCTGGGCAAGGCCGTACCTGTGCGCCTCAGGGTGCCCAAACGACCCCGCGCCGTGCACGATGCAGATCCTCCGGCGCGTGTGCCTCGAGATCTCGCGGGCGATGCGCGCGATGCACTGCCTGTCCGCGACACCCTCCCTGTCCTTCTTCGTGAGGACGCTGCCTCCCAGCTTGAGGAGGACCCGATCAGGCATCCTTCTCCTTCCTCGCTCCTTCCGTGTCCAGGGTGGTCGCGAATGCCTTCGCGTCGCACGCCTCGATCGCACCGGCGATCCTGCTCTTGAGGTGCTTTGGGCAGACGGCGATCATGCACCCCCCGCCCCCCGCGCCCGTCAGCTTCGCGCCGTACGCGCCGGCAGCCCTCGCGGCGAGGATGAGCCTCGAGAGCGCGGGGTGGCCCGTCCCGAGTGCCTCGAGCAGGCCCTGGTTGATGTCCATCAGCCTGCCGAGCTCCTGCGTGTTCCCAAGGTTACGGATGGCGCACAGCGAGACCGCGCCTATCGCCTCGAGGACCGGGTCGCAGATGTCCGGGTGCTTCTTCTTGAATTCTGCGACCTTCTCGACCATCTTTGCCGTGCTGTGCGAGACGAGGGTGTTTCCCACGACGAGGGGGATCTGCTGGGGTGCGAGGCGCCGCCGCTGCGTCCCGATGACGAGGACGATGCCCCCGAATGTCGAGACGCTCGTGTCGGTCGGGCTCGCCCTCCCCTTCTGGACTTTCTTCTCTATCTGGTAGGCCATCTCCGCGATCTCTTCCATCGTGAGATTCTTCTTGAACTCGTCGTTGATTGCCGCGAGCGTGGCCACCGTGACCGCGGCCGACGACCCGAGGCCCGACGAGCTCGGGAGCTGGGAGTTCACGTACACGCTCCCCTTGACGCCCATCTCGTCGAAGCAGCTGTCGATGTAGGGTGACCGCGCGTGGTGGGCGGTCTTGCTCTTCCTGACCGTCACGAAGACCCGCGGGCGTATCGCCATCGCGACACCGGGTTTGCCGTAGACAACGGCGTGCTCACCGAAGAGGAAGACCTTGCCTGGCGCGCTCCAGGTTGCCACCCTACATCACCGCGATGGCCGCGTAACCCACCACTTCGGGGTCACCGGTCACATCACCGCTCGTCGCGTAGCGGAGCAGCCGCCCCTCCGTTGCACCAAGTTCCCTGCAGGCGAGGCACATGGCGGCTATCGGGCCATACCCGCAGGCGCTCACCCGCCTCTCCGCGAGCCTCCTGTAGAACTCCCCGACGTCGAGTCTGCGGAGTGGCTCGATGGCGTAGAGGTCGTTCTCCCTCGCGACGGGAGCAGGGACGTAGTGCGAGAAATCGCTCGAGGCGACTATCCGTATGTCGTCGCGGCCCGACCGCGCGATCGCGGACGCGATCCTCTCCCCGAGGTCTGCCGCGGCTTCCGGGCCCTGGTCACCCATCAGGACGGGGACGATCCTCGCACGGGGGAACCTGTACTTTATGAACGGTACCTGGACCTCGATGGAGTTCTCCTGGTACTGGTGCGAGACCTCGTCCACCTCTATCCCGAGGGCCGCGCCGAGCTTCTGGTCGTTGTCGACGATGCCGAGCGGCGTTTCCCACGGGAGGAGGGAGACGCACGTGCAGAAACCCCTGTGGCTCGGGCCTACCACGATGAAGGTCCCGGTGAACGAGGACGGTATCGCCCCGAACGCGACGGCGGATACCTCGCCGGAGTACGGGTACCCCGCGTGGGGCGAGACTATCCCCATCGCGTCGAGACCCAGATCCTTGTTCACGAAGAACTTCCCGAGGAGCTGCTCGAGGTGGGAGGGGTCCCTTGGGTAGAACATCCCCGCGACCCCGCACTTCCGGGTCTTCATAGGACCTGCCTCTCCTGCAATCCCGCGCGCGTCAGATCTCGGTCTCGAAGTCCTCGGGGGTGAGCGATGTCGCGATCCCCCTCAGCCGGAGCACTTCCCTCGTGAGGAGGTAGTAAACCATCGAGAGGGCCTTTCTCCCCTTGTTGTTCGTGGGGATGACGAGATCGACGAGGCTCGTCATGTTGTTGGTGTCGCAGAGGGCGACGACGGGGATCCCGCACTGGACGGCCTCCCTGACCGCCTGCGCATCCCCTATCGGGTCGGTGACGACGAGGACCTCGGGCTCCATGTAGCCCTCGAGGTTCTGGTTCGTGAGCATCCCCGGGATGAAACGGCCTGTCACCGCCATCCCGCCGATCGCCTCCGCGAACTTGCTCGCCGGGTACTGGCCGTACTGCCGGGACGTGACCACGAGGATACCCGCCGGGTCGTACTGGTTCAGGAATTTCGCCGCGATCTTTATCCGTTCGTCGGTCGCCCTGATGTCGAGGATGTACAATCCATCTCCCCTCACGCGGTAGATGAACCGCATCATGTCCTTGCTCTTCTGCTGGGTCCCGATGTGGATGCCCGCGGCGAGGTACTCCTCCACGGGCACGAGGGGTTCCTTCAGCTCGATTTCCATCTCTGTTTCTGGCATGCTCTCAGTTCCTTTCCCACTCCGTCTTTCGCTTCGCAGGTTCGCGCGGACGGAACACTGCACCGGCAGGCCGGTCCAGTATCGGTCGCAGGGAAAAACTGCGGATCTCCGACTTCATCTCTACTTCCTCTTCACCGTGATTGGGATGACATTGGCCTGGAATTCTTCGAGGGCTATCTCAAGGGGATCGATCTTGTCTGTCTTGATGAGCAGCGGTGCCCCCATGGATATCTGGAGTGCCCTCGCCCCGATGATCCTTGCCCTCTCATACCGAGTATAGGTTTCCTTCATATACCCTCGAGAACGCAATGCTGCGGAATGGATGGGGTCGCTGAGATTCGAACTCAGGTCACAGCGTCCCGAACGCCATAGGATGGTCCAGGCTACCCCACGACCCCTCACTGGTACGGATTTATATCATCGATTATCTCTTTGTGGGAGAGGAGCATCCTGCGGCAGCAGTACCTCTCCATCCCGAGGTCGTCGAGGATCCTCTTCGGATCCTCGCCGGCCTCCTTCCTGCGCTTGAACTCCTCGTACGCAGGGGAGATGACCTTCCCACACGTGAAACACCGCACGGGTATCATGCCGGTATGATCTCCCATTTAATTTCAGTAGCTCAACGATAAGACTTTTGGAACTTCTTCCTCGCACCCCTTCCGTGGGGCTTCTTCGGTTCCTTCTGCCGCGAGTCGTTCACGAGGAGTGCCCTGTCGTACGAGAGGAAGATGTCCTTCAACTTGGGATCGTTGTGCCACTTCAGGAGTCCCCTCGCGAGAGCCGTGCGGATGGCCTCGGCCTGGCCCATGATCCCGCCGCCCCTCACGTCGACCGTGACGTCCACCCCCTCGAGTGCCCCAGGCACGAGGAGGAGGGGTTCCATGATCTTCATCCGCGCCATCTCGTTCGGGTAGAGGTCGAGGGGGACGGAGTTGATCCGTATCCTCCCCTTCCCGGCCCTGATGGTCGCCCTCGCGATGGCCGTCTTCCTCTTCCCGCTGGTATTAATCACCTTTGCCACTCTCTCAGTCCTCCCTAGAACTTCGCACCGAGGAACCCGCTCACTGCACCCACGGTCACGTGCATCGGCGTGTTTAACCGGTCCATGTGGGCCTCCTCGATCGTCTCTGCCGGGGTCCCGGCGAGGTCCGGCGGCGTTCCCACGTAGACCATGACGCGCTTGAACGCCTCCTTCCCCGCGGCCCTCTTGTAGGGGAGCATCCCCCTTATCGTCCTCCGGACGATGTGGTCGGGCCGCCGCGGGAAGAACGGTCCCCCCTCGCGGGAGCCGCGGTTCCGCTTCCTGCTGTACATCGCAAAGACGCGCGCCTTGCTCCCCGAGATGACCACCTTCTCGGCGTTAATGATCGCGATGCTCTCGCCGTTGAGGGCTCTCTTCGCGACGATGCTCGCCATCCTCCCGAGGATGAGGCCTTCGCCGTTGATGACCGTCACCATCTCTCTCACCGAAGAATCCTGACCCGGCTGCCCTTCGGGTTGTCCCGCAGCAGGTCCTCGATTGTCATGCACTGGCCATTCGCTCCCCTGATCTTTTCCTCTGCCGACCGGGAGAAGTTCAGTGCCGCGACCTTCACCGACGTCTCGAGCACGCCGCTCCCGAGGACCTTGCCGGGGACGAGGATAATCTCGCCGTTCCCGGCGTAACGGTTGATCTTGCTCAGGTTGACCTCGGCGTAGTTGCGCGACGGCCCTTCAAGCCTGCTCGCGATGTCACGCCACAGGTTCACCTCGTTCTGGCGTGCTGCCTCCTTCAGGAGCGAAACGAGGTTCAGCAGGCGTGGATTCGTCTTCCTATTCGCTCTCCTCTTCATCTCCGGTCACTCCCGATAACTCGCTCACCTTTGCGCACAGCTCGTCCGACCTGTCCCTGAGGTACTCGAGGGCCCCCTTCACGATCTCGCGCACGGGCAGGGACCCGTCACCTTCCACGACGAATATGAACCGCGTCTCCTCGGACCTGACCTCTATCGCGGATTTCTCGCCTATCCCCGTGCTGATGCAGGCCTTCTCGCAGAGGCGGCAGAGGGAGCAGTCCTCGAGCCTGTTGTCGATCACCCTCACGCTGCCGTTCCTCACCTCGAGGATGGAGCGGGGACACTCGTCCACGCACCGGCCGCACCCGTCGCAGCGGTCGCTCACCGCGATGGATGGGTAGTTCTTGAAACCGCAGGCGGTCGTCGGTTGCCACTTCGCGTGCACGCGGCCGCGGTTGAGGACTGCACGTGCCTCGAGGACGACCTTCTGGTCTTTCCCGAGCTTCACGATGGGGATATTGTCGACCGCGGGGACCGCGCGGGGATCCTGGGGGATGAGGTCCCGGGAGTACACCATCGCGGGTCCCTCGATGGAGAGCGTGAACGAGACGCCGCACCTGTCACACCCGGCCCCGCCGCAGCTGCACTCGTCCTGGGGGACGTAACACCCCGGCTCTGTCCTGATGGGGATGAGGCCCAGCCTGTGGGCGAGGATCTCGTCATAGAGGGCGCTCGTGTTGTCGTAGATGCGGACGTCTTCTATCGCGAGCGTGGGGACCTCCCCGATCATCGCCCTGCGGAACGCGTTTGCGAATGCCTGGGTCGGGCCGCTCAGGCAGAACCTCGCCGTGGTGTCGTCCATGGACAGGATCTCGATCTGCATCAGACTCTCCTGCCCCTCCGCCCCCCCTTGGGCCTGATGGAGTCGTGGGGGATGGGAGTCACGTCCTCGATCCGCCCGATCTTCATCCCTGCCCGCGCGAGTGCCCTGATCGCCGCCTGGGCCCCCGGTCCCGGGCTCCGCTGTTTCCCCCGGCCGGGTGCCCTGACCTTCACGTGGACACCGACGATTCCCTTCTCCATCGCCGCCTGGGCGACGTTGGCTGCCATCTGCATGGCGGCGTACGGGGAGCTCTCGTTCCTGTCCTGCTTGACGACCATTCCACCGCTGCTCTTGCAGACCGTCTCTGCACCCGAGAGGTCCGTGATGGTGATGATGGTGTTGTTGAAGGACGCGAATATGTGGGCTATGCCCCATTTTTCCTTCTCTCCCGCCACGTCGTTCACCTCCCTGCGCGGGCAATCCGTGCCCTCTCCGCGTGGTCAGGGTTTGCGACCGGCGACCTCGCGTAGTACCCGATCTCGCTCTCTTCCGCCCTCGTCACGCGGTACCCCGGGATGCTCACGCGTTTCCCCGCGATGGCGATGTGCCCGTGGGTGATCATCTGCCGCGCCTGCTTGGGCGAGCGGGCGAGACCCTTGCGGTACACGAGGGTCTGGAGGCGCCTCTCAAGCTCGTTTTCCACCCGCAGGGAGAGGACGTCGTCTATCCCCGCGTCGGGGCCGAGCAACCCGAGGCGCTGCAGGTGGCCTATGAGCTCGTTCTTCTTCCTCTCGAAGAGGACCGGGTCCTTCCCGCTGGACATCAGCGCGAGGAGGTCACGTGCCGCCCTCCTGTATCGGCGCAGGTGGCTTGCGGCCTTCCACACCTCGCGCTTGTTCCGGAGGCCGTACTCGACCATGAGCCTCGTCTCCTCCTCGATCCGGGACTTCTCAAAGGGTCGCTTGGGCGTCTGGTACTGCTTGTGGTTCTTGCCTGGGTACCCCATTCACGTCATCCCCGCCTAGTCTTTCTTCCTCTTGACACCCACGGTCGCCCCCGTGCGGCCCGTGGACTTCGTCCTCTGGCCCCTCACCTTCTGGCCCATCTCGTGGCGGATACCCTTGTAGCACCGGATCTTCCGCATGAGGTTGATGTCCTCCTCGAGCGTGGTCACGACCTCCGTCCCGAAGAGGTGGCGCGGTTCACCCGTGTAGATGTCCTTTGGGCGGTTGACCATCCACGGAGGGACCCTCTGCTCGTAGGTCTCCACGACCTCCCTCACCCTCTCCACCTCCTCGTCCGAGAGCTTGCCCATGATCTCGCGGGGATCCACGCCCGCGAGCCGGGCGATCACGTGCGCGGTGTGCCGCCCCACGCCCTTGATTCCCGTGAGTGCCGTGGCGACCGGCTTCGTCCCGTCGAGATCCGTGTTGCTGATCCTGACGAAGTACTTTATCTCTCCTTCCTGGTCCATTCGATCCCTCTTTTCCGTGAGAATCCTGCAATATTCAGCGCTGAGGGAGGGATTTGAACCCTCGAGTCCCAAGGGGACACAGGTTTAGCAAACCTGCGCCATACCTGGCTTGGCTACCTCAACAGAGAATCTCGCATCCTACGGACACTCGCAGCACCGCGTGGTGCCACTCCATGAATTGCGCTTATAATTATCTCCGTGGGTTATAAAAATCCTTTCCCATCGGTCCCCCCGGTGCACCCTCTCGACTGCCATCCTGGCATCACTCGATGCCCTGGCGCAGGACCCTCTCCCTCACCGCGGGTGCGCGGGGAGGCCGGCAGACCCCCTCCCCCACGAGGGCAGACACGACGAGCGGGAGCGCGATCGTCGCGTCCACGTGGACCTGGACGTGTCGCGTCCTCGGCGACTCCTTCCCCCAGCTGATCGCCTCCTCGAAGGTGCACCCCGAGAGCCCGCCGAAGTGGGGCGAGTCCGTCGTGTACTGGATTGCGTAGTCGTGGCCGCCGAGGTCCTTTGCGTGGATGGACCCGATGACCTGCGTCTGCTGGATGAAGTTCTTGGGGACACCCCCTCCCACGTAGATCACCCCGGTCCTCTTCACCTCCTCGACGAGGGACGTGAGCTCGTCGGTGTCCGCGATCTGGTCGATATCCACGCGGACACCGCGCCGCCGGGCGATGAGGACCCCGATTCCGAGGGAGGAATCGCAGAACGCGGGGACGAACACTGGGATACCCTCCCGGACACAGGTCGAGAGGAACGACTCGCGGTCCGGGACAGCCCTCGCGAGCCACTCCCCGAACAACTCGAGGAACGCGCGGGATGACCCGTGGAACGGGGCAATCTTCTCTGCGAATCGCGCGATCCCCCTGTCTACCCACCGGAAGTCCTCCTCGTACGCGAACACGTCGTAGATGCGGTCGATCCCCTTCTCGTACAGCGCGGAATCGTTCACGTGGTGGTGCCCGATGTAATGGCAGACCCCGAGGTGTTCGCAGGCATCGTGGAAGATGTTCGCACCGGTCGAGACCACGACGTCGATGTAGTGCCTGCGTGCCAACTCGATGAGGACCTTCTGCATCCCCGCGGGGAGCATCGCGCCCGAGAGCCCGAGAAAGATCGTGCACTCGGGATCGGCAATCATCTCCTTCCATATCTGGACCGATTCGCCGAGCTTCCTCCCCTGGAAACCGCAGTGGGCCATCTGCCAAAGGAGTTCCGCGACGTCTTTCGTGGGCGCGACCGGCGAGGTCTTCCTCATCTCCTCCCTGCGGTCCCGTCCCGCGAACGGGCCGAAGATGTCGTCCCTCCCCCCGATTCTCCCGAAGATGTCACTGTTCCTGCCTGCCATTGCCCAATAGGTAGGCGAGCGGTCGTTAAGTAATGTGCGGCAAGGTCTTGCCCCCCCCGCGCGGCGTGCGCCGGGGGAAAAAAGGTGTTCTCCCCCTCCCCGCGCGGGGAGTCCGGAGGGGTCTCTCAGAGCGCCTTGACGAGGGATGACCGCGTGACCATCCCGATGACTTTCTCCCCGTCCACGACGGGGATACAACTGATTCCCTTCGAGAGCATGATGTCGACGGCCTCGTCGATCGACGCGGTCTTCGGGAGCGTGATGACCGGCGTCGACATGATGTCCTTGATGAGGAGGTTGCGGATGCGGTGGTCCTGGTACCGGTCCTCCACGATCTCGCGGAACTTCCGCATTGCGACCGCGACATCCGTCTCCGTCACGATCCCCACGACGCGGCCGTTCTCTGTCACGACGCACCTGTGGAGGCCCTCGTCGATCATCCTCCTGCGCCAGTGGACGACCCTCTCGTCCACGTCGATCGTGCACGCGGGCTCAAGGACGTCCTCGAGCTTCCCCTGCGGGCGCACGACGCGCAGGACGTCGCCGGCCGTGACCTGCCCGACGAGCCTGTGCTCCTCGTCGTATACCACGACGAGCTTGTACGTCTGGAGGAGGGGGATGACGACGTCGAGGTCCTGGTCCGGGTACACCGTCGTGAAGTCCTCCTCGACGGTGCTCGCCACGTGGATCGAGGTCGGCGAGATGGACGAGTTCCGCTTCGTCCCGAGTTTCTCGGCGACCTTCTGGCGCGAGACAGTCCCGACGACCGAGTCGTGGTTCAGGACGATGAGGGGATCGACGCCCTCGTCGAGCATCTTGTCGAGGGCCTCCGTGATGGGCGCGGACTTCGCGATCGTCACGGGTTTGGACATGATGTCCTTTACCAGTATCTCTTCAGTCATTTTGCCACTTCCCGTATGATGTCGTCTCTCTTCAATATACCCCTGATCTCGTTGCCGTCGACGACAACGAGGCTGTTGACGCGGTGCGACTGCATCGTCTCTATCGCGTCGGTCAGGAGGGCGTCGCCCGTGATCGTGATGACCGGCCGCGACATGAGGTCCTCGGCGACCGCGGCCGCCTCCACGACGTACCGGAACTGCTTCCTCCCCGCGGACTCGCCCCGCCGGAGCATGACCACGTCCTTGACCGGGATCTCCCTCTTCTCATCCTCGTAGAGGTAGAACGCGAGGTTGCTCTCGGTGATGATGCCGGCCAGCGTGCCGTCGTTGTTCACGACGATCACCTTGTCGTTCCTCTCCCTCATGAGGTCGATCACGTGGTCGAGCGAGTGGTAGCGGCTCACCGTGATCGCGTCCTCCATCACGTCCTCGACGCGCAGCGAGAGATTCTTCGCCGTCTCGGACTTGAGAATGTCGGACTTGGTCACGATGCCGACGAGCGCGCCCCCGTCCATGACGGGAAGACCGCTGATATCGTGCGCGATCATCATGCCCGCCGCGTCTCTCGTCGGCGTGTCGGGCGATATCGTGAGGGGGTTCCTCGTCATGAGGATGCTCACGGGGATGTGGTCGATGGGGCGCCTCCTCCATATCGGTTCGCTCTGCCGCAGGCGGTACCCGATGTCCTTCTTCGTCAGGATCCCCTCGAGCTTCCCGGCCTCGAGGACCGGCAGGCGGGATATCCTGTGCTTGAGCATGATCTTCCGGGCATGGGCAACGTTCTCGCCGGGGGCGACGATGTAGACTGGCGAACTCATGATGTCCTTGGCCTGCACGCCGCATCACGCTCCTGAGAGTGCCTTCACGAGGTCATACTCTGTCACGAGGCCGATGAGCCGGGCATCCTCGATGACCGGCAGGGCGCCGACACCCCGCCGCACCATCTCGGCGGCGGCCTCGTTTGCGCTCTTGTCCGGGGATATGGTGTAGAGGTTCCCCGAGACGAGCGTCCTCACGGGCAGCGACATCACCTCGGTGATGTCCCCGCTCTCTATCCTGTCAAAGACCTTCCGGCTCCCGATGTACCTCATGATGTCGGTCGCGGTGACAATCCCGAACAGGACGTCGTCGGAGACGACCGGCAGCCTGCGGAACTTGTACCGGACCATCTCGCGGGTGACCTGCCCGATGGGGCTGTCCGGCTCGGTCACGCGCAGGTTCGTGCTCATGATGTCCTCCACCCTCGCGGCGACCTTCTCGTTCGCGAGCACGGTCATGACATCCCTCTCCGTGACGATCCCCGCGAGCACGGACTCGTCCTCGACGATCGGGATCCCACCGGTCATCTTCTCCTTGATGATCGCGATGGCATCGGAGAGGGACGCGGTGTGCGGGAGCGTGGTCACGTTCGTCGTCATGATGGTGCGGATACTCTCGTTGACCGCCGCGATCAGGTTGCCCCTGTGCTTGACCTGGACGAGGTTGAACTTGCTCCCGCCGCCGAGGAAATCGATGATGTCGCCGGAGGTCACGATCCCCCGGAGCTTCTTTGAGCCCGCGTCCACGACCGGGAGCCTGCGGAATCCGCACTCCGTCATCGTGCTGACCGCCCCGATGATGGTCGTCGTCTGGGGGACGGAGACCACGTCCCTCGTCGCGATTGCCATGATCTCCCCCTGCTGTTCCGCGATCCGTGACTTGAACTCGATCGGGCCCCTGTCGAGTTTCCCGGGCATCTTCAGGAGTTTGTCCCCCTGCTTGTAGGATCTTTCGCCGTGGTGTGTCATTCCCTCTAAACCCCTTCTCACTCTTCCGTTCCCCAAAAACCGGGTATCCTTCACCCTTCCCGCGGGACGGCTTTCAGGACATCGTGCCTGTCGAGGATCCCGACGAGGCACTCGCCGTCGAGGACCGGGAGGCGGCTCACGTCGTGCTTGACGAGGAGGCCCGCGGCGTACTGCAGGTCATCGTCGGGCGCGACCGTAATCACGGGCGTCTTCATCACGCTCTCGACCTTGGTCTTTGCCGAACCCTCGCGCGAGGGACGCCACCTGCCGTCGCGGAGGAGGTCGCTGCGGGAGATTATCCCCACGAGGCGCTTGCGCTTCATGACGGGGATCGCGGAGTACCCGCTCTCAACGATGAGGTTGTATATCCTCGTGACCGTGTCCTCGGTCTCGCAGGTGACCACATCCCCCGTCATGAAATCCTTCACCTTCCCGGCGAGCGGGTGGCGCGACGTGATGACGGGGAATATATCGGAGAGGAGCACGCCCCCGAGCACCTTCCCCTGCTCGTCGACGATCGGGACGCTGTCCGTCCCGTTCGCCCTGATGCGCCCGACCAGCCTCTCAACAGGGTCGTCCGGAAGGGCAGGGCTCACCTCCCTCACGAAACCCTCCACCGTCACGTCCGACCTCGTGGCAGGCACCCGGAGGACGGCAGTGATGTCCACGTACCCGAGGAGCCGGCCCTTCTCGTCGTGGACGTACGCTTCCCTGATGAAGTTATCCCGCAATACGGACCGGACCCTCGTCACCTTCTCGTCGGAAGGGAAGTGGGGTACTTCCACCATGAAATCGCGGGCCCTCTTCATTGTAACAGTTCCTCCTCACGGCACGTGGGGCACAGGAGGTTATTGTCGATCTTCCGGAGGTCGTCTGACATCTGGCCGCACCTGCTGCACAGCCCCACTTCCACCTCTTCAAGACGGTTGATCTCCACGAGGTCTGCCATCAACTCGTTGATCTCCGTCGATACCGTGAGAATGTCGCGAACTGTGACGATCCCGATGACCCTGTTCTCATCGTCAACAACAGGGAGACGACGTACCCGGTGCTTGATCATCATGTGTGCCGCGTCCCCGACGGACTTGTCTTCGTTGATGGTGATGAGGGGCGTGCTCATGACGTCGCGGGCGAGGACCGATCCGGGCTTGAGGTCCTTGGCCACGACCTTGCAGTTGATGTCCTCCTCGGTGACGATGCCGACCGGGAGGTTGTCAGGGCCAAGGACGATGCAGCTGCCCACTTCGTCCCGGCACATGAGCATTGCCGCACGGGCAACCGTCCCCTCGTAGCCGATAGTCGTCGGGTTTCGTCGCATGACCTCGCGTATCGGCACCCGGGTGTTGAAGTGGATGTTGCCGGATGTTCTGTTCACTACGTCACCTCCATGGTGTTGACTCCCGTAGGGCAAGTTGCAGTTACCATTACGGCAAGTGAAATCTATATACCTTTCTCCCTTCCCCGGAAAAAAACGATAATAAACCTAATAACCACGGTCCCCAATAGTATCAGGTAAGCAGGCACGCGGCGATTGCGACCGGCCAATTCCGTATGCCCACCCCGAGGTGATGCATGAGTATCCTGATACAGGCGAGGAAGCGAATATCCAAATTTCTCTCGGCTTTTTTCAGGAAGAAAAAGGCAAGGATAGGAATCTACGGCCCGCCGAACGCGGGCAAGACGACGCTTGCAAACCGGATCGCGAAGGACTGGACGGGCGAAGACGTGGGGCTCGTGAGCGAGATCCCGCACGAGACGAGGCGGGCCGTCCGGAAGGCAGACATCAGCATCACGGGGTCGAACGGGAGCGTGATCACGATCGACATCGTGGACACGCCGGGCGTCACCACGAAGATCGATTACCGGGACTTCCTCGAGTACGGCATGGACAAGGAGACGGCCATCGCGAGGGCGAGGGAGGCGACCGAGGGCGTCGCAGAGGCCATGCACTGGCTCCGCGAGGACATCGACGGGGTCATCTACATGCTGGACTCGACCGAGGACCCGTTCATGCAGGTGAACATCATGATGATAGGGATCATCGAGAGCAGGAAGCTCCCCGTCATCATCGTCGCGAACAAGATCGACCTCCCGGACGCGATGCCACAGCGGATCAGGAGTGCATTTCCCCAGCACCCCGTCGTGCCGGTCTCCTGCACAGAGGGGAGGAACATCGAGGATCTCTATGAGAAGATGGTCCAGTACTTCGGGTAGGAGGGGGGCATGACGCAGGGTGTCCGGATAGACCTGATATCGTCCGAGAAACTGGAGAAGCTCACCTCCATGGAGAAGGTCCACCTCATCCTCGACCACGTCCGGCAGGGGACGATCATCATCCTCGAGAAGGGGCTCTCCCCGGAGGAGCAGAGCACGCTGATCGAGATGACGATGCGGGAGATCTTCCCCGACGGTTTCAACGGGATCGAGATAGAGACGTACCCCTCGCGGGAGGAGAGCCCCGGCTTCCTCAAGAGAATCCTCGGGATGACACCCCACGAATCGCGGCTGACCGTCATAGGGCCGGCAAACCAGCTCCGCCTGATACGCAAGGAGAAGGACGTGCTCTCCGCGTGGGTCTCCACGAGGTGAACGGGATGCCACACAAGTGCGCCCGGTGCGGGAGAGAGTACAGGACGAACGAGTGCGAGATCCTGAGGGGGTGCAGGGAGTGCGGGGGGAAGAAGTTCGTCTTCATCCCCCGCGTCGAGAGGACGGCGGAGGAGGGAGAAGGGGGTGCAGCCCCGGTCCCGGCTCCCGTGAACGCCGCGCCCGTGGCAGCCGCCGCGGGGGAGGAGGAGGGGGAACCACAGCCCGAGGCCCCGCTCCTCGGCGCCGACAGGCTGGAGAGCATCCGCATCGTGGCCCCGGGGACCTACGAGCTGAACATCGAGAAGCTCGCGATGACGGACGAGCGCGTCGTGGGGATCGGGCGGGGGGAGGGGAGCTACCTCGTCGACCTCCTCTCCATGGTGCGCTCCCGGAAGAAAAAACCGAAAAAATAGTCTGTATCCCTTTCAGCTGATATTTTCCACGCTGTATCCCTTGCTGATGAGGAGTTCCTTCACTCTTTCCTTGTGGTTCCCCTGCAGCTCGATGCACGTCCCCTTGACGGTCCCGCCACAGGCGAGCCTCCCCTTCATGTACTTCGAGAGGTCTTCAAGGTCGATATCCGTCGGATTGAGTCCCTCGATGATGGTGACTTCCTTCCCGTAGCGTCTCCTGTCGACCTTCACGCTGATTCTTTGCTGTTCTTTTGCGACTTCCTCACAGATGCAGAGTTCTTTAGGCAGTCCGCACGTCGGACATATCCCACCATTCATTACAAATACGTATCAGTTCTCTTAATATATTTGTTGGCATGGGGAAAAGCCTCCCCGGACCGTGCAATGCACCGATCGGGGGAGGCGTGGCAGTTCCCGCGGGGGGTTCACGGGACGAGGGTATCCACCCTGCACGAGTCGCACCCGCGGGAGAGTACCTGGTCTTTCCGGCTCCGGTACCTATACACGGTGATTCCCTTGCACCCGAGTTCCCGCGCGTAGAGGAAGATCCCGGCGATGTCGCCCGGGGTTGCGTCCGCGGGGAGGTTCACCGTCTTGGAGACGGCATTATCGACGTGCCTCTGGAAGGCTGCCTGCATCTCCACGTGGAACCGCGGTTCGATCTCGCACGCGTCCCTGAACAGCTCCTTTAAGTCGCGGGGGACGGGCAGGTCCTGTATCGACCCCTTCTTCTCCGCTTCCTTCAGGAGGTCTTTTCCGTCCGGCAGCCCGAGGAAATGCCGCCTGAGCTCGGGGTGGACGATCGCAAACCTCTTCCCGTCTATCACGCGCTCGCTCGCGCAGGCAAAGAGGGGTTCGATCCCGCTGCTCGTGCACGCGATGATGTGGAGGGATCCCGTCGGCGCGATGGTGGTCACCGTGGCATTCCGCATGGGCCCGGAGTAGGTGCTCTTGTCGATCGCCGGGAACGAACCCTTCTCCTCGCCGAGGCTGCGGGATGCCGCGTGCGATTCCTCCTCTATGAATGCCATCAGTCTCTCCGCGAGCGAGAGCGCCTCCCGCGACTGGTACGGGATCCCGAGCCGGATGAGCATGTCTGCAAATCCCATGACGCCGAGCCCGATCTTCCGGGTCCGCAGGGTGCACTCGCGGATCGCGGGGAGGGGGAACCGGTTCACGTCGATGACCGCGTCGAGGAACTCGACTGCGATCCATACGGTCTCCCGGAGGGAATCCCAGTCGATATCCCCCTTCCGAACGAAGCGCGAGAGGTTGATGCTCCCGAGGTTGCAGCTCTCCCACGGGAGGAGGGGTTGCTCCCCGCACGGGTTCGTGGCCTCGATCTCCCCGAGGCCCGGGACCGGGTTCTTCTCGTTGATGGTGTCGAGGAAGAGGACGCCGGGGTCCCCGCACCTCCACGCGGCTGTCGAGAGGGCAGAAAGGAGGTCGCCGGGGTCTATCCCGTCCCACACCTCCCCGGTCCGCGGGTTGACGAGGGGGTAGGTGCGCTTCTGCCCGAGGCACTCGAAGAACGCCGCGTCGAACCCGACGGAGAGGTTGAAATTCTGCAGGCCCCCCTCCTCCTTCGCGTGGATGAACTCGAGGATGTCGGGGTGGTGGCTCGAGAGGACGCCCATGTTTGCTCCCCTCCTCTTGCCCCCCTGCCGGAGGGCGTTCGTCGCCTCGTCAAAAACCCTGATGAAGGAGAGGGGTCCGCTCGCGACGCCCGCGCTCCCCGCGACGACGTCCCCCCTCGGGCGCACGCGCGAGAACGAGAATCCCGTCCCGCCCCCGCTCTTGTGGATGAGGGCCATGTACCTGAGCACCGAGAATATCTGGTCGATCGAGTCCTCGATGGGCAGAACGAAGCACGCGGAGAGCTGGCCGCAGGGTGTCCCCGCGTTCATGAGCGTCGGCGAGTTCGGGAGGAACCGGAGCTCGGCCATCGTGCGCGCGAAGAGATCGGCCTTCCCTGTCCCGACTGCCCTCGCGACCCGCCAGAACATCCCTTCCGGCGTTTCCCCGGGCAGCAGGTACCTGCTCGCGAGGAGGACCTCGGCGGGCCTGCACAGCTCCATCTGGACAGCTCTCAGGACTGCCCTTTATTTAAATCCATGGAAAAGTACGAGGTGATGTCCCTGATGGTCCTTGGGACCTCGTCCCACGCGGGCAAGAGCACCGTGGTTGCCGCACTCTGCAGGATCCTCTCCAACCGCGGCATCACCGCCGCGCCGTTCAAGTCCCAGAACATGAGCCTCAATTCCTACGTGACGCGGGACGGCCTGGAGATCGGAATCGCCCAGGCAATCCAGGCGCGTGCGGCACGGCTGGAACCCATGGCCGAGATGAACCCCATCCTCCTCAAGCCAAAAGGGGACGCGGTCTCGCAGGTCGTCCTGATGGGCAGGCCGTACAAGGACGTTCCCGCGCGCGAGTACTACAGGGAGACCGACCACCTCCTCGGCGTCGCGCTCGGGGCAGCCCGGACCCTCGAGGAGAGGTTCGGCCACCTCGTGGTCGAGGGCGCGGGGAGCGCCGCGGAACTCAACCTCTACTCCCGCGACATCGCAAACATCCTCCTCGCGCGGTCCCTCCGCTACCCCATCGTCCTCGTCGCCGACATCGAGAGGGGGGGCGTCTTCGCGCAGGTCTACGGGACGGTCTCCCTCCTGCCCCGCGACATCGCGCCGCTCGTGAAGGGGATCATCGTCAACAAGTTCCGCGGCGATCCCGCGTTGTTCTCGGAGGGGAAGGAGATCATAGAGGAGATCACGGGGATCCCTGTCATCGGGATCCTCCCCCACATGAGGATAGACCTGCCGAGCGAGGACTCGCTCTCGATCATGGACAAGGTACGCGGGGACTTTCCCGTGAGGATCGCGATAATCAGGCTCCCCCACATCTCCAACTTCACCGATTTCGAGGCGCTCGAGAGGCACGCCGCGGTGAGCTACGTCCCCCCGGGGTTCCCCCTCGCGGGCTTCGACTGCATCATCATCCCGGGCACGAAGAACACGGTCGCCGACCTCGAGACCCTCTGGCAGTCCGGGACAGCCGACGAGATCCGGGAGGCCGCCGCGCGGGGCTGCCCCGTGGTAGGGATATGCGGCGGTTTCCAGATGCTCGGGAGGGAGGTCATCGATTCCGGCGTGGAGTCCCGCCCGGGGGTCACCCGCGGCCTCGGACTCCTGAACGTGGTGACCCGGTTCGAGAGGTACGAGAAGAAGACCGCGCAGGTGACCCTCCGCGCCCGGCCCGTCGGGCCCATCCTCGGGGCGATGGGGACGGTGACCGGCTACGAGATCCACATGGGGACCTCCACGAACGAGGGGGAGGAGGAGGCATTCGAGGGGGAGGGGGCGGCGCGGAAAGACGGCCTCGTCTTCGGGACGTACCTCCACGGGCTCTTCTCCAACCCCTCTGCAGTGGAGGCGCTCTGCAGGTACCTCTACGGGAGGAAGGGGCTCCCCTACTCGTTCAGGGAAGATACCGCCGATCCCTTCGAGACCCTCGCCGAGTCCTTCCTCGCGCACGTCTCCATCGACCCGATCCTCGCGTGCTTCGACGCGTAGCCCTCGCCGCGGGCGGGTGACCCGCGCCGCGCGAATAACCGGCTGGCGATGGTATTTCAGGGTGGAGATCCAACTTCACATCGAGGACTCTGTGAGGGGATCAAAGAATGCCCATGAGGCTCTCGATCACGATCGACTCCGAGACCGTCGACAGCATCGACAGGTTCGCGAAGGAAAAGGGAATGGAGAGGAACAGGGCGATAATTGAGTGCATCCAGGCAGGTCTCCAGAAACTGAGCGCGGGGGAGCCGGTGAACATCCCCAGGGCGAACCCGATTGAGGATTACAAGGAGATCAAGGCTGCCCTCGGGGACGTGAAGGCCGCGCTCGCGAACCTCTCCGAGGAGATCCGCCTGATGCACCACACCATCGAGGCAGAGTGGCTCAAGGAGAACAGGGCGGTCCCGTACCAGAGCAGGAAGTGGTACGAGTTCTGGAAGACCTGAAACGATGCAGCCGCGAGCCTCTCCACCCCGTTACCCGAGGATGTTCATCATGCTCCTGTACCCCTCGCCGCGGAGATCCCCGCACCTGACCGCTTCCACGAGGTCCATATCCACTTCTCCGGCGTCCCTGTGGCGCAGGCAGTAGACCAACGCGGGGGACTTCACGTACTCCCCTTTCACGCGGAAATACCGCGAGTGCACGCAGAAACGGCAGTGCGCGACCGGTTCCTTCTTCCCGGGGAGGCAGTCGACCATCCCCGCCTTCACCTCGAGGGTCCGGTACTTCTCCTCGCCCATCCCCCTTCACCTCTTCACGCGGACGTCCCACGGGAGGAGTGCCCGGAGGGCTCCCTCGAGCTCGTCGACCAGCTTCGCCACGTCGCGTTCCATCTCCTCGACCCTCCTGCCCAGTTCCCCGATCCTCTCCGAGACCTTCTCCCTCTCGCTCCCGACCTCCCGGATGAGCCTCGAAAGCTCGCTGCCCCTGCTCCGGTCCGGGTGCGACTCGATGAACGCCTCCTTCTCGGCAAGGAGCCTCTCGGCTTCCCGCCGCTGCTGGACGAGGGATGAAAGGTCCCGCATCGCGTTCCCCGGGGAGGAGAAGAGGGCGGCTTCCTCGCGATTCTTGAGGGGGAGGTCCCCTGACCTGACCATCGATTCCACGATCGGGAGCACCGCCCTCGCCCGGTCCACCGTCTCCTCGCCGATGCCGCCCGGGTCCCACGAGAGGGCCTCCGTGACGCTTTTCAGGTCCCCCTGCACTCCCCCCCGTTTCTGGAAGATCTTCTCGGCCTTGGAGAAGACCCGGGCGAGGGTGGACGCGGTCTTCTGGATCTCCCTCCGGATCTCTGCAACCCTCTCCCCCGCCGCGTCCCTCTCCCTCAAGGCAGCCTGGAGACTCCCGTCGGTCCCGGCCCTCCGGTCGCAGGCCTCCTTCTCCCTCACGAGGTCATCGTACTTCTTCCCGAGGTCGCCCCGGCGGGACAGAAGGACGGAGAGCTGCTCCCTTGCGCCGGCGAGCGCGGACTGTTTCTCCCGCAGCGCGCCGAGCATTACCCTCGCTCGGTGGAGCGCGAGGCCGCGGTTCCTCCTCCCCGCGACGAGGGGGGTCATCCGGTTGACGAGCCTCCCCATGTCGTCCACGAGTGCCCGGATCTCCCTCATCTGTTCCGGGAACGCGGACCCGAGGTACCTGCCCGGCCCGGCCACCGCTTTCACGCACCCCTTGAGGCTCTCTGCCGCGGACTCGTAGAATGCGAGGGGGTCCTCGGGGATCCTCCTCTGGAGGGCAAGCATCATCGCCTTCGAGAATTGCGGGAGTGAATTGCGCGCGATCTTCTCGAGTTTCGGGTGGAATGCCCCCCCGGACTCGCTCCCGGAGAGGACGGACACGCGCTCGAGGAGGTGGGAGGATATTTCGGCAAACTCCTTCCTGAGGGGACCCATCTCCTCCCCGAGCCTTTCCTGCCAGTGCGATTCCTCCCTCTCGAGGAGGGGTCCCACCTCCTCGAGTGTGACCTCCCGCGCCTCGCGGGGCTCGCCGGCCGAGAAGAGCTCCTTCAGCCTCTTCAGCATGCGGGCCTGCCCTCCCTCACAGGCACCTCCCCTCGCACTCGTCCCGCGCGAGCTGCCTGATCCGGGCCACCCCGTCTATCTCGCGTATCACCCCGGCCACCGCGGGGGGGACGAGACTCTCCCAGTCTTCCCCTTCGAGGATGCGCCTGCGCACTTCCGTCCCGCTGTGGGAAGCCCTCTCGTACATCGCCGGCGACTCCACGTGGACGCCTTCTTCCTCAAAGAGCCTCACCACGAGAGGATTGCTCGAGAAGACGATCGAGAACGGGGGGGCCATCGAGCGGACGTGAGCGACCCAGAGGGCGTTCCTGTGGAGGTCCTCGATGGGGATGACGTAGATGGGCTTTTCGATCGGGCGCAGCGCCCGCGTGATCATGAGCAGCCTCTCCCCCGCGGTGAACGGGTTTGAAAGCTCGTGCGAGAGCTGGGCACTCCCTATCCCGATGATGATCTCGTCGACGCGCCGGGAGATCTCCTCGAGGACGTACTGGTGCCCGTTGTGGTACGGCTGGAATCTCCCGATGTAGAGGCCCCTTATCATCCGCCCGCCACCATGTTCGCGATCCTCGCCGCGAAGGCCCCTGCCACGAGCCCCGCGTCGATGTTCACGACGGCGATGACGGCACAGGACTGGAGCATGCTCGCGAGGGCCGCCCTGCCCCCTCCCATGTACCCGTACCCCGTGCTGACCGGCACGCCCACCACCGGACGGTCCACGAGGCCCGCGACGATCGCGGGGAGCGTCCCCTCCCTGCCCGCCGCGACCACAAAGACGTGGGCATCGAGGCACTTTTTCAGCGCCGGGAAGAGCCTGTGGATGCCGGCGACCCCGACGTCGTACGCCGTCCTGACCGTGCACCCCATCTCCTCGGCGATCACCCGCGCCTCCTCCGCGACCCGGAGGTCCGAGGTTCCCGCGCTCATCACCGCGACGACCCCCTTCCCCCGCGGGACGCCTTCCCCCGACGAGACCACGCCCATCGCTGCCTTCTCGTGCCAAGTGAATGCGAGCCCCTCCTCGCTGCAGACACCCCGGACCGCTTCCACGTGGGCGGGGGCCATCCGCGAGATGGCGACCCTTCTCGATGCAGCCGCCGCCCTCCTCACGATCTCCCCGAGTTCGCGCGGTGCCTTCCCCTCCGCGAGGATCACCTCGGGGACCCCGCACCTCGCTGCCCGCCCGGCGTCGAGGCACGCGAGCCCCTCCACCTCCTCTATCCGCAGGCCCTCGATCTCGCGGACGGCATCGTCGATGCTGATCCGCCCGCCCGCGTAGTCCTCCAGCACATCCCTGAGCCGGCGATTCAGAATCATGGTGTGACAATTAAGATATGGGGCCCGGTATAATAAGTGATGCAACAATCATGAGCTACCTTGTCTTTGTGGCCGCCTTCGGGTGCGGCGTGGCTTTTTTCCTCTGGATCCGCGATGCCCGGATATTCGTGCGAACCGGCCTCCCCGGGTACAGGAACGCCGCGTACCGGGGCGTACTCCACTGCGCACTCGCGCTCCTCGGTTTCTTCCTCGCGTACACTTCCGACCCTGCCCACCCCACGGAGCTCATTGGGCTCGGGATCATCCTCGCAGCCCTCTACCTGCAGGGGAGGGTGGAGAGGGAGAGGGTCTTTTCCCCTTCCGGGAGCGCGTGGGACAGGCTCACGGGGAAGGCTCCCCGCGGTGACCGCGGGCGGCCGGGGACGGGGTGAGGACGCGCATGCTCCAGAAACCGAGGGGTACCCGGGATTTCCTCCCGGGCGAGATGGAACAGCGGCGGAGCGTCGAGGCCACGATGCGGCGTATCGCGCAGTCGTGGGGTTACCGCGAGGTCTGCACGCCGACCTTCGAGGAACTGGAACTCTTCACGCTCCGCTCGGGCGAGGGCATCATCGAGGAGATGTACGTCTTCGAGGACAAGGGCGGCAGGAAGCTTGCCCTCCGGCCCGAGGTTACCGCGTCCGTCCTCCGCGCCTACGTGAACGTAGGCAAGACCCTCCCGAAACCCCTCCGGTGGTACTACTTCTCCGACTGCTTCCGGTACGAGAGGCCCCAGAAGGGGCGGTACCGGCAGTTCTGGCAGTTCGGCGTGGAGCTGATAGGCGCGGACACGCCGCTCGCCGAGGCCGAGGTCATCATGCTCGCGCGCGACCTCCTCTCCTCCACCGGGATTTCGTTCTCCCTCCACGTCGGGCACCTCGGGTTCATGCAGGCCCTCCTCGGCGGCCTCCCCCCCGAGGAAAGGAAGAAGGTGAGGGTACTCCTCGACAAGAAGAACTACGAGGGGCTCTCCGCGTTCCTCGCCTCGAGGGGGGAGGATGCACTCGCCGACCGGCTCGTCTCGCTCGTCCAGTGCAGGAAGCTCGACGACGTCCTCGCGGTGACCGGAAAGATCCCGGGGGACGAGAGGATAAGGGAGCTCTTCGCGGTCCTCGACGACGCCGGCGTGTCGTACACGCTCGACCCGGGGATCGCGCGGGGTCTCGACTACTACACGGGGATGGTCTTCGAAGCGTTCGCCGAGAACCTCGGGGCAGAGAACCAGGTCGCGGGGGGCGGGACGTACCGCCTCGCGCACCTCTTCGGCGGCGAGGACACGCCGTCGTGCGGTTTTGCGATCGGGTTTGACCGCGTGATGGTCGCCCGCGGGGAGGTCCCGGGACCGGCGGCAATCCGCGTCGGCGTCGCGTACACGCCCGAGGCGCGCCGTTGGGCGTTCCGCGTGGCAGGGGAGTTCCGCGCGGCGGGGATCCCCACCGAGATGGAGCTCTCCGGGAAGGGCATCAGCCAGCAGATCGCGTCCATCTCGCGGAACGCGGACTATGCCCTCATCATCGGCCGGCGGGAGGAGGAGAGGGGGGTCGTCACCCTCAAGGACCTCCGGACGGGAGTCCAGAAGGAGCTCCTTCTCCCGGAGGCCATCGGAGAGGTGAGCGGCGGTGAGCCTCGCGGATGAACTCGCGCGGCAGCAGAGGAGCATCAGCGTCGCCGAGTTCTTCGAGAAGAACAAGCACCTCCTCGGTTTCGACTCGCCCACCCGCGGGTTGATCACGACCGTCAAGGAGGCCGTGGACAACGCCCTCGACGCCTGCGAGGAGGCGGGGGTCCTGCCCGACATCTACGTCCGGGTGGCCCGCACCGGGCAGGACACGTTCAGGATCACGGTCGAGGACAACGGCCCGGGGATCGTCCCCGAGCAGGTCCCCTACGTCTTCGGCAAGCTCCTCTACGGCTCGCGGTTCCACCAGCTGCGGCAGAGCAGGGGGCAGCAGGGGATCGGCATCAGCGCCGCCGTCCTCTACGCGCAGCTCACGACAGGCCTTCCCACCCTCGTGATCTCCCGCACCGGCCCGGAGAGACCGGCGTTCAAGTTCCTCGTCCAGATCGACATCGGGTCCAACGAGCCCGCCGTCCTCGGGAGGGAGGAGGTCGTGTGGGACAGGACGCACGGGACGCTCGTCCAGATCGAGTTCCGGAGCACGGTCTCGGCCAAGAAGAAGCTCCTCGAGTACCTCAAGTACACTTCCATCGTCAACCCGCACGCCCGGATCCGCGTCGATATGGAGGGTGAGACCACCCTCTTTGAGCGCGTGAGCGACGAGCCTGTCCCGTGCCCGAGGGCGATCCTCCCCCACCCCCACGGGATAGAGATAGGCCAGCTCTCGCGGATGATCGCGGGGTCCACGCAGGACTGCAGCGAGTTCCTCGCGTCCTGCTTCTCGAGGGTCGGGAAGAAGACCGCGCTCGAGATCTGCAGGGCCGCGGGAATCCCGCCCGATACTCCCGCGGGCTCGCTCTCCCCAGCGGAACAGAAGGCGCTCCTCACCGCAATGCAGGGCGCGAAGGTCCCGCCGCCCGCGACGGGGACGTGCCTCTCGCCCATCGGGGAGGACCTCATCGTCCGGTCCCTCGAGAGGGAGTTCCAGATGGACTTCGTGAGGGCGAGGACCCGCCCGGTCTCGGTCTACTCGGGCCACCCCTTCCTCGTCGAGGCCGCGATCGGGTACGGCGGGAAGCTGCCCGCCGACGGGAACGCGACGATCCTCCGGTTCGCAAACCGCGTCCCCCTCATGTTCCAGCAAGGGGCGTGCGCGATCACGGGGTGCGTCGCGGGGATCACGTGGAAGAACTACAACGTGGCACAGTCCGTCCTCCCGACGGGTCCCCTCCTCGTGATGGTCCACGTCGCGTCCACGAACGTCCCCTTCACGAGCGAGAGCAAGGACGCGATCGCGGCGATCCCGGAGATAGAGAGGGAGATCACCCTCGTCCTGCAGGAGCTCGGGCGCGAGCTGAGGGCGTACCTCTCCCGAAGGGAGAAGACGAGGCTCGCGGAGGACCGGGCGAGGGCGGTCTGCGCGATCATCCCCGACATCGCGGCGAAGGTGGCCGAGATCGTGGAGCTGCCCGTCCCCGACACGACCGTGATCGAGGGGAGGCTCATGAGGAAGGTCGTCGTGAAGAGGGTGGCAAGGGACGGGAAGGTCAGGATAGACGCGAGGAACCACATGAATGCACCCTGCACGCTCTCGCTCTACGAGATCTCCCCCGACCCCGCGCCCGATGCATCCCCCCCGCCCGCCTTCACGACCGCGGTCGACGGCGAGTACACGCGGGTCTGGCAGGTCGCGCTTCCTCCCCGCGAGGGGTGGTCCGCGGAGTACACCGGCTCGGGGAAGGGAACGGTCCAGGTGAGGGGCATCCCGCCTGAGAACGTCACGGTGGTCGATCTCGATGCAGAGTGAGTCGCTCGACAGGAAGGCCCTCGAGAGGCTGAGGGCCATTGCCATGCAGTGGTACCGGCAGATGGAGGAGGGGAACATCCCGTCCATCACGCTCCCGACCCGCACGAAGCAGAACATCGCCTACGACGAGGAGGCCGAGGTGTGGACACTGGGCGACCGCGAGAGCACCCGGTCGGCGCACACGGAGAGGAGCGCGCTGCACCTCCTCAAGATGTCCTACGTGATAGGGTTTTTAAAAACCCAGCTCCTCGAGAACCGTTCCTCGACGCTGAGGGAACTGTACTACATCTCGGAAGGGTGGAAGAGGGCGAAGTTCTCCGCGCAGGAGGAGAGCAACTACCTCGTGGAAGACCTCGAGATCCTCACCGACCTCCAGCGGGAAGCGTTCCACCTGCGGCCCGAGGAGGACGGCGCGACCATATTCGGTCCACTCCGCCTTAAGGAGATGACGCGGAGGGGCGAGAGGGTGATCCACTGCAGGGACGACGTGGGCGAGGCAGGGTACCAGATCCCGTGCAACGTGGAGACCGTGGAGCTCCTCGACCACGACGCGGACTTCGTGATCGCCATCGAGACGGGCGGCATGTACGCCCGCCTCATCGAGAACGGGTTCGACGAGGATTACCGGGCCATCCTCGTCCACCTGAAGGGCCAGCCCGCGCGGTCGACCCGGAGAATGCTCCACCGGCTCTCGACCGAGTTCGGGCTGCCCGTGTACGTCTTCACCGACGGCGACCCATGGTCCTACCGGATCTACGCGAGCGTCGCCTACGGCGCGATAAAGAGCGCGCACATGTCCGAGCTCCTCGCGACGCCGGGGGCACGGTTCATCGGCGTGCAGCCGAGCGATATCAGGGACTACGACCTCCCCGCGGATGCCCTGACCGAGAAGGACGTTGCCGCCCTGAAGGCCGAGCTCTCGGACCCGAGATTTGCCTCGGACTACTGGCAGGAGCAGATCGCGCTCCAGCTTTCCCTCAACCTCAAGTCCGAGCAGCAGGCGTTTGCGGCCCGCGGCCTCGATTTCGTGACCCGCGAGTACCTCCCCCGGAGGCTCTCGGAGATGGGTGGCCTCACGCGATCATGAACCTGAAGATCACCCACGCGATCACGAGCATGGTGGCTGAGTACTTCAGCCCCGCCGTGACCCTCCCCTCGCCCATCTGGCCCGCGACGAGGCCCGAGAATATGCCCTGTATCATCGCGGCGTGGGAGAAGAGGCGCTTGTAGAAGAAGAGGTCGATCGCCCCGATGAACGAGGCGGCACCCGCGCCGGCCGAGGCCGCGGCGCTCCCCGCGGTCGCCATCGTCGAGAGGAACGTGCTCACGAGGATGAATATCACGAAGACGAAGACGAGGAACGAGATGAGCACGATGATGACGTAGATGAGCATGTTGTTCCGCCGCTCCGTCCGCAGCGCGAGGACTTCGTAGGTGTCCCTCGCGGCAGCGCGGAGGATCTCGGAGACGTCGCCCCCCGCCATGCTCGCCTTCGCAATGAGGTCGATGCTCCGGTCCGCGAGAGGGGTCCCGAGGCGGGCGCGGAACCTCTGGATCGCCTCGATGAAGGTGACGTTCCACGACATCTCGTTGTCGAGACGGCGGATGAACGGGGTGAGCGTGCTGTACTCCCCCTGCGCGACGAGGTGGACGGCATTCGGGAGGGTCATCCCGCTGTCGTTCATCCCCGCGAGGTCGCGGAAGAAGTTGGGCAGGGCCTCCTCGAGGTTCTTTATCCTCCGGCTCTCGCGGATGTCCATCACCGCCAGGGGGACGATCGCGACGAGGATGGAGAGGACCACCACATCGTCGACGAGCGTCGTCGAGAAGAGGACGCCCATCCCGTACTGCTTTATCGCGAGGGCAGTCCCGACGACGAAGACGATGAGCGAGGCGGGGAGCGAGACGATCAGGATGTTGAGCGGTTTTTCGAGGAGGACCTCGACCGGGTGCTTGATCACCCGCATGATCCCGGACCTCTCCGCCTTCGCCTTCTCGAGTTTCCGGAGGATCTCCTCCTGCTCGCGGGCGAACCGCCCGATCTCCGAGGGGGAGAGGTCCACCCCGCCCCGCTTCTTCCCCGGCAAGCTTGAGAGGGGACCCTGCTCCTGTCCCCCCGGTTGCGCCTCCCGCGGCGCGGGCTCGCTCGCGGCGCGTGCCCTCTCCTTCTCCCCTCCCGCGGGCTCCGCACCACCTCCTGCCTTGCCCTTCTCGCCCCCGCCGGCCCGGCCGAGGACGCTGTCCCTTATCCTGTCCCTTAGGTCCACGGTTTCACCCCTCCGGCGTCATGGAGCTGATGAGGATGACGAACATGAGGCTCCCGAAGGGGATGATCATGTAGATGATGATGTAGAGGAAGATGGGCTGGGAAGACTTCGAGAGGATCGACATGATCGACTGGAGGATGATGAGGAAGAGGGGTCCTGCCACCATGGCGGTGACGTAGGACTCCGAGATGAGGCCGAGGGTGTCGAGGAAGAGCTTCTGCGTCTGCCTGTTCTCGAGGGAGTACTGCTCGGCCTTCGTCCTGAAGTACTCCGTCAGGCTGCTCCCCGCCGAGATGCACCCCATCGCCCCCTGCAGGAACTCCTTCATCCGGAGGCTCGGCGTCGTTGCCGATATCAGCCTGAGCGCGTCGAGGAGGTCCCTCCCGAAGAGGTCGATCTCCATCGCGATGAAGCGTGCCTCGACCGCGCTCTCGCCGTACATCGGGCTGTTCCCGAGCTGCCGGAAGATCTCGGCGGGCGGGATGCCGGCCGTGGACATCGCGGTGATGTAGTTGATCGCGTAGGGGAGGGTCGCGTCGATGTTCCTGCGGCGGTTCCCCGCGACGATGCTCGGGTACACGAGGAAGACGAGGAAGGTGATCCCCCCGACGACCACGAAGGATATGACGACCGCGAGGACCGTCCCGATGATCAGGCTGTACTGCGAGATGAAGAGCATGAACTCCGGGACGGCCCCGTGGTACTTGATCATGGAGGGGATGTTGAAAATGTACGTGACGAGACCGAGGACGACCGACGCGACCGCGCCGGCGGTAAACGAGCTCAGGTACGCGGTCGAGAGGTAGACCTCGAAGGGAACCTTCATCCGCGCGGTGACGAGGTCGCTGCGGAGTGCCGCGTACTTGTCCCTCCTCTCCTCCGCGAACTTCCCGAATAACCGAAACGCGAGGCGTTCCCAGCTGTTCATGGCTCCCCGTACAGGTCGGCCCTGACCATCTCGATTGTCCGCGCCGGGTCGCGGAAGTACTGGACGAGGATCTTGCTCACGTCACGGAAGTGCCTGATCTTCTTGATGCGCATCCACTCGAGGACTTCCTGCCTCATCTTGAGCTCTTCCTTCATCCTCTCCTCGTCCCACCCCCTCGACTCCATGATCTCCTCGAGGACGTAGGACTTGCCCGAGTACGTGATCTCGTCCGTCGCGGGGTGCCACCGGAATACCTCGTTCGTGATCAGCTCGTTCGTCCTCGGGTCGATGTCGAGGATCTCGATGATCTGCTTGTTCCGCCGGATCCTCTGGCCCCCTACCCGGGCCTGCACCTGGACCGAGATGAGGTCGAGGGCCGAGAGCATGTTCCTCGGGACGTTCAGGGGCGGGTTCTCCAGCCTGTGGACGATGCTCGCCACCGAGTCCGCGTGCATCGTCGAGTACGTGACGTGCCCCGTGCTCATTGCCTGGAAGAGGGTGAGCGCCTCCTTCCCCCTCACCTCGCCGACGAGGATGTACTCGGGCCTCTGCCGCAGCGCGGCGCGGAGGAGCTCGTACATGTCGATCTCGCCCTTCCCCGAGGCGTCAAAGGACGTCCGCGTGATGCTCGGGATCCAGTTCGGGTGGGGGAGCTTGAGCTCCCGGGTGTCCTCGAGGGTGACGATCTTCGCGAGCGGCGGGATGAAGAGCGAGATCGCGTTGAGCGAGGTCGTCTTTCCCGACGCGGTGCCGCCCGCGAATATGCAGGACTTCCCGCTCTCGACGGCGAGCCAGAAGAACGCGATGGAGAGGGGTGAGAACGTGCGCCACTCGATGAGGTCGGTCGGCGTGATCGGCTCGTCCTTGAACTTCCTGATGGTGTAGGTCGACCCGTGCGCGGTCACCTCGGACCCGAGCGTCATCTGGATGCGCGACCCGTCGCTCATGGTTGCATCGAGCATGGGTTCGGAGATCGAGATGTACTTCCCCGCGCGCTGGGCGAGCTTGATCACGAAGGAGTCGAGTTCCTCGGCGCTCCTGTACACGAGGTTCGTCCGCATGGACTCGTACCGGTTGTGGAAGACGAAGAGGTTCGTGTTCACGCCGTCGCAGGAGATGTCCTCGATGTACCTGTCGTGCATCACGGCATCGATCATCCCGTTGCCGAGGAACTCCTTGTACATCGCGTAGAGGATCTTCTCCCTCTGGACGGGGCTGAGCGTGATCCCGTAATCCCGGATGATCTCGTCGGTCACGTCGCGGAGGGTCTTCTTCGCGATCTCGTCGGCGACGTTCTGCGTGTTAATATCGAGCCTCTCGAAGATCCGCTCCTTGATGTCGAGGAAGAGCGCGTTCTCGGCCGGCGTGAGCTTGGGTTCGAGGACCTCGTAGAAGTACTCGTGGGTCGCGTTGTCGTAGGTGATCCGGACGTACGCGTAGGGCTCGTTCACCGGGTACACCTCGATCAGCTCCACCCCGGGGCGCGGGCGGAACGTGAGGTCGACGAGCGGGCCGTGCGTCCGCGGGTTGTACTCCACGGGGGGCCTGTGGATCACGTTCAGCGGGTTGAGCTTCGCGAGGATGCTCCCCACTCCCTGCTCTCTCTGTACCTCGGACGCGGCCTCCGTGACCTTCTTGATACCCGTGTCGAGCAGGTCGGCCTTCCCGAGGTCCTTTGCCCCGGCGAGGTCGCCGGTACCCTTGAACTTGAAAATGTCGCTCTTCGGGGGGAGCCGTATCTCGTCGATCGTGAAGGTCGCGCCCTTCGGGAGGATGAGCCCCGAGAGGTCGTCGATGTCCTCGACGGAGATAACTGGCTCCTTCTCGGTCCCCTTGCCCTGCTCCTTCCGCGGTTCTTTCCCGCTGGGTTCAGTGCTCTTTTTCGCAGGCGCGAAGGTGGGGGGGCGGACCGGACGGCCTTCCCTCTCTACCTCCCTCCCTTTTTCCGCGGGAGGAGGTGCCTCCGCCGCCTGCGGGAACTGGCCGGGAGTCTCCCTGCCGGCCAGCGGGGTTTCCGGGGGTGCGGTCGTTCCGGCTGGCTTTTCCGCGGGGCCGCCGTCTCCCCGTTGCGCAAGCCCGATCCTCTCCATAAGGCCCTGGAGGTCAGGCCTCTCACCCTTCGAGGGGAGATTCACATCGGTGGCTCCGCCTGCCTTCCCCGCTTCTCCTTCCCTTTTCCCCTCCTTTTTCCCGAAAAGGGAGTCGAACAGTCCTTTCTTTTTTGAGTCAGATGTCATCTCTTGGACCCGCTTCACCTCGCCCGACGATACAATACCTAATCAGGTGATAGTATCTCCCCCCACACCATGAAACATTTCTTTGCGGACGGTGCCGAGCGCGAGCCTTATCATCCCGAGGTGCGCGGTCCTGTCGGCGAGGACGCAGAAGGAGAGGTCACCGTCGCGGGCAAAGAGGCACACACCCCCCGGCCCCTCGACGGTCACCTGTTCCAGCCCAAAGAGCTCGATCTCCCCCGCGACCTTCGCCGCGCTCCTCATGAAATCCTCTCCCAGCGCCGCGATCTTCTCGAAGTCCCCGGTCCCCGCCGTCTGGACGGGGAACCCCTCGAAGAACGCGATGACTGCCCGGACCCCCCGGAGCCCGGCGAGCCGCTGGAGGGCCTTCTCGTCGAGCCTCGTCCCCGGGGAAGGGGCCGGTGCACCCTTTGCGCCGACGGAAAGCCCCCTTTCCGAGCAGAGCTCGAGGGCGAGGGCCAACTCCTCCGGGCCGTACCTGTACTGGATGAACCGCGCCTCGAGGGCATCTCCCCCCCTGCCCCCCATGACGTAGGCGAGGGCTTCCTTGCCGTGAAGCTCCCTGCCCTTCTCCCGGTAACACGCCGCGATGACCTCGCCTTCCCTCACGAGGAAGAGCCCGGCCCCCGTCGCGGTGAGGACCTCCACCCTCCCGGAGAAAGGTTTCGTCCCGCCCGATGCGGCATCGGTGAGGGGGTCTCTCGCGACGCCGATGTACGTGCCCCTTGGAAATTTCATGGCATTTTCAGAGTGCGGCCACGAGCCGTTCCTTGTTCTTCTTCAGTTCGTACCGGATCCTCCCCACGTTCGCCTCGTTGGATGCGACGATCGCGATCATCTCCTCGGGGGAGAGGAGGGACATGAGGATCGGGCCCTGTTCGAGCTCGACAATCATCTGCCGGAGTTCCCCCTTCCCAAGCTCCTTTCCCATCGCTTCAGACGTCCCTAGCCCCGTCGACGCCATCGCCCCCAGTGCGTCGATGTCCATCTTCCCCGTCGTCGCACTCTCTATCACGAACCCGTCCCGACCCACCACGACCGCCGCAGACACCCCGTCGATCTTCAAAAATTCGTTTAAAATTTGTTTCAGCATCATTGCCACCTTTGACTCAAAGTATCTCTCCCGATATATAATAAAAAACTTTGCAATCTTTTTCTGTACCTCGCGCGATTCCATGTCGATTTTCACGGGATTCCCGCTCCTTTCACCAATAGCATTATCACCACGTGTGCACTCAATTCCTTACGATGCAACTACCGAGGGGGAGATTCCGGTCGCTGGAGAGGGGGGTCAGGATCGGTGACATTCTCGCCCGTATGGGTGCCGACCGGTTCTCGGGAATATGCACGTTCTCCAGCGAGGAAAGGTGCATCGAGATCGTGATGGAAGCGGGGAGGATCGTCCTCGCCAGCGTCGACACCGTCCACGGCGACAACGCGATGAGGCTCATCTCAGGACTCCTCGAACAGACCGCCGACGTCGCGATCTCTGAACTCACCCCCGCGCAGCTCGCACTCGCACGCGAATTCAACGGGGATTGCGTCGTCCGTCACCCGGAGATTCCCCTCGGGGAGAAGAGTTCACCCCCGGTTGGGAGCGGGGCAGGGGGAGAGGGAAAGGAGGGCCGGGCAGAGGCAGTATCCCGGGAGGAGACCCCGCAGGGACGGCAGGGACCGGAAGCTGTTTCTCCACCAGGTGGCGGGGAGACGCAAGGTGATACCGGTGGAGAGCCTCCGGCTGATGTGGGAGAGTGGGACGTGGTCGCACGCGAAGGGTTCACTCTGAGGCCCGACGACCTCGATGCCCTCGACTCGATGGACCTCGAGACGATGACGAGGAAGATCAGGGAGAACTGCAGGCTGATGGTCGAACGCCTCCAGCTCGGCTACCTCGTCGCCGACAACGAGGAGAGGGGAGAGGGGTAGGGGAGCATGGACCCCGTCTCCTTTGACCTCTTCCTCCTCCTCGTCGCTCTCGTCCTGACGGGGATCATCCTCTTCCTCTCGCTCGTGAGCGTGATATACACCGTCCGCCTCGCGTACAAGATGGATACCCTGATCGCGCTCGTGGAAGGGTTGCGGCCCGTCTCGGCCACGAGGCGCGCTGAACGTGCCGGAGAGGCGGGTGTCGCAGCACCGGTCCCCGAGTCCGCGGTGCGTGGAAAACCGCCCGTCGCCCCTGCAGAATCCCGTGCCCGGGAAAAATTCGACCCGGACCGCGATGCACCCGACATCGAGTCGGGGATAAGCCGTATCGCGGAGATCTACGGGTTCCGGTCCCTCACGCTCTCCACGCCCGACGGCCTCGTGGTCGCATCGAGCAGAAAAGCACCTGCAGACGAGCTTGCCGCACGCGTGAGTTACGCGAGGCTCACGGGGACACTGCCCGTAGAGGGGGACGTCTTTTCCTTCCCCGTGCGCTACCGCGAGAACGAACTCCTCGGCATCGTGGAGGGCGTGGGGTCCGTCCCCGAAGGGACCCTCTCTTCCCTTCAGGAAGATATCGGCGCCCTCCTCGGGAGATGGGTGTAGGGCATCCATGGGTTTTTCACCAGTCTTTTATATAAAGAGCGGGAAGATCTTCCCCACGGAGGGGTGAATGGTCCGGGTCATCACTTTTGCGTCCGGAAAGGGGGGGACCGGGAAGACAACTGCTACCGTGAACATCGGGACGTGCCTTGCCGAGTTCGGGAAGAACACGATCATCATGGACGCCGATATCGGGATGGCGAACCTCGGCCTCGCCCTCGGGCTCGAGGATGTCCCCGTGACGCTCCACGAGGTCCTCGCGGGCAAAGCCCACATCCATGACGCGATATACGAAGGCCCTGCCGGCGTGAAGGTCGTCCCGAGCGGGATTTCGCTGCAGGGGTTCCAGCAGGCAAACCCCGAGCTCCTCAAGGACGCGCTCAAGGATCTCGTCGAGGTCTGCGACTTCCTCCTGATCGATGCCCCGGCCGGGATCAGCCGGGACGGCATCATCCCCCTCGCGGTCGCCGACGACGTCATCCTCGTCGTGAATCCCGAGCTCTCCTCCATCGTGGACGCCCTCAAGACCAAGATCCTCACGGAGGTCATCGGGGGGCACGTCTTTGGCGTCATCGTCAACCGGGCGGGGATCGAGAGGTCCGAGGTGATGACCCAGAAGATGGAGAAGGTCCTCGGCGTCAGGGTGATCGGGACGGTTCCCGAGGACCCCAACATCAGGAAGGCAACGTCCTACAAGACTCCCGTGGTGATCAAGTTCCCCGCGTCGCCCGCGTCGGTCGCGTTCAGGAACATCGCGGCGGAACTCGCGGGCATCCCGACGGAACAGAGGGAGGGGATCGGCCGGGAGAGCTTCATCGACCGGTTCTCGAAGGTGCTGTTCAGGGGGAAGAAATGACGATCGAACAGGTCCTGCTCCTCTCCGCGAGCATCGTCATCGTCGTGCTCCTCGTCCTCGTCTTTTTCATGTACGTGCGCATCCGGCAGCTCACGCGGGACCTTGAGGTCCTCCAGTCGCGGCTCCGGATCTCGGACTCCGAACTGGACACGCTCATCAACACGGTCGAACAGATGATAAAGAAGATAAAAATCTGAAGGGCAGGAAAAAAATTCAACTGTTCTCTCACTGCTGCCGGTCCTTTACCTGGAAGACGCAGTGCGGGTCGCCGCGCGACCGGCACATCACCTCTCTTGCCTGGACCTTGACCCCGAATGCCCCCTCCACGATCCCCGCGAGGAGCCCCGCGGTGCAGAAACAGACGTTCTTGCCCACCTGCCCGAAGGATTCCGACTCGACGGTGTGCTCGAGGGTGATGGTCTTGGTCTTCGCTTCCTCGTTCCACTCCATGCTGATGATCCTGAACCACCCCATCTGCGAGTAGAACGTGAAAGCCATGTCCGCGAGGGTGTTAGGGTTCGTGATCCCCATCTTCTTGTAGTGCGCGACGTTCTCCTTTCCCATCTCCATGTATGCCCTGTAGTTGACGCCCCCCGCGGGAGCCTCTCCCATCGTCTTGATGAGGGAATTCATCATCGACGTGAAGATGAAGCGGGGCATCATCACGACTGGCTCGTCGATCAGGTGGATCTTGCCCTGGAGCGGCTTGTGCTCGATGAACTCGGTGATGGCCGACTCCCCCCTCACGACAGCCTCTGCCTTGTACTTCCAGCTCGGCTCGACCTGGTCTGCCACGAACTCGCAGTAAGGGTCACCCTGCGCGTGGCAGCTCTTCTCGAGGCAGTACCAGTTCTTCCCCGTGACCGCGCTGAGTATCCCCTCTATCCACCCCTGGTGGATCCCGCACACCGGCATCTTCCAGTCCCTGAGGACGACTGACTCGAACGTCTGCTTGCACCGGACCACGATACGCTTCTCGGACGCCTCCACGAGTTCCATGGGGGCGCCCCACCCCTGCTGGTGCTGCAGCTTGAAGACGAGCATCAGGAATTCCTCGGGTTTCAGGGCGAGACCGAGCTTGCGCAGCAGCCTGTCCAGCCCGACAGACCCGTGGCCCACCGAACGGAAGAGTTTCCGCATCGCCTTGTTCGCGAGCTTCCTGTCGAGGTTGGCCTCGTACATCTCGTACAATGCCTTCACGAGGTAGTCCGGGTTGCTCGCGGTCCTGACGCCAAAACAGGTGGTCGTGCCCTCGGCCGGGTTCACCTGCATGTACGCGGTGATGTCCCTCGTCCCCTTGAGGATGGCCTCGAAGTCCTCCTTATTCATACCAATCTGACTCGTACCTGATCTCTCCCCTGCCAAACCTAAACGTTGCGCTTAAAAAATGGATACAGGCCGCCCTTTCCCGCGGGGAAAAGAGGACCGTTCGCCGCTTCGGATGCGCCTTTCCCTCTACCTGCAGGGAGGACAGGTCAGACGGAGTGGCCGATGTCGAGGGTGACCGGCCTGTTGTGGAGGCCGGGGTGGAACTCGAACTCGTACACCCTCGTCGAGAGGTCGCGGGAGTGGACGATGCACTCGTACTTCCCGTAGAGGAGGCGGAACGAGACCTTCCCGTCCGCGCGGGTGAAGTCATTCCCGACTATCTGCCCTTCCTTCCTGATAGAGACCCTGTAGCCGGGGAGCGGGACACCTTTTTCCACCACGACAACGGAGAATACACCCGCCCCCCCCTCTCCCTCCCTCCTCACCTCGGGCAGGTCGACGGGCAGGATACGCCTGAGGATCTCCTGGTCGAATATGCGGCAGCCAAGGACGATTCTCTCCACTATCTCCGGTTTCGCGGGAAAGAGCGTGAAATTCTCGTTTCCCTTGAGGAGGTACACCGCCTTGTTCCCAAAGAGCGTCCCCTTCGAATCGTGGAGAACCGCGCCCTTCGGTTCCCCCGCGAGGAAGAGGAGGTAGAAATCCCCCTGTCTCTCCCTCGCGCGGGCAATCCCGGAAAACGACCTCTCCCGCGCGTGGGAGAGGGCCCGCGGGAAGGGGAACGGGCCTTCGCCTGCGGACGCCGCGATGACGGACTCGAGGATTTCCCTGCTCGTCAGGAGAGTGCACCCCCCTTTCCCTCAATCCCGGCGCGTCCCCGCGGCACGCCCGGACCGCGAGGCCTCGGGCCGCGAAGAGCCAATTCCCGGGTGACCGCCGGGGCCATACATATCAACCTGTGCATCCCACGATATATCTGTATCCATGATCGTCCCCCTCGCCGTAAGCGCCGCCGCGGTCTCCTGCACGTTCCTCTACGCCTCGTTCCGCGACATCAGGGAACGGCGCGTCCCGTTCCGGACGTGGTACCCGATGCTCGCGGTGACCGTGCCCATGGCCGCGTGGTTCTACCTCTCCCTCCTCCAGAGGGGCCTGTGGGGACTCTGCGCGTACTTTCTCGCGCTCGTCCTCGTCTTCTCCGTCATCTTCTACGCGTTTGCTGCCTTCAACTTCTTTGGCGGTGCAGACGCGTGGGCGCTCATCTTCCTCTGCGTATCGGTCCCTGCGTTCCCGTTCGAGCCGCTCTTCGGGGTCCCGCCGCTCGGGTTCCTCCCGTTTTCGGTCCTCACGAATGCACTCATCCTGAACCTCTGCACGCCGCTCCTCATCTTCTCGTGGAACGCGGCGCACGGGAGGTGGGGGCCGTTCCCCTACGCGTTCCTCGGGTTCCCCGTGCCCGCGGACTCCCTGCCCGACGCGTTCGGTTTCGTGATGGAGGAGGTGAGAGAGGGCGAGGGGGGGAGGATCGAGAGGCGGTTCATCCGGCCGGGGGAGGCGATTGGGAGAATGGTCTCGGGGAAGGGGAGACTCTACACGAGGGACCTCAAGAACAACCCCGGAGAGTACGCGCGCGAAATGGAATTGTTCCGGAGAGCGGGGACCGTCTGGATCTCGTACGGGATTCCCTTCCTCGTTCCCCTCACGGCAGGTCTCCTCGCGGCGCTCTTCGCGGGGGACCTCCTCTTCGTTCTCATCGAGGTCGCGACAGGTGCTTGACATGATCGAGCTGCACTACAGCAACGGGCTCGTGCCGGTGGTGGTCCAGGACGCCCGGACACGGGATGTCCTGATGCTCGCGTACGCGAACAAGGAGGCGATCGACCTCACGCGGGAGACGGGGTTTGCCCACTACTACTCCCGCAGCCGGGAGAAGATCTGGAAGAAAGGGGAAGAGAGCGGGCACTTCCAGCGCGTGGAGGGCATCCTCGTCGACTGCGACGGCGACGCGGTCCTCTACCTCGTCGAGCAGACGGGGGCAGCATGCCACACGGGGTACCCCTCGTGCTTCTACAGGACGCTCGACGGCGAGATCCTGCAGGAGAGGGTGTTCGACCCCGCGAAGGTATATGCTAATAAAGGGGAGCAACAAGACTATAAACGGTGATATTTTTTGATCATCGTGCCGGATACAAGCGTGGTGATAGACGGTCGTATCACCTCCATGATACAATCGGGTGAATACAAGGGTGCAACAATAGTCATACCCGAGGCGGTGGTCGCAGAGCTCGAGGCGCAGGCGAACCAGGGGAGGGAGATCGGCTTCCTCGGCCTCACCGAACTGCAGGCCCTGTGCAGGCTCGCCGCCGAGGGGACGATCACCCTCAAGTTCGTGGGGGAGAGACCGACGCTCGACCAGGTGAAGCTCGCGAGCGGCGGGGAGATAGACGCCCTCATCAGGAGCGCGGCGCTTGAGCACGGGGCGAAATTCATCACGAGCGACACCGTCCAGGCAGAGGTCGCGAAGGCCAAGGGCCTGGACGTCACGTACCTTCGGCCCCAGGTCGAGGGATTCGCACCCCTCGCGATAGACCAGTTCTTCGACGAGCACACAATGGCGGTGTACCTCAAGGAACGGGTCCCCCCGATGGCGAAGAAGGGGACGATAAAGGAGATGCGCCTCGAGAAGATCAGGGACCAGCCCCTCACGGAGTACGAGCTGCGGAGCATCGCGCAAGAGATCCTCGAGCGGGCGAAGCGCCACCCCGACGGGTTCATCGAGCTCGAGAAGAGGGGGGTCACGGTCGTCCAGATCGGGTCGATGCGGATCGCGATCACCCGTCGCCCGTTCTCCGACGGCATGGAGATCACGGCCGTGCGGCCGATCGCTGACGTGAAGCTGGAACAGTTCAGGAACGCGTCGATCATCAAGAACCGCATCACGGGGGAGAGGCGCGGCCTCCTCATCGCGGGGCCGCCCGGCGCGGGGAAGACCACTCTTGCCCAGAGCATCGCCACGTACCTCGCCGAGAACGGCTACGTGGTCAAGACGATGGAGGCCCCGCGCGAGCTCCAGGTCCCCGACCACATTACCCAGTACACGGCGCTGGACGGCAGCATGGCGCACACGGCAGAGGTCCTGATGCTGGTCCGGCCCGACTTCGTCATCTTCGACGAGGTCCGGCGGGACGAGGACTTCAGGGTCTTTGCAGACCTCCGCCTCGCGGGGATCGGGATGATAGGCGTGATCCACGCGATAGGAGCCCACGACGCCCTCCAGAGGTTCTCTGACCGCGTCGACTTCGGCGTCCTCCCGCAGATCATCAACACGATCATCTTCCTCGAGAAGGGCGAGATCACGAACATCTACGACATCGGCTTCACCATCAAGGTCCCGGAGGGGATGTCGAGCGAGATCAACCTCCGCCCCGTCACCACCGTCACGGACCATGAGACCGGCGAGATCGTCTTCGAGATCTTCAAGTACGACGGGGAGACGATCGTGATGCCGGTCATGAGCCCTGTCCCCGCCGCGCCCGCGCAGCCCCTGAAGGCACCCACCGCGCCGGCAGCACCGGCAAAGGAGGAGAAACCGCACTGGAAGGTCCTCGAGAAGGACATCCAGAGGGAGATAGGGCGGTTCACGGACGGGTACGTGGATGTCCACATGCTCTCCGACAGCAAGGCTGTCGTGTACATCGAGGACAAGGACGTCCCCGCCGCGATCGGGAAGGGCGGGAAGAACATCGCCGCGATCGTGAACAAGCTCGGGATAGGGATCGACATCCGGCCGAGGAGCGAACTCGAAAAGGCGCAGGCCGCGGCACCCGGGGAAGAGGAACTCCACGTGGGGGGCGGCGTCAAGATACGGGTGGACAAGAAACAGCTCACGATCTCCTGCCCAGAGCACAGCGGCAAGATCGTCGACGTCTTCGCGGGGAAGGAGTACCTCTTCACCGCCACGGTGAGCGACAGCGGGGAGATCCACCTCGCGAAGAACTCGACCATCGCGCAGGAACTGATCAAGCGGTACAACGACGGCGACACGATCCGCCTGCGGCCCGTGTAGGGCGGGGACGGGGAATCTCGCGGGAGGTGATTCGACGGTGAGTTCACACGACTGGCGGGCAATGGAAGAGGAGTGCATCTCGGCGTGGGAGCACGCGTTCGAGCCGGATCCCTCGGGGAAGGAGAAGTTCTATCTCACGGTCGCGTACCCCTACCCGAGCGGCGCGATGCACGTGGGGCACGGGAGGACCTACATCGTCCCGGACGTGATCGCGCGGTTCTGGCGCATGCGGGGCAGGCAGGTCCTCTACCCGATGGCATTCCACGTCACGGGGGCGCCGGTGATAGGGATCTCGAAGCGGATCGCGAGGGGCGACGAGAAGGCGGTGCGGCTCTACCGCGACCTCTACAAGGTCCCCCCCGCGACCCTCGAGCGGTTCGTGGACCCGCTCGAGATCGTCCGGTACTTCTCCGAGGAATACCGGAGGGTGATGCGGCGGTGCGGTCTCTCCATCGACTGGAGGCGCCGTTTCACGACGGTCGACCCGCAGTACAGCAAGTTCATCGAGTGGCAGTGGAAGCACCTCCACGAGGGGGGTCACGTGAGGAAGGGGGCCCACCCCGTCCGGTTCTGCCCCCAGTGCGACAACCCGGTCGGCGACCACGACCTCCTCGAGGGGGACAAGGCCGAGATCCAGAGGTTCGTCCTCGTCATGTTCCGGTGGAAGGACGCGTTCATCCCCACCGCGACCCTCCGGCCCGAGACGATCTACGGTGTCACGAACCTCTGGGTCAACCCGAGGGCCACGTACGTGCGGGCGAGGGTCGACGGCGTCCCGTGGATCGTGAGCAGGGAGGCCGCGGAGAAGCTCTCGTACCAGGACCACGCCGTGTCGGTCGAGGAGGAGATCCCGGGTTCCGCCCTCGTGGACCAGGCGGTCTCCCACAGGCTCTGCGGCAACGTGCCCATCCTCCCCGCCGAGTTCGTTGACCCGGGGATGGCGACAGGGATGGTCATGAGCGTCCCGGGGCACGCGCCCTTCGACTACATCGCCCTGCGCGACCTCCAGTCCCGCGGGCTCTACACGCACATCAAGCCCGTGCGGCTCATCGAGGTCCCCGGGTACGGAGAGTTCCCCGCGAAGGATGCCGTCGAGAGGGCGGGGGTGAAGGACCAGAACGACCCGAGGATGGACGAGATCACGCAGGAGGTTTACTCCGCGGAGTTCTCGTCGGGGAGGCTCCTCCCGGAGTTCGGCGGCATGACCGTCCGCGAGGCCCGGGAGCGCGTGGGCGAGATGCTGGTCTCGAACGATTCCTCCACGTACATGTACGAATTCGACACGCGGCCGGTCGTGTGCCGCTGTGGCGGGCAGGTCTTCATAAAGATCCTCCACGACCAGTGGTTCCTCGGGTACAGCGACCCCGCGTGGAAAGCGAGGGTGAGCGACCACCTCAGGGAGATGTCGCTCGTTCCCCCCGAGGTGAGGGCAGAGTTCGAGCGGACCGTCGAGTGGCTGAAGGACTGGGCCTGCACGCGCCGCGTCGGCCTCGGCACGCGCCTCCCGTGGGACCCGGCGTGGCTGATCGAGCCGCTCAGCGATTCTACCGTCTACATGGCGTACTACACCATCGCCCACCACTTAAAGGAGTTCTCCCCCGAAGAGCTCACGCCCGATGTCTTCGACTACCTCTTCCTCGGGAAGGAATGCCCGGACCACCCGCGGAAGGAGGATCTCCTGAAGATGCGGGAGGAGTTCCTCTACTGGTACCCCTACGACTACCGGTTCTCCGCAAAGGACCTCATCTCCAACCACCTCACGTTCCAGCTCTTCCACCACGTGGCGATCTTCCCCGCCTCCTGCCTCCCGAGGGGGATGGTCGTCTTCGGGATGGGTCTCCTCGAGGGGGCGAAGATGTCCTCCTCGAAGGGGAACGTCGTCCTCCTCGAGGACGCGATCGACGAGTTCGGTGCCGACACCGTCCGGATGTTCCTCGTGGGGAGCGCAGAACCGTGGCAGGACTTCGACTGGAGGAACGAGCTCGTCTCCTCGACGCGGAGGCAGATAGAGAGGTTCGCATCGACGGTCGCGGAGTGCCGCAACGCCCCGGCATCCATGAGCACGGCGGACGCGTGGCTCCTCTCCCGGCTCCAGCAGCACATCCAGAGGGCGACCGAGGCGCTCGAGAGGTTCCAGACGAGGCAGGCCCTCCAGGCCGCGTTCTACGCGGTGGAGGCCGACCTGAAGTGGTACAGGAGGCGGACCGCCGCGGGGGAGGGCGGCGGGGGGGCACTGCGCGAGCTCGCCTCCACGTGGACGCGGCTCATGGCGCCGTTCATCCCCTTCACGTGCGAGAGGCTCTGGAAGGAGGCGGGGGGCGAGGGGCTCGTCAGTTACGCGGCGTGGCCGGTTCCGGACCCGGGCAAGGTCGACGGGACGCTCGAGGTCGCCGAGGAGCTCCTCCAGCGGACCATCGAGGACATCGAGTCGATCCGCAAGGTCCTCCAGTTTACGCCATCCTCGCTCACGATATGCCTCGCACCCCCGTGGAAGCGCGAGATCTTCGCGCTCATCGCCCGCTCGCCGGACCGGAACGCCGCGATACGGAAGGTGATGGAGGACGAGCGGTTCAGGAAGATGGGGCGGGAGGCCGCGGAGACCGCAAAGCAGTGCACGGCGCTGATCCACCGCCTCCCGCCCGGGATCGTGGAGAGCTACGTCGGGGGGAGACTCGACGAGGGGGAGGTCTTCCTCGCCGCACGCGGTTTCTTCGAGAGGGAGACCGGCACGAGTGTCACCGTCACCGGCGCCGACCGGTCTTCGCACCCGAGGGCGAAGATGGCACTCCCGCTCAAGCCCGCGATCATCTTCGAGTAGGGCGGAAATCCCGCTACTCGAGGAGCTCCCCCTTCGCCTTCTTTATCCTCTCCTTCGTCGAGTACCCTGTCACCGCGTCGAGGAACGACCGGAACCGCTTGTTCGTGTCGAGGATCACGTCGTCGGGCGCCCCGATATCCGACTCGGTGTGGACGACGAGGGTCTTGCCATCCTTCCCGGGTGCCGCCTCGAGGAGTCTGAGTGCCCCGTAGGCGATCCGGAAACGGTCACCCTCCCTCTCGGGTTTCACCCCAAAGCACCTCTCTAGTTCCCTCTCGATCGACCCGGGCAGATCGCGGTAATATCCCCTTTTGACTGGATACTCCTGCATAATACTTTTTTAAGGGTCACCGGAATATGTTAAGGTAATGTCTCCAGATTCAAAACCGGATATCAAGATATACTCGCGTCCCCTCTCCACGGAGGGGTCGACGGTCCTCATGGGGTTTCCGGGCAGCGGGCTGGTGGGGAGCATCGCGCTCCAGTACCTCGTCGACCAGCTGAACTTCGAGCAGATCGGGAGCATCAACAGCAGGTTCTTCCCACCCCTCGCCATGATGAACAAGGGGGTCGTCAACGTCCCCGTGAGGGTCTACGAGAAGGGGAACATCTCTGCCATCGTCGCGGACATCCCCATCCACCCCATGATATGCTACGAGGTCGCGAACGGGATCATGGACTGGCTCGAGCCCTTCAAGGTGCGGGAAGTCGTCACGATCGCGGGCATCATCACGAACGAGCCTGAAAAGAGGGTATTCGGGGTGGCGAGCAGCGAGGAAGCCCTCCAGCGCATCCAGGATTCGACCATCATCCTCCCCATCGGGAGCATCTCGGGGATCGCGAGCAGCATCCTCATGGAATGCAAGATACGCAACATCCCCGGGTTCGGCCTCCTCGGCGAGACGATCAATGCCCCGGACCCGAGGGCATCCGCGGCGACGATCGAGGTCCTCAACAAGATGTACGGCATCAACCTCGACGTCCAGCCCCTCATCGAGCAGGCGGAAGAGATCGAGTCGACCATGCAGAAGCTCGCCGAGCAGGTCAAGTCTGCCGAGACGATGCCAAAGAAAGAGCACCTGCCGATGTACGGGTGATCACGATGAAATGCTACGCGATAACCGGGATATCTCCCCAGATCATCAGGGAATTGCGGGAGGGGAAGGCCCGGACACTGGAACTCCAGAGCACGCACAACGTGGTCACCCTCGCCGGCATCAATCCCGGCGAACTCGTGTTCATGACGTCTGTCGACCTCGAGGACCTCTCCCCCGGCGACACGGGGATAGTCGTCGAGGTCCTCTCGCTCTCCATCACGATGAAGAGGGTCATGGAATACTCCCACGGCCTCCACTACGAGGAGAGGGAGAGGATGTCGGCGCGGATCAAGGTACGGTGCCTCGGGGGATCGACCGTGAAGAGTGTGACATTCGAGGGGTACGCGCGCCCCGTCACTGTCGACGTGATGAAGACGGCATGCTACCACGCCGGGTGATGAGACCCCCGGGGGGCGCGCTCCCCCACCTTTCTCCCTTCCACGTTCCCCCCATTTTTCCGCGCGCTGCCGCGGAAGAACGATTAATTACCCGCCCGTTCATAAATGAATAACGGCAGGGGATCAGAAGGGGGCTTGTGGCTTAGCCAGGACAGAGCGCCGGGCTTCTAACCCGGATGTCGAGGGTTCAAATCCCTCCAGGCCCGTTCCCGTGGTCCCCCTCCGCGTTTTCCCCGGGATTTGCGGCACAGCGAGAACAACTATTTTTCGTCCCGGGGGAAGATGGAATGTACGTGAGGAGAGATGAGGGAAGGGTGCATCGAGACCGACAACGTGCTGGAGACGGCGATCGCGGAGATCGAGGACGCGTTCTTCGACATCGAGAGCATCAAGAACGATCTCCGGGACATCCAGTACGACCTGCGGGACCTCGAGCAGAAACTCCACGACATCACCCTCCGCCTTCGGGACATCCAGTCGTTCCTCTCGTCCGTCTGCGCAGTTCCGCCCCGGGGGCAGGAAGAGAGGGGGGCGGAGCGCGAAGTGAAACCTTGAAAAGTTGACCTTGAAAAGAGATCCCTGACTGGACGTGGGCCTCTCCCACCGTCGGATGTCATTCTGGGGGGAATGGGGCCGGCCGCTTCATGCCGGTTGGTATCGGTACCGGACCCCCGGCATCACGCGGGACGATAAAAGGATGCGAGGGGGTTTTCCCGCCCCTTCAGGCCTGCTGCCGGTTGACGAGGAGGACGTCCGCGATGTTGTGCTGGCGCTGGGCGAGTTTCTTTGCCTTGAAGATGTTCTTTCCGTCCTTCCCGATCGCAAGGCCCCTGTCCTCATCCCTCACCTCGACCTGGGCAACCTGCTTCTCGCCCTCCCCCGAGAAGACGACAGATACCACCTTCGCGGGCAGGAAGCAGTTCTTTATGAACTGCTCGGGGTTCTGGGCGTACTCGACGACCTCGATCCTCCTGCCCATCACTTCCATCGCCTTCTTGATGCTCGCGCCGCTCTTCCCGATTGCGAGGCCCATCTCGCCGGGATTGATGACGAAGATGACCCGGTTGTTCCGCTCGTCGATGATGCAGTCCCTGCTCCCCGCGCCCGTCAGCTTCTCGAACTGCGACATCAGGCGCATGCAATCCTCGTTTAAGAGTACTTCTGGCATGTCCCTTCAGGCCTTCTTGAGACTGAGGATATCGGACTCACCGGGGTCGACCACGACGAGAGCGCTCACCGTGAAGGGTTTCCCGCAGGCCTTCCCGAGCGCGACGCTCGAGCCGTCGTACGTGTGCACGAAGAGGTTTTCCCTTGATTTCAGCATTTTCAAGAATTTTTCGGGGCAGTTCTTGGCCACGACGACCATCTTGGCCGAACCGCTCTCGATGCATTTTGCGGTCATGTTCTGTCCAAGGAGGACCTTCCCCGTCTTGATGGCTCTCCTCAAGGATGCATTGAAATCCATTACGATTCTCCCAGTTTGAGTGGTTTTGCGATGAGCTTCACGTCGCCTGTACCGAGCTGGATGGGCTGGCCGACGATGACGTTCTCGGTCACGCCCGAGAGCTCGTCGACCTCGTTCGTGATCGCCGCGTCCAGCAGGTGGTTCACGGTCACCTCGAACGCCGCGCGGGAGAGGACGCTCTCCTTCTCCCCCGCGATCCCGTGGCGCCCGATCTGCTTGACCTCCCCGTCCATGCACATCATGTCGGCGACGAGCATGATGTGCCTCACGTCGACGAGGATACCCTGCTCGCTCAGCGTCGAGAGGGCCTCGTGGATGATCGCGTTCCGCGCAGCCTCGATGCCGAGGACCTGGGCGATCTCGCTGATGTTGTTCGTGCGGGTCCTCGTCGTGTCCACGCCCTCGACCTCGAACACGTCTTTTAGGTTGGAGCCCTCGGTATAAAGGATATACTCCCCGCTCTCCTTGCGGACGACGACCCTCTCGATGTCGTCGATTCCCTGCACTATCACGTTGCGGACGTGCTCGGCGAGCTGGAAGAGGTTCTGGTAGCTCTCCCTGTCCTTGGGGATGAAGACCATGCTCGCGCCCTTCTCGTCTGCCTCGCAGTCGAAGTCGCGGTAGTGCCGCCGGTCCCTGATCTTCCGAGGCGCGATCTCGAGGATGTCCCGCACCGCGATGCCCCTCTTCTCGCAGACCTGCGTGTTCAGCTGGACGTGGATCTGCATATTCTCCATGTCGATGGTGATGTCGCCGAACTCGTGGAGCGGGGCCGCCTCGATCTGCCAGCTCACCTCGCGTGCCTTGTCCCTGTCGGTCGCGTACTCGCCCTCGAGGTAGATCGTCATGGTGGGGGTGCTCGGTTCCTTCCTCGCGTCCATGATCTCGATGAGGCGCGGCAGGCCGAGGGTGACGTTGATCTCCGCCACGCCCGCGTAGTGGAACGTCCGCATCGTCATCTGCGTGCCCGGTTCCCCGATCGACTGGGCCGCGATGATCCCCACCGCCTCGCACGCCTCGATCCGGGTGTTCATGTACTCCCGGATCACCCTGTCCATGATCGTGCGGAACTGCTCCTCCGTCACCTCGCGGTCACCGAGGTACTTGCGGAGCTGCTCCTTCGTCTTCTCGGGGAGGTTTGCGGCCGCGATCGCCTCCTCGAACTCCGGTTTCATCTCACACCTCCTCCTTGAGCACGCTCTCCACGATCCCCTTGACGTCGACGGGGTCCCCAAAGCTGCTCTTCATCGGGTCGGTCCCGTCCTCGCCGTAGCAGAACTGGATGATCCGCCCGCCGGTCGTCCGCACTGTCCCGTCGTACGCGACCTTGAGGTCCTGGAGCGCGTTGATCATCCGCCGCTGGAGGTACCCGCTCTGCGACGTCCTGACCGCCGTGTCAACGAGACCCTCGCGGCCGCCGATCGCGTGGAAGAAGAACTCGGTCGGGTTGAGACCGGACTTGTAGCTGTGGGAGATGAACCCGTGCGCCGCGGCCCCGCGGTCACCCTTCTTGAAGTGGGGGAGCGTGCGCTCTTCGTACCCCCTCATGATCCGTTCCCCGCGGACCGACTGCTGGCCGACGCAGCCTGCCATCTGGGTCAGGTTCAGCATGGAGCCCCTCGCGCCCGAGACCGCCATCACGACGGCGCTGTTCCCGAGCCCGAGGTGGCGGCCCGCGATCTCGCCCGTCCTGTCCCTCGCCTTCCCGAGGACCTGCATGATCTGCATCTCGAGGGTCTCCTCCGGCGTCCTGCCGGGCATCGCCTCGAGCTGGCCGTCCTCGTAGATCCGTATCCGCCGCTGCACGTCAGACACGGCGTGGGAGATGACCTCCTCGATCTGGCCGTACTCGGTCTTCGAGAGGTCCTCGTCGTCGATCCCGAACGAGAACCCGTTCAGCATGATCGCCCTGATGGCGAGGTGGGTGATGTCGTCGATGAACTCGGCGGCCCTCCTCATGCCGTACTGCCTGATGATGCGGTTCACGATCTGGCCGTCGAATGCACCGATGGCCTTCTTGTCGATCGTCCCGGACTCGAGGTTCCCGTCGATGATCCGGACGTACGCGTCGCGCTCGCACTGCTGCCTCTTGCACGTCTCGCAGTTCTGGCACGAGCTCGCGCGGAAGACCATGTTGAGTTCCTTTGGCAGGACCATCGAGAAGATCTGCTTGTTGCTCCAGTAGGGCACGCCGTTCTCCACTTTGCCCGGCGGCGGGAGGTGATCGACGTCGATGTTCTTGAGGAGGTAGAGCGCCTCGCTCTTCGTGTGCCACCGGAGCTGGTTCGTGAGCATGAAGATGCCCGAGACGTGGTCGTGGATCCCGCCGATGATGGGTCCCCCGAACCTCGGCGAGAGGATGTTCTCCTCGACCGCGATGAGGATGGCAGCCTCTGCCCTCGCCTCCTCGGTCTGGGGGACGTGGAGGTTCATCTCGTCGCCGTCGAAGTCCGCGTTGTACGGCGGGCAGACCGCGGGGTTCAGGCGGAAGGTCTTGCCGTCCATCACCTTCACGCGGTGGGCCATGATGCTCATCCTGTGGAGGGAGGGCTGCCGGTTGAAGAGGACGATGTCCCCGTCCCTCACCTGCCGCTCGACGATCCAGCCGGGCTCGAGCATCTCGGCGACCGTCTCGAGGTTCCCCTCAGCGAGCCGTATCCTCTTCTTGTCAGGGCGGATCACGTAGTTGGCGCCGCACGGCTGGGATATCGACTGCCGGAACGGGCCGTTCCTCACCATCTGGCGGAGCTCCTCGATGTTGTAGGGCGTCACGGTGACCGGGAGGGTCATCTCGTTCGCGACGGCGAGGGGGACTCCCACCTCCATGACGCTCAGGTTGGGATCGGGGGAGATGACCGTCCGCGCGGAGAAGTTCACCCTCTTGCCCGAGAGGGAGCCGCGGAACCTCCCGTCCTTGCCCTTCAGCCTCTGGGAGAGGGTCTTTAAGGGCCGGCCGCTCCTGTGGCGGGCGGGGGGGCACCCCGCGACCTCGTTGTCGAGGTACGTGGTGACGTGGTACTGCAGGAGCTCCCAGAGGTCCTCGATGATGAGCTGGGGTGCCCCCGCGTCCTGGTTCTCCTTGAAGCGCTGGTTGATCCTGATGATGTCCACGAGCTTGTGGGTGAGGTCATCCTCGGACCTCTGGCCGTTCTCGAGGATGATGGAGGGCCGCATCGTGACGGGCGGGACAGGGAGGACGGTGAGGACCGTCCACTCGGGCCTCGCGACGGCCGGGTTTATCCCGAGGTGCCGGAGGTCCTCGTCCGGGATCTTCTCGAGGCGGGCCCTGATGTCCGCCGGCGTGAGCTTGTGCTCGATCTTCCTCCCGTCCTCGACGTAGATCTCGGAGAACGTCGTCGGCTTCTCGAAGTTAATCTTGAGCTGCTGCTCGCCGCAGTGGGGGCAGACCCTCTCCTTCTTGATGTCCTTCTCGGAGAGGACGTCGCCCGTGAGGTCGTCCTCCGTCCCCACGACCTTCTCGATCTCCTCGGGCGAGAGGAGGAGCCTGCTGCAGCTCCTGCAGGTCACCCTGAGGAGCTTGCGGATCAGGCGCGTGTAACCGACGTGGATGACGGGTTTTGCGAGCTCGATGTGGCCGAAGTGGCCGGGACAGTCGCTCGCCTTCTGGTCGCAGGTCTTGCACCGGAGTCCCGGGTCGATCACGCCGAGGTGCAGGTCCATCAGGCCCTGCGGGTACGGGAAGCCGTCGTCATCGTACGTGTCGGCCCATATGATCTTCCGGACGCTCATCGTGCGGATCTCCTTTGGGGAGAGGAGACCGAACTCGATCTTCCCTATTCTCTTGGGGCTGGGCACGGGGTATCCCTCCTAGACGACATCCTCCAGCTTGAGCCGTGGGGCGATGCACATGCTCTTCATCTCGTCGAGCAGGAGCTTGAAGGCGTACGACATCTCGACCTGGTAGATGTCCGTCTCGGCGCCGCAGGCGAGGCACTTGGTCGTGTTCGACTTCCGGTCGAGCATGGCCACCATCCCGCAGTGCGCGCAGACGTACTCCTGGACCTTGTCGGACTCGTCGAGGAGGCGTTCCTTCAGTGCCATCGCCGCACCGTGGCCGATCATGACGTCGCGCTCCATCTCCCCGAACCGGAGGCCGCCCTCGCGCGCCCTCCCCTCGGTGGGCTGGCGCGTGAGGACCTGGACAGGACCGCGGGAACGCGCGTGCATCTTCGACGAGACCATGTGGTAGAGCTTCTGGTAGTAGATCACGCCCATGTAGATGTCGGCGGCAAACCTCCTGCCCGTGATCCCGTCGTACATGACCTCGCGGCCGGTGTGCGCGAAACCGTGCCTCTTGAGGGCCGCCCTCAGGTCGTCCTCCCTCTCGCCGGAGAACGCAGTCCCGTTCACGCGGCGCCCCTCGAGCGCGCCGACCTTCCCCCCGATCATCTCGAGCATGTGCCCGATCGTCATGCGGCTCGGGATCGCGTGGGGGTTGATGATGAGGTCAGGGGTGAGGCCCGACTCGGTGAACGGCATGTCCTCCTGCGGCGCGATGAGCCCGATGACCCCCTTCTGGCCGTGGCGCGACGCGAACTTGTCGCCCACCTCGGGGATCCTCAGGTCCCTCGTCTTGACCTTCACGAGGCGCGAGCTGTTCTCGCCCTCGGTGATGATGACGGTGTCGACGATCCCGCGCTCGTTGCTCCTCATCGTGACGGAGGTGTCGCGCCTCTTCTCGACGGTGATGAGGTCGCTCGTGGGCTCCTCGAGGAAACGCGGGGGAGAGGTCTTCCCGATGAGGACGTCCTTTTCATGGACGATTGTCTCCGGGTTGATGATCCCGTCGTCGTCGAGGTTCTTGTAGCTCTCCGCCCCGTGGGCTCCGATCACCTCCTCGTCGGGGATCTCGATGCGGTCGAGCTGGCCGCCCGGGTACCTCCTCTCCTCGCCCTCGTACGTCCTGAAGAAGTGCGAGCGGCCGAGGCCGCGGTCGATGGACGCCTTGTTGAAGATGAGGGCGTCCTCGATGTTGTACCCCTCGTACGAGAGGATCGCGACCACGAAGTTCTGCCCCGCGGGCCGCTCGTCGGACCCGATGAGGTCCGAGGTCTGGGTGTGGACGATGGGTTTCTGGACGTAGTGGAGGAGGTGCCCCCGCGTGTCCGGCCGGATCTTCATGTTCGCCGCGCCGAACCCGAGGGCCTGCTTCACCATCCCGGCCCCCATCGTCACCCTCGGGCTCGCGTTGTGCTCGGGGAACGGGACGTGGGCCGCCGCGATCCCGAGGATGAGGGAGGGGTCGATCTCGAGGTGCGTGTGCTCGGGGGTGATGTCCTCGGGGTTGACGGCGATGTAGAGGTCTTCCTCCTCCTCTGCGTCCACGAACTCGATGAGGCCCCTCCGCACGAGGTTGTCGAAGTCTATCTCCTTGCGCCGGAGCTTCTCGATGTCATCCTCGGTGATGAGGGGTTTGCCCTCCGAGAGGACGATGAGGGGGCGGCGTGCGCGGCCCCTGTCCGTGTGGATCACGACGTCGTTGTTGAACTCCTTGTACGAGACGTTCACCTCGGTGGAGATGATCCCCTGGCGCCTCATCGCGCGGATCTGCGCGACGAGGGCTCTTGGGTCCTCCACGAGGCCGATCAGTGCACCGTCCACGAAGACGCGCGCTTTCTTCACGCTGCACCTCCCTTGATGTGCTCCACGCCGAGGGAGTACAACATCCGTATCACCTCTTCCTCGTCCGGGACTCCCCGGCTGATCTCGACCATCTGCGCGAAGTTCTTCACGAGCCCACAGTTCGGGCCCTCCGGCGTCTCGCTCGGGCATATCCTCCCCCACTGCGTCGGGTGGAGGTCGCGTGCCTCGAAGTGGGGCTGGGAGCGGGAGAGCGGGGAGATGACCCTGCGCAGGTGGGAGAGGACGCTCATGTGGTCCACCCTGTCGAGGAGCTGGGAGACCCCCGTCCGCCCCCCGACCCAGTTCCCGGTCGCGAGCGGGTGGAGGAGCCGCTCGGTCAGGACGTCGGCCCTCACCGCGGTCGCGATGGAGAGGTCGCGGTGGCGCATGCTCGCCCGCTCGAGCTGGTACTTGATGTCGCGCGTGAGCCTGTTGAGCGAGATGCGGAAGAGATCCTCCATCAGGTCACCCGCGAGTTTCAGCCGCTTGTTGGAGTAGTGGTCCTTGTCGTCGATCCTCCTCTTCTGGAGGACGAGGTCGAAGCACGCCTCTGCCATGCGGCCGAGGAAGTGGGCCTTCGCGAGCCTCACCTCCGCGACAGCCTCCCTGTACCCCTCGTCGCCCTCCTTGAGGTTCGTGGGCATGAGGTAGTTGAGGTGGGGGAGGAGGTAGTTGTCGAGGACGAACTCCGCGCGTTTCTTCTGGTAGTCCCTCGTCTGGTTCGGGGCGAGTTTCTTCCCGACGTACATGATCCCTGCCTCCACGCTGTCGCACTCGCTCTCCTCGAGGTTCTGCATCATGAACGTGAGGATGTCCTCGTCGGTCGAGACGGCGCTGACGATGTCGTGGTCGCTCACCATCCCGAGAGCCCGCATGAGGTCGACGAACCGCAGGTGCCCCGCGACCGACGGGAAGGAGACCTCGAGGAGGTTCTTCCTGTTCCGCTCCACGACGACGAGTGCCCTGTACCCCCTGTACTGCGAGAACACCTTCGCGACGTAGATCCGCTCGTTGTACCGCTCCGTGTACTCCGTCATGATCTTGTTCGACGCGAGGTCCTCGAGGGTCATCAGGACGCGTTCCGTCCCGTTCACGATGAAGTATCCCCCGGGGTCGAGGGGGTCCTCCCCGTGGGCGATCCTCTCCTCGGGGGACATCCCGTAGAGGTTGCAGGCGATCGAGCCCACCATGATGGGCAGTTGCCCTATCGTGGCGACGACCGGCTCCTGCCTGTCCTCCCCTTGGACGAGCGTGAGTTCGAGCTGGATGGGCGCGGCGTACGTGAGGTTCCGGAGCCGTGCCTCGCTCGGGAAGAGATCCCCCTGCGAGCCGTCTGCCTCGCGGACAATCGGCTTCTTCACCTCGATCTTGCCGAGTTCCACCCAGACCGGCTCGTTGCTCCTCCCCCTCACCTCGATGTCCGTCTCGATGATCCTCTGCTCGTTCACGACCTTCTGCAGGTTCTGCGTGAGGAAGTTGTTGAACGAGTCGAGCTGGTGGCGCGCAACATGCTCCTGGGAAAAGTATGCCCTCGATAATACGCTCCTGTCAATCAGAACGATCAGCCCCGCCTGTCCCGTGGTCTCACTTCTTCGGCCTCTTCACCACGATCCTGAACGACTCAGCCCTTCCCGCCGTGTGGGACGTCCGGATGATGCGGATGACGTCCCCCACCTTCGCACCGATTGCCTTCACTGCGGGATCGTCGTGGTAAATCTTGGGTAATTGCTCGCTCGTGATATTGTAACGAGAATAGAGTTGCTGGATTTCTTCTTCGCTCATGATCCTGTGGTCGGGGACCATGGTATGTTTCAGCACGTTCAACCTGCTGCTCACCGAAAAACCCCCTTTTCCATGAATTTTTTCTCTCCCTTTTTCCACCCTTTCCTGTAAAACCGCTGGTCACGACCGCGACGACCGCGGCAGCGGGCCCGGAGGGATTTGAACCCTCGACCACCTGGTTAAAAGCCAGGCGCTCTACCTAGCTGAGCTACGAGCCCACCGTCTCCCCATGCGTGGCATTAATATAACGCGGGAAAACTATATAAATATATTCACACAACCTATATTCCCTCAGATTTTTCCGGAAATGCCCGCCGCTCCTGCCGTCTCACTGGTCGGGGATGTGCCCCTCGAACCCGATGCTCACGTGGTATTCCCGTAACCTCGATTCGAGTGTTTTTCTCTTCGCATCCTCGCCGCGAATCTCCTGTTCCGCCACCGGCTTTTCCCCGGGTTTACCCCCGGCTTCCTCACCCCCTCCCGGCATCGCCGGTTCCGTTATTTCTGATTCACTCGCGGGTACCGTTGCTGCTCCTCCCGGAGCTCCCTCTCCCCTCCCATCTCCATGCTTGGATAAACTCCCGGCACGTACGTCACCCTCGCTTGCCTCCACCTTGGAGGATTCTGTCTCCATAACCGCGGCGACCGGCGGGCTCTCTCCCACCCCCGGCGCGGGTTTTCCCTCCCCCGTTCCGGGCACGGCAGCGACGTCTCCCGCGCCGGTTCCTGCACCACCCTCTCCCGGGTTCAGGACCTTCTCGATCGCATCGAGGAGGCGGGACGTATTGATGGGCTTTGCGAGGACTTCGCTCACGTTGTACTGGTGGCACGCCGCCTCCTCCGAGAGCGTCTTCCGGGCGGAAAAGACGATGACGGGGACGGACTCGAGCCCGGGGCACGACCGCATCCTCCGGAGGGTCTCCCACCCGTCTATTGGCTCCATCGTGATGTCGAGGAGGACGAGGTCCGGCACGGAAGAGGAGAGGAGCGCGAGGGCCTCCGCACCGCCGAGCGCGGAGACTGTCTGGTACCCCCTCCTGCGGAGGATCGCGTGGAGTCCCTCGACGATGAACTTGTTGTCGTCCACGATGAGGATCGTCTGGCCCATGGTCCCTTCGCCCCGGGTCTCGCGGGAGTCATGCGCTCCTCTCCCTCGCCGATCTCCCCGCGGGGGGATGGGAGAGGTACTCTCCGGTATCCACCCTTCTCCACGGGGGAGGTCGCGGGAGGGAATGGGGAGGGTATGACCGGCTGTATTAATAGTTACATGGGTTTTATATATAATTAGAGAATGGTCCCGCTGACAGATTGCCTCGGGGATATATCCCCCTTTCTCCCTCCGAAACCCTCCACGGTACGGAGGGCTGCCCGGCACCTGTCGAGGGCGGAACGCGCGAAGCTCTTCTCCGCGGACATCGACAGGATGAGGACGGCGGAGGGCAGGTGGTACGAGGCGATCATCTACGAGACGTTCGTCGAGATCTCCGCGGAAAACGACGCGATCCGCTCCGTCGCGCTCAAGGGCGCGGATGCCCCGCGGCGCAGGAGGAACGCGCGGCTCGGGCAGAACGGCATCTTCTACTCGCGGTCCGGCGATATCACCATCCGGGGCAACGGCCAGGACCTCGCGGAGTTCGACCTGCTGATGGTCGACGCGGACGAGAGGATAATGTTCGCGGAAGTCCTCACGTCACCATCGGATTTAAAGGAATTCGAGGTGGAGGTCCAGTACAAGAGGAACCTCCTCGGCTACCTCTTCGACCAGCCCGTCGTTCCCTTCCTCCTCGTCTCCTCCTTCGATATCACCCACTACTCGGCGGGCCGGAGGATACTCCAGGCACCCCACACGTACCACCTCATGACCGGCTCGTGCGAGAGCATCAAGGCGTCCCTCGGCTCCAAGAACGCGGGGAAGAAGGCCGGGTCCCCCGTGGCACTCCACGAAAAGATGGTCGATGCGACCACGATCCCGTTCCGCCGCCCCTTCGATTACCAGAAATTCCACGACTGGCAGAGGAACTGGGTCTTCTCCCACGTCTCCCAGTCCCTCGACGTGAGGAACGCCCCGAATCCCCACGAGACGGCACCCCTGGTGAAGAAGATCCTCTACGGGGGTCTCTACCCCTCGGCCGTCCGGAGCGTGTGCAGGGACTACGCGTTCGAGATCAGGGGGAGGAAGGTGGGGTTCGACGAGCTCCAGAGGAGGTTTTCGAAGGTGATCCTCGCGACGGACCTGCCCGGGTACGAGCCGCTCATCTACCTCCGCTCGCGGGAGAAGAAAGAGTACCTCAAGATGGTCCTCGACAGGGAGGGGAACTTCAAGTTCGAGCGGAACACCCCGCCGCGGGTCGGATTCTTCCTCTGGCTTGAGTCGCTCACCCCGTCTCTCGGCTCGCGCATCACGCACAGGATCCTCGAGGCATTCTCGCCGCGGTAAGATCGGGCCGGGACACCGCGGGCATTATTGACCCGGGATTCCCCGGGCCGGGAAAAATTCGAAAAAAAAATTGGATTGTGAATCAGTCGAGGAGGACCGTGAACGCCTCGTCGGCATAGGCGTCCATCACGTAGGGTATCCCGGATACCCGCGAGGCCTCCTCCGTGAGTGCCATGACATCGTTGCGGGAGATCGACGAGATGCTGAAGTTCCTGCTCCCGGCCATGATCTGCTGGAGACCGACCTTGAACTTCTGCGCGTACGTGTAGATCCCGATCGCGCCCATCGGGATCTCCTTGAACCGGGCGCCGTACTTCTCGCGGAGCTCCTCCCACGTGACGAATATCTCCTCGGGGGTGGACCCGTACTTCGAGACGGTTTTCGGGAGGTCTCCTGCCTCGAGCCACTTCCCGATGTTCTTGCCCACCATGCCCGGGATCATGAGGCCGCGGCCCATGCAGACGGCCTTGAAGTAGGGGCTCCCCATCGCGAGCGCCTTGAAGACACCGGGTTCGTCGGAGAACCCGCCCGCCATCGCGAGGTCGGGGACCCTTTTACCCCTCTTCCTGAGGAGTTCCGCGTACTCGTACGCGAGGGACTGGAGGTAGAACGTGGGGATGCCCCACTCGTTCATCATGGGCCACGGGCTCATCCCGGTCCCGCCCGGGGCACCGTCGATGGTGAGGAGGTCGATCTTCGCCTCTGACCCGTACCGGAGCGCCATCGCGAGCTCGACGGCCGAGTACGCGCCGGTCTTCAGGGTGATCCTCTTGAACCCGATGTCGCGGAGGCGGTCGACCTCCTCGAGGAATCCCTCCTTGGAGACGAAACCGAGGCGCGAGTGCCTCTCGAACTCCTTGATGGCTCCAGCCCTAAAGGCTGCCTGCACGTCGGGGAGTGTCGGGTCGGGCAGGACGATGTACCCCCTCTTCTTGAGCTCGATCGCCCTCTCGAGCGTCTTTACCTTGATCTCCCCCCCGATGCACTTTGCGCCCTGTCCCCACTTGAGCTCGATCGTCTCGAGGTTGTGCTTCGACGCGACGTACTCGGCGGTCCCAAGGCGCGTGTCCTCGACGTTCAGCTGGACGAGCATCTCGCCGTACCCGTCCCAGAACTTCCTGTACGTCTCGATCCTCCGGTCCATCTCGGGTGATTTCTTCACCTTGCCGTTGTTGTCGAGCTGGAGGGCGGGGTCCACCCCGCAGACGTTCTCCCCGCACACGATCGTGATCCCGGAGATCGCTGCCCCGACCGCGAAGTGCTCCCAGTTTATCCTCGCGATGTCCGTCGAGCCGAGGGCCCCGGTGAAGATCGGGATCTTCATCCTCACCTTCTTGTCCCAGCCGTACTCCGTCTCCGTGTTGACCGCGTAGAAGACCGCGCTGTCAGGCCCGATCTCGGTCCCCTCCGGGAGACCCCGGGCACCCATGGCATACCCCTGGATGTTCAGGTGCGAGTAGTCGACGGGGTAGTTCTTGTCCGCCCCCGCGGTGATCTCCCCGAACGGCCCGGGGTAGAGGACTTCCCTCCCCCTGAACGAAGACAACCATATCTCACAGCTCCCCTTGCACCCGTCGATGCAGCGGGTGCAGATCCCGGAGACCGGGGCGACGTTGCGCGACCGGTTCGACGTGCCTGTCGCCTCGTTTGCATTCGGCTGACGAAGATTCATACCTATCTCCTGCGTTTCCGTGAAATCCGAATTTTTGAAACGAGTCTGGGATTCGAGACCCAAACTGGCAACAATTTTATAATTTAAATGTTTATAAGCGCTTGCCTTCCCTCATTATATTAAGTTATCTGTAAACGGCAAGTTGTGGCCCGGTCTTTCAAATGGCGGACGCGGGGTGTCGCGGGAAAAAAAGACAACCACGCCGGGATACTCGCGCGACGAGGGGGGAGGCGTCAGGAGAGGACGACGAGCTCGTAGTCGCGCGACCCGAGGCCGACCTCCTCGCCGTACGTGATCTGGCGGTAGCCCTCGGTGTTCCTCCTCATTCCCCGGAACTTGTCCTCGCCTTGCCCGAGGTTCTCCCGGAGGAACGATCCTTCCCTCCCCCTCTCCCGGTTCACGAGGTCGAATGACGCGGCGTCGATCGCGACAGGGTCCCGGGAGGCGAGTATCCCGATGTCGGGGACGATGGGCGTGTCGCTCCACGGGACGCAGTCGCAGTCCGGGGTGACGTCGAGGAGGAAGTTCATGTACCCGGTCTTCCCCTCCTTGCCCTTCACCGCGCCCCGCGCGTACTCGACCATCCTCTCCACGAACTCCGGGATCTCGGTCTCCCAGTCGACGTCGATCGCGCGCGCGGGGCACACCGTCATGCACTCGAAGCAGCCGATGCACCGCGTGTGGTGGAATCGCGCGACGGCACCCCCTCGTGGTCTCTCGATGTGGATTGCCTCGCGCGGGCAGGCAGCCGCGCACTTGCCGCACCCCGTGCACCTCTCGGCGACGTGGAGGGGGCGGGCGCAGTGCTGCGCCTGCTTTCCCGCGGGCGGCGCGCACCCCATCGCGAGGTTCTTGATCGCGCCGCCGAATCCCGCGACCTCGTGCCCCTTGAAGTGCGAGAGGACGACCATCGCGTCCGCGTCGGCGATGTCCCCCGAGACGAGGACCGTGGAGAAGTGCCGGAGGTGGACCTCGACCTTGCGGTAGTTCTTGCCCCGGAGGCCGTCTGCGATCGTGACGGGGGCCTTCACGACGGCGAATGCGAACCCGTGCTCGATTGCGGTCACGAGGTGGTCGGCCGCGTTCGCCCTCCCGCCGAGGTAGAGCGTGTTTGAGTCCGTGAGGAACGGTTTTCCCCCGGCTTCCCTCACGCAGTCCACCACCACCCGGGCGTGGACCGGGCTTATGAAGGAGTCGTTCCCCACCTCCCCGAAGTGGATCTTGACCGCGGTGAGGTCTCCGGGCGAGACGAGGGACTGGAACCCCGCCGCGTGGAAGAGCCGCCTCACCTTCGAGACCGTGTTCTGCCCGGGATCCCTCCCGCCGGCACGCGCGAAGTACACCTTTTCCGGCATCGCTCCTCTGCCTCCTCCCGCTCCCGGGGCGGGGTTTTGCGGTACGGGGATATCACCCTTCGCCCCGGGGTGAGACGCGGGTCGGGAAGGTCCTTCACTCCCTCTTGCCCATCTCCTTGTCGAGCCAGAACATGTGGCCCGCGACGTCCTTTAACATCTTGATGCGGGCGAGGATCTCGCTCGCGTTTGCCTCCTCCTCGACCTGCTCCTTCACGAACCACGAGAGGAAATTCTGCGTCGCGTAATCCTTCTCCTTGACCGCGAGGTCCATGAGCGCGTGGATCATCCCGGTGACCTTCTTCTCGTGCTCGTAGACCTGCGCAAAGACGTCCCCCACGGAGTTCCAGCTCCCCTCCGGGGCATCGATGCGGGAGAGCTTCACCGTCCCCCCTGCCTCGATGATGTAGTCAAAGAACTTCATGGCGTGCTCCCTCTCCTCGCCCGCCTGGAGCCGCAGCCACCGCGCGAAGCCCTTCATCGGTATCGTCTCGCAGTAGGCAGACATCGCGAGGTAGAGGTACGCGGAATACAACTCCGCGTTCAACTGCGCGTTCAGAGCATCTTCAACCTTCTTCTTGAGCAAAATCTCTCACTCCTTTCACCCGGTACATCCACTCCCCCCGCAATTAATGCTTTCCCAAGGGAAAGCCCCCGCAGAGACCGCGCGGGAGCCCGCGGGGAGATGGGGCAGGGTATCACTCCCCGCCGACGACCACGCGGGCATTCCTGTCGAAGGGATTGGTCCGCACGGCGAGCGAGAAGAGGTACGGGTAACTCTCCTTCAGGTGGCGCATGTAGGAGAGCCATTCCCCGCACGAGAGCCGGTAGACCCTTTGTGCGTCCTTCCGGAGGTGGAGGAGGTCGCTCTCGGGGATGGCCCCGAGGTCTCCCCTCCGGTCGAGTTCCTCTGCGAGGTGGAAGACCGCGCGCAGGAGCGCCGTGAAAGACTGGTGCTCGAGGAGGAGGGGATTTTCGAGGAGGCGGAGGAGGAAGTTCCTCTTCTCCCTCAGGAATGCCCGGAGCGACGCGAAGTCATCCCGCCCAAGCTCGGTTGCGAACGTGTGCGCGGAGAATATCCCGCGTACCCTGCCAAAGTCCCGATCGTCCCACCCGTCCCTCACCACGAGCGAGTGCGCAATGCGGTCGATCTCTGGGTCCCTGCGGACCATGACCCCGAGGAGGTCCGTGCCGGCCTCCGAGAAGTAGGTCCCTATGACCATGTTCAGCTTCTCCATCCGCTCGTTCCGGGCCCGGACACTCAGGAGCTCGTTGAGGACGACCGTGACGAGGAGGACGTTCACGGGGAGGAACCCGAGGGCGTTGAACACGTAGAAGTACGTGTTTTCCGGGTCGCCGAGGACGAGGAACTTGACGAGGTAGACGAGGAACGAGAGGAAGAGGAGGAGGGCGCCGAGTTTCAACTGCCACGAGTATCTCATGGGGATCCTCTCCCTGCGTCTCGCCTGCCGGGGGATTAAATGATCTGCTCCATCACGGACCGGGCGGAGGGATCGCCCGTCCGACCGCGTGACCGCGACTCCCGGCCAACCCCCCGCGGGGGATTTCCAAGAGAGCGGAGACTCGGCGGGAGATCACCCCGCTTGCCACGCGGCACGGCAGGTCCCGGTGCAGAGCGCGGGTCCCGCGGTGACCTCCCTCATCCCCCCTCTCTTCCCGCGGCGGCCAGTGCGGGCGGCACGTACCGCTTTAGCGTGAGCGAGAGCGAGACGACGGAGACGGAGCTTGCAGCCATCGCGAGCGCCGCGAGCTCGGGGCGGAGGAGGGTGCCGGTGAGGGGGTAGAGGGCACCCGCGGCGATCGGGACGAGGGCCGCGTTGTACGCGAATGCCCAGAAGAGGTTCCCGCGGATCCTCGCCATCACCTTCCGCGCGAGCTCCAGCGCCGCTGCCGCGTGGAGGACGTCGTCGCGCGTGAGGACGATGTCGCCGCTCTCCACCGCGACGTCCGTCCCGCCACCCATCGCGATCCCGACGTCGGCCGTCGCGAGGGCCGGGGCGTCGTTCACCCCGTCCCCCACGAACGCGACGACCCTCCCCTCCCTCTTGAGCTCCTTGATGACGTGCGCCTTCCCGTCGGGGAGGACACCCGCCACGATCTCGGTGATCCCGAGGGCCTTCCCGAGCGCCTCGGCGGTCCGCCTGTTGTCGCCGGTGACCATCCGGATGGAGAGGCCCATCCGCCGGAACTCCCCGATCGCGGCCTGCGTCGTTTTCCGGGGCGGGTCGGAGATGCCGATGATCCCTGCCACCCGGCCCCCCGCGGCGACGAGGACCGCGGTCTTCCCCTCTCCCTCGAGCCCCGCGAGGATCCCTTCCTCCCCCGGGGAGACGGGGACACCGTTCTCCTCCATGAACTCCCGGTTCCCCACGAGGACCACCTCCCCGCGGACGCGCGCGGAGACGCCCCTCCCCCCGTGTTGGGAGAAGTCCTCCGCCTCTCCCGGGGGAACGCCTTCTCCTGCCGCCTTCTCCACGATGGCCCGGGACAGGGGGTGTTTCGAGTTCCTCTCCACCGCTGCCGCGAGGGAGAGGAGCGTCTTTTCGTCGGTTCCGACCGGGACGAGGTCTGTCACGGCGGGTCTCCCCTCCGTGAGGGTGCCCGTCTTGTCGAGGACGACGTCCGTGACGCGGTCGGCGACCTCGAGTGCCTCGCCATTGCGCACGAGGATCCCGAGTTCCGCGCCCCGCCCGATCCCCACGGTGACGGCCGTGGGTGTCGCGAGGCCGAGGGCACAGGGGCACGCGACGACGATGACAGAGATGAATGCCGTGATGGCGAAACCCGCGGGGGCGCCGAGGACGAGGAACCACAGGAGGAATGTCGCCGTCGCGACGGCGAGGATCGACGGGATGAAGTACGCGACCGCCGTGTCCGCGAGCCTCTGGACGGGGGGACGGGATGCCTGCGCCTCGCGGACGAGGGCGACGATCCGCGCGAGGACCGTCTCCTCCCCCACCCTCTCTGCCCTCACCTCGAGGACGCCGTTCGTGTTGATCGTGCCCGCGACCACCCTCGAACCGGGCGCCTTGTAGGCGGGCAGGGGCTCGCCCGTGACCATCGACTCGTCGACCGCGCTCTCCCCCCGCACGACGACCCCGTCCACCGGGACGCTGTCGCCCGGGGTGACCCTGACGATGTCGCCCACCCTCACCTCGCTGACCGGGACCTGCCTCTCCCCCCCGGGTGTCACGAGGGTTGCCACCCGGGGCGCGAGCCTCGCGAGCGCCCTGATCGCGTCCGTCGTCCTGCCCTTCGCCCTCTCCTCGAGGTACCTCCCGAGCATCAGGAACGAGGCGAGCATGAGCGCGGTATCGTAGAGCATGAATTCGCGGGGGAGCCCGAGATCGAAGGTCGCGGCCACGCTCGCCGCGAATGCGACCCCGGTGCCCATGGCATACATCACGTCCATGGTGAGTGCCCGGTTCCGGAGGGATGCAGCCGCGGCCCTGTAGATGGGGTACGCCACGTAGAGGAAGGCAGGGGTGGTGATCCCGAGGAGGACGAGGGAATACCGGTGGAGGGTCCCGGGGGGAGAGAGGAGCATCGCGGCGAAGACCGGGATGCTCACCCCAAAACCGATGGAAAACCTCCTCGATATGTCGCGGAGGCCGCGGGCCCCCTGTTCCTCCCCGGGTTCCGCGGCCCCGACGCCGGCGACACCGAGGAAGGCGTAGCCGGCATCCCCGATCGCCCGCCCCATCTCTCTGACCGTCGCAAGGGACGGGTTGTAGAGGACCGATACTTCACCCGTCGCGAGGTTGACGGTCGCCTTCGCGACACCCGGGAGCGACGCGAGCGCCCTCTCCACGGCACCCGCGCACGACGCGCAGTGCATCCCGCCGACCTTCAGGGTGATGCTCTCGTGGACCACCTCGAACCCGGCCTTCCTCACAGTCTCCTCGAGTTCCGAAAGCGTCACACCCGGGGGACCGGGGGTGACCCGCACCGTCCCCCCCACGAGGTCCACCTCTGCCGCGTCGACCTTCCCGGTCGCCTCGAGGGCTCTCTTGAGGGTGGCCGCGCATGACGCGCAGTGCATCCCGGAGACCTTCAAGATCACGTCCTCCTTTCCCACGGCTCACTCCCCGTCTCTTCTCACAGGAGCGCTGTTCTCCCGCGGTGACCATAAAGGGATCCCCCGCGTCACGGCGAGCCGGTCCCGGGCAGGAATTCCCCTTGTCCCCCGTCAGAACCACGAGAGGAACGCCCAGTACACGAGGACCTGCGCGGCGGTGAGCGGTGCCCCCACCCTCAGGAACTCCCAGAACGTGAGGGTGTACCCCCTCCTCTCCGCGTTCTCGATGACGATGACGTTGCTCGCCGCGCCGAGCACCGTGAGGTTCCCCGCGATCGTGCTCCCCGCGGCGAGGGCCATCAGCGAGCGGACCGGCATCCCGTCGCCCCCCATGAGCGGGAGGAAGAGTGCGATGAACGGGACGTTCGAGATGAACTGGCTCATGACGACGCTCGTCCCGAGGAGGAGGGGGACCGACGTGACGGCGCCAAAGTCGATTCCCGACTGGAAGAAGCCCGTGTCGTACACGCTCTGCATCAGCACGAACATCGCGGCGAAGAACGCGAGCGTGGGCCAGTCGATGTTCCTCACGATGGTGAGACGCTCGCGGGACAGGAGGAGCACGGGGAGCGCACCCGCGAGCGCGATGAGGGAGAGGGAGAAGAGATCGTGGCCGATCGCGGTCCTGACCGCGATGAGGGTGACGATGAGGACGAGGGAGAGACGGGCGATGCGTGCGAGGTCCCTGTCCTTCACCCGGCCCTCGCTCCCGTCGAACGTGCACCTGTACTCGTCCTTCCGCATGCCGCGGGTGAGGAAGATGTACGCGACGGCGAGGTTCACGAGCGTCGGCAGGGCGAGGAAGGCGAAGAAGGTCGAGAATGGCTGGGGAAGACCGCCGTACGTGGCGATGAGGAGGTTCTGGGGGTTCCCGATCGGGCTGCACACGCTGCCGGTCGTCACGGCGATGCAGAGCGCGAGGAGGGCCCTCTTAGGGTCGATCCCGAACCGGCACGCGTACGTGATCGCGACGGGCGTCCCGATGATCGCGACGGTGTCGTTCATCAGGATGGCCGAGAACGATCCCATGGCGAGGAGGACGAGGAGGATGAACTCCCTCCCGTCGCGGGCCCTCGAGAAGAGCCGGAACGCGAGGCTGTTCAAGTACCCGCTCCGATCGAGCGCCTCGCCGACGACGAACATCCCGAAGAGGAAGAGCATCACGTCCGGGTTGACCGCGCGGAGGGCGCGGAGGGGATCGATCTGCCCGAGCACGAGGACCGCCGCGGCGCCGATGCACATCGCCTGCCAGATCCGGAACCGAAACCTCCCGACCTGCCGGACCGCGATCAGCACGAAGACACCGAGGAGGACGAGGACGGGGACCGCCGGGACGGGAACGGGGGACATCTGGTTGCGCCCGCGGGAGAATGTTACCTCTCCACCATCCAGTGGAGGAGGACTCCCTGGTCCATCCGCTCGAGGGAGAAGAGGGAGAGGCGGGGGAACTCGTCCTCGCGGATGAAGCCAGCCCCGTCGGCCGGCGTCGGCGCATCCCTGCCCCCGATGACGATGTTCCCGACGAACGTGATCAGCTCGTCGACGAGCCCCGCGGCAAAGAGGGCCCCAATGAGCGTGCCGCCTCCCTCGACCATCAGCCTCGAGATCCCTTTTTCGTGGAGTGCTCCCATGAGTGCGGGCAGGTCGACCTCCGATTCCCCGGCGACGATCACCTCGGCGTACTCCCTGAGGGCCGCGACGCGCCCCCCATCCGCTGCCGCGCTGCACGCGACGATCCTCCTGCCGCTCCCCCGGTGGAGCACCGCCGCGGTGAGGGGCGTCCGCGCGCGGGAGTCGACGACGATCCTCGTGGGATGTTCGGGAAGGCCCCTCCTCACCCTCTCCTCGACGAGGTGCGGGGACTTCACCGTGAGGGAGGGATCGTCGGCGAGGACGGTCCCGATCCCGACCATGATCCCGTCGCACTCCGCCTTGAGCCGGTCCACGCGGGCGAAGTCAGACGGGCCCGAGATCTTCACCTGCCTTCGTTCCCGCGTCGAGATCTTCCCGTCCGCGCTCATGGCGAGATTCACGATGACGTGGGGGCGCTCCATTGCCATTCCGCGGGATCATGGGTCGCGCGCGGTATTCAAAATGGCGGGGGAGCGCGAGGAGGAACGCGGCGTCTCCCCCGTCCTCCCGGCCGGGCAGGGCACCCGCACAATCGGGGAATCGGGGCGCTGCCGGGGGAGAACGCTGCATTCCGCGGCGGTCATTTTCTCCCCGCACTCCCCTCCTCCCTCACTCCTGTTCCCGGAGCGCGACGTACCGCACTGACTTGTAGAAGAAGAATCCCACTATCGCGAAAGTGACGAGGGGCGAGAGCCAGCTCGGGATGTGGGCGCCGAAAGCATCGAGGATCATGATCGTCCCGAGGACGAGGATGGAGTACATCGCGCCGTTCTTGAGGTACCGGTACTTCCTGATGTTCTCCACGTTCCTGACCGTGAGTTCCCTCACGACGAACGCGCCCATCCCGTTCCCGAGGATGATGAGGGGGACCGAGAGCGTGAACGCGAATGCACCGAGCACCCCGTCAATCGAGAACGTCGCGTCGATCACCTCGAGGTAGAATATCTTCGAGATGTCCGACATGTTCCCGCCGACCATCCTCTTCTCCTGCTCCTCCGCGTTCTGGCGGAAGCCGTGGACGATGAAGAACGCGGTCGACCCGACAACGGCGCCGAAGGCCATCATGGGGTTCACGCCGAGTGCCTCCCAGACGAGGAACGTGAGGAGGACGGAGACGACCGCGAAGAACCAGACGCCCTTCGTCGCGATGTACCGCTCGCCGCGGAGCCCGTAGAACTTCGGCTCGAGGAAGAGCCAGTGGAAGAAGAGGAAGACGAGGAACGTTCCCCCTCCCATGAGGAGGACCGGCGCGGACTCCTCGATCGCCGCGATCACCGCGGGATCGCTCGAGAACGTCGCGGTGAGGGCCCCCACGGGCCCGAGGGACGGCGTGGACATCCAGACGATGATCCACGGCATGACACCCCGGACCACGAAGACCGCGAAGAGGAGGCCCCAGAGGAGGAACCACCGCCTCGCCCACTCCTTCATCGTCGAGAGGACCTCTGCGTTGATGATCGCGTTGTCGATGCTCGTGATCGTCTCGAAGAGGACGAGGCCGGCGACGATGAGAATCGAGGAAAAAACGTCCATGAGTGCTACTTCTCTATTTTACTCTCATCCCACCGCAAAAATCTTCCCTGTCTCTCCCCTGTCCGGGCATGCACCGGGGCGCTGTCTCGCGCGCGATCAATCCACATCCTCGTTGAAGGGCGCGCATGCGATACCGGAACACGACGTGGACCGAAGACTCCCTAAAACTCCGTGCTTCATTCCCCAGTTCCACGCACAGACGGAATTCAGGCATTTTTATCCGCGCCCGCCCCCTGAAGGGGCAGAGACGTTCTGCGAGTCACTTTGCGCCAAAAAAAAAGGTGTGTGATTTCTCAGTTCTTGTACTCGGGTCTCCCGAGCTTTGGTTCAAACGCAGAATCTGCCTCGACCCTGATTGCGTGCGAGAACCGGGCGAGTGGGATGTCCATCGCGCAGAGCTCCTCGCACTGGCCGCAGTTGATGCAGGAGTCCGAGATGTGGGCAAACCGGCGGAGGTGGAACATGGGGTTGGGCGGGACCTCGCCTGGTCTCACGAAGTATCCCTTCCTTGTGAGGGCATCGGCAGAGGGGAAGCAGACGGGGCAGTTCTCGATGCACGAGTAACACTTGATGCACCGGGATGTCTCTTTCCTGATCGTCCCCCACAGGTCGCCGGAGAGTGCCTCGAAGTCCTTCTTCCTCCATTTCTCCCCGAGCTTGACCATCGCGCCCTCGACCTTCGCGCGCATCTCGATGCCCTTCGGGTCCGGCTTCTCTATCTTGAGCGTACCATCTCTCACCGCGCGCGCGAGGAGGTCGGCACCCTTCTCGCTGCAGACTTCGACGAAAGTCGCCTTGCCGGCCTTGTCGCCGATGACACCCCAGTTCCCGCACGCGAGGTCGGCCTGGCGCGGGACCTTGTAGAGGCACCGGCGGCAGTTGGAGCGGCGCCCGTAGCCCTCCTCCTCGAGGTCATCGATCTTGATGCCCTTGTGGCCTCCCGGGTACTCGATGATGAACTGGCCACGGTCGATCTCCTCCTTCGTGACCGTGTCGGGGTCGACCCCGAACTTCTCGCGGATCATCTTGCGTGCCATCACGGGGCTTACCGTCCCCCCGCAGTTGACGCCGATGAGGAGGAGATTCCCGAGGTCGACCTTCTTCCTCTTCGCGAGCTCGTGGAACGCCATGACATCGCAGCCTTTCACGGTGACCGCGATTTTCATCCCCTTCGAACCTTCCGTGAACTTCCGGGCAGCATTCGCGAGGAGGAGCGTCCCGCAGTGGAGGGACCCGGCAGTCTCCTTCAGCTGGGACGGGTCGGTGACGAGGACCGGGACCGCGTCGTAGATGTCCTGGCCCTTCCTGACAGCAATGACACCGTCCACTATCCCCTGTGCGAGGGCATACTTCAGGAGCCCCGTCACCGCACCGCCGCACTCGGCTCTCTTCGCGATATCCTCGTCACTTGTCCACGCATAGAACATGTCGCCTTTCTTCACGTCTGTTTTCCCGGAAAAGAGTCCCATTTCACTTCCCCCCCCTCGATCTTCTCGATTCTCACGGCACAGGCCTTGAACTCCGGGATCTTCGCGATGGGATCGAGCGCGTTGTTGGTGAGGATGTTTGCGGGGCACTCCCTGTAGTGGAACGGCATGAACGTGACACCCTTCATGATGTCGGGCGTGACGCGCGCGGTGACCTCGACGGACCCGCGGCGGGTCGTTGCCCTGACCATCTCGCCGTTCTTGATCCCGAGTGCCTTTGCGTCCTCGGGGTTGATCTCGATCCAGCCGGTGGGTTCCTCGGCCTCGAGCGACGCGGACCTGCGGGTCATCGTCCCCGTGTGCCACTGCCAGATGCACCGGCCTGTGGTGAGCACGAACGGGTACTCGTCGTCCGGGACCTCGGCGGGCGGCTTGTACGGGACGGCGAAGAACTGGCCGAGCCCGTCGGGGTGGGCGAACTTCTCCCTGTGGAGGATCGGCGTCCCCGGGTGGTCGGGCGTCGGGCAGGGCCAGTGGAGCGCCTCGGGCCTCGAGAGCCGCGCGTAGCTCATCCCCGCGTAGGACGGCGTGACCTTCCTTATCTCCTCGAAGATCTCCTCCGCGC